>NZ_JPMI01000201.1 GCF_000733295.1 Archangium violaceum Cb vi76 | reverse complement strand
CAGTGGCACCCTGGTTCGACGGTACGTGCCTCCAGGCGTCAGCTTTCCATGAACAGGTGTGAGATGACTCGCGGGACAGACGTGGAGCAATTTCAGGCCGAACTGGTGGACGCGTGCTCTTGGGGCGAGGAGGAGCGGGCTCGCGAGGTGGTTTCAAGGATCGGAACGGAATCGAGCGCCAGGGGCGCGCTGGAAGCCATGCTGGAGGACTCCGATGCGCTCGTACGACAGGCAGCGGTGTTTGGTCTGGGGGTGCTGGGCGGCTCCGCTAGCGCCAGGCGTCTGGAGCAGCAGCTTGCTCTCGAAGAGGCTCGGGAGGACTACGACGGGGATTCCGTTGTCGAGGAGATCATCAGGGCTCTGGGACGGATCGAAGACGCCGATGCACGGCGGGCGCTTGTCCGAAAGCTGGAGCGACTGGCTGCGGCCGGACCGGAACCGCGAGACGTGAACCCGGTGGCAACCGCACTCTGGAAGAGACGCCACCCGGACCTCTTGCCCATCCTGCGGCGAAGTCTGGACCAGATGGACCCGAAGGACTGGGGCCTCCTGGAGGGTCTGCACGTTCTTCTGGAGAAGACTCCGGATGAGCTCCTGACGTGGGCTCGCGAGCCCTCGGTACCGGTGGAACGCAAGACTCGGGTCGTCACGGTGCTCGACGCGGAGCTGCCACTGGCACTGGTTGCCACGTTGCCTTCCTTCATCCTCGCGGCGGCGTCCATGGTCGAGGATGCCGTGCGCCACGAGGGCGAAGCTTCCAGGTACTGCGACCGCCTCTTCTCCCTGCTCTTGCTGTACAAGGAGCAGGTGTTCCCCTCGCTTCCGGAGGAGGTTCGTACCGAGTTGCGAACCCTGGCCCGGAGGCTGGTGGTCTCGGTCGACCCCAGCTGCTCTCTGGGAGCCGCGGTCGTGCTCAAGCATGTTGGGCGCCCAGAGGACGCCGCGCTTCTCGAAGCCCACCGTCCAGCCGAGCCAACTCTCGCCAAGGTGTTCGAGGAGGCCTCGCGAGTGCTGCGCGGCTTCTCACAGGGCTGAGCATCCTTTGATGATGTCAGGACCGGCGAGGGGAGGGCGTCGGGTGGGGCGCGTGGGGGCTTTTCCCCGCTGATGCGAGGGTGCTTCCATGTCTCAGGACAGATTCCAGACCAGCCGTGAGGTGTACCACCGTATCCGGTGGGACCCCCGGTTCGACGCGCGCGAGTTCGTCATCGGCTACGACGCGCATGGCGAAACCATGGAGGAGATGCCCTTCGGGGCGTTTGCTCCCGATGGGGAGATTCCCTGGCACCGCGTCTGGTACTTCAAACGCGGTCACGAGCTGGTGTGGGACCGCCGGGAACGCATCGACCGGTTATCCTCCCTCACCTTCAAGACCTCGGAAGAGGTTGTGCCTCCGCCTCCGCCTCCGCCGCCTCCTGCTGCTACCCGTGAGGCTGCCCCCCGCTTCACCCCGCTGCCGCTCTATCGCTACGACGCACGAGCCAATGCCTGGGTCGCGGTGGAACAGTCTGTTTCCACCGCGGCCCGGCCCGCTCCCGCGGAGCTCACGTTCGCCACGTTCAACGTCCTGTTCGACCTGTACGATCCGGAGTTGCTCGCCACGCACCGGCGGACCGCCGCGACGATTTCCCTGCTGCGCTCGGTCGATGCCGACGTCATCGCCTTGCAGGAGGTCACCGCGCCTTTCCTCCGCGCGTTGCTCGAGAAGCAATGGGTGCGTGAGCATTACTTCGTCTCGGACGGACCGGATGCCTCCACCGTCGAGCCCTATGGACAGGTCCTCCTCTCCCGGTATCCATTCGCCTCGCTGAGTCAGTGCGTCTTCTCCCGTGACAAGCGCATCATCGCGGGTGAGCTCGCGCTCCTGGATGGTTCGCTCTGGGTGGCCACGCCGCACCTGACGAGCAATCGCGATCCCGTGAGAGCCAAGGCGCGCACCGTCCAGGTCCAGGCCCTCATCGAATGGGCCCACTCGCTTGGCGAGTCTCCTGACCTCGCGCTCGTGGGTGATTTCAACTTCGGCGACGATGCTCCCGAGGTCCAGGACTTCCAGAAGGCGGGTTTCGTCGATGTCTGGACGGCGCTGCGGCCCGGTGACGCGGGGTACACGTTCGATCCCTCCCGCAACACGCTCGCCGCGCTCACGACCACTTCCGGCCGGCGTCAGCGTCTCGATCGCGTGCTCGTACGCTCGGCCTCCGGACGGCTCGTTCCGCACGAGGTGGGGCTCTTCGCCGAGGCGCCGCTCTCGGGTCCCCCAGGTCCCGGCGGCGATGCACTCTTCGCGTCGGACCACTTCGGGTTGAGCTGTGTGCTGAAGCGGGGCGCCGCCTCCGTTCAGGCTCCGGCTCTCGCGCTCCCCAGGGCCACGCGCCGGCCTCTCACGGAGCCTCTCGTCCGCCAGTCGTGCCTGGTGATCGTCCCTCCCGAGGAGGTGTGGGCTCCCATCCAGGCCCTGCGTGCGGTGCATGACTCGAAGTTCGCGCGCTGGATGCCCCACGTGACGCTGCTCTTCCCCTTCGTGCCCGAGGATTCCTTCGGCGAGGCGGAGGCGCTCATCACGGAAGCACTCCAGGGCATCGAGCCCTTCGAGGTGATGCTCTCGGGCTTCGGGTATTTCGAGCACAGCAGCGACGTGACGGCCTGGCTTCGTCCCGACGATCGTCCGCATGGTGCGCTGAAGGCCCTGCACGCCGCGCTCGAGAAGGTCTTCCCCAAAGGTGGGTCGCGGGGCCGTGAGCCCGAGTTCGACTTCACACCGCACCTGACCGTCGGGCAGCTCCCGCGTGCTCCGGCCGCCACCATCCGGCGCACGTTGGCTACCTGGGAGCGGGACTGGCGTCCCATCCGCTTCGAGGTGGGCGACGTGTGTCTCACCAGCAAGCGGGGGGATGGCCCGTTCGAAATCCGCCAGCGCGTGCCGCTCGGTGGAAGGTCACGTTCCGGGGCTTCCCGTTCCACCCCTCCAGCGCCGTCCAGGAGTGCCCGTACCTCCGCGGAGGAGAAGGATGTGCTCCGCACCGTGCTATCGGCTCGCGGAGAGTGGCCCTCCTCCGAGACCCGGCAAGCGCGTCAGGCGGTGGTGGGCAGGCTCGAGGCCCTGTGCGCCCGGGTCGGCGCGGAACTCCTCCCGTACGGCTCGTACCTGCTCGGCACGGACAACGCCGGGAGTGACGTGGACGCGGTGGCCGTCGGGCCCGCGAGCCTCTCCCGCGAGGACTTCGCCCAGGCCCTCACCCGGCTCGTGGCCGAGCAGGAAGGCCCCGCGGCCGCTCGCTTCGTGGCCGATGCCGCGCTCCCCCTGGTGAAGCTGTCGCTCAACGGCGTCCACTTCGATGTGTCGTACGCGCGCCGGCCCGAAGGCGTGGAGCCCTGTCCTCCGACGGAGCTGCTGGCGCGGTACGGCGAGCGGCTGGACACCCCGGGCTTCCGCTCGCTCAACGGGTGGACCGATACGCGGGCGCTGCTCGACTCCGTGGAGCACGAAGGCGCGGGAGCCGAGCGCTTCCGCACCGTGCTTCGCGCCGTGCGCTCCTGGGCGAAGGCACGCGGCGTGTACTCGCATGCCCTGGGTTACCTGGGTGGGTTGTCCTGGTCGGTGCTGGTGGCCTGGGCGTGTACGAATGCACCCCGCGAGGCCATCCGCTCGGACAGCGGGCTGCTCGCGTACTTCTTCGAGACGTTCTCCGCCTGGCAGTGGCCTCGCCCCGTGACGCTGACCGCCGGGACCGCGGGTTACCGCACCAGCGACCGGAGGGACCTCATGCCGGTGGTGGCTCCCGCGCTGCCGCCGCGCAACACCGCGCGCAACGTGTCGCGCTCGACGCTCCAGGTGCTGCGCGACGAGCTCTCCCGGGCGCGCGAGGTGGTTCGTCGGGCTCGAGCCGAGGGGACGGAGGCGGCCTGGGCCGCGCTGTTCGAGCCGGTGGACCTCGAGAAGGAACTGCCCGTGCGGCTGCGCGTCTCCGTCGAGGCTCCTTCTCCCGAAGCACGTGAGATGGCCTCGGGCTGGGTGCTCGGGCACCTCACGGCGCTGGTGTACCGGCTGGAAGCGGACCGCAGGCTCTTCGCCCGGCCCTTCCCGAACGCGGCACCCGAGGGCCCCTTCCTCATTGGCCTCTCCTCTCGTGACCCGGGCGGCCACGAGGCCCTGTCTTCACGCCCCGGAAGCGCACTCGCCCGGACGATGGACGAGTTCCGTGCGTCCTTCCAGGAGTGGAGCCACCGGCCTGCCGGGGCGGTGCTCTCCCTCGAGCTCGCCCCGCGCTGAGCCGCTCAGAACGTCGCGAAGATGAGCACCTTGCCCAGGGTGTCCGCGCCTCGCCCCGGGCCCACGAGCCCATCGGCGAGCGCCAGGAAGTCCGGTGCCTGCTCCACGTGCTTCGCCACGAGCTGGAAGGTCTCCACCGCCGCCCGGTCCAGCTGCTCCTGTGATTCGGCGGTGGGGGAGGACTCCTGGCACAGCTCCGCCACCCGGGGATGGCCCACGAGCGTCAGGCGGAGCAGTCCCACCCGCAGGGCCAGTCGGAACACGTACGCGAGCAGGCCCGGTGCGTCGATGAGCGGGTTGCGCCAGGCGAAGTGCGCGGCGTAGTTGTCGAAGTACTGCCGCACCCGCGCGCCGTGCAGGGCCTCCAGGTGGCTCCACCGTTCCGCGTAGGTGCGCCACGCCGCGTCCAGCTCTCCCGGTGTGCCTTCCTGGAGCCCGAGTGATTCCAGGACGCTCCGGGCGAGGGAGGAGAAGCGCTCGCCTCGTCCCGCCGCCATCCGCGCCCTCAGCACCGAGCTGAACAGGCCCACGCATGGGCCTCCCGGAAGCGCCAGCCCCGAGAAGTCCCGGTGCACCGCCTCCAGCACGTCCGGCGAATCGAAGCGCTGGAGCACCTCGTTCAACCGTGCCTCGGCCGCCTCACTGTCCTCTCCCCGGAAGGACTCCGTGCCCCGGAAGTAGAAGCCGTCCAGCCCGTGCGCCAGGTGCCCGAGCATCGCGAGCCGCGAGGCGAGGGGATATTCGCGCCGGTGCAGCAGCCGCAGCAGGGCCTCGCGCACCGTCTCCGCGTGGAAGGCCCAGGCGTCCTCCGCGTCAGCGGGGATGTGTCTCGCCGTCTCCGGCCGGGGAACGTGCGAGGCCGCGAGGGGCGTGGGCACGGGCTCCACCGCGTCCTCCTCCAGCAGGCACAGACGCGCCACCTCCGGGCAGGCCAGCGTCCCCGAGACCTCTACCCGCTCGCCCCACCGGGTGACGGCGCGTGGGAAGGTGGCGCAGATGTCCGGCAGCACCGTGTCCCCGTGGCGGCGCTGGAGCGAGCAGAGCCGCTCCGTGTCCAACAAGGGGCAGTGCCCGTCCGGGCGCATCTCGATGAACGCGTGCTCCGTGGCGGCTCCACCGGGATTCGGAGTGATGCACCGGTGCAGGCGCTCCGACTCCTCCGCGCTGCCCGCCACCGCCGCCCGCATCCGCGCCCACTGCGGCTCGCTCACCGGTACACGCAGGCCCGTGCAGCAGGTGTCCTCACAGCGCTCCGCGATGCAGCGGAAGCGCGTCATGTAGCGCAGCAGGAGGGGCTCGGTGGACATGAACGGCCGGGATCATACCTCGACGCGCCGGCCGTCACATCCAGGTGTCACGGCAGCTGCTGGAGCGCGTCGAGCGCCGCCTTGGCCTGCACCAGCCCGTAGCCGTAGCGAGCGTCATGGCCCGTGTCACCCAGGTCCTTCGCGGTGCGCTCCAGCAGCGTGCGCACCTGGGCGGCCGTCAGCTCCGGGCGCGCGCTCCACACGAGCGCCGCCACGGCCGACACATGCGGCGCGGCCATCGAGGTACCAGGGAACTCGGCGTAGTCCACGCCCCTCAGCTTTACGTGCACCGGCCTGCCCAATTGATCGAGCACGGCCGCTCGCGACTCCCGGCCCACCGCCAGCGAGGGCACCCACGAGAGCCCCGGTCCATCCAGGAACTTCATCCAGGACTCGTTCTCGGAGTAGTCGGTGCCGAAGATGATGGCGCGCGCGCCCTGCTTCATCACGTTCTGCGCGGCGCGCGAGGCCCTCGAGTCCCCGGTCAGCCGCACGTAGGCCACGAAGCCATCGCACGTGGAGCCCTTGCAGCCGTAGGCCTCGCCCTGGCCACAGTCGACGAGCGTCCCCGAGTACTCACCCGGCGGTGAGAAGAAGAGCGAGCGGGAGTTGTACTCCGCCCCCTCCGCGTCGAGCGACGACACCGTGGCCGCCTGCATGCTGATGGACGAGAGCACGTCCACTCCGGGCGCCACCAGGCTCAGCCCATTGCCCCGGTTGGAGAAGGAGGCCACCTCCCCGTTCCTGTCCACCGCGCCCACGGCCAGCACGGACGGATAGGCCGCCGGGTAGCCCAGGGGGGCTTCATGGTCCGGGCTGCTGTCGTTCCCCGATGCCGCGACGAGGAGCAGCCCCTGGTCCTGCGCGGCCTGGAAGGCGTCTCGCGCCGTCTTCCCCAGGTCCATGGTCGCCCCGAGCGACAGCGAGGCGATGCGGGCGTTGTTCTTCACGCACCACTCGAGCGCGGAGAGCACCGCGCCGATGCTGGCGGTCTCGTGCACGTTGAGCACCCGGGCGATCAGCAGTTCCACGCCGGGCGCCACGCCCACCATGCCGCCCTGGTTCATGCCCGAGAGGGTCGCGCCTCCCGAGGCGAGCTGCGCCGCGATGATGCCCGCCACGTGCGTGCCGTGGCCGATGCCCCTCACGCCCTCCGTCTCGTCGCTCGGGTCCTCGTCTTCGTCCACGAAGTCGTAGCCGCCCACGTAGGGGATGGTCAGCTCGGGGTGGCGCCGATCCAGGCCACTGTCGATGACGCACACCCGGATGCCCTCGCCCACGGGCGCTCCCGTGTCGAGCTCGCCGTCCTCGTTGGCGTCCCACACCTGGGGGGCCTGCACCATGCGCACCGAGCCGGTGTACTCACCCACGGAGCCCGCCTTCGTCGTGGGCAGCCGCAGCGCCTTGAGTTGCACGTCCGGCTCGATGAGCTCCACGTCCGGATCCGCGGCGAGCCGGGCCCGCTCCTCGGGCGTCAGGCGCGCGGCCACCGCCGGGACCGAGCGGTATTGCGCCGTCACCTGGCCGCCCAGTCGCCGCACCGCGGCCGCGCTCACCCGGTCTCCGGAGCGGTAGCGCACCAGGAAGGACTCGCGGCCATCGCTCGCCTCGGACCGGGTGGGCAGGGTGCCCGCGTGCACATCCGCGCACGTGTTCTTCTCCAGCTTCGAGACATCCTCCCCGCCCGAACACGCCGCCATGGCCAGAAGCCCGAGAAATGCCCATCCCCGCCTCATCATCGCCCTCCTTTGCCGCCGTCGGGGTGAGGTGGGCAGAAGCGGGGGCAGTGGCCAGGGGGGCCTGGATTTTCCCGAGGCACGGAGTACCCGGGTGCACAGAGCCCAGGAGGTTCCGTTGCTTGCAGGACGAGCGGGCGGCCCCGCCGTGCTACACCACGCGGGTGTCCGACTTCTCCCTCCCTCCAGAGCTCACGCGCGAGCCCGAAGTGCTCATCGAGTCCCCCCGCTTCTCCGTGGTGAAGCGGCGCGCGGATGGGGGCGTGGATTTCATTTCCCCCCTGCCGTGTCCCTACAACTACGGTTGCATTCCAGGGCTGGGCTCGGGGGATGGAGATCCCCTGGACGTGGTGGTGCTCGGTCCGCGTCTGCGCCGGGGCGAGCGCCTGCGTGTGCCGGTGGTGGGCGTGATTGCCTTTCTCGACGCGGGCTGCGCGGACCCCAAGGTCATCTGCAGCACCAAGCCCCTGAGGCCCGTGGATCGGGCGGGCCTGGAGACCTTCTTCCGCGTCTATGCCCTCTTCAAGCGGGTGCTGCACTTCGTGCGAGGCAAGCGGGGCGCGGACACGCGCTTCGTGGGCTGGCTCCCGGACGTCACGCGCCCGTCAGCATGAAGCGCCGCAGGAGCGCGGGGGGCACGGGGCCGAACGAGAAGAGCTCGTCGTGGAAGTGGGCCTCGTCGAAGCGGCTCCCGCGCTCGCGGCGGCAGTCCTCCTCCAGCCGCTCGAAGTCGAGCGCGCCCAGCAGGTAGGTGATGGCCTGCAGGGGGATGCGCTTGTAGCGGAGCACCTCGCGCCGCGCGTTGGGCTCCGGCATGCAGGCGTGGTGCATGAGGTAGCGCACCGCCGCCTCGTCCGTCATGCGCCCGGTGTGAAGGCCGATGTCCACCACCACGCGCACGGCGCGCAGGGCCCGGGCCACGAGCGCCGTGAGGGCCTCGGCGGCGGTGTAGAAGCCCGCGCGCCGCATCCGCTCCTCGGCGTAGGTGGCGTAGCCCTCGATGTTGAGCATGGGCCCGAAGTGGCCGCGCGCCATGGCCACGTGGTCCGTCACCAGGAGGAAGCGCACGGGGGCGGGGTGCCGCGAGAAGGCGCGCTGCCAGGCGACGCTCTGGAGGAAGTGGCCGGGGATGCCCTCGTGCACGGCCAGCAGCGCCGCCCAGACGGTGGGGTGCGCGGCCGCCATGGGGGCCAGCACGAACCAGCCCACCTTGCGCGGGTCCAACAGCGGCGCGGGCCAGTTGGTGCCCCGCACGTCCACCATGCCCGGCGGCAGCGATTTGAGGCCCAACCGGAGGCCCTCGGGCACGTTGAACAGCTCCCGCTCGTGGATGAAGCGCTCGGCGCGCGCGATGAGCTCCCGGTAGAGGGGGATGACGTCCTCGTCCCGCTCCGGGTGCTCCGTCTCCAGTTCGAGGAGCAGGGTCCGGGCTTCTCCCAGGTTGGTGAGGGTGGATGGGGCGCCGGGGAGCTCCCGGGCGAGCTGGCCGGAGAGCTGGAGGATGGATTCCCGGGCCCGTTCCAGCACGTCCTCGGCCTGGCGCACCAGCTCCTCGGGCGAGGCGGTGAGGCCGAACATGTACCGCAGCCGCCACTGGTACTCGTCCTCGCCGAGCACCACGGGGACGTGCGTGCGCGGCAGGACGTGCTCACGGAGGAACTGGCGGTGGGCGGTGAAGGCCCGTTGGGCCTCGCGGGAGGCTTGCTGGAGCTGCCGGGCCTCCGCGGCGGAGAGTGTCACCTGGTGCGCACCGGGCAGGGCGGGGAGGTGCTCGAAGTACCGCTCGATGACGGGGAGATGGTCCTCCGCGAAGTCGTGGACGATGTGCGGGTCCGGGACCTCTCCGGTGGCGACGCCCTCGGCGAGCAACTGTTCCTGCTGCCGCAGGAAGGTGGGGATGCGCGCGGCCCGGCTGGCGATGGCGGCCCAGTCCCCGGCCGTCTCGGCCTGGCCGAGCTGGTACTGCAGCATGGTGTGCGGATAGGTCGACAGCTCGACATTGCGCCGGTGGCCGCGCAGGTCCTCGTAGGTGTGGACGTGGAAGCGGGTGACGTCGAGCATCGCCAACCGGTCGAGCTGGGCGTCGGGGGGGAGCTCCTCGGGGGCGAGGTGCTCGAGCCGCGCGAGGACCTCGCGGTGGAAGGCGTACTCGTCGCCCAGCGCGGAGGGGGAGAGATCCTTCAGCCGGTCATCCAGGTGGTGGAGCCCGAGGGTGGTGGCCTCCTCGGGCTGGGTCTCGAGGTAGCGCTCGAAGAACGAGGCACGGAGCCGCAGGAAGGTCTCGAGAGCGGGCGAGGAGGCCTTGTTCATGGCCCCTGAAGTTAGTCACAGCACCAGGGGTGGGTGGAGTGTCGGACCCTGGACGGTCCGGGACCTGTTCCATCTTCCACGGACCGGGTGCCTCGGGCCCGGGATCGCCTGGATGCACACCATGCGAGCGGGCCACCGCTCGTGACGCCTCGGACAGGACACGGCGGACAGCCCATCTTTCGAGGGGGCTCGGGTCCCCCGAGGGGAGGCAGGCGGGCGAGATGGTCGAACTGGAGCAGAGCGTGCTCATCCGGCGTCCTCTGGACGAGGTCTTCGCGCTGGCGAGTGACCCGAAGAACGACCCGGACTGGAGCGCGGTGGTCGAGCAGGTGGAGACGACAGGGCCACTGGGGGTCGGAGTCCATCTCATCCAGCGGGTGCACCTGCTCGGGCGGCGCGCGCATGTGCCCGTCGAGGTGCTCGAGTACGAGCCTCCCGTGCGCGTGGTGCTCCGGGCGAGCATCCCGCACATCCAGGTGATGGGTTGGCGCCTGTTCGAGCCGACCCCGGAGGGAACGCGCGTGGTCTTCCGCACGCAGGCCCGGCTCGGTGGCCTGTTCACCCTCACCACGCCGCTCTTCGTCCGCACCGCCCGGAAGCACCTGGAGGAGGACCTCGGGCAGTTGCGGCGGCTCCTGGAGTCCGCTTCCTCGCCGCAGCCGCTCCAGGCGACGTGAGGTTCAGGTCCGGTGCGACGAGCAACTCGCGCAGATCAGATATCTACAAGAAAGACGCGCTTGTCGTTGGAGATGCCCCACACCTTGTTGCTCGTGATGACGATGCCCTTCAGAGGAACCGGGGCCTGCAGCGCCTGCCCGGTCGGGGTTCTCGACCGGCCCTCTGCGCCCGCACGCGACATACGTGCAACACGGATGGATGAAGCTGCCAACCACCCGTAAGCACGGCGTAAGAAAATGGAGGCGGTCCCCTTGGACCCCTCGTCGGGCAATACGCGGCGAGCCCTCCGCCATCACGGACCGAAGGCGCGACGGGTGCTTCGCTACCGGTCCACCCGCACTGCTCGGTAGAATGCGGACCTCACCCTGGAGGTCCCGAACATGAAGTTCTCAGTCACTCGTACGCTCGCGACGATGGCATCCGTTTTATCCATGGGGCTCATGCCCGCATCTTCCGAGGCCGCCTACACGGTCACGGTGGTGAATCACAACATCACCGGTGAACGCACCGACAACTATCCGGATTGGTTCGGAGTGAGAGACCAGGTTCTAAACGGTGCCGACGTCGCGACGATGCAGGAGGTCTGTTCCGCCGACTTCGCGGAGTTCCAGGCCTTCTTCGCGCAATATGGTTGGCATACCGCATTCATTCCGATGTCGAAGTATAGCGAGGGAGACGTCGACAAATGCGGCGTCGACGGCGACCTGGGCCTGGTTCTCGCCGCGAATCGCCCTATGGCCCTGCACGCCTACCGTTTGCCTGTGATGGGCAGGTATCACGGCGAGTTGGGCTATCCAGGCGGCAGGGAATTCACTCTGTTCTGTGCGGACGTACCCGGTATGCCGACGCCTGGCCTGTTCACCTTCTGCACGACGCACCTGTGGAGCGGCCACTCCAGCGTCTCGGACGCCCAGGACTTCGAAATCCGTGCCGAACAAGCCACCAGAATCAACAGCATTTTGAAGCCACTCGTTCAGGCGGGGCGCCGGGTCGTGTTGACAGGCGACTTCAACAGCAAGCCCGACTCGTTGGCGATGGACAGGATCTATCGCGTCAACCCTGACGGTTCGGTCAACACCAATAAGGTCTTCTGGGAAGTCGACAACTCCTACGACCCAATCTGCGGGGCCAACAAGCTTTGCCGCGACGGCCAGCCGACGATCCAGTTTACGAATGGCAACTGGGCGAAATACGACTACATCTTCGCTGGCAACGTGGGCGTGAACGGTCACACCGGTCTGGCGCTGACGAACATCTACTCTCCGGGCAACCCACCGACCTCCACTCATAGGCTGATAAAGGGTTGGGTGAACTTTCAGTAGCGAAGTCGCTTTGATGCCGGCGGCGAGCGCCTCGCCCTGGGTTGCGGTGATGTGGATGTCCTGAAGATGGCCTTCACCCAGGCCCCTGCCGCGCACCTGTTCGGAGGGCGGCAGGGGCTGGCGTGTACCCAAGGAGGCCGCGCGGGGGGGGGGGCCTGGAGCGCGACGGGAGGGCCTCCTCGGGGCCCTCCTGACTCCCGCCCCCAACCCCACTGCGTCCGCCCGACAGGGGCCCAGTCCTTCCTGTGCTTCCCGTCACGCTCCCGTCACACCCGTGCTGTTACACAGGCCCGCATGAAGGCTTTCACCAATCCTGTTGAAAGCCTTCAGCCGAGGGCGAATACCATGATGAAGCCATCCAGGAAGTGGAGCCGGGCCGAAGTGTTGCAGGCGCGTGGCGTGATGATTCTCGGTGCGGCGCTCGTTTTGTCCGCCTGTGGGAGCCTCGAGGAGGCCTCTGCTCCCGTCGAGCAGGTGCTCTCGACCGCGAAGCAGGCCGCGGTCTGCGAGGATTGCGAACCCGGGGGCGGGGGGGGAGGTGGAGGGCCCGTCCCTCCCCACATCGAATTCTTCGAGGGCAATAATGCCTCCCAGGACTCACTGGGCAAGGTCTACCTGCCCCCCAACGGCGAATTCCGTTCCTATGATCTGACCGCGGCGGGGACCAACATCGGCATCCCCAACGACGAGGCACGCTCCATGGTGCTTCGCAATATTCCCCCGGGGACCCTCATCGTCCTCTGCGATTGCCCCCACTCGCCGGTGGAGTGCCTATTCACGGACAGGGCCTACTACAAGGTCTGGTATGAAACCATCGTGTCGAAGACCATTGGCTCATTCGAGACGGACCTCCCCTCCGGTGAAAACCTCGCCATGAGCTATTGGCAGCACCCCTGGCTCAGCGGCAGCGAGCGGGTCTTGGATGGCAAGGTGTCCGTCATCCAGGTGTTCGCTCCAGGGGTCCCCGCCGAGGTCGTCAACTCCGTGGGCTGTGATTACTGAGCCCGCGCTCCACAACAGGGGGCGCGCTGACTGCGTGCTTCACGGCGCCCCCCTGCTGCCTGCCGGCCTCAGACATCCCATCCAAGAGCGGAGTGGGCCGTTCACTCACCTGCCGTGGGGTCTCCCGGACGTCAGTACACGCCGGAGTTGCAGACCTTGTTGGGCGTCTTGGAGTTGTTGTTGGGGCTGTTGGTGGTGAACAGCACCGTCTGGGTGGCGCCGGGGTTCAGCAGGCTGGTGGGGTCGGAGTAGTTCCACTTCCCGGTGGTGCGGTTGGTGAAGTAGTCCCAGCGTACCCATCCGCGGCCTCGGGCGAACCAGAAGCGCTCGGCCTCGGGGCTGTTGTAGTATTCCGCCGTGCCCGGGTTGTCGGAGATCCAGTGGTACCGGTCGATGATGACGACATCGATGGTGCCGAGGCTGCCGCCCATGGCGAGGGGCCCCTGGTAGCGCAGGAAGTGCCGCCCGTGCGCCCACGGATCCTGCCGGCCCGTGTAACGGCAGGTGCTCTTGTCGAACCACTTGATGGTGGTGCTGAAGCTGGTCTCCTGGCCCACCGTCCAGACGCGGGGCATCCACATGCTGCCATGCGGAGTGGCGTCATAGGAGTTGTTCGGCGAGCCCGGAGGCGCGGTGGTATCCCGCTCCAGGGCGATCGCCGTGTCGGAGATGCCGAAGCGCTCCCAGAACGTCGTGTTCGTCTGCTTGACGTAGTAGAGCTTGTTGATGGGCGCGCCCTCGAACAAGTCCTGCTGGAGCTGGTTGGGATCCGAGCCGAAGTGCAGGGCATCCCCGTTGTTGAACATGTACTCGATCACCAGGTCATACACCTGGCCGGTGTCGGTGGTGGTGGGGGCGAACCGGGTACCCGCGTGCGCCGAGGCGGGATCGAACAGGGTGCCGAGCATGGCGGCCGCGACCGTGGCGGCCATCCGCTTGAAGGAAGACTGCATGGGATTCTCCTTGGGGGGGTGAGAACGGCGAGGGGTTGTTGATGACGTCAGGGAACTCCGACCTCGCGGAACAGGAGCTCCCGCTCCACCTTGAATTTCACCGGCTTGCCATCGAGGAGCGAGCCCTTGGGAGCGTCACCCATCTGCAGCTTCGCGCCCTTGACGTTGGGACGGTCCTCCACATCCACCAGCAGGCCTCGAGAGAGCTCCTCCTGGGTGAAGCGCCGGTCCTTGAACTTCACCCGCACGACGTGGTGGAAGTCCGGGCTGCCAGACAACTCGTGCACGAGGAAGGTGGCGCCGGGCGAGCCAAAGAGCCGGTAGAGCAGCCGCGGTACCGTGGCGCTGTTGGGCACGAGCTGGCTGTGCCAGGGGACGGCCTTCACCTGGACCTCCACGTCCTTCCACTCCGGGCTGGCCGCACCCGGCCTGGAGATGGAGACCTTGAAGCTCTTGAGCGTGCCTTCGCGCACGGCGGAGAGCTCGAACGGCTCGGCCGCCTCGAGGATGTAACCGTCCGAGGAGAAGGGGGGCTTGCGCTTGTTCCATGCGGGATGGACCAGCTTCGCCGAGATGACCATCTGCTCGGTGTCCGGCGGGGTGAGGGTGGCCAGTGGCCACAGGAACGCCGCCTCCGGGGTTCCAATCACCAGCATGGAAGGGGGGCCCGGCAGGGATGGCGAGCGCACCTCGGCGGCCCGCTGGGGTGGGACCTCGAACCGCTGCGAGGCGGGAGGAGTGGGGGCCTGCGCCAACACGAGGTGATAGGCGGGGGGAAGATCGGCGTACATGGTCAGGTCCAACAGGGCACGGGAGGACGGCGGGGGGCTGGAGCATGCGCTCCAGCCCCGGTGGGAACAGCGGGGCGGCTCAGAGGACCTTCTTGCGGACCGGCCAGTAGGTGCGGCCGTCGGCGACCCAGCGCAGCGAACCATCGGCGTTCTTCACGAACGGGATGTTCACGTCCTGGGCCTTGAGGCCGCAGCGCAGCTCCTGGAACACGCGGGCCGAGCCATCGGCGTTCCAGCCGTGGAAGATCATCGTGTGGCCGCTGCTGCCGTTGTGGGTGGTGATGGCGTCACCCATCTGCATGTCCCAGTAGCCCACGCGCTGCGTCTGCGTCGTGTCATTGAAGATGGTGTTCGTGTTCCAGCCCGGCGCGCCAACGCCCCACGCCCAGGACACCAGACCCGAGCAGTCAGAGCGGTACGGATTCCACTGCGCGGTGTTCGAGGCCCCCGTGCGGTTGCAGGTGTAGCCACAGAAGCTGTCCCACTGCCCGTTGGGTACCTGGCAGTACAGCATGCCCACGTTGACCCACTGCCAGGCGCGGTAGTCCACGTCACCCCGGGTCAGCCCCTGGGGAATGGAGGCGATCGCCTCCTCGGTGGGCGGCGCGTAGTCACCATCCGGCAGGTCCATGTCCGCACCACCACAGCCAAACAGAGACAGCGACGTCAAGGCCAGCAGGCCCGCGTTCCTCATGAGCATGATTTTCTCGCCTGGTTTTGCTCTTCGGGTGAAGAGCGTTTTCAAGTCAGACAGCAGGAGTCGATGGCTCGGACAACGGGATGTTCGTGTTCCCCGGGGTGCCGCCTGGGACCTCGGAGGAATGAACCCGGTTCATCCCGGCGTCCACCAGAAGGACGGGGAAAGGGGATTTTCGTCCCATTTCTTCGTTTTCCGCCGTCTCCGGCTGACGGGTGCCTCGGGGGGGGGCGCGTCAGTCCGCCATCAGTTGGTGCAGGCTGACGTCGAGCTGGCTCTGGACGAGACGCAGCAGGCTGTTGAGCTCGTCGGGCGTCAGCCCCAGCCGCGTGGTCAGCTCCTCGCGGATGAGCGCCATCAGCCGCTCCCGGGCCCGGACGATCCACCGCGCCGCCGTGGAGCGGGACGTCTGGTACGTGGCCCCCACCGATTCCACGGACAGCCCGTGCACGTGGTGCAGCCGCAGCAGGTTGCGATCCTGGCTGTCCAGCCGTGCCAGCGCGGAGCGGAAGGCCACGCGGAAGTCCTCCTGGTGCCGCTGCCGGATGAAGGCCAGCTCGGGGTTCACGCCGATGCTCTCCGCGAGCGCCACCGGCGCCTGCTCCAGGGGGACTTCCCTGGGCGTGGTTCGCCGCTGGTCGATGAGCAGCCGCAGCGCCACCGCCCGCACCCACTGCTCCAGCGGACCGCGGCCGGAGTAGGAGGCCAGCTTGGGGGGTGCACCGCCCTCCGGGACGAGCAGCCGCTGGCGCAGCAACTGCCGCAGCTCATCCACCCGTGCGGGCGGCTCGCGTGGCAGCCACGTCCCCACCTGGGACAGCAGCCGTGTGTCGAGCGCCTCCAAGGCCCGCGCGTCACCTCGCATGCAGGCGAAGGCGAGGAAGGCGTCCCCCGCGCGCGGGCTCGCGAGCACCTCATGGGCCTCGCCGGAGGAGGGCAGCCGCCGCGCCACATACGACAGGAAGCCGCTGACATCCATGTGCACCTCCGGCCAGGCCCCGCGCGCCTCCCGCACCAGGCCCTCGAGCGCGGCCTCCAGGCCGGAATGCGCCCGCAGCGCCGGGACGAGCGCCGGTGGCGCATGGGAGAGGAAGGACTCGGTCTGCTCGGACGGCATGCTCACCACCTCCTCGGCGGCCTACCTTCGAGACACCTCACGGACGGCCAGCCAATTGCGTACCTCACGCGACCGTGACGCCTGGGTGGAGCCGCCCCCCTGATAGGCGGCCTGGGCCTCGCGAGCCAGGGCCAGGGCCCGCGCCCGCTCCCCACGCGAGGACCAGAGGACACGGGCGAGCGCGAAGCGCACCCGGGCCACGTCGGCCGGGGCCAGCTCCAGCCGCGTGGAGAGCGCCATGGCTCGCTCCAGCAGCTCGCGCGCCTCCTGGGCCTGGCCTGCCTCCACCAGCGCCAGGCCCAACAGGCCGAGCGTCTGCACCACACGGGGATGCTCCACCCCCAGCGCCTTCTCGCGCACCGCCAGTGCCCTTCGCAGGTAGACGAGTGCCCGGCGCACCTGCTGCTGGCGCAGCGCCACGTGTCCCAGGTTGTGCAGCGCGCTGGCCACCTTGGGATGCTCCGGGCCGAGCGCCGCCTCCCACAGCTCGAGCGCCGCCTCGAAGTGGGCGCGGGCCTCGTCCAGGTGGCCCGCGTCGAGCGCCACCGAGCCCAGGTTGTTGCGTGACAGGGCCACGTCCGGGTGCCGGGGGCCCAGCCGCGCCTCCTGCAGGGCGAGCGCCTCGCGGTAGGCCGCCTCCGCCTGCCTCAACTGCCCCAGGTCCGCCCGCGCGTTGCCCAGGCTGAGCAGCACGGCCGCCGCGCGCAGCTGCTGGCCGTCCGCACCCCGCAGCATGGTCAGGGCCCGCTCGTAATGGGGCAGCGCCTCTTGAAGCCGGCCCTGCTTGGCCAACGCGTCGCCCAGGTTCACCCGCAGCATGCTGGTGCTGGGGTGGGCCTGCCCGAAGTGCCGCTCGCCCAGGGCCAGCGCCTCCTCATGGAGGGACACCGCCTCGGCCACCTTCCCCTGGAGCCGCAGCGCGGTGGCCACGTTGTTGAGCTGCACCGCGCGCAACGGGTGGTTGAGCCCGTACACGGCTTCCACCAGTCCCAGGGCGCGCGAGTAGTGCCCGGCCGCCTCGGCGTAGCGCCCCAGCCCGTTGAGGGCCAGCCCCATGCAGGAGAGGGTGTCGGTGAGGGACACATCTTGCGGTCCGCGCACCCGTTCCAGCAGGGCCTGGGCCTGCTCGCAGTCGGTGAGTGCCCGCGCGAACTCGCCCTGCCGGTGGCTCAAGCTGGCGCGGAAGCGGTACATCTCCGCCGCCACCTCCGGAGCGCCCTCGGGCCCCAGCCTCGCCAGGGCGGCCTCCGCCATGCGCGCGGTGCGCTGGGCCTCCGCCACCAGGCCCAGTCCATGTCCCTCGATACTCAGGAGGCGGTTCCAGGCGCGCGCGGCTGTCTCGTCGTCGTGCCCGGCCTCCGCCACGCGCACGGCCTCCTCCAGCACCTCGCGCGCCACGGTGTAGTGCCCGGCGGAGTCCTGTGCCTCGCCCAGCAGGTGGAGCGCGCGCGCCAGCGTGGGCCGATGCCCCAGTGCACGCAGCTCCTTCACCACTTCCTCCAGCCGGGGCAGCTCGCGCGTGTGGAAGCCGGCCGCGAAGCGCATGTGCAGCCCGTCCAGCTCCTGGCGCAACGCCGCCACCCGTGCCCGGGCCGCTGGAGCCTGTGGCAGCGGATCCACGCGGGCGAGCACGGCCCGGTCCTCGCACGCGGAGAGCGAGGGCAACTGCCGCGTCGCCTCGGGTGCCCGCGAGAGCGCCTCCCGCTCCCCTTCCTCCAGCAGCACCACCAGGGTGTGGAGCGCCTCGCGCCTGCCATCCAGGCACGCGGCGCGCAGGTCCATCAGCCGCTCGGACTGGGTCCGCCGCACGTGCGTGTCCTCGCAGGACTGCCGCTGCTGTGCCACCAGGGCCCCGGCATATGCGTCCAGGGCTCGCGCGGTGGAGTGGAAGGCCTCGTCGGGGGCGGGCAGCCCGCTCTGGAGGAAGCGCTGCTCCAGCCGGGTGCGGTGCGCCACGTCCCAGGTGCCCGCCAGCCGGGCCTCCAAGCCGGTGCACCACTCCCGCGCGGCCTGTCCTCGCGCCAGGATGAAGCCCGTGGCGGCGCTGGCCACCACGCCCACCGCCAGTGTCGCCGCCGCCCAGCGCCAGCGGCGCGCGTGCAGGGCGGAGTCGAGCCGTGTCAGCAGTGCGTTCAGGGAGGAGTGGCGCTCGGAGGGTTCCTCGGCCAGTCCGCGCAGCACGGCCCGCCGCACGGCTCCGGGGACGCCCGTGCCGCGCGCCGCTGGCCCCGCCTCCGCTCCGGCACGCGTCCGTGCCGGGCCGGCCTTGGAGGGCCACTGGCCGAAGAGCGCCTCGTGCAGCGCCACGCAGAAGCTGTACTGGTCGCTGCGCGCGTCCGCGTGCTCGCCCCGCCATTGCTCCGGGGACATATAGGCGGGCGTCCCCAGCCGGACTCCGACGCTGTCACCCCTGCGGGGGGGAGCCTCCGTGGGCGGGATGTCTCCAGCGGGTGGGCCGGGGGGCGCCCCGGCGGCGGGGGTGGCCCGGGCGAGGCCGAAGTCGGTGACGCGGACCTGTCCGTCGTCTCCCAGCAGCACGTTGTCCGGCTTGAAGTCGCGGTGCACCAACCCCACCGCGTGCGCGGCGGCCAGCCCCCGGCCCGCCTGGAGGAAGCATGCCAGCACCTCACGCCAGGGCCGGGGTGTCTCCTCCAGCCAGCCGCGCAGCGTCCGCCCCCGCACCAGCTCCATGGCGAGGAAGACGGTGTCCCCGTCCGTGCCCACGTCGTGCACCGTGACGACATTCGGGTGCGACAGCCGCGCCAGCGCCCGGGCCTCGCGCACCAGCCGCCCCCGCGCTTGCTCGTTCGCGATCGCCCCGGGCTTGAGCAGCTTGAGCGCCACCTGCCGGTCCAGGTCCGGATCATACGCGGCGAAGACCACGCCCATGCCGCCCTCGCCCACGCGGCGCAGCAGCACGTAGCGGCCCACGTGCGCTCCCGGCTGGGGCGCCTCCCCGGGCCCGGCTGGCGCCTGGCGCCCGCTGTCCTTCACGGGAGGGGGGGAGCTGTCCACTTCCAGGCCCGCCATCACCGCGCAGCAGGCCGCGCACCCGTCCAGATGGGCCTCCAGCCTTGCCCTGGCCTCCGCGGACAGGAGTCCCCGTGCTCCCTCCACCAGCTCGTTCTCGTCGGGGCAGGCAGACATGGGATACCGGTCATCCAGAAAAAGACCGGGAACAATATTCCACGGAAATTCCGCGAGAAAAAGGGATGGGCCGGTGACGGCCGGCTGGACGCGCGCGGCGGTGCGTCCGCTCCAGGTGCGCGCGCAGGAGGTTGTCGCGGATGGGTCACGAGCCGAGGTGTTCGCTGTAAAGTTACATGCATGCTCAAAGTCTTCGTCGTGGAAGATGGCGAGCTGCGCTGGCCCCCCAGAGCGGCCTTCCTCGCCCCCCTCGGCTCCAGCCCTCATCCTCAACAGGCTCCCGTTTCGCCTATACGCTTCAACCCGGTACGAGCCGACCGAGAGCGCAGGCAGCATACCCGCCCACGGAGTTGCAATAGTGCGCCTTGAAGATCAGTTCCGCTTCATCGTTCGCATCGTTGGCGAAGATCTCGATGACCATCAGGCCTTGCTGGGTGGGGTGCTTTGCGACAACCGCAGCCGCATGAACGCTCCACACCTGCTCTGGACGATGGGCGCGATTGTAGGCGACGAGTACGCCATCGACGGAGCGGGAACCGTACTGGGAGCCATCCCCCCGTTGGCCATACGAATTGTCGCCCGCGCTGCCAGAGGAGAGCCCCGTACCGCCTGCTGCGCTTCCTGCTCACCTTCACGGCGCGATTGCACACGGGCCGCCCACTGCTGCTGGACGTGCCGCTGGAGCACCAGTCCTCGGTAGATGGGTGGATGGCGCTGAGGATGCGCTCCGCACCTGCCAGTCCGATTCCACGAGCCCGGGTGGCCCGGGCCCGCGGACCGCCGCGCCCCTCAGATTCCGGGGACGCGGTGCGCCGTATAGGCCGAGTCGTTGAGGTACTTGAAGGCGTCGGAGATGATGACGCCCGTCTTGCTGCCATCCGGGTTCGTCCACTCCGGCGTCGCCTCCAGGACGGACGGAATGCCATCCCCGTCGCCGTCACCCAGATAGACCGCGACATGGCCATTCTTCACCAGCAGGTCTCCTACCTGGATATAGGCCTTGGAGATCTGCGGAATGCCAGACTTCATCGCGGAGGAGGACTGCCAGGGGAAGTACACGCCCGCATACTGGAACATCTTGTACACCAGCCCCGAGCAGTCGAAGCCCCTGACGCCCGCGGGCTGGTAGTAGTTGCCCTGCCCACTGCCGCAGCTCGAGCCGTAGTGCCACATGCCCGTGGTGGGAGCCGCGCCGAACCGGTACGACCCCGCGCAGGCTCCCGTGTAGACAGCGTCCAGCGCGGCGAGACCGTAGGAGATGGCCTGGCGGACCTTGACGGACGGCGACTCCACCACCTTGCAATGCTGCATGTAGAAGGGGATGCCGCCTGCCGGGATGCCCGCCACGAGCGTGCCGTTGAGGTAGTACCGGAACTCATCGCCGGGGACGATGGCCACGTGGGCGATGTCGCCGCCCTTCCACTCGCCCGGCGCCGCGGTGTAGGTCTGACTGGACTGCAGCCCGACTCCCGGACGGAAGTTCTGCACCGTGGCGGTGTGCGAGGAGCCCGTTCCATTCAGCAGGACGTTGCTGACCTGATAGACACCGCCGTATGCGTTCACCTTGACCCAGCAGGCCCCGGTGTGCGGCCCGGTCCTGTAGAAGGTGAAGTCGGCATGCGCGGACGGCGTGAGTGCGAGGAACGCGACGAGCGCGGAGACGGCCGCCAACGCCGTGGAACGGTAGGACGAGCGCATTCTGAGACATCCTTTCGGGTGCTACAGAGGGGGGATGCAGTCGATTATTCCGGATTATTTCTTGAATTATAAGATAACTTGAATTTCCGGTCTAGTGGATATCCAGGGGGCCGGGGAGGTCAAGGGACGGGCCACGCTGATGCGGTCACGATGGGTCCTCGCTCTCGGGAAGGGTGAACGTCTCCATCTGGTCGAGCGGACAGAAGGAGACGTTCCCGCCGACGCGGATCATGCGCTTGTTGTGGCGCGGGAAGTCGGCGACCTCCATCTCCCGGCGCTCGCCGCCGGAGAGGTAGACGAGGTCCTCGGAGAAGGGGTTGCGCAGGTGGTGTCCGACGGACGGGGTGGCGAAGCCGAGGAAGTCGCCCGGGCCCACCTCGTGTTGTTCCTCGCCGATTTCAGCGATGCCCCGGCCGGAGAGCACGTACATCCACTCCTCCTCCAATTGGTGCGAGTGGTAGACGAAGGACTCCTTGCCAGGAGGGATGCGCAACAGGTGCACGCCGGTGTGGCGCAGACCCACGAGCTCGCTCAACGAGTGGCCGCTGACCTCCGAGTTCGGGTTGAGCGGATGTTGCTGCGACTGCTCGGTGGCGAGGGGGCGGTCGGCGGCGCGGGAGAGCGGGGTCTTCGCCGCCGCGGGCTTCTTCTCGGACATGGGAGCCTCCGGGTGGGGGACCTCCCATCATGCCCGTGATTCAGTCGAACCAGGTGGGCCGGACGTGGAACTCCGGGTAGACCTTCGCCTCGAGCGGCCTCCCGGGGCGGTGGACGAGCTTGAGCATCGCCCAGCGCAGGAGCTGGCTCGGGGTGCGGAGCCCCGGCAGGAGCACCCGCGTGTCCTCACCGAGCCACGCCACGACACCGTCGCGCTTCTCCGGCGTACAGATGCCCCATGAGATGAGGCGGTCGAAGACGAAGGGAATCCTCGGCTCGTCCGGCTCCAGCAGCCCGATGCCGATGCCCACCGAGGGCAGGAGGCCCTCCGCCACATCGAGGTAGAGCTCCACCTCGCTCGAGCTCTGGAAGGGCTCGAGCATGCGCTCCACGTCGGCGCGCCGGCCCGGCCAGCCGAGGCGGGACAGGTATGCCCACACCTTCCGAGAGGGCATCGTCAGCACCAGCCGGATGGAGCGCGTGCCCCGGACGTAGGTGGGGGCGACGTGCGACAGCGCGCCCCCCGTGGGAATCGCCTCGAAGCAGCGTGCGAGGGCGCGGCGGACCTCCGGCTCCAGCGGGCCCCGCGCGAGCAGCTCCAGTGAGCGCCACACGGTGTGGCGGATGGGATGACCCTCGGGAAGCGCGCCTCGTGTCAGGCGGTGGTGGACGTAGTCCGGCTGCACGCACACCGTGGTGAAGGGCTGGGGCTCATGCGGCGCGGGCCGGTCGTGGTCGAACTCCAGCCAGATGCAGGGGACCTCCGCGTGAAGCGGGCTGCCCTCGGGTGCCCACTCGGCGCAGAACGCGCGGACGCCGTCCCAGTGTGGGCCGGAGCGCTCGGGCGGGGCCGCACCCATCTCGCGTGCCAGCTCGTCTCCGCCCCAGGCCGGTGTGAGGGTCCCGATGAAGTCCACCTGGGAGGCTTCCGCATCCAGCCGGCACTCGAAGGAGAAGTTCCGCAGCGACGGGAGCCGGTGCGTGAGGGGCTTGAAGCGGGCCATCCTCCGCCGGGGCACGAGCACCTCCGGAACGCGCGGTGCCAGCCAGGCGAACGTCTTCGGGACCGAGGGAACCACGGCGGGCCTCCAGTCCGGTGGGCCTACTTCTTCGGCGTCTTCGTCCGCGTCTTCCGGGCCGGAGCCTTCTTCGCGGCGGAGGCCTTCCGGGCCGGGCTCGTCTTCGTCGAGGGGGTGGCGCGCGTGTTGCCGCTGCTCGCGTTCACCGTGAAGCCCATGCTGAGCGTGGAGCTCGCCTGCGTGTTGGAGGTGACGCGGACGGTGTACGGCCCCGTGGGGAGGTTCGCGGCGAGCGCCAGCGTGCCCGTGGCCTGGCTCTTCGGCTCGGCGGCTCCGCTCACCTTCTGGATGGTGATGGGCACCCTCTGGGTGTTGTTCTCGATGTCGGCCTTCATCGGGTCCGTGAAGTACTGCCCGGTGAGCGTGACCTCGAGCGTCTGGCCCTGGCGGCCCGACGCCGGGCTGATGCCAGTGAGGCTGATGGCCGGCGCGAACCAGAAGCCGGTGAAGGGACTCATGCGCAGCTCGTCGATCAGCGCCTGGCTGAGCTGCTGGGGATCCCTCTTCTTGAAGAGGGCCTGGTGCTTCGCCGAGAGGCCCGCCTGCTGCAGGGTCTTCTTCGGGTTCTCGGCGAACGCGCGTTGCAGCTTCTCGTTGGTCGTGAGGTCGTGGATGAACTTCACCAGCATGGGCATCAATCCTTGGAGGGAGTCCCGCAGCCCGGGACCTTGGCATAGGAAGAGTAGATGAAATCGCCGAGCGCGCAGTTCTGGTTCGCCATGGCCACGTCCACCGAGAGGGGATGGGTATGGGTCACCTGGAGCCGGTCTCCGGGTTGGAGCCGTCTGGCGAAGGAGATCCACGGCGCGCCGGGGACGGTGGTGTACTCGCGTGGGAGCAGGACCCTGCCGTTGCGCGTCACCCGCGAGATGCCGCCGACGAGGGGGAGCGGGAGCGACACCACCGCCTGCGAGCGCGTGAGGGTGGTGCTCCAGGAGCCGGGACAGGTGAAGCGCTGTCGCAGGTCCGCCGCGTCGAGCGACTGGATGATGCCGCGGGTGCTGGGGGCGGAGGTGAGCGCGGGCTGGCTCGAGAAGGCGTTGCCCTGGCCCAGGTAGACCTGGAAGAAGCCGCTCTCGGGTGTCAGGCGGCCCCAGGAGCCTCCGAGCAGATCCGTCGTGCCATCGCCATCCACGTCCGCCAGCTTCACTCCGGAGCCGAGGTTGATGGGGGTGGACGTCCACACGGGCTGGCCGGCATCGGGAGCGGGGACGTAGGCCTCGTAGCGGGGCGGGGTGCCCGCGTCGCCGCTCATGAAGCCCTGCACGTTGTTGCGTGAGACGACGAGGGTCCACGTTCCCTGTGTGCCCACGGGGCCCGCGGAGAGATAGGGCACCAGGTCTCCCTCGCGCGAGCTCCACCCGGGCGTGGTGGGCAGGGAGATGCCCCCGTCCGCGCTGGCGCTTCCCGGGAACACCATCACCTGGGACGTGCCGACCACCAGGTCCAGGAACCCATCCTGCTGCACGTCGGTGAAGAGGATGCCGCCGCCCATGCCCCCGGGCTTCGAGCGCCAGCCGGGCTTCGTGGAGAGGGTCCCCCCCTGGTTGAAGTAGATGCGCGCGGAGCCGCCGGCGAGGGCATAGATGTCCGACGTGGCCAGGTCCAGGCGGCCATCCCCGTTCGCATCCCCCAGCGCGCAGGCGAACGAGTCGTAGGTGTCTTCCGAGCGGAAGGAGGGGCTCTTCTCCAGGGTCCCGCGCCGGTTGAAGTAGACCTTGACGCCGCCGCTGCCCAGGGGCGGCTGGAGGGTGGATACCGCGACGTCCAACCACCCATCGCCGTTGATGTCGCCCACGGCGAGGTTCATGTGGGCGTCCGAATCCGCGGAGACCCAGTCTGGCCGTTGCTGCTGGTTGAAGAAGTTGTCCGTCCGGGTGTTCAGGTAGACGGCGAGCGGCTGGAGGCCCTCATCGTTCCCGCTGGCGGTGATGAGATCCGGGTAGCCGTCGCGGTTGATGTCGGCCAGGGCGAGCCCGGTCTCGTACAAGCCCATGGCGGCGCTCTGGAGATCGGGCCGGGTGGCGTAGGGGACGGGGGTGCCCCCGTCCACGGACTCCGGAGCCTGGGTCGCGGACAGGACGAGCGCTGCCAGCGCCGGCGGGAAGAGCCAGCTCATCGGGCGCCTGGGGTCGAGAAACCAGGGGCGAAGGTGGCGGCCCAGCGCGCGGGCTCGGCGATGCCATGGGAGGTCATCACCGCATGGGCGGCCTCGATGAGGGAGCGGCCCTCGTCTCCACCGATGAGGCCTCCCAGGTGGTGGCGGG
This sequence comes from Archangium violaceum Cb vi76, assembly GCF_000733295.1. GTDB lineage: Bacteria > Myxococcota > Myxococcia > Myxococcales > Myxococcaceae > Archangium > Archangium violaceum. The sequence goes on along the minus strand of NZ_JPMI01000201.1, from coordinate 78,105 downwards.
CGATGGCCGTGTGGACCGCCATGCCCGCGGCCTCGAAGCCCTGGATGGCCGAGGACAGGTGCGAGCGCGCTCCCGCCGGGTCCCCCCGGAGATGGGCGATGCCGGCCCGGAGCAGGTGGGACATCGGAACGCAGTCACTGCGCCCCTGACGGGAGATGAACTCCGCGTCCTTCTCGGCGCTCGCGAGCAGCTTCTCCCGGGCGCTCGTGTCGTGCTCGGCGTGCGCGAGCGCGCCGCATGCGCGCACGGTGTACATCCGCATCCGGCCGATCAGGGCGCGGAGGAACTGCGCGGACTTCACCTTGGGCCACATCTGGGTGATGCGCTGCCACGCCCGCGCGTGCTGTCCCTGGTAGAGGTCTGCCCAGGCCTCCACGAGGAAGACGGAGATGTGCTGGATGGTGCCCGTCCGGGGCCAGGAGGCGGTGAGCTCCCGCATGCGCTGGCAGGTGCCCTCGGCGTCTCCGGTGGCGAGCAGTCCCATGCCGGTGCCGAGCAGCGCCGTCACCTGCGAGTACGCGTCGCCCTGCTCCACGGCCACGCGGTACCAGTCACTGCCGTGCTCGCGCAGCTCCGTCATCCGGTGGGTGAGGTCCAGGGCGAGCATCGCCATGGCGCGCGCCATGCCGCCCTCCCAGAGGGTGTCCCGGCGGCTCTCGCGCATCCGCTCCAGGCCGGCCTCCGCCTGGGCGAGCGCATCGGCCCACCGGCCCACGGTGAGCGAGCGGACGCCGCGGAAGATGTCCGCCAGGCCGAGCAGCTCGGGCGAGTTCAGCCGCCGCGCCAGTGCCACACCGCGCTCGAGGTCCCGGGTGCCCGACTCCAGCGCGCCCGGGGAGCCCTGGAACAACCAGGTGCCGCCGAAGGCGATCAACGGACGGGCCACGCGCTGGGGCTCTCCCGCTTCGAGCGCCAGCAGCAGGCCCCGGAGCAGGAAGAGCAGGCCGCGCGTGGGCTCCACGTTGAGCAGCGACCGAGCCAGCGCCCAGAGCAGATCGATGCGCTGGAGCTGGAGGGGCGGCACCTCGGACTCGGGCCGCTCGGTGAACTCGATGCCGCGCAGCTTGAGCCGGGCCAGCAGCCAGACGACCTCCAACAGCGCGAGGGCCGTGGAGCGCGGGTAGCTCAGGCCGAGCCGCTCGAGCACGGGTCCGAGCAGCGCGGTGCCATCGTCGATGCGGCCGCCGACCATGTAGTGCTCGATGGCGCGGCACTGGAGCTCCAGCCACTCGTGGGCGGGGGCGTCCTCGGCGAGGCGGAGGAAGAGGGGGGCCGCCTCGGTGCCACGGCCGGCGAGCGCGAGGGCCTCGGCGCGGGCGCGCTCCAGCTCGCGGCGAGGGGGGAGGCTGGAGACCTGGGTGCCCTGGCTCCACTCGAGGGCGAAGCCATACAGCTCCGCGGCCCGGGCGAAGGCCAGTGCCTCGCGGGCGCGCTCGGCGGCGGTGAGGGCGTGGAGGGCGGCCCGGACGAGCTCTCCCGCACCATGGAGGTGCAGCGCGAGCCGCTCGGGATCCGGCTGGGGCTGGGCCTCGAGCACATCGGCGAGCCGGCGGTGGTGACCCTGGATGGCGGGGGCCTGGAGGGTCTCCACGAGCCGCTCGCGGATGCGGTCATGGCTCACCTCGAGGTCCACGCCGCCGGGGGTGGCGCGGGTGCGAAGCAGGTGGGAGGAGCGCAGCAGCGCGAGCGATGACAACGTGGCCTTGGAAGGCCGTGCCGCGTCCAGCGCGAGCGTCTGCTCCAGGGGATGACCGGCCACGGCCAGGAGCTCGAGGAGCTGGCGCGCGCCCTCGGGCAGGTGTTGGACGCGGGCGTCGACGACGCGGCCGAGGGACAGCTCTCCCGAGGTGGCGCGCTCGCCGTTGGAGGTGACGTAGCGCACGAACTCCTCGGCCAGCAGCGGGCTGCCCCCGGCTTCCCGGGCGATGCGCTCGGCCTGGGCGCGTGCCGCGGGGTCCTCCACGCCCAGCCGCTCCAGGGCCAGGCGCGCGGAATCCTCGGGAGAGAGGGGCGGCAGGGCCACCTCCACGGGCGCGACGGTCCACGACAGCGGCTCCAACAGTTGGCGCAGCGCCTCCAGGCATGGGCTGTTCGCGGCCTCGTCGCTCCGGTAGCTGAGCACCAGCAGCAGGGGCGGCGCGGAGGGGGGAGACAGCAGCTCCGCGAGGAAGCGGGCGCTGTCCAGGTCACCCCACTGGAGGTCATCCAGCAGCAGCACCAGGGGCCTGTGCGAGGCCATCCGCCGCAGCAACTCCTTCAACACGCGCACGGCGAGGGCCCGGGCCTGGAGGGGGTCCTCCGGAAGGGGCTCCGCGTGCTCCTCGGACAGGGGGTCCTCGTTGAGCCGGAGGACGGGGAAGAGGCGGGCGAGGGCCTGGAAGTGCTCGGGGATGAGCTCGCGGGGGAACTGCGAGATGACTCGGCTGAGCGAGTCCATCAGACTGTCGAGCGCCTTGTACGGCACGGACTCGCGCTCGTAGCAGCGGCCGGAGACGACGAGGGCATGTTCCTCGCGGCGCAGCTCCCGGGCGAAGGCCTCGAGCAGTGCGCTCTTGCCCAGACCGGCCAGGCCATGGACGCGGGCCAGCATCGTCTCGCCCGCGGCACCGCGCGAGGCGGCGACGCGCAGCGTGGCCAGCTCCTTCTCCCGGCCCACCAGCCGCGGCTCGCGAGCGGTGGGGGGAGGGGCCTCGGTGGCGTCCCGACCGCCGAGTCGGCGCATGACCTCGGCGCCGGAGGGGCGGGCGGTGGGGTCCTCGCGGAGCAGGTCCTCGCAGAGCGAGACGAGGTCGGCGGGCGGGTCCACCACGAAGCGCGAGATGGGGGTGGCACCGCGCCGCTGGGTCTGCCGCATCTCCTGCATGTTTCCGGAGAAGGGCCGCTGCCCGGTGAGACACTCGTAGAGCATCACGCCCACCGAGTACCAGTCGGTGGCTTCGGTGGAGGGCTGGAGGTCCCACTGCTCGGGGGCCATGTACGGCGGCGAGCCGGCGAGGGGCTCGGGGGAGCCCATCGATGCCGAGGGGTACATCAGTGGCTTGGCGAGCCCGAAGTCGAGGATGACGACGCGGCCCTGGGGGGTGACGCGGACATTGGAGGGCTTGAGGTCGCGGTGGATGAGCCCGGAGGCGTGGAGGGCGCGCAGGCCCTGGACGAGCTCGCGGAACACCTGCCGGAGGCGCTCGGCGTCGACGATGCGGGTGGGCGCGGCGGGGAGGACGGGCGCCTGGGAGCCGGTGGTGGCGTTGAGGCTGGTGGCGGTGAGCTCGTCGGGAGTCGAGTGGCTCGCGCCGGTGCCCTGATTCGGATGGCGCTGGGGGCTGGTGGCGGTGAGCTCGTCGGGGTTGGAGGGCTCCGCGCTCTCCTCCGAGGGTTTCAGCCGCAGGTAATCGAGGAAGGCGTGGCCCTCGATGAGCTCCATGGTGAAGAACCAGGTGGAGCCCTCGGAGAACAGCTCGTAGAGGGTGACGAGGTTCGGGTGGACGAGCTCCGTGAGGAGCCGGAACTCCTGCTTGAAGCGGTAGAGCGAGCCGGGTGAGGCCTTGTGCAGCGTCTTGAGCGCCACGACAGAGCCGGTGCGGCGATCGAGCGCCTCGCACACGATGCCGAAGCCACCCACGCCGAGGGTCCGTCTGACCTCGAAACGCTCGTTGCCCTCGAAGCCTTGCTGTGCGGCGATTCTCACTGGCCCCTCCCCGGTGATGTGCGCCGACCCTACCTCACGCCTCCTGGGGCAGGAAGCAAAGCACCAGGTTTGGTGAACCCGCCTGCCCTTCATCCGAGCACCCCAGGCCCCCACGGAGGGGGTAAGGTGGCCGGGACATGCTCTCGCTGCTCCGGCTCGTCTCCCTGCGTCACATCCTGGGTGCACCGCTGCGTACCGGCCTCACGGTGCTGGGCGTGGCCGTGGGTGTGGCGACCATGGTGGGGGTGATGTCCATCAACGGCTCGGTGCTGGACGCGTTCCGCTCGACGGTGGATGCCATCGCGGGGAAGGCGGACCTCACGGTGGCGGGCACGCAGGTGGGCTTCGACGAGTCCGTGCTGGAGCGGGTGCGGGCGGTGCCCGGGGTGGCGCATGCCTCGGGGGCCCTGACGGTGATCGTCCCGGTGAAGGGCGCGCCGGGCGAGCGCCTCTACGTGATGGGCGTGGACCTGCTGGATGACGGCCACTTCCGCACCTACGAGGGCGTGGACAGGGACCTGGGCGGGCTATCGGATGACCTGGAGTTCCTCAACTCGACGGACCGGATGCTCGTCTCGGAGCGCTTCGCCCGTGAGCGCGGGTTGAAGGTGGGGGACGGCTTCCAACTCATCACCGGGAGCGGGCCGCGGGACTTCGTGGTGCATGCGCTCATCCGCGAGGCGGGGCCGGTGAAGGCCTTTGGCGGCTCGATGGGCGTGATGGACGTGGCGTCGGCGCAGGTGGCCTTCGGGCGCGAGCGGACGCTGGACCGCATTGACGTGGCGGTGGATCCGCTGGTGGGCGTGGAGGCGGTGCGCGAGCGCCTGCGCTCGGCGCTGGGCGGAGGCTTCGAGGTGGAGCACCCGTCTCGCCGGGGTGGCTCGGTGGCCACCATGGTGCGCAGCTTCCAGATGGGGCTGAACCTGGGCTCCGGGGTGGCGCTGCTGGTGGGGGTGTTCCTCGTCTACAACACCATCGCCATCAGCGTGGTGCAGCGGCGCAGGGAGATTGGAACGCTGCGGGCGCTGGGGGCCACGCGCCTGCGCATCCGGGCCCTCTTCACGCTGGAGGCGGTGTTGCTGGGCGGGGTGGGGACGGCGCTGGGGCTGCCGCTGGGGGTGCTCATCGGCCGGCTCGCCATCGGCTGGGTGTCTGGCGCCATCTCCAGCCTCTACATCCAGGTGAACGCGCGGGACGTGACGGTGGGCCCGTGGGAACTGGGACTGGGCGTGGCGCTCGGCGTGCTGGGCAGTGGCTTCGCGGCCTTGAAGCCGGCGCTGCAGGCCTCGAGCGTGCTCCCGGTGGAGGCGCTGCGCCGGGACGCGGCCCAGGGCGCTGGCGTGGGCGGTTCGCGCCTGTCCACGGTGCTCGGCGTGGGGTGCCTGCTGCTCGTCTACCCGTCCACGTGGCTGCCCCCTCCGATGGAGAACCTGCCCGTGGGTGGCTACATCTCCATCTTCCTGGTGCTGATGGGGACCACGTTGCTGGCCCCGGGAGTGCTGCGTCTGCTGTGGCACGTCTACCACCGCCCGGGCGAGGCCCTGCTGGGCGTGAGTGGCCGGCTGGCGGCGGACAACTTCGCGCGAGCGCCCGTGCGCACGGCGGTGCCGGTGTCCGCGCTGGCCATTGGCGTGGCCATGTCGGTGTGCATCGCCGGCTTCGTGGGCTCCTTCCGCACCGCGGCGCACCGGTGGTTGGATCAGTCGGTGCCGGCGGATCTCTTCCTCACCTCGGCGGCGCGCATCGCGGGCAGCCGCAACCAGCCCATGGGCCCGGAACTGGCCGAGGCGCTCGCGGCGCTGCCCGGTGTGTCCCAGGTGGACCGGGTGCGTGTGTTGCCCCATGACGTGCTCGGGCTGCGCGCCTACGTCATCTCCCTCATTCCGGAGATCTACGAGAGCCACGGCAAGCCGCAGCTGCTGGAGGGCCGCCTGCCCACGCGCGAGGAGCGGCTGGCCGGGCGGGTCATCATCTCGGAGAACCTCTCGCGCCGCCGGAATCTGCACGTGGAGGACACCTTCGAGATGTCCACGCCCACGGGCGCGCGCACCTACACGGTGGCGGCGGTGGCGGTGGACTACACCTCGGACCAGGGCGTCGTTTTCCTGGCGCGCGAGGTGTATCAGGCGCATTTCCAGGACGACCGGGTGGACACCTTCGAGCTGTACCTGTCGGACCGTTCGCGGCTGGACGAACTGCGCCGCACCATCTCCGAGCGGTGGGGGGAGCGCCACCAGCTCTACGTGCTGAGCAACGCGGACCTGCGTCAGGAGGCCACGGCGCTCATCGACGAGGCCTTTTCGGTTTCCTATGCGATGGAGGTGGTGGCCGTGCTGCTGGCGCTGTTGGGGGTGGTCAACACACTGCTGGCGGCGGTGTTGGATCGGACCCGGGAGATCGGCCTGTTGAGGGCGGTGGGAGCGGCCCGGTCCCACATCGTCCGGCTGTTCGTGGGGGAGGCTGCCTTCATCGGCCTGTCAGGAGGACTCATCGGAGCGCTGGCGGGCCTTTGGATGGGGGTTCTCATCACCGACGTGGTAGGCGGTCAGGCCACGGGGTGGAGTTTTCCCTATATTTTTCCCGCCCGGTTGGCGGTGGCCATGGGGGTCGTCTCGACCCTGTGCGCCATCCTGGCCGGGCTGTATCCTGCGCGTCGTGCCGCCACCCTGGACGTGGTGGAGGCGCTCGCCTACGAGTGAGTCCCATGGCTGCCAACCTGCAGAATCCCTTCCACATCCTCCTGGTCGAGGACGAGCCCGTCATCCGGGAGCTCGTGCGTTCCATGTTGAGCGACGGGGCCGTGGAGGTGGTGTGCGCGGCCAATGGCATCGAGGGCTTGAAGCTGGCCAAGAGCCGCCCCTTCCAGCTCGTGCTGATGGACGTGGTGCTGCCGCAGCTGGACGGCATCTCGGTGTGCCGGATGCTCAAGAGCGACCCGACGACGTCGAAGGTGCCCGTCTACATGCTCACCGCCAAGTCCAAGAAGTCGGACATGGAGAGCGCGACGATGGCGGGAGCGGACGGCTACATCCAGAAGCCCTTCAAGGGCGCGGAGCTGATGGCGCTGGTGGACCGGCTGCGCAAGGTGGTGTGAGGCCGGGCCCGGCTCAGGGCAGGCGCGGGTGGAGGTAGCGCGCCAGCAGCAGGAAGTGATCCCAATCCAGGTCGGCGAACTCGAGCGCCACGCCCTGGGTGGCACGGCGGACGATGTTGCACGTGGCGGTGATGTCCCCGATGCCGGGCAGCGGCAGGGTGAGGGACAGCTGCTTGACGCTGTCGGGCGGGTGGCCGTGGAGGAACAGGCCCGCCATGGACAGGTCGCGCGCCTTGACGAGCACGGTGCGCTCGCCCAGGTGCACCTTCACCATCCAGTTGGCGTCCACGCGCGGGTGGTAGCGCTCCTGGAGGCGCAGGGGAGTGTTGGAAGGCGTCATGGGGAACCTCCTCGGGGTGCGACAGGGAGCTACAGTGTGGAGCAGCCCTGGGGGGTCGCAACTTTTCGGCCGGGGCCCGGCCGAGTCCCCTGACCGTCCACGCGCGCGGATGCGAACTCCACGCCGTGGAGGGTGTGCCGGGTGGGGGCGCGGCCATGTGCCCGGGATGACTGCACTCACCGGCTGGCACGCCCGCTGAAGAAGCCCTGACGCAACCCAAGCGCAGGAGGCTTCACGTGGAGAACGGCAATCGGATTGGCTCGCTGTCCATCACCCCCACCGTGGCGAGGCAGACGCCGCGGAACGACTTCGGCACGGTGTTGGCGCGCACGGCGCAGGAGGTGGTGAAGACGGGGGCGGGAATCGCGGCGTCGATGATGCCGGGGAACCCGATGGTGAGTGCGGCGGTGTCGAGCGTCAGCTCGGTGGTGTCGTCGGTGGCGTCCTCCGCCCAGGGCGTGTCGGCGGTGGGAGCGGGAGGCGTGGGCGGCACGGCGGGACAGGGCGAGCAGTGGGATCTGCTGGCGGCGCAGCGGGAGATGCAGGCCGAGGGGATGAAGATGAACATGGCCTACATGAACCTGCAGAACGAGATGCAGGCGGAGAGCCGGGCGCACAACGCCATCTCCAACATCATGAAGGTGCGGCACGACTCGGCGAAGGCCGCCATCAACAACATCCGGTAGGGGCGCGCCATGGCCATCGACAAGGTGGGGGCGATTGGCGGGGCGGGAGCGACGCCCGCGCTGGAGCCCTCGGGGAAGGCGCGGTTTGGCGAGGTGCTGGAGGGGGTGAAGGGCCCGGCGAAGCAGCCGGGGCCCCGGGTCGCGAGTGAGGGCACCCCCCAGCTGGCCTCGACGGAGAAGACGGAGGCGGCGCGCGGGAAGTGCGAGGTGGAGGGAGTGGGGAAGGCCTCGGGGGGAACGTCGGAGGTGCGAGCCGGGGGCCAGGTGGACTCGGTGCAGTCGGCGAGGTCCCAGCAGGCGGTACAGGTGCTGGACCGGGTGACGGAGGCGCAGAAGCGGTTGGACGGCCTCCTGGCGCTGGCCGAGTCCGGCAGGTCGTTCTCTCCGGCCGAGCTGCTGGCCGTCCAGGCCCACGTGTACCGGGCGAGTCAGGAGCTCGATCTCGCGGGGAAGGTCGTCGAGAAGGCGACGGGTGGCGTCAAGCAGGTGCTGCAGACCCAGGTGTGAGGACTCCCATGTTCCGACGTTGTCTCTTGCTGTTGCTCCTGTGCGCCACGGGGTGCCGGGAGCGCATCCAACATGGCCTGGACGAGCGCCAGGCCAACGAGTTGCAGACGGTGCTCGTCGAGCGGGGGCTCGATGCGCGCAAGGTGCCCGAGGCGGGCAAGAAGCCCACGTGGGCCATCGAGGTGGGAGAGGAGCAGTCCTCGGACGCGGTGCGGATTCTCGCGGAGCTGGGGCTGCCAAGGCCCGTGGCGGACGAGGGCTGTGACGTCTTCGGCGGAGGCGGGCTGGTGCGGACGCCGGTGGAGGAGCAGCTCTGCCGGGTGAGGGTGATGGAGCAGGGGTTGGAGAAGACGCTCCAGACGGTGGAGGGGGTGCTGCTCGCGCGCGTGCACCTGGTGGTGCCACCGCCGCCGAGGCCCGGACAGCAGCCGGTGCCCGCGAAGGCCTCGGCGATGCTGCGCGTGGCGCCCGGCTACGCGGAGACGATCAAGGGCTCGCGGGAGATGTTGCGGTCACTCCTCGCGGGAGGCGTGGAGGGGCTCTCGTCCGAGTCGGTGTCCCTCATGGTGGACGAGGTGTCCACGCGGGTGGTGGCTCCCACGCCCGGGACTTCTCCGCTGACACGGCTGCGGGTGCTGCTGGCGGTGTTGTCGCTGGCGGTCACGGGGCTGTCGGTGGGGTTGATCCTCGTGACGTTGCGCCTTCGGCACTACCGCGCCCTGGCGGAAGCGAAGCCCGTGGCTCCACCTGCCCCCACGCGTCCGGTGGTGACGGCCGGGGCCGCGCGCAAGGTGGCGTGAGCTTGGAGGGATGAATCATGGAGGTGACGCGCATCGAACGCCCTGGCGCGAAGACGCCAGGGCCGGAGAAGACGGTGGCGGTCCGGGTGCCTCGGAGTTCGCCGCCAGAGCCAGCGAAGAGGCCAACGTCCCCGGAGCCGGTGAAGGGCCCGTCTCCCGTCTCTCTGCCCGTGGAGCGGATTGCCCTGGTGGCGCTGGTCTTCGGGCGGGAGCGGGCGGGGGCCCTGCTCGAGGGATTGAGGGAGCCCGAGGCGCGGCAGGCGAAGAACCACCTGGCCGGTTTCACCGCGCTCTCCTCGGCGAGGCGGCAGGCGCGGGTGGCGGTGGAGTTCGGTGTCCGGCCGGATGCCGCGGCGCGGCTGCGGGCGGTGATGGAGGAGGCTCCAGAGGTCCTGAGACGGGAGCTCTTCCGGAGGCTGCCGCCCTATCACCGCGGCCTCTTCCCGGAGCGCCAGGTGGAACCGCCCGACGCGGCGGCCACTCCGGCCGTCTGTGCACTGGCCGAGCGGCTCCTCCGAGAAGCCACGCGTTGAGACACCCCGTCCCGAGCCGGGACGGCCCCTGACATCCAACCCCTCGTTTTCGCGGGCACGGCCGTTGGCATCGGCCGTGAACAGGAGTGGTGCGTCCGCGGCACGGAGCGAACCATGCAGAGTCCTTTCGGAGAGAGCAGCCAGTCCACGACGTTGAAGCCGATGAAGCTGCGCCGGCTCGGCACGCGCCGATTGGCACGGGCCCACGTGACGCTGCACGAGCGTCCCCAGGTGGCTCGGCTCGCGCGACAGGCGTTGCGGAGCGTGTGCGAGGCACTGGGGCGGGAGCTGGGGTGCCCCGTCCGAGCGGAAGCGCGATTGCTGGAGACGGCGGTGATGCCGGCTGCGGGGTTGGCGCACACGGCGGCCTTCGCCCTGGTGGACCTGTCGGCGACGGGAGGGACGGGGGTGCTGGAGTTGGAGCCGCCGGTGCTCTTCGCCGCGCTGGAGCGCCTGGCGGGGGCGGGGACGAAGCCTGGCCCCATCACGGAGCTGACGCGTCTGGAGGAGGCCTCCTTCGCCTTCCTGGGCCTGTCGGCGCTGTGCGCGCTGCGTGGCCATCCGGAGCTGCAGCGGAGGTTGGGTCCGCGCCTCGCCGGGGTGACGATGAATCGCACGGAGGCGTTGGCGCGCCTCGATGCACGGCAGCGTCACCTGGGCGTGGAGCTGACGGTGACGGTAGGGCAGACGACGGCGGGGGGGAGGTTGGTCCTGCCCGCGGTGGTGCTCGAAGGGGCGCTGAAGGAGCTGCCCGCGGAGCGCGACGTGGAGCTCGCTCCCGAGGTGCTGGCGGCGCGGTTGGAGGCCCGCTGCTTCGTGGGCAGCACGTCGTTGCCGCGCATGGCGCTGGAGTCGCTGGGCCCGGGGGACGTCGTGCTCTTCGACGGGCTGCGCCAGGAGGGCATGGGCCTGTCGGGTCCTGGGCGCCTCGTCCTGCGCGGCTTCGAGCTGAGGGGTGACTTCACGCCCGAGGGTTTCTCGTTGAACCACGCGCGCAGGCGCGGACTTTTCCAGGAGTCGGACATGGCGACGGTAATCGAGCGGAGCGAGGGAATGCCCCCGCTGCCGGTGGAAGTGGAGATCGAGCTGACGCGGCTGCTGCTGCCGCTTTCGGAGCTGGCGGGGTTGAAGCCGGGCGCGCTGCTGCCGCTGCACATCAACGCGAGCGAGCCTGTGCTGCTGCGCGTGGGCGACCGAGCGGTGGCGCGGGCGGAGTTGGTGGACATCGAGGGCGAGGTGGGGGCCCGCATCCTCACCCTGCTGCCGTGAGCGCGCCCATGAAGACCCTGTTCGACTCCGTGTCTCCGCGGAACAAGCTGTTGCTGGCACTTGGGCTCGTGCTCGGACTGGCGGCACTGGCGCCACTGGGGGGTGTATCGGCGGCCGTCTTGGCTCGGGGGCTGTTGGGGGCCGTGGCCATGGTGGGCCTGGGCTGGTGGCTCATGCGGCGTGGACGGGCTGACGTCCGGTTCGCCCTCACCGAGCGCATGCGGGTGGTGTCCAGAACGGGCCTGTCGCAGCGCTGTGGCCTGGCGCTGGTGGAGGTGGAGGGGAGCCGTTACCTCGTGGCCTTTGGAGACTCCTTCGCGGAGATCCGCCGGGCACACACACCGGTGCGTGTGAAGACCCGTTCGAGGCGCCGTGCGGTGGCCCGCTCCCACGAGAAGGAGACCCTGTCATGAGCCGTGTGCCGCTCCTGCTGGGAGTGCTCGTTCCCGGGCTGGCCTTTGCGGCGGAGACGCCGCTCTCGCAGATGTCGTTCGCCGGCAGCCCGCTGTCGATGATGGGGATGCTGGCGCTGATGTCGCTGCTGCCCTTCGCGGTGCTGATGCTGACGAGCTTCTCGAAGATCGCCGTGGTGCTGTCCCTGGCCCGCTCGGCGATGGGAACGCAGCAGGCGCCACCGACCATCGTGCTCACCGGGCTCGCGGCGATACTGACGGGGCACATCATGGCGCCGGTGATGGAGCGCATGTACGACGTGGGGCAGGCCGTCTACCAGGACGTCGGCTCCGGTGCGCAGATCCTCGGCGCGGCGGGGCGGGTGACCGAGCCGCTGCGCACCTTCCTGGTGAAGCATGGCAGTCCGGAGGAGCGGGCCCGTTTCCTGGACCTCGCGCGCGAGTTGCGGCCGCCGGAAGAGGCGAACGCGGTGCACGAGGACGACCTCTTCGTGGTCATTCCGGCCTTCGTCATCACGGAGCTGACGGAGGCCTTTCAGATCGGCTTCCTCGTCTTCCTTCCGTTCCTGGTGCTGGACATGGTCATCGCGAACATCCTGCTCGCGCTCGGGATGCAGTCGTTGTCACCGAGCCAGGTGAGCCTGCCCTTCAAGATCCTCCTCTTCGTCGCCGTGGATGGCTGGGCACTGCTCGCGCGGGGCCTGATCCTCGGCTACCGGTGATGCCATGACCCAGGATGTCCTGTTCACACTGGGCCGCGAGGCGCTGCTGTTGATGGTGCTCGCCTCCCTGCCGCCGATTGGAGCCAGCCTGGTGGTGGGCTTCCTGATGAGCCTCTTCCAGGCCACCACGCAGTTGCAGGAGAGCACCCTCACGGTGGTGCCCAAGCTGTGTGCGGCGGTGTTGGCCCTGGTGGTGGCGGGGCCGTGGATCGCCGGACAGCTCACGCTCTTCGCGCATCAAGTCCTGCGGGTCATCGCGGAGGTCGGCGGGTGAACCTCGAGCTACCTCGCGCACAACTGGCGCCGCTGGGACCGGGCATGGTGGCGGTGGCTTTGTGCTCCGCGCGCCTGCTGCCAGTGGCCTTCCTCTGCCCTCTTCTGGGGGGACAGGCGGCTCCGACGACGGTGAAGCTGGCCCTGGTGCTGAGCCTCTCGCTCTTCCTGCACCATGTGGCGGGCGTATCGCTGCCGGAGCCGGTGGAGACACCCCTGCAACTGGCGGCCATGGCGATGAAGGAGCTCACCTACGGCACGTCCGTGGGGCTTGTGGCGGCGCTGCCCTTCGACGCGGCGCGGATGGGGGGGCGCTTCATCGACCTGTTCCGGGGCACCTCGGCGGAGGCGAGCCTGCCGGTCGCTGGGACGCGTGAATCCGCCACGGGGGATGCGCTCTACCAGCTTCTCGTGGGACTGGTGGTGACGGGAGGGCTGATGCCCGTCGTGCTCTCCGGGCTGGTGCGTGGCTTCGTGTGGGTGAGGCTCGGCGCGTACGTGCCCACCGAGGAGGCGGTGATGCATGTGGTGGGGCTCGCTGGAGGGGCGATGGCCACGGGGCTCGCGGTGGGGGCGCCCATCGCCGCGGCGGTGATGGCGGTGGACTGTCTGTTGGGGATGGTGTCGCGCGCCGCGCCCCAGGTGAACCTCCAGGACCTCGGGGCGCCGCTGCGCATTCTCGCGGGAGGCGCATTGCTGTGGCTCGCGGTGGGCATTCTCTGTGAGCGGCTGCTCGCGGGCTTCGTCTCGGTGGACGGCGCGCTGTTCCGGCTCGGGGAGGTGGCGCGGTGAGCGAGAAGACGGAACAACCCTCGGCGAAGCGCCTGCGCGAAGCGCGCCGCAAGGGACAGATTCCGCGCAGTCGTCTGCTGTCCTCCAGCGTGGTGACACTCGGGGGACTGCTCGGTCTCACCGCGTCGGCACCCGCGGGTTTCGCGAGGCTGAGGGAGTGGACGGCCCGGTTGATGCTGCACCAGGAGCCCACGGGCGCACTGAGGGAAGCACTGGGATTGATGGCGCTCCTGGTCGGGCCCGCGCTCGGTGGCGCGCTGCTGGCATCGCTCGCCGTGTCCGTGGCCACGGTGGGCTTCGAGCTGAACGCGGAGCACGTGATGCCCAAGCTCGAGCGCATCAACCCGGCGGAGGGCTTGAAGAAGCTCTTCAGCGTGAGACCGCTCATCGAGCTGGGCAAGGCGTTGCTCGTGAGCGCGGTGGTGGCGTGGCTCGTCTGGAGCGCGGCCGTGGAGGCCGGACCGGACGTGCTGCGCACGGCCTGGCTGGAGGGGACGTTGGGGTTGGAGCACATCCTGGGCCGGCTCGGGCCGCTCACCGTCCGGCTCGCATGCGTCCTGGTGGTTCTGGGCGTGGGGGACTACGCGCTCGCGCGCCGCAAGCACGTGAAGGACCTGATGATGACCCGCGAGGAAGTGAAGCGGGAGCACAAGGAGAGCGAGGGCGACCCGCACCACAAGGGCCAGCGCAAGGCATTGCACCGGCAGCTCGCGGCGGGAGGTGCGGCACGTGGAGTGCAGAAGGCGAGCGTCGTGGTCGTCAACCCCACGCACATCGCGGTCGCGCTCCGCTATGCCACGGAAGAGTGTGATGCGCCCTACCTCGTCGCCAAGGGGCGGGAGGCGGACGCGTTCTCGCTGCGGCGTGAGGCCGAGCGGCTCGGAGTCCCGGTGATCCGGGACGTGCCGCTGGCCCGCAGCCTCATCCACTACGACGTCGGGGAGGAGATCCCCGAGGAACTTTACCAGGCCGCCGCGGCGGTCCTCCGGGTAGCGCAGGAGTCGCAGGACGTGGACGACCATCCACGGAGGCAGACGTCATGAACCAACTGATGAAGATTCTCATGAGGGCGCGCAGGTCCTCGGATGTGGTGCTCGCGGTGGCGATGGCCGCGGTGCTCGGTGCACTCATCATCCCGCTGCCGCCCTGGCTGCTGGACCTGGGGCTGGCCATCAATCTGGCGGCGGCGGTGGCGCTGCTGGTGGCGGCGCTCTACGCCCGGGATGCGCTGAAGGTGACGTCCTTCCCGACACTGTTGTTGTTCACGACGCTCTTCCGGCTCGCGCTCAACGTGTCGTCCACGCGGCTGGCGCTCGCGGAGGGACATGCGGGCGAGGTCATCCAGGCCTTTGGCGAGTTCGTGGTGCGAGGGGATTACGTCGTCGGCGCGGTCATCTTCGCCATCCTGACGCTGGTGCAGCTCCTGGTGGTGGCCAAGGGCGCCGAGCGCGTGGCCGAGGTCTCCGCGCGCTTCACCCTGGACGCGATGCCGGGCAAGCAGATGTCCATCGACGCGGACCTGCGAGCGGGAGCCATCGACCAGGCGCAGGCGCGCCGCCGGCGCCGGAACCTGGAGCGCGAATCCCAGATGTTCGGTGCCATGGATGGCGCGATGAAGTTCGTGAAGGGCGATGTCATCGCGGGCCTGGTCATCGTCGCGGTGAACCTTTTGGGCGGTATCTGTATCGGCGTCCTGCAGAACGGGATGACCATGGCGGACGCGGCCTCCACCTATGCGCTCATCGCTATCGGCGACGGGCTGGTGTCTCAGATTCCCTCCCTGTGCATCGCGGTGGCGGCGGGTCTCGTCGTCACGCGCGTGGCCTCGGAGAAGGAGGACGACTCGCTCGGGGCGGAGATTGGCTCGCAGCTCTTCGGAGAGGCCCGGGCAATGTGGGTGGTGGCCGGGCTGTGCGTGGCCCTCGCCGCGATGCCGGGGATGCCACACCTGACGTTCCTCGGGCTGGGGGTGGTCCTGGGGGCATTGGCGCATGCCCTCGGGCGGATGAAGGACTCCGGGGCGGAGGAGGGCGCCGGAGTGGCCCAGACCGAGGGCGGAACCGAAGCAGGGGAGGGGGCTCAGGGCGGCCCGGGAGCACCTCCCGAGAGCACGGTGGCTCCGGTGGGAGTCGCCCCGCTGACAGTGGACCTCTCGCCGGACCTCACGCCGCTGGCCCAGGAAAATGGGGGCGCGTTCGTGCACCAGGTGCTCAACCGGATACGGGACGAGGTCTTCTACGAACTGGGCGTGCGTGTACCCGGCATCCGGGTGCGGACCGAGGCCACCTATCTTCCAGCGGGGAGCTACCGCATCCTGGTCGACGAGGTGCCCGCGGCGATGGGACAGGTCGTGCCCGGGGCGCTCTATGCGCTGGCGCAGCCGGAGGAATTGGCCTTCCTGGAGTTGAAGGCGGAGCCCGCGCTGGAGCCCTCCACCGGCAAGCCCATCAGTCGCGTGTCGGCGGAGGCGCGCGCCCGCCTGGACATGGCGCAGGTTCCGCTCCGGAGTGCCGGGGAGCTCATCGCCGAGCACCTGCGAAGCCTCCTCCGCGCCCGGACGGCGGGGTTCCTCGGCATCCAGGAGGTGCAGGGGCTGTTGGATGGGCTCGAGGCCCAGGCTCCCACGCTGGTGAAGGAAGCGCTCCAGAAGGTCCCGCTGCCGCTGCTCACCGAGGTGTTGCGCAAGCTCGTGGAGGAGCAGGTGAGCATTCGGAACATGCGCGCCATCCTCGAGGCGCTGGTGGCTCCCACGACCGAAGGGGATGCCTCGGCCCTGGCCGAGCGCTGCCGTCAGGCACTCTCCCGCTACCTCAGCCACAAGTTCGCCCCGTCCGGGCCGCTCTTCGCCTACCTGGTGGATCCGGAGATCGAGGAGACGCTGCGCTCCGGTGGCCCTCGCGGGCCGGCACCTTCACCCGAGCGGGTGGCGGAGATTCTGGAGGGGGTGAAGCACATCGCCACGGGGGGGCAGACGGTGCTGCTCACGGCTCCCGATGTCCGGCGCACCCTGCGCAAGCTGTGCGAGGGCGCCTTTCCGGACGTCGCGGTGCTCACCTATGGCGAGCTGGACATGAACCTGCAGATACGTCCCCTGGGGCGGCTGGCGCCCGTGGCCCTGGGACGCTGAGCGGAGGCTAGTAGGTGCCGTTGCCGCTCTTGGGGTCGAACGAGATGTCGGACTGCGGGGTCTGGGGCGCCGGCCGGTTGACGCGGTCGCGCAGCTCCTTGCCCGTGCGGAACAGCAGGCCCCGCTTGGGCTTCACGGGGATGATCTGCCCCGTCTTCGGATTGCGGCCCTGGTAGCCCTGGTAGTTCTTCACATGGAAGGCGCCCAGCCCGCGGATCTCGATGTTCTCTCCGCGGCAAAGGGCATCCTTCATGGACTCGAAGATCGTCTCGACGGTGGCCTCGGCCTGTTTCTGCGTCATCCCCTTCTTGCCGACGAGGACGTTGATCAGATCGGACTTCAGCATCGCACGCTCCCGCAAACCGCGTAACCCCTCGGAAACAGGGCGCTTGGCCCGTGGTCGAATCCCGAAACGATAACAGAACCGATGGGGCGCGCAAGGCGCGAGGTCCGCCAACCTCCTAGAAACGTTACGGATTTCCGCTTCCGGCCACTGTCTCGGCCGGAGAGGGTTCCGGGGCCGTGGCCGCCGTCGTGGCCGCCTGGGCTTCCGCGAGCCCCGGGCGCACCAGGATGGCGAGGTCCACCCACCGCGTCCGACGCAAGACGTCGAGCCCCGCCCGGTCCGACTCCCGGAAGAAGGCGTCCAGGACCTCGAAGCCGGGAGCTCGTGGGGTGGTGTGGGAGCCCGGCTCGACGGGGTTGTAGACGCCGTGGACGGCGAGCGTCAGGTCGGCCAGGGTCAGCTCGGCCGGGGCGCGGGCCGGCAGGATGCCTCCCTTCCGGTGACGCTCGACCAGACCCGCCCGCTCCAGGTCGTCCACCACCTCGTCGACGAGCACCTCGGCGACCCGGAGGCGCAGGGCCAGGTCCCGGGGGAGCGGGGGCGTTCCTCCGTCGAACCAGACGAGCGTGGTCTCCTGGGCCACCCGGGCCGCCACCAGCTCCCGGGCGCGCGGGTGGGCACCGAAGACCCACAGCGAGTCCCGGAACGTGGCGTGCTCCACCGCGTAGGAGAGGCGGGCGCCCACGAGGAAGAGGAGCCAGTCCACGTACAGCCACGCGAGGAACATGGGCAGGGCGCCCAGCGAGGCGTAGAGCGGGTTGTGGCGGAAGCTGTACGCGGCGATGCCCGTGTACACATGCCGCGCCACGCTCCAGGCCGCGCCCGCCACCAGTCCACCCGAGAGTGCCGAGCGCAGGCGCAGGTGGGTGTTGGGCGTCACGTAGTAGAGCAGGGTGAGCCCACCCGCCGCTACGAGGGGAGACAGGGCGCCGAATAGCAGCTCGAAGAGGTCCACGACGAGCGGTGCGTGGGTGCCCTGCAGGAAGGAGCGGACCACGCCCGTTCCCGTGAGCGAGATGGCCAGCATCAGCGGACCCAGCAGCAGCAGTCCCGCGTAGATGAGCCCGCGCACCACCCAGGAGCGGTGGTTCTTCACGCCCCAGATTTCGTTCAGCGAGACGTCGATGTTGTGCAGCAGCGAGCCCGCCGAGAAGAGCAGCCCGAGGAAGCCCGCGCTTCCAATGGCCGTCGTGTGGCCCGGCTCCAGGAAGCGTTCGAGGAAGGCCGACGACTCCTCGCGTACGCCCGGAGCCATCACCGCGAAGATGAACTCGCGCAGGCGGTGCTGGACCTCTTGTTGGTGGTAGGCGCCCAGCAAGGCCACCACCACCGTCAGCAGCGGCACCAGGGAGAAGACGCTGATGTAGGTGAGCGCCGCGGCCCTGAGGCGGATGTTCTCGCCCTGGAAGCCGCGTGCGAGGCCGCGCACCGCCACGAACGTGTCCATGGCGAAACGGCCCATGCGCGTCCGCTCCATCGGCGCCCAGGTGCGCCGGGCCCACTGGAGCGCGCTGGCGCGCAGTCGCTTGAAGAAGAGGGGGGTGACGGGCCGCATCCGGGGAGAGGCGAAGGCTATCCAATGCCAGGGCGGCTCGG
Source organism: Archangium violaceum Cb vi76 (assembly GCF_000733295.1). Lineage (GTDB taxonomy): Bacteria > Myxococcota > Myxococcia > Myxococcales > Myxococcaceae > Archangium > Archangium violaceum. Next base: position 59,922 of record NZ_JPMI01000201.1, on the reverse strand, counting down.
CCAGGGGGAGGGGGGGCGGGGCCCGCGGTGGGTTCCACGGCGGGCCCGGCAACCTCACCCCTCAGGTGTTGCCAGGCTCGTTGCCGCCGCTCGGCGGCTTCGGAGGCGTGGCATTCGCGTTGGGCTGCTCGCTCGCCTGCCCCTGCTGCTGGCCGCGTCCTTCCCGCTGCTCGGGCCGGCGCTGCTGCTCGCCCCGGTTGCGGTCACGGTCACGGTCGCGGCCACCACCACTCCGGTCTCCCCGGTCACGGTCTCGGTCACGGCCACCACCACTCCGGTCGCCGCGCTCGCCGCGCTCACCCCGGTCGCCGCGCTCGCCACGGTCACGGCCACCACCCCGGTCGCCGCGCTCTCCGCGGTCGCGGCCACCACCCCGGTCACGATCGCGGTCGCGGTCGCGGCCACCCTCGCGCGGGCCCCGCTCTCCTCCGCCACTCTCGGGCCGGCGCTGCATGGACAGCTCGCCATCACCCGAGCCCGGCGACGAGGCCACCTTGTGGTCCCCGCCCTGCGCGCTGCGGCCGTAGATGTCGTACTGCTCGCGGTGGTAGTTCTGCTGCGCCTTCACCTGGATGGACTTGTTGTAGCGGTCCATCAGGTGCCGCAGTTCCTGGCGCTCCTCGCCCTGGAGCAACCGCGCCACCTCGGCGTTGCAGTTGATGACCAGCGTCGGGTCCTTGTAGCCCGGCGCCTCGCGGCGGATCTCCCCGAAGATCTCGTAGGCCACCGTGGTCGCCGTCTTCACGAAGCCCTTGCCATCGCAGTACGGGCAGTCCTCGTGCAGCACGCGGCCGATGGACTCGCGCACGCGCTTGCGCGTCATCTCCACCAGGCCCAGCTCGGAGATGCGCAGCACGTTCGTCTTGGCCTTGTCCCGGCCCAGCGCCTCCTGCAGCGACTTGAAGACCTTGTCCCGGTTCTGCGGCTTCTCCATGTCGATGAAGTCGCAGATGATGATGCCGCCGATGTTGCGCAGCCGCAGCTGGTAGACGATCTCCTTGGCCGCCTCGACGTTGATCTTGGTGATCGTCTCCTCGAGGCTCTTCTTGCCGACGTAGCGGCCCGAGTTGACGTCGATGGCGGTGAGCGCCTCGGCCTGGTCGATGATGAGGTAGCCGCCGCTCTTGAGCCACACCTTGCGCTGGGTGGCGCGCTGCAGCTCGTGTTCAATCCCGTACGCGTCGAAGATGGGCTCGTCCGACTCGTGGAGCACCACCCGGTCCTTGAGCGCCGGATCCTGCGCGTTCACGAAGCCGAGGATGCGCTCGTACTCCTCGCGGTCATCGACGACGAGCTTCTCCACGTCGTGGGCGAAGAGGTCGCGCGTGGCGCGCAGGATGAGGTCCAGGTCCGGGTGCAGCAGACCGGGGCCACCGCGCTTCTCGTTGCGGCGCACCACCTGGTTCCACACCTCGATGAGGAAGCGGATGTCGGTCTCGAGCTTCTCCTGCGGCACGTTCTCGGCCACCGTGCGCACGATGAAGCCCGTCCCGGGCGGACGCAGCCGGTCCACGATCTCCCGCAGGCGCTTGCGCTCCTTCTCGTTGGAGATGCGGCGGCTGATGCCCACGTGGTCCACCGTGGGCATGAACACCAGGTGACGGCCCGGGATGGAGATGTGCGAGGTGAGGCGCGCGCCCTTGGTGCCGATGGGATCCTTGGAGATCTGGACCACGACCTCCTGGCCCACCTTCAGCAGCTCCTCGATCTTCGCCGTCTTGCGCGGCTTGGACTTCTCCTCCTCGCGCTTGCGCTGCTGCTCCTCGCGCTGCTTGCGGGCCTTGTCCTTCTCGCGGTCCTTCTCGCGCTCGCGGTCCTTCTGCTCGCGGCGGGCCTCACGGGCCTCGCGAGCGGCCTCGCGGTTCTCGCGCGGAGCCCGGCGCTCACCGGCGGCCGTCTCGGGGCGCTGCGCGGGGGCCTCGGCCGGAGCGGCGGGGGCCTCGGCGGCCTGCTCACCGGTGACGGTGGCCGGCTCGGAAGGCAGTGCCAGGGCCACGGCACCCTCGGTGGCGGGCATGGACGCGGCCGCCTCTGGAGCGGGGGTCGCCTGGGCCTCCACGCTCACGGGCGCGGACTCCACCGGCGTCTGAGCGACGCTCACCGGCTCGGCGGCAGCGGCCACGGGCTCGGCCGGGGCGGCCACGGCCACGGGCTCGGTGGTGGCCACGGCCACGGGCTCGGTGGTGGCCACCGGCTCGGAGGGAGCGGCGGCCACCGGCGCGGCGGGAGCGGCCACGGGGGTGGGCTCCTCGGCGCGGTGCTCCTCGGCGTGGTGCTCGGGCTCCTCGACGGCGGGGGGAGCCTCGCCCGCGGGGGCGGCGTGCTCGTGGACCTCGGCGTCCACCTCGGCGCCCGTCTCATGGGCGGCCTCGGCGGCCATGGCCTCGGACTCCTCGGGGACTTCCGGGGCGTCGTCGTGCTCGCCCTCGGTCAACTCGAACTGGGCGCGCGCGAAGTCCGGGTCGTAGACGACGTCACTGACGTACAGGAAGGCGGCCTTCTCCAGGCCAATATCCACGAAGGCCGCTTGCATGCCCGGGAGCACCCGGACGACGCGGCCCTTGTAGATGTTTCCGACGATTCCCTTGTCCTTCTTACGCTCGAGGTAGAACTCCGCGATGTGGCCGGTCTCGACGAGGGCCACGCGGGTCTCCCGGCCCGCCGCGTTGATGACGAGGATGCTGCTCATTGAAGAATCCTGGGCGCGCGCGCGGAGGCGTGAGCTCCGGCGGACGGGAGGCGACGGCGTCTCCCGCTTCCGAGCGCGCTGCGAGGGGAGAGGCGGCTCCAGGCCCTCGGCGCGCACGAACGCAGGACGGCCCCTGTGCGGGGGCTCCGGCTGTCTCCGGGCGGGTGAGGGTCGAGGGGACCAGGGCCTGCTCCTCCGAGTTCATGTTGGCCCCGCGGCTACCGGCACCCTGCCGGGCGGGGACTGACTTCCAATCGAGCGTTCCGCAGTCCCCTGGCGCGCCTACCGCCCGTCCTCTTCCTTCCACACCCGGTCGGAGCCCATCCGCGGGCGCCTTGGGGGGGCGAGAGAGACCCGGTGCAGCGGCGCCCCCTGGTGTCCTGGGAACGCACCCGTCTCAAAAATCAAGAATCCATTTGGACCCCAAACGCCCCACCCCTGGTGGAACGTTCCAAGGCCCGAAAACACCAAAAGGTTTTCACGCCTGATACGACCTGTAAAGGCGAGACATGGAAAATGTCCGCCTTCCAGCAGCTCGCCCGGCCGCCCCTAGGCCTGGGCGGTGGGCGCCCTCTTCCGGTTCTCCGGCTTGTCCAGCCTTCCCCGGGGGCGGCGCACCAGGCGCAGGCCCGTCCAGGTGCTGTCGATGATGCAGATCTTGTTGTCCACCATGCCGATGTCGAGCGCGGCCTGGCGGATGAAGTCCTCGGAGAGGGACGTCTTGATGCCCTCGCCGCTGGGCCAGCACACCCAGATGCCCCCGGTGAGCGCCATGGCGCGCGAGAGGGCCGGCAGGCGCTGGACGAGCTCGTGCGCGTCCTGGGTGAAGAAGAGGATGACGTCCAGGCCCGTCTGGGCGGTGATGAGGAACTCCACGCCCTCGGGCAGCGGGTTGAGCCGCTGGACGAACCCCCGCGGGGGGTTGATGACGGAAACCTTGCTGCCGGATTTGATGCCCAGCATGGCCGGCAGAGATGCCAGCGCATAGGGAGTCATGAGCTGCGCTCCACGGTGAAGGTGCTGAACTCCCCACGCGCCTCGGAATCAGCGCGCTCCACTTCCGTTACCCGGGCCTGCGTCGGACCGCGATGGCACCAGGTGACAAACGACTCGATGGCCTCCGGCGCTCCCTCCACGACGGCCTCCACGGACCCGTCGGAGAGGTTGCGCACCCATCCCGTCAGTCCGAGACGCAAGGCCTCGGTGCGGGCGCTCTCCCTGTAGAACACCCCTTGCACCTTGCCTCGAATCCGGAGGCCTGCTCGCCGCCTGTCCATGGTGGCTGCCCTTCTACCCTCTGGCGTCGGACTGCAAAAGCTGGAGGAACGCCTGCTCGTCCAGGATTCTTACCCCGAGTTCCTGCGCCTTCTTCAGCTTGCTACCGGCGTCCTCGCCCGCCACCACCATGTCAGTCTTGCGCGAGACACTTCCCGACACCTTGCCCCCCCGGCGCTCGATTTCCTCCTTGGCCTGGTCGCGGCTCATCCCGCTCATGCCGCCGGTGAGGACCACCGTCTTGCCGGAGAAGACGCCGCCCTTGACCACCTGGGGCGCGGCGGGCGTGATGCCCGTGGCCAGCAGCGCCTCGATGGCCTCGCGGTTCTGCGGCTCGCGGAAGAAGGAATAGATGACCTGGGCCATGGTGGGACCCACGTCCTTGACGCGGGAGATATCCTCCAGGCTGGCCTCGAAGAGCTGGCGCACGTCGGGGAAGGCCTCGGCGAGCGTCTTGGCGGTGGCCTCGCCCACGTGGCGGATGCCGAGCGCGTAGAGGAAGCGGGCCTGGGTCGTCTGCTTGGAGCGCTCGATGTTGGCGAGCAGGTTGTCCGCGCTCTTCTCCCCCATGCGCTCCAGCTCGAGCAGCCGGCCCCTGGTGAGGTGGTAGAGGTCCGCGAAGCTCTTCACCAGCCCCGTCTCCACCAGCTGCGCGGCCAGCTTCTCGCCCAGGCCGTCCACGTCCATGGCCGTGCGTGAGGCGAAGTGGCGCACCTTCTCCACCAACTGCGCGGGGCAGGTGGCGCCCGTGCAGCGGATGATGGTGCCCTCGTCATCCCGGACGGCCGCCGCGTGGCAGACGGGGCACCCGGTGGGGAAGACGAAGGGCTGGGCGCCCTCGGGCCGCTTGGACTCCACCACCTTCACGATCTCGGGGATGACGTCGCCGGCGCGGCGGATGAAGACGGTGTCGCCCTTGCGCACGTCCTTGCGGCGCAGCTCGTCCTCGTTGTGCAGGGTGGCGCGGCTGACGGTGACGCCGCCCACCTTCACCGGCTTGAGGTGCGCCACCGGCGTGAGCGCGCCCGTGCGGCCCACGTACACCTGGATGTCCTCCACCAGGGTCGCCTCCTCCTCGGGCGGGAACTTGTAGGCCACCGCCCAGCGCGGGCTCTTCGAAATCTGTCCCAGCCGCTGGCGCAGGTCCTCCTCGTCCACCTTCACCACCATGCCGTCCACCTCGAAGGGCAGGGCATGGCGGCCCTCGACGGAGGCGCGGTACTGCTCGCGCACCCCCTCCACGCTCGGCACGTGCACGTACCGGTTCACCGGCAACCCGAGTGACTTGAGGTACTCGAGCTTCTCCGCGTGCGTGCGGAAGGCCGGTACACCCTCGCCAGGCACGCACTCGTACAGATAGACGGAGAGCGGGCGCGCGGCGGTGATGCGCGGATCCAACTGGCGCAGGCTGCCAGCGGCGGCGTTGCGCGGGTTGGCGAAGAGCGGCTCGCCCTCCTGCTCACGTGCGTCGTTGAGCTTCTTGAAGTCTTTCTTGGAAATGAAGACTTCGCCACGCACCTCGAGCGAGCCGGGCACCTTCACCCCGTTCTGGGGCAGCAGCTCCATGGGCAGGTTGCGGATGGTGCGCAGGTTGGCGCTCACGTCCTCGCCCTCGGTGCCGTCACCGCGCGTGGCGCCCCGGACGAAGCGGCCCTGCTCGTAGAGCAGGGTGATGGCCAGGCCATCGAGCTTGGGCTCGCAGACGTAGGCGACCTGCGTCAGTCCCGTCTGGCGGCGGATCCGCTCGTCGAAATCGGAAAGCTCTTCATCGCCGAAGACGTTGGCCAACGAGAGCATCGGAGCGCGGTGGATGACCTTCTCGAACTTCTCGGCGGGCGCTCCGCCCACCCGCTGGGTCGGCGAGTCCACCGTGATGAGGTCCGGGTGCCGGGCCTCCAGCTCCTGCAGCTCGCGCATGAGCCGGTCGTATTCCGCGTCGCTGATTTCCGGCGAGTCGAGCACGTAGTAACGGTGGTTGTGGTGGGCGAGCTCGCGGCGGAGCTGCTCGATTCGGGCGGCGTCGGCGGTCTTCGAGGTGTTCACGGATGAAGGCTCGGCGTCTGGACTGAAAAAATTCGGGGCGTCGGCTGCCTGACTGGGCAGGAAGCGAGGATGCCTTGACAGCTCCGGAGGTGGTCAATAACCTCTTGCAGCGGCTCATGGGGGTTGTTGTCCCACTTCCCAAGCCCCATCTCTTCCCAGCGCAAGGTTCCACCACTCGCGAGGTCCCGGCAAGAAGGGAGCCCGAGTGCCGCTCTGAGGGTGTTTCGCCTACCGCGTACCCCAGGGCGCCAGCCAGCAGCAATCCCCCCACATCACATGGCAAAAGCCCGTTCCCCCAAAGAGAAGCTCCTGGTTCCCGTCGAAGCCGAGGACAAGCCCAAGCGTCGCACGACGCGGGCGAAGACCCCGGAGCGGGACGACTCCGACAAGCCGGCGCGCCGCCGCGCGACGAGCCGTCGGGAAGAGGACACCGACGTCGAGGCCGAGTCCGAGACCCCCGCCGTGGCCGAGACGCCGCGCCCGGTGCTGACGCCGATCCCCTCGCATCCTCTCAGAGATGAGGAGTACCAGGAGGTCCGCGCCCACGCCGCGCACGAGCACGAGGAGCCGGCCGCGCAGCCCGCCGCTCCCGAGCCGGCCGAGACGCCCACCGTCACCGAGGTGACGCGCGACGGCGCTCCCATGCAGGTCATCAAGCTCAATGACCTGAAGCGGATGAAGATCACCGACCTGGCGAAGATGGCCCACGACTTCGGCGTCGAGGGCTACCAGGGCCTGAAGAAGCAGGACCTCATCTTCTCGCTGCTGTCGGGCATCGCGGACAAGAAGTTCGAGGTGCACGCCGAGGGCGTGATGGAACTGCTCAGCGACGGCTTCGGCTTCCTGCGCAGCGCGGACAGCGACTACCAGCCGAGCCCGGATGACATCTACGTGTCACCGTCGCAGGTGCGCCGCTTCAACCTGCGGCCGGGCGACACGGTGACGGGCCCCATCCGCCAGCCGCGCGAGGGCGAGCGTTTCTTCGCGCTGCAGAAGGTGGATCGGGTCAACTTCACGGATCCGCTGTCCGAGGCGGCCCGCGAGCGCATCCTCTTCGACAACCTCACGCCGCTCTATCCGACCCGCAAGCTCAAGCTGGAGCACGAGGGCTCGGAGATGACCACGCGCATCATCGACATGTTCTGCCCCATCGGTCTGGGGCAGCGCTGCCTGATTGTCGCGCCTCCGAAGGCCGGTAAGACGGTGCTGCTGCAGAACATCGCGCACGCCATCTCGAAGAACCACCCGGACGTGTACCTGATCGTTCTGCTCGTGGACGAGCGCCCCGAGGAAGTGACGGACATGGAGCGCAACGTGCGCGGCGAGGTGGTGAGCTCCACCTTCGACGAGCCGGCCACGCGTCACGTGCAGGTGGCGGAGATGGTCATCGACAAGGCCAAGCGCCTGGTCGAGCAGAAGTACGATGTGTGCATCCTCCTGGACTCCATCACCCGTCTGGCGCGCGCCTACAACACGGTGGTGCCGGCCTCGGGCAAGATTCTCTCCGGCGGTGTGGACGCCAACGCGCTGCACAAGCCCAAGCGTTTCTTCGGCGCGGCGCGCAACATCGAGGAGGGCGGCAGCCTCACCATCATCGGCACCGCGCTCATCGACACCGGCAGCCGCATGGACGAGGTCATCTTCGAGGAGTTCAAGGGCACCGGTAACTCGGAAATCGTCCTGGACCGCAAGCTGATGGAGAAGCGCATCTTCCCGACGCTGGACATCAACAAGTCCGGTACGCGCAAGGAAGAGCTGCTGCTGCCGCCCGCGGACCTCATCCGGATTACGGCGCTGCGTCAGGTGCTGCACCCGTTCACGCCGATCGACGCGATGGAGTTCGTGCTCAAGCACATGCGTCCGACCGCGTCGAACACCGAGTTCCTTGGCTCGATGAACCGGTAGTCACCGGGAGGGGAGTCGATCGATGCGCAGCACCCGCTCTGTGTCTCTGTCCGCCCTCGTGCTGGGGGCGGTGCTCGGATTGGCAGCTGGATGCGAGCCGGTCGACCTGGGCTCCGGCGGCAATCCGCCGCCGTTGTCCAGTCGCATCTGCTACCAGGACGCGGATTGCACGGGGAACGCCTGCTGCGGCGAGGGGACGAACCCCACCCACGTGCAGGACGGGCCTGATTGCAGCGGCGTGCGGTGCACGAACAGCTGTCCGCAGGATTACCTCGACTGCGGACGTTGCCTGATCATCTGCCGGAACTCGCGCTGCGAGGCCGCCTGTCAGGGCTGAGTCCGCCGCAACACTTCCAGTCACCAGTGGAACCCGGGTTCCACACTCCTCCCTCGCCCTCCGGGAGAGGGTCGGGGTGAGGGTACATGGGCCCGTTCTTCAACCCGTGAACCAGAGAGGGCGCACGGGTTGGAACCCGAGTCTACCCGATACCCTCACCCTGTCCCTCTCCCGAGGGGAGAGGGGATATCGGGCTACTTCGGCGTCTCCAGGTGCACGGGCACTTCTCCCAGCTTGGGCTGCGCCTTGATACGGGCGTAGTCGAAGCAGGCCACCACGATGGAGGCCACGGGCACCGCGAACAGCGCCCCCACCAGCCCGAACATCTTCTCCCCGGCAATCAGGCTGAAGGCCACGATGACCGGGTGGATGCGCGCCGCCGAGCCCATGATCTTCGGGTTCAGGAAGTATGCCTCCAACGCGTGGATGCCGATGATCCACAGCAGGATGGCCACCCCCTTCTGGAACCCGTCCGCCATCGCGATCAACACGATGGGCACCGAGCTCAGAATCGTTCCAAAGATGGGGATGAGGCTGAAGACCGTGGCGATCGTGGCCAGCAGGAACGTGAACTTCACCCCGAACAGCAGCAGGCCAATGCCCGTCAGGATGCCGTTGACCACGCAGATGGTCACCTGCCCACGCACCACGCCGGACAGCGAGCGATCGATGCGCTCGAGCAGCAGGTTCGCGTCGGCGGCGTACTCCACCGGCACCAGGCTCGTGAAGTAGCGCACGATGGCCTGCGCATCGATGGAGAAGAACGCCGCCACCATCAACATGAAGAACATCATGAACACGCCGGCCACCACCGACGCGATGATGTTGCGCGACACCGTGACGATGTCCCCCAGGTGCTCGCGAGCCAGGGCCGACAGGCTCAGGGCCGTGTCCTGGATCGTCTTCTCCAGGTTCACCGACAGGCCCGTGCTGGGTGCGCCGGTGCGGATGTCCTCGGGCGTGGCGATGACCAGCGGAATCCCATTGGCACGCAGCCAGTCCTCGGCGCGGTCGGCCAGCACGTGCACGCGGTCCGGCGTGAGCGAGTTGAGGAACGCCACGCCATCCCGGCTGATGCGTGCCAGCTCCCGGTAGAGCTGCGGCACCATGGTGATGAAGAAGAGGTACGCCACCAGGAAGAACAGGGCGTAGATGAGCAGGATGGCCACCCAGCGGGGGATGTTCCGCCCACGCACCTGGATGCGGCTGAGGCGCGTCACCAGCGGGTGCACCAGGTACGCGATCAGCGCGGCGCTCGCGAAGGGCAGCAGCACCGAGCGGAACAGGACCAGCACCGCCACCACGGTCAGCCACAACCCCGCGAGGATGTAGAGGCGCTTGCGGCGTTGCTCCGCCGGGAGATTCAACTCGTGAGGCTGCAGCATGAGCGGGCTTATCGCAGAGGGAACGGCGGGTCTCAAGAGATGGGCGTCTGAACCAGCCTCAGGCGAGCTTCCAGGCGGTCGAGGCACTGCAACATCAGCCGCCGGTTGACGCGCCCCTCCGTGGCCTCGCCCAGGCCCAACATGTGGTCCACCATCCACCGGTTCAGGAAGAGCAGCACCAGCCGGTCCGTGGGCGCCAGCCCCCGCTCCAGGTAGCGCTTGTTGCGCATGTAGTCGTCGTACGCCTCCAGCTCCCTGGACAGCTCCCAGCGCGACAGCCGGAGCGCCTCGTCATAGACGGCCCGGACGGGGCGCGGGGGCGGCTCGGTGAAGAGCGGCGCGAACTGGCCCCCTACATCCAGATCGATCTCCTGGACGGGCGGCGGCCATTGCTGGAGGTCCTTGGCGAGCAGCTTCGCCACCTCCTCCAGCATGTGGTCCATGAGGGGGACGGGCTTCGACTCGAAGAGGTAGTCCCAACGCGAGGCCATATGGACTACCTACCCCAGCCCAGCCCTCAGGTGAACCGCTCCACGAAATTGCTCAGGATTCGCCGCCCGGCCGGCGTGGGAGCGAGCCCCGCCAGCAACCGGTTCACCCTCTCCCCGGGCGCATGGCCCCGGCTCGTTGCTTCGACCTCCAACTTGTCAGCGCGGGCCAGAATCAGCGCCCGCATGGCCGCCGGGTGGACCTCCGGGTGGAATTGCACACCCCGGATGAGCGGCCCGAAGGCCAGGGCCTGCACGGCCGTGTTCGTGTTGCCCGCCAGCACCGTCGCCCCCTCCGGAGGGTGCTCGACGATGTCCTCGTGGGTGGCCTGGACGGTGATGCGCTCGGGCAGGCCGTGGAAGAGCGGGTCCTCGCGGCCCGCTTCGCTCAGGGCCACCTCCACGGTGCCGATCTCCCGCCCGTGGGTGTTGCGCACCACACGCGCGCCATGGGCATACGCGAGCAGCTGGTGCCCGAAGCACACCCCGAGCACCGGGACTCCCCGGGCCGCCGCGTTCATCATGAACTCCGCCGAGCGCTCCATCCACGGCTCCGGCTGTGTCACCGACGCTGGCGAGCCCGTCATCATCACCGCGTCGTAGCCCGCGGAGTCGTCCGGCAACCGGGCACCCCGGTGCACGTGGAGGATGTCGAACTGGCAGCCCCCGCGCCCCAGCGACTCGACGAACCAGTGCTCGTAATCACCGACGCTCAGCTTCACGGCGTGGGCCGCGTCACCAGCTTTCAAAAGAAGAACGTTCTTCATCTCGCCTCTCGGTGGGCCGGGTTGCCGCCTCGTACAGGGGTCCCTAGCTTCGGCTGCCGCTTCCTGTTGACGCCCGCACGTGCCACCGGTGCGCGCCCGGGCTCCCGAGGAATCTTCATGACCGACGCTCGCTCGCTCTCTCCCCAGCTTCCGGCCCTCAAACTGCTCATCGATGGCCAGCATGTGGACCCCGTGGAGGGAGGTTCCCTTCCAGTGGTGAACCCCGCAACGGGTGAGAAGATCTGCGACGTGCCCTCCGCCACGGCGGCGGATGTGGACAAGGCGGTGAAAGCCGCTCGCCGGGCCTTCGAGTCAGGCCCCTGGGGGCGGATGAACGCCAGCGAGCGCGGCCGCATCATCCGCCGCTTCTCCGAGCTGCTGTGGCAGAACCGCGAGGCGCTCGCGCTGCTCGAGTCCATGGAGAACGGCAAGACGTTGCGCGAGGCCATCCGCGGCGACGTGGGGCCGGGCGCCGCGACGCTGTCCTACTTCGCCGACTGGGCCAACAAGATCCGCGGCGAGGTGCTGCCGGTGGATGGGCCCTTCCTCACCTACTGTCTGAAGGAGCCGGTGGGCGTGGTGGGCGCCATCGTGCCGTGGAACTACCCCACCTGTCTGGCGTGCTGGAAGCTCGGCCCCGCGCTGGCGGCCGGGTGCACGGTGGTGCTCAAGCCCTCGGAAATCACACCGCTCACGGCCATGCGGCTGGGGCAGCTCGCCCTGGAGGCGGGGATGCCGCCCGGTGTGCTCAACGTGGTGACCGGCTACGGGGACCCCACCGGCGAGGCCATGGCCCGCCACCCGGACATCGACAAGATCTCCTTCACGGGCTCGGGACGCACGGCGCGGCGGCTGCTGCAGGCCTCGGCGGCGAGCAACCTCAAGAAGCTGACGCTGGAGCTGGGCGGCAAGAGCCCGCAGATCATCCTCCCGGACGCGGACTTCGACAAAGCCGTGGAGGCGTGCTTCTGGGGCATCTTCAGCAACAAGGGGGAGATCTGCAACGCGGGCAGCCGCGTGCTGGTGCACGAGCGGGCCTATGACGCCTTCGTGGCGCGGCTGGCCGAGCGCGCGAGCAAGATGAAGGTGGGCAACCCGCTCGATGAGCACACCGAGATGGGCGCGCAGGTGAGCGCGAAGCAGCTGGAGACGATCCTCGGCTACATCGAGAGCGGCAAGCAGCAGGGCGCGAAGGTGCTGGCCGGCGGCTCGCGCGACACCGAGGGGGCGAAGGCCCGGGGCAACTTCGTGAAGCCCACCGTCTTCGGCGACGTGCAGCCGCACATGCGGATTGCCCAGGAGGAGATCTTCGGCCCGGTGCTCAGCTGCCTGCGCTTCAAGGACGAGGCCCAGGCGCTGGAGATCGCCAACGGCACGCAGTACGGGCTGGCGGCCTCCATCTGGACGCGGGACGTGGCCAAGGCGCACGCCATGGCGCGCCGGGTGAAGAGCGGCGTGGTGTGGATCAACTGCTTCAACGAGTTCGACGATGCCGCGCCCTTCGGTGGCTACAAGGAGTCCGGCTGGGGCAGGGACCTGTCGCATCACGCCCTGGAGGGGTACCTCCAGACGAAGGCAGTGTGGACGAAGCTGCCCTCGGAGGTTTGAGGTGAGGAGGAGGAGGCCAATGGCGAACCGTTCCAAGGCGAAGGTCATCACCCTGCCGCAGCCCGCGGGCAGGCGCGCGCGCTCCAAGGACAAGGAGCGCGGCAATGTCAGGCCCCTGCGCGAGCCGTCCGACATGGACGTGCTTCAGAAGTGGCTCGAGGACAACGGCGTCCGCCAGGTGAAGATCGGCGGGGTGGACGTGGACGGCGTCTGGCGCGGCAAGTACGTGTCCGTGGAGAAGTTCCTCTCCGCGTGCAAGGGCGGGCTCGGCTTCTGTGACGTGGTGTTCGGCTGGGACATCACCGACGAGCTGCTCGACAACACGCGCGTGACGGGCTGGCACACGGGCTACCCGGACGGGCAGGCCAGGGTGGACATGTCCACCGGGCGCATCATCCCCTGGGAGCCGGACACCGCCGCCTTCCTCCTGGACTTCGTCAACCCGGATGGCTCGCCCTTCGAGCCCAGTCCGCGCCAGCTCCTGCAGAAGATCAACGCGCGAGCCCGGGAGATGGGCTTCCAGCCGAAGTTCGGCGCCGAGTACGAGTTCTTCATCTTCAAGGAGACGCCGCAGTCGCTGAAGGAGAAGGGCTACGAGCACCTCACGCCGCTGACGCCGGGCATGTTCGGCTACTCGTGGCTGCGCACCTCACAGAGCGCGCCGCTGGTGCACGCCATCATCGACGGGTGCCGCGACTTCGGGCTGGAGCTGGAGGGCTTCCACACCGAGACGGGCCCGGGTGTCTTCGAGGCCGCCATCCGCTACGACGACCTGGAGAAGGCCGCGGACAAGGCGGCGCTCTTCAAGACGGTGGTGAAGGAGATCTGCTCGCGCCACGGGCTCACCGCCTGCTTCATGGCCAAGGTGAACGAGAAGCTGCCGGGGTGCTCGGGCCACATCCACCAGTCGCTGTGGTCGCTGAAGACTCACGAGAACAGCTTCCATGATCCCGATGTCCGCGATGGCATGAGCACGACGATGCGGCACTACATCGGCGGCCTGCTGGAGCTGATGCCGGAGCTCACCGCGCTCTACTGGCCCACGGTGAACACGTACAAGCGCAGCGTGGAGAACACGTGGGCGCCCGTGACGGCCACGTGGGGCAGGGAGAACCGCACCACCGCGGTGCGCGTCATCGGCGACAGCCCCAAGTCCATGCGCATCGAGTACCGCCAGACGGCCGCGGACATGAACGCGTACATCGGTATGGCGGCGAGCCTCGCGGCGGGCCTGTGGGGCATCGAGAACGAGGTGGAGCCCCCCGAGCCGTGCGCGGGCAACGGGTACGCGGCCGAGGCGCCGATGCTGCCCCGCTCGCTCCGCGAGGCCGTGACGCTCCTGAAGGAATCGAAGCGGGCCCGGCAGATCCTCGGCGAGGAGTTCGTGGACCACTACGTGCGCACGCGTGACTGGGAAGCGCGGCGGTACGAGCGCGCCGTCACGAACTGGGAGCTCGAGCGCTACATGGAACTCATTTAGGAGACACCGATGAAACCGTTCGACATGCCGAGCGAGCCGCGCATCACCGAGCTGTCCTGGCCCACGAAGATCGTCCTCGGGGCCGGTGCCCTGCAACGGCTTCCCGCGCAGGTGGCGCGGCTGAACATGAAGCGCCCCCTGGTGGTCACCGACGCGGGCGTGGTGAAGGCCGGGCTGGCCCAGCGCCTGTACGGCGTGCTCAAGGAGGCTGGTGTCAGCTTCGCCACCTTCGAGGCGGTGAAGCCGGACCCCACCGAGCGTGATGCCTCCGCGGGCCTGGAGGCCTACCGGGCCAACAAGTGCGACGGCATCATCGCCATTGGCGGTGGCAGTCCGCTGGACGCGGCGAAGCTGGTGCAGGTGCTCACCACTCACGAGCCGCCCCTGTCTCGCTACGACGACGCGACGGGTGGGGACCAGTACGTGCGCGACAACATGCCGCCGCTGATCGCCATCCCGACCACCGCGGGCACGGGCTCGGAGGTGAGCCGCTCGGGCGTGGCGACGCTCTCGGACACCGGGCGCAAGACGGTCATCTTCAGCCCGTTCCTCATGCCCAGGGCGGCCATCTGCGATCCCGAGCTGACGCTCGGCTTGCCTCCCGGGCCCACCGCCGCCACGGGCATGGATGCCCTCACGCACTGCCTGGAGGCCTACCTGTCCAACGGCTTCCACCCGCTCGCGGACGCGGTGGCCATCGACGGCATCGCCCGCGTGGCCCGCTCGCTGCCCAGGGCGTTCCAGGACGGGCGAGACCTCACGGCCCGCACCGACATGATGGTGGCCGCCATGGAGGGCGCCATGGCCTTCCAGAAGGGGCTCGGGGCCTGCCACTCGCTGGCGCACGCGCTCACGCCCATCTCCGGCGTGCACCACGGTCTGGCCAACGCCATCGTCCTGCCCGTGGTGATGGAGTTCAACCGCCCCGTCAGCACCGCGCGCCTGGCCCGCGTGGCCCTCGCCATGGGGGATACCTCGAACGCACGCGAAGAGGTGCTCGCGGGCAATGCCATCGAGCGGGTTCGCAAGCTGAACGCCACCATCGGCATTCCCCTGCGTCTGCGTGACGCGGGCGTTCAGGAGAAGGACCTGGTCCGCATCTCCGAGAAGGCCTTCGTGGATGCCTCGCACCGCGCCAATCCGCGCCCGTGCTCCCAGCAGGAACTGCTCGCGATGCTCCGCGAGTCGTTCTAGTCAGGCTCGGGGCCCTCTCCGTTTCGCGGAGTGGAGAACGGGCCCGGATACCCTCACCCCGTCCCTCTCCCGAGGGGAGAGGGGATGTTGTTGGCGCGGGTGGGTCAGTATTGGCGTTACTTCACGGCATCCGTGGCCGTCGCCGTGCCGCTGCCTCCACCATTCGGCGGCGGCGTCACCTTCGGCGGCGCCATGTCCTGCCCCGGCTCCTCCACCTCGGCCTCCTCGGTCTGGCTTCCTTCGGCGCTTCCCTCGATGTCCGTGGTGCCCACCACCGCGCCCGTCACCGGCTCGCCTCCCGGCTGCGGCGTGAACTCCAGCGTCTCCACCGACACCGAGCCCGGCAGCCGGAAGTCCATCGCCGTCAGCTGCGGCTTGTCCCTCAGGTCATACAGCTGCTGCGCCACCGAGCCCGCCTGGATGCGCTGGTCCGAGAAGAAGACGTACGCCTTGACCTTTCCCTCCTCCACCGGCACCCGGAAGCTCGAGTTGTAGATGCGCTTGCCGGCGTCGCATTTGATGGACCGGTTCTCCCGCGTCATCGTCAGCTGCCGGATGATGCCCTTCTCGGACACCGTGAAGAGCATGCAGTAGGGGTACTGCCCCGCCGCCGGGATGATCTCCATCGTGGAGCCGCTCACCGCCTTCAGCTCCGCGCGTCTGGCCGCCGCCGGCTTCTGCTCCTGCGTACAACCCACCACCCCCAGCGCCACCACCGCTACGGTCTTCATCCACCGAGTCATGTGCCCCTCCAGAAGACATCCACCATGGTCGTGACCCGAGCCTAACCCGGAAACCACGCGTCCTGCCCTGGGGGGCTACTCGCCGTCTGTCCTTGAACAGTCAGTGAAATCACCGCCGCGCGCCTACGCACCGCGTCATCGCTCAGCGGCGCTGGTAGACGATGATCTGCGGCGTCTCGTCCAGGTACAGCCCCGTGGCCGGCGTCCGCGTCCCGTAGGCCTGCCAGACGTTGAACTCGTGCTCACGGAACTCCTGGTGGTACTGGTACGCCGCCACGTCCGAGTCGAACGGCCCCCCGGGTTGCAGGTCGCTCCGCAGCAGCCCGTTGCGCTGATAGTCGCGGAACGAGAGCCCGTGCACCTCGTGCAGGAAGACGCGCCCGTTGCGCGGCGCGTGCTCGTTGATCCACGGCAGCACCGCCGTCACGTTGCTCGACCAGAACTGGCGCTGCATCCCCAGCGACGCCGCGCCCGGCAGGCCTCCCGCCAGCTCCGAGTAGAAGCTCGTCCCGTACGGGAACACGCGCACCAGCCCGATGAGCGCCGGCAGCATCAGCAGCGTGAACACGGGCGCCGCCACCGCCGCCAGGGACAGCCTCGGCCAGCGCACGCGCAGCCGCTCCACGAGCGCCTCGCAGCCTCGCGTCACCGCCACGCCCGCCAGAATCCCCAGGAAGGGCATGGACGGAAACCAGTGCTTCACCCCTCCGAAGTGCGGCACCTGCGGGTGGCTGATGATGAGGATGGAGGCCACCGCGTTGAGGCCCACCAGGCACTCGGCCAGCGAGGGCTCGCGCACCAGGGACTTCGTGCGCTCGAAGAGGCTCAACACCGCGCGGCCGGCGAACGCCAACCACCCCGTTACCATCGGCACGAAGAGGCTGGTGGGCACGGTGAGCGCCGTCTTCACCACCACGTACTCGAGCGGGAAGGGGGGCTCGCGCAGCAGCTTCCCCAGGTAGAACCAGGTGTAGTGGTTGTGCGTGGCGTGGAAGTTCAGGTACCAGGCCGTCCGGTCCACCGGCGCGTGCCACAGGTAGGGCCAGTGCAGGTAGAAGATGATGGGCCCGAACACCGCCATGGTGGCCATGGGCAGCAGGGCGAGCGCCGAGGGCGGGTGCACCTCGTTCTGCAGGTGCAGCATCCCCAGCGCCCCCACCGCCAGCACCGCGAAGAGCAGCGTGTGCGGGCTGAGCAGGAAGAACTTCCGTTGGAAGCCAGCGGGCCCGAGGCTCACCACCAGCAGCCCGTACAGCACCGCCACCGCCGCGAAGAGCCCCAGCACGCGCCAGAGCCAGACGCGTGCCTCCGGCCGGTCCACGGTGGTGGTCCACGCGCGCCACAGCGCGAAGGGCGCGAGGATGAAGGGCAGGAAGAGCGCGTTGTGCTTGGTGCACAGCGCCAGGCCGAAGAAGACGCCGCACAGCACGCCCCAGTTCCGGTCCTCCAGCGCGCGCCAGAAGGCGTACACCACCAGCAGCCACATGGCCGCGATGGGCATGTCGAAGCAGGCCAGCTCCGCGTTGAAGTACTGGCGCGGGACGAGCAGGAAGGAGAGGGCGGCGAACAGTCCCGCGGTGCGGCCATACACCGCGCTGCCCAGCAGGAAGGTGAGGGCGGGCACCAGCGCCGACATCGCGAAGGCCGGGAGCCGGAAGGCCGCCGCCGGGCGCAGCCACCCGAGCGTCTCGTGGAAGAGCAGGTGCGACAGCCCGAACAGCTCCTTCATCAGCGCGGGGTGCTCGTGGTTGTAGTCCCAGGCGCGCACGATGGCCGCGTCGGTGAGCGCCCGCGCGGGCTCGCGGAAGAGCTGTTGGAACCAGCGCGCATAGCTCTCGCCCGCGTAGAAGTAGACGCTCTCGTCGCGCGTGAAGCCCACCGCCGACTCGGTGGCCCACAGCGCCACGAAGCCCAGCACCCACAGCCCCAGCGCCAGCCAGCGCTCCTCCCGCGTCGCGGCCCGGCCCGCCGTCATGTGCCCTCCCTCGAAACCACCGCCCCGTCCCCGAGCGCGAACACGTCCAGGCACACCTGCCGCCGCTCCGGATTCTCCGCCCGTACCCACACCTTCACCGTGCGGGGCTCGCCCGGCGGCAGCGCGCGCCACGCCTTCTGCAGGCCCTCCAGGCCCGGCGTCTGGGCGATCTCCAACAACGGCTCGCGCGTGGCCGCGTCCTCCACGCCGTAGTACGCGGTGCTCAGCCGCGCGTCGTGGTGCGAGGCGTACTCGGAGATGAGGCCGCCCTCCAGCCGCAGCTCCGTGTCCGCTGGCACTCCATCGAACTCGGCCACCAGCCGCTGCGTTCCGCCCGGCGCGTGCATCCACAGGCAGTGGCGCGGCTCGAAGTGGACTTCATGCCACTCGGGCGCCACATACAGGTGCGGCGGCCCGGGGCAGCGGTGCACGCGCCCGTCGAAGGGGCACCCGGTCCTCGTGCCGTCCTGGGCCTCCAGGTAGACGCGGGCCTTCGCGTACGCCTCCGACGCCACGAAGCGCCGGGGCCGGTAGCGGCCGTTCTCGTACAGCGTCAGCTCCAGGTTGCCCGCGCGGCGCGGGGCTCCCACGGCGGTGCGCCCGGGCAGGAACGCGGCCCGGAAGTCCGCTTCCCCGGCCCGAGGCTGCTCCGGCTGGCCCAGCACCCAGACGCGCGGGTGCGCGCTCAGGTCGTTCTTGTCCGAGCCGAGGTAGCCGTACACCGGCACCTCTGGCGGCACGTAGATGCGGGCCCGCTCGGTCCACCACGGGAAGAGCAACACCGCGTCACCGGGCCGGGCCTCGGTGCGCAGCCAGCCCTCCACCGTGCGGTAGTCCGCTTCGGAGACGAGGTGGCCGGGCTGGCGGAGCTGGAAGACGAGACAGACGAGCGCGACGAGCAGCAACCCCCCCAGCTCCACCAGGGGAAGGGCGCGCCAGAGGGACCTAGGACTTCGCAAGGCGGAGCTTCTGCTCGCTCTTGTCGCGGCAGAAGGTGCAGAAGGTGGGCTCACCCGAGGAGAACGAGGGCGTCCAGGGTGGATACATGGAGCAGCGCGGATCCAGGCAGTGGTGCAGGCCCCACAGGTGGCCAATCTGCTGCAGCGCGTTGCGGGCCACGGGCTTGAAGGACGTCTCGAGGTCCTTGAACCCGTGGGTGCTGATGATGGCCCGGCTCTTGTTGTACTGGGCGAAGCCCGGGGTGGGGGCCTTGCCGCCGGCCAGCTCGCGCTCCTTCAGCTTGCGCGAGGTGATGAAGAGGACCTTGTCGTCCTCATAGGCCCGGATGCCCTTCATCTCGGTGAGCAGCTTCTCGGCATCCAGCGGGTCGGACAGGTCCGCGGGCACTTCCTTCTGGCCGGAGTGCTCACTGCCCACGCCAAACGCCGTGTAGAGCGTCTGGCAGAGCTTCGCGATCTGCTTTTCGTCGAAGGAGTCCAACGTCACGACGCGAATCACGGGGCGTCACCTCGAAAAACGGGTGTCACTCATCGGCCTCGATGTCGTCATCGAGGTCGGCATCCTGGTCCTCGGCCTCCGTCTCGGCAGGCTTCGCCTTGGGCGGACGGCCGCGCTTCTTGGGCGCGGCGGCCTCGGCACCCTCGGGCTTGGGCTTGGGCGGACGGCCGCGCTTCTTGGGAGCGGCGGCCTCGGCGCCCTCGGGCTTGGGCTTGGGCGGACGGCCCCGCTTCTTGGGAGCGGCGGCCTCGGCGCCCTCGGGCTTGGGCTTGGGCGGACGGCCCCGCTTCTTGGGCGCGCCCTCGGCGCCACCCTCGGCGGGCATGGCGGCGGCCTTCTTGCGAGGCTTCTCCTCGGCCTCCTCGTCCTCCTCGCCGGCTTCCTCGGAGGACTCCTCCTCCTCGGCGGGGGCCTCCTCCTCGTCCGGAGGCAGGTCCAGCTCGCCGTCGAGCCCGAGCAGGTCGGCGTCCAGGCCGAGATCCTCGTCGCCCTCACCAGGGCGGGGCGCGAACTCGGCGGCGGTGCGCTTGGGACGCTCGCGGCCGGGCGGGAAGAGCACCAGGTCGATGGCGTCCTCGGCGTTGCAGTCCGAGGTGTTGAGCGCGGCGGCGATTTCCGACACCAACAGGTGGCGAGCGTTGTCGTACAGCTCACGCTCCTTGGTGGGCAGCGGGCGCAGCTCGCTGAGCACCTGCAGGCCCTTGACCACCTCGGCCATGCCGATGAGGCCACCCTGGGCCATGCGGTCCTGGTTGGTGCGCGCGCGCATCTTCCAGTCCAGGTCCGCCTTGTCGCTGTCGGAGCGCAGGAACTCGAAGACCTGTTTGACGTCCTCGGGGCCCGCCACCTTGCGGACGCCGATGGAGATCACCTTGGTCTGGGGCACCATCACCTTCGCCCCATCCTCTTCCCGGTGCATGGTGACGAAGGTGAGCTTCTGCCCAGCCACCTCCTTCACCTCGATGGCCGAGACGCGGCAGACCCCTTGATTCGGGTAGACCACCCGGTCGCCAACCGCGAGCTGGAGTGACGCGGAGCCTTCTGGCATGTCCCCCTCATGAGACGCGAGAGCAGTGAGAGGTCGTAGCATCAACCCTCAACGGATGCCACGACTTAGGAGGGGCGGATGTCCGGTCCCAGGAGATCCGGGCGTCCGGCCGGGCGTGCGCCCCGGGGCCTGGAGGGTGGGGGAGGGTCTTTTTCCGCTACAGGACGCAACAGGTCCGAAGCGTCAGGACCCCTCCGGCGCGGTGGCCCCGGGTATCATGCGCCTCTCAACACTTCCCCCGAGGGACTTCCCGCTGAACGCCGCCGCCCGCCTCGCCGCGCTCGTCCCCGCCCTGGCCTCCGCGCCGCGGGACGAGGACACCCAGCAGAAGGAGACGCCATGAGGATGAATCGGATGCCGTGGGCGGCGCTGGTGCTGGCCGTGGGTTGCACGCAGGAGAAGCCGGCCGAGCCGCTCTCGTCGCTCAAGCCGGCGCCGCTCCCGGCGCT
Source organism: Archangium violaceum Cb vi76 (assembly GCF_000733295.1). Classification (GTDB taxonomy): domain Bacteria; phylum Myxococcota; class Myxococcia; order Myxococcales; family Myxococcaceae; genus Archangium; species Archangium violaceum. The sequence continues at coordinate 39,078 of NZ_JPMI01000201.1, read as the reverse complement.
CGTCGCGGAGGAGGACGCGCGCTTCCAGGTGGCTCCGGCCGAGGTGTACGGCGAGCCCGTGCCCGGAAAGGTGCTGCGGGTGGAACTGGCGGGAGAGGCCGTGCAGCTCGGTGGGGAGCGGTTCGTGCCCACCAGGCCCGGGGACCAGGCCCGGCTGCGCGAGCGGGTGAAGGAGCAGGGCGTGCTGCTCGTGCCGGACGCGGACACGTTCCTCGTGCAGACCTCCGAGCTGCTCGCCGTCCTGCGCGAATCCGCGAGTGAGGTGTGGCTGCTCCACCCGGATGCCCCGGCCGCCTACCGGCTGGTGCTGCGCGACGAGCAGGGCTTCCAGGCGTGGCTGGCCGAGGCCGCGCCCGGCAAGCTGCGCATCATCCAGCGGCAGGATGGCTTCGAGCTCACCACCAGCGTGGGGAAGCTGCCGGGGCCCGATGCCAACGGCCCCTCGGTCCCCGTGCGCGGTGGGAAGCAGGACATCGCCACGCTGCGCAAGGGGCTCGGGAGGCTGAAGGGGCGCTTCACCACCTCCGAGGACATCTGCCTCGTGCCCTCGTTCGGCACGGAGCTGGCGCAGGCCGCGCGGGCGCTCGGTGGCGTGTACGCGGCGCCCGGCGAGCCCTACTTCGAGACGCTGTGCTTCATCTACCCGACGCCCCGGGCGCCCGCCGTGGCCGGGGCTCCGGCGGGGCAATAGGGCCCGGACAGCTACTCGATGGCCATGGGGATTCGCACTTCCTCGACGAAGTCCCCCTGGCAACTGGTGAAGCCCTCGCAGGACTCCACTCCGGCCTGACCCTGGGCGGTGACCCGGAGCGTGTAGTTGCCGAGCCGCCGCACATCCAGGACGAAGCGGATGTGGTTGGCGTCCACGCGCAGGCCCTGGATCGTATAGGTGTCTTCCTCTCCTTCCGGCGTACCGTCCAGCCGGAAGGCGACCTGCGCGCCGTCGATGATATCGGTCACCGGGAACCACTCGATGTCCACCGCGGACCCGTTACGGAGCGTGTTGGTCTGCTCGACGCCATTCACCTTGATCCGGAAGCCCCGTGTCGCGTGGAGCTGCTTGAAGGCGGCGCGCAGGCTCGATTTGCCATCCGAGAGGACGTAATCCGTCAGGGGCTCCTCGGCCGGACGCGCGGGGCCCTTGAACCGGGGGAACTCGCAGCCGAAGAACCCACTGGGGGTGTCATAGAGCTCTCCCCGCTTGTCCAGGGTGAAGGACTCTCCGTTGACGGTGAGCGAGGTCTCCGCCGGGATGCGGTAGCACGACGAGCCCGCGGGGCTGTCGTACTCGAGCAGCACGGTCTCCTCACTCGCGCCATCGTACAGGGCATGGAGGGTCAGTCCCGGGATGTCCTTCAAGTCCCGGTCGAGGGTGGCGGGTCTACAGGCGGTGACGGCCAGGGCGAGGAGCGGCACGAGTTTCTTCATGCCCGTGTTTCCTAGCAGAGATCTCCGGTCCGTCTCCGGGGATGAGCAGCCGCACCCTCGGAGATGCGGCTGGCTCGCAGGACAGCGTACGAGGGAGGCCGCGCGGGGTGCACGGCCCCGGAGGGCTCAGTTTCCGGCCACGCAGACGGAGAGGGGATTGCCCTGGAAACCGCCCGTGCACTTGTAGCCCGTGCGGCAGTCATCATCCGAGGTGCACTCGAGGAAGCAGGCGGACACGTCCTCCGCGTAGCCCTTGCTCACACAGCTGCTGCCCGTGGGGCAGGTCTCGTCCTTGCCGGGCACGCAGGACTGCGAGCAGTAGCCTCCCGGGGTGAAGGCCTGGTTGTTGATGCAGAAGCCCTTGTCGCCACAGTCGGCGTCCGTGGTGCAGGCGTCGCCCACCGTCGCACCACAGCCCACGAGTCCCAGTCCCAGCAGCACGGCTCCCAGCACGTTCCAGCGCAGCTTCATGGCGTCACTTCCTCCGCGAGTCCAACTCGGTTGAGAAGGGGCGGGCCTGTCGCTACTACCGCCCTGATGCACCGCGCCATATCTTGCCCGGCGCGGTGGCACAACTGCCTCCCGAGCGAGGAGGCAAGCTCCTGGAGGATTCCGAATGGCAGCAGTGCTCGAGCAGGCCCGTTCCGGTGCGGTCCCCGTCGGGGGGGCCTTCCTGTTCAACGACGTGGGCTCGGTGCGCATCACCACACCCGAGCTGTTCACCGAGGAGCAGCGTCTCTACCTGAAGACGGCCCTCCAGTTCTCCACCGAGCAGGTCCTCCCCCAGGCCGAGAAGATCGAGGCCAAGGACAACGCGCTGCTGCGCGACCTGCTGCGCCGGGCGGGCGAGCTGGGCCTGTTGATGATCGACATCCCCGAGGCCCACGGCGGCCTGGGCCTGGACAAGACCACCTCGCTGCTCATCGCCGAGGCCATGAGCCTGCAGGGCTCCTGGTCCGTGTCCTTTGGCGCGCACACGGGGATCGGCACGCTACCGATCGTCTGGTTCGGCAACGAGGCCCAGAAGCAGAAGTACCTGCCGAAGCTGGCCACCGGCGAGCTCGTGGCGGCCTACGCCCTCACGGAGCAGGGGAGTGGCTCGGATGCGCTCGGGGCCAGGACGAAGGCCGTGCTGTCCCCGGATGGCAAGGAGTGGATCCTCAACGGCTCCAAGCTCTACATCACCAACGCGGCGTTCGCGGACGTGTTCGTGGTGTTCGCCAAGGTGGACGGCGACAAGTTCACCGGCTTCATCGTGGAGCGGGGCTCGCCCGGCTTCACCGTGGGGCCCGAGGAGCACAAGATGGGCATCCGCGGCTCCTCCACGTGCCCGCTCTACTTCGAGGACGCGCGGATTCCCCGCGAGAACCTGCTCGGCGAGGTGGGCAAGGGGCACAAGATCGCCTTCAACATCCTCAACTACGGGCGGCTCAAGCTGGGCGCGGGCGTGCTCGGCGGCATGAAGCTGCAACTGCGCAACGCGCTGCTCTTCGCGCAGGAGCGCAAGCAGTTCCAGACGGCCATCGCGAGCTTCCCGCTCACCCGGGAGAAGCTGGCGCGGATGACCACGCTCATCCACGCGGTGGAGAGCATGACGTACCGCACGTCGGGCCTGGTGGACGCGGTGATGGCGGGGGCGGACAAGACGGCCGCCGACTATTCCGCGCGCCTCATCGCCGCCATCGAGGAGTACGCCATCGAGTCCTCCATCATGAAGGTGTACGGCTCGGAGGCGCTCGGGTACGTGGTGGACGACGCGGTGCAGATCCACGGTGGCGCGGGCTACATCGAGGAGTACCCGGTGGAGCGCGCCTACCGGGATGCACGCATCAACCGCATCTTCGAGGGCACCAATGAGATCAACCGGATGCTCATCGCGGGGATGCTGCTCAAGCGCACGATGAAGGGCACGCTGCCGCTCTTCGAGGTGGCGCAGGCGGTGGACGAGGACCTGACGGCGGAGCGGCTGCCGAAGGCGCGGGTGCAGGACGAGCTGGCCGCGGAGGAGCAGGCGGCGGAGAACCTCAAGCGCCTGGCGATCTACACGCTGAAGGTGGCGGCGGAGACGTTCGGGGCGGAGATCGAGCAGCGCCAGGAGGTGCTGGCCACGGTGGCGGACATCGTGATGGACGCGTACGCGCTGGACTCGGTGGTGACGCGCACGCGTCAGGCGGCGGGGGAGGGGAAGCTGGACGCGGTGCGGGTGGCGATGGCGCGGCAGTTCGCCACCGAGGCCAACGTCCAGTCCTACGCCCGGGCCCGGCGCGCGCTGTGCGCCACCGTGAAGGGTGACGCGCTCGAGGAGCACCTGGCGAAGGTGGCGCGGCTGGAGCTCTTCACGCCGTACGATCCGGTGGAACTGCGCGAGACGATCCTCCAGGCCGTGGAGAAGGCCAGCGGCTATCCGTTGTCCGCGGTGTAGGGCCCGGAGGAGCGTTCCCGCTCACGGCATGCGCATCACCGCGTCCATGCCGAAGCAGACGCGGGCGCGCCAGGGCGCGGGCGGCATGGACTCGAGCGACAGCAGCTTCTCCAGCCGCTCCGCCGAGTCCGGGAGCAGGGTGCCGAAGGTGACGCCGAAGGTGGGCAGCACCTCGGGCCCTCCCGCCGACGTCCACGCCACCTCGCCGTGCAGCATCATCGTGCCCAGCGCCAGGTCCATCTCCAGCAGGAAGGGCATGCCCACCTTCACCGAGGCCGGCAGCGCGGGCGCCTCCACCTCCAGGCCCACCCCTCCCCGCGACAGATCCCTCACGAAGAAGGGCGGCGCGAAGGGCGTCTCCTCCTCCATCGCCGGCAGGTGCAGCGGGACGCGCGGGTAACGCCGCAGCTTCTCGAACTCCTGGAGATCGAAGATGCGCTGCAGCACCGCGTCCAGTCCGCCTCGATCCTGCCCCGGGTCGTACTTCACGGTGATCATGTGGCGCCCGTTGGGCTGCGCCGTCACCCGCACCACCTCGCCCACCACTTCCACCGGCGCGGCCACCCCGGGGTTGTGCATCTCGAAGACGAAGCGCGTTCCCACTGGCAGGCTCTTCTGTGTCTGCAGGGTCACGCCTCCCCGTCCGATGCTGCGCGTGTACTCGCTCAGCAGCGCCTCGGGTTTCTTGTAGGCCACCTTGAGGCGTACCTCGCCGTGGGCTCGGTTCGTCGCGTTCTGGCTCATGGCAGCGGTGCTCCCCTGTAAGGACTCGGCGGGTGGATCATAGGGCAAAAGCAAGGCCGGGCCTCCAGCTTGGAAGTCCGGCCTCGGAAAAGCGACAGCGGGCGGGCGACTAGGTCTTCGGCAGCTCGCCAGCGGTGATGGAGAGGGTCTCCTTGGTGTACACGTGGCTGCCCTCGGACGTCTTGATGGTGCCATCGAGTACCAGCGACACGTTGCCGGAGTGCGCCGAGGTGGCGGTGAGTTCCATGCTCAGGGCCACGTCCGCTTCGATGTAGTCGGAGATCTCGCCCTCGATGCTCAGCTTGCCCTTCATCGTGGTGATGAACGCGAAGCGCTGGAGGGTCGGGTCGATGGCGAAGCGCATCGCGTACGCCATCTTGCCGTTGTACTCGTTCTTCCCGTCCTCGTTGCAGCCATCGTAGTTGACGTCGTAGCTCAAGGTGCCGTTCTGGCCGACGTTGGTCAGGTCCACGCTCCAGCTCACTTCGCCGCTCGTGTGGCACTTATAGGAGACAGATGCGGTGAGGGCGCCGCTGGCAAGTGCCTGCCTCACCAGGGCATCCGCGGACTTGTTGCTGTTGCGACCCACCGGCTGAGACGCCTGGAAGGCGGCCTGGGCTGCACCCTCTTTGCCACCGCCCAGCTTCGCACCACCACAGGCCACCAGGCCCAGGGTCATCGCGGAGAGCACCATCAGACGAGTCAAGCGGTTCATGCGTGCACCTTCATTTTCTGTGAGGTCCCCGCCCCCCGGCCGGGATGCGAGGTGTGAGCGGCCCTGCACAGGCGCTCAGCGGGCGGCAGTAATGCAGAGCCCTCTGGCCGGGGTCAATTCCGCACCCGCCGATCCACTCGTTCCCACCCGCGCCCCCCACCCGCGCCCCCCTCCTCGGGTTTTCCCGCCCGACACGGACCTGTACGCGCCTGTTGCATTTCTTGACCGGGTAGGGGGCCGCGCGTATTTTCCGCCGCCCAAAGTGGATCGGAGTGGGAACGGGTGGCGTCATGTGGATCGGCCGGGCTGACAGGGTGGACTTCTTCGCGTGTTCCGAGGCGTCTATGAGCACCAGATCGACGCGAAGGGGCGCACCAGCCTCCCGGCACGGCTGCGCGAGACGCTCGTGGGCTCGTACGACGAGCGCCTCATCATCACGACGGCGTTGGACCCCTGTCTCCATGCCTACCCGGTGCGCGAGTGGGAGCAGCTCGAGGCGGCGCTCGCCAGGCGCAACCCGATGGAGCCAGGGGTGAAGACGCTCATGCGGCTCTACGTGGCCAGTGCGCAGGAGTGCCCGCTCGACAAGCTCGGGCGCGTGCTGATTCCGCCGTCGCTGCGCGCCCACGCGGGGTTGGACAAGGAGCTGGTGTGGGCGGGGATGGTGAAGGTGATCGAACTGTGGAGCCGCGAGGGCTGGGCCAGGGCCCAGGAGGAGGCGCGCAAGGAAGCCTCCAGCGCGGACGTCATGCGCGTGCTCACCGAGCTGCGCCAGTAGTGGGTTGAATTTTCGACGGGAAGCGGGAAACCCGGGAAGGTGGTGTCATGAACCAGGCAGCCGAAGCACAGGGCATCCGCGCGGTCTCCAGTGGGCGCGTGGAGACCCTCATGCTCGAGGGGGAGCTTCTGGAGAAGGACCTCACCCAGCTCTGCGAGGAGCTCGGGCTGCGCATGCAGCGGGGCCTCCGCAACGTGGTGCTGGACCTCGCCGAGGTGTGCCACCTGGACTACCGCGGCGTGAAGCCCCTGGTGGCCCGTGCCGAGGCCTTCCGCAAGGCCGGCGGGGACATCAAGTTGTCCGGGCTGTCTCCCTACCTGGCCGCCATCCTCCGGGCCGCGGGCGCTCATGATGTCTTCGAGCTCTACCCGCATATGAACGATGCCCGGGCCGCCTTCGCGCTCGCGCGGGCCCCGTTCGTCTAGGCGCCCCTTGGCTGACTTCAGCCACCAGACCGTCCTCCTGAATGAATCGGTGGACGTCCTTCGACCGGGAGCGGGGAAGGTGATCATCGACGGCACACTGGGTGGTGGTGGTCACTCCGAGGCGCTTCTCGCCCGGGGTGCGACCGTGCTGGGCGTGGACCGGGATCCGGTCGCGCTCCAGGCCGCCCGCGTCCGGCTCGCCGCGTACCCGGCCTTCAGCGCCCGGCAGGGCAACTTCGGGGACCTGCTCGAGGTGGCCACGGATCTGCTTCCGGTGGATGGCGTGCTGGTGGACCTGGGCGTGTCCTCGCCCCAGCTCGACGTGGCCGAGCGTGGCTTCTCCTTCCAGAAGGAGGGCCCGCTGGACATGCGCATGGGCGACACGGGCCGCACCGCCGCCGAGCTCATCGCCGAGGAGGACGAGGCGGAGCTGCGCCGCATCCTCGAGGAGTACGGTGAGGAGCCCTTCGCCCGGCCCATCGCCCGGGAGCTGAAGCGCTCGCTGCCCACGCGCACCCTGGAGGCCGCCGAGGCCGTCAAGCGCGCCGTGCCGCGCAAGGCCTGGCCCAACAAGATTCACGTGGCCACCCGCACCTTCCAGGCGCTGCGCATGGCGGTGAACCAGGAGCTGGAGTCCCTGGAGTCCCTGCTCGCCGCACTGCCCCGGCTGCTGAAGGTGGGGGGCCGCGCCGCCGTCATTTCGTTCCACTCGCTCGAGGACCGGAAGGTGAAGGAGACCTTCCGGGACATGGTGGGCAGCTGCAAGTGCCCTCCCGGGTTTCCGGTGTGCGCTTGTGGCGGCCAGGGTGACTTCACCCTGGTGTCGCGCAAGGCCATCGCGCCCTCGGACGAGGAGATTGCCGCCAACCCCCGTGCCCGGAGCGCGCACCTGCGCGTGGTGGAGAAGATTCGATGAGCCGCAGCAAGCCCGTGTCTCGTGGCAGTGGGAGTGGAGTGTCGGTGGGGGAGGTGCTGCTGCACCTGCTGCCCGCGGTGTTCCTCTTCGCCCTCTTCGCCGCCGTGGGCTTCGTCCACGTGGCGAGCCGCGTGCTGGTGGTGGACATGGGTTACCGCCTCTCCAAGGCCGAGGCCGAGGAGCGCGCCCTCATCCGGGAGAACGACCGGTTGAAGCTGGAGCTGGCCACGCTGAAGAACCCGGCGCGGCTGGAGAAGCTGGCGCGCGAGAAGCTCGGCATGTCCATGCCCGCGGGCTCGCTCGTCATCGCCCTTCCGGCGGAGCCGGCGGGCAAGAAGCGCAACGCCCGCGTGGAGGCCCGTGACGCCCGGAGCGTCCGCGTGGCCGATCGCGGTGCACCGCACTGAGGGGGGGCTGGCCGTGAGGGACTTCAAATCGGCGCGGGCTCCCGAGCCCAACCAGAAGTGGCTGCGGCTTCGCGTGAAGCTGCTCGCCTTCTTCTTCGTCACCCTGCTGCTGGCCGCCTTCGGACGCGCCGTGCAGCTCCAGGTGTTCGAGCGCGACAAGCTGCGCGGGCTCGCCCAGGATCAGTACGTCCGCCAGATTGAGATCCCCGCCCGCCGTGGTGACATCTTCGACCGCCGCGGCACGCCCTTCGCCCAGAGCGTGGAGGTGGACTCCATCTGGGTGGACCCCTCCATGCTGCCGGACGTGAAGCAGGCCGCGCGCTCGCTCGCGAAGGTGCTCAAGCTGGACGTGGAGGAGCTGCACGCCCGGCTCGCCCGTGCCCGGCGCTTCGCCTGGGTGAAGCGTCAGGTGACGCCCCGGGAGGTGGAGGCGGTGAAGGCCCTGGGGCTGCCCGGTTTCGGCTTCACCAAGGAGCCCAAGCGCTTCTACCCGCAGAAGGAGCTGGGCGCGCACGTGGTGGGCATGGTGGGCCTGGACGGCCACGGCCTCGAGGGCCTGGAGCTGGCCTTCGAGGACGAGCTGTCCGGGCAGAACTCGCGCCTGTCCGGCTTCCGCGACGCCAAGGGCCGCAAGCTGCTCGTCTCCGGCGCTCCGGACACCATCGAGCGCCAGGGCGCCTCCGTCACCCTCACCATCGACCGCCACCTCCAGTTCGTCGCCGAGCGGGCCCTGAGCCGCGCGGTGGAGGAGGCCAAGGCGGTGGCGGGCATGGTCATCGTGCTGGAGCCGAAGACGGGGGAGATCCTCGCCATCGCCAACCACCCGCGCTTCAACCCCAACGCCCCCGAGAAGGAGGCGCGGGCCAGCATGCGCAACCGCGCCGCGCTCGATGTCTTCGAGCCCGGCTCGACGATGAAGGCCTTCGTCGTGGCCAGTGCGTTGGATGAGAAGGTCATCAAGCCGGAGGACCTCTTCTTCTGCGAGAATGGCGCGTGGAACATTGGCCGGCACACCATCCACGACACCCACCCGCTCGGCTGGCTCACCCCGCAGGTGGTGCTGCGCGAGTCCTCCAACATCTGCTCCGCCAAGATTGCCCAGCAGCTGGGCCGGGAGCGGCTGGTGAAGTCCTACCGCGACTTCGGTTTCGGCGAGCGCACCGGGCTGGCGCTGCCCGGCGAGGGCAAGGGCTCCATTCCCTTCCCCAAGGCGGAAGTGTCGCTGGCCACCCAGTCCTTCGGGCAGGGAATGAGCGCCACCGCCGTGCAGATGGCCGCCGCCTGGGGCGCGCTGGCCAACAACGGCGTGCTGATGCGCCCCTACCTCGTCTCCAAGGTGGTGGACCCGGACGGGGTGGTGCTACTGGAGAACCGGCCCACCGAGGTGCGCCAGGCCGTCTCGGCCGCCACCGCGAAGAAGGTCATCTCCATGCTCGAAAGCGTGGTCACCAAGGAGGGGACCGCCCCCAAGGCCGCCATGGAGGACTACCGGGTGGCCGGCAAGACGGGCACCGCCCAGAAGGCGGATCCGGTGGCCCGGGGGTATTCCGACAAGCGGCTCGCCTCCTTCGTGGGCGTGGTACCGGCCGAGAATCCTCGCGCCGTCATTCTCGTGATTGTGGACGAGCCCAAGACGGACGTGTACGGGGGAAAGGTGGCCGCCCCTGCTTTCAAGGAAATCGCTACCGCCGCCATGGCCCACCTGGCCGTCCCTCCCTCGCGAGAGGTGCCGCTGCCGTCCACCGCCCTGCCGGTGGCGGCCGCCCAGCCCCCTCCCTCGAGTGCGGAGACGGCTCAGCCCATGGTGTCGGAGGCAGTCACCGAGAACGTGGAGCCTGGCTCCGTCCGCGTTCCGGATGTTGTGGGTCAGGCGGGGCGCGAGGCGGTGACGAAGCTGCTCTCCTCGGCCCTGGAGCCTCGATTGTTGGGTAGTGGACGCGTTGTTTCGCAGAGTCCCGCCGCCGGTGCGCTGGTGGAGAAGGGTGCGCGAGTGACGCTGGAGCTGGCGGCGCGGCAATGAGGCCGCGGGACAGCTCAGCCTCGCTGCGGCTGCATGTGAAGGGGAAACGATGAAGCTGACGGATGTCCTTGCAGGGTGTGGTGCCGAGCAGACCTCGGGCGGCCGGACCCCGGTCGACGTGACGGGGGTGTCGCAGGACTCTCGCAAGGTGAAGCCGGGCGACTTGTTCGTCGCCGTGCCGGGCACGAAGGAGGACGGCGCCCAGTTCGTGGGTGAGGCCGTATCTCGCGGGGCCGTGGCGGTGGTGTCGGAGAAGTCCCTGTCCTCGCAGGTGCCCTTCTTCAAGGTGTCCAACGCCCGCAAGGCGCTGGCGCTCATCGCGGCCAATTTCCATGGCCGGCCCGCCGACAAGCTCACCATGCTGGGGGTTACGGGCACCAACGGGAAGACGACCACCACCTATCTGCTCGAGGCGATGGCCACCGCGGCCTACTCCTCCACGGGCGTCATTGGCACGCTGGGCTACAAGGTGGGCGGCCAGTTCCACCCCACGGCCCACACCACGCCAGACCCGCTGGAGTTGCACCGCATCCTCAAGGAGATGGTGGACGCGGGCGTGGAGACGGTGGTGATGGAGGTGTCCAGCCACGCCCTGCTGCAGGAGCGTGTGCACGGCATCACCTTCAAGGCCGCGGCCTTCACCAACCTGACGAGGGATCACCTCGACTACCACAAGGACCTGGAGGAGTACTTCCAGGCCAAGCGCAAGCTCTTCGTGGAGAACCTCTCCCAGACGGGCGTGGCGGTGGTCAACGGGGACGACACCTACGGCACCCGCATCTACAACGAGCTGCGCGGCCAGAAGCGCATGGCGTGGAAGTTCAGCCGCCTGGGCAACGGGGAGATCTCCGCCGCGGACGCGTCCTTCAGCCTGCAGGGCATCAAGGGCGTGCTGAAGACGCCCGCCGGTGACATCCCGGTGAAGAGCCGGCTGCTGGGGCCGCACAACCTGGAGAACATCCTCGCGGCGGCCGGTCTGGCGCTGGGCGCGGGCTTCGCTCGCCGCAAGGACGTGCAGCTGGGCATCGAGCGCATGGGCAGCGTGCCCGGCCGCATGGAGCGGGTGGAGAACCACGGCCCCGCGCAGGCGCCGGCGGTGCTGGTGGACTACGCGCACACGGATGACGCCCTCAAGCGCGCGCTCGAGGCGGCGCGGGCCATGGCCAAGGGCCGCGTCATCGTGGTGTTCGGCTGCGGTGGGGACCGGGACCAGGGCAAGCGTCCGCTCATGGGCACGGCGGCCGCCGAGGCCGCGGACCTGGCCGTGGTGACGAGCGACAACCCGCGCACCGAGGATCCCGAGGACATCATCTCGCAGGTGACGCCGGGCCTGGAGAAGATCGGGATGCGCCGCATCTCCGCGGGCAAGGCCAAGAGCGGGGAGAAGGGCTACCTCGTGGACGCGGACCGCAAGGCCGCCATCGAGACGGCCATCTCCCTGGCGAAGGAGGACGACGTGGTCCTCATCGCCGGCAAGGGGCACGAGACGTACCAGATCATCGGTACCGAGAAGCGCTCCTTCGATGACCGCGAGGTCGCGGCCCGGGCGCTCGCCATCCGTACCTGACGGAGAGCCGCGGACCCTTTCTATGCCCGTACGATTCTCGGACGAGCAGGTGGTACAGGCGGCCGGGGCCACCCGTCGCGGCGCTCAGCCGGCGGCGGAGTTCACGGCCGTCTGCACCGATACCCGGGCCCTGGTGCCCGGGTGCCTCTTCGTGGCGCTGCAGGGCGAGCGCTTCGATGCGCACGACTTCCTCGCGCAGGCCGCCAGTGCAGGGGCGGCCGGCGCCGTGGTGAAGAAGGGCAGGGCGCTCCCCCAGCTCCCGGAGGGCTTCGCTCTCTACGAGGTGGAGGACACCCTGGCGGCGCTCGGCGGGCTGGGGCGTGCGCACCGCGAGCGCTTCCGGATTCCGGTGGGCGCCGTGGGTGGCTCCAACGGGAAGACGACCACCAAGGAGATGGTGGGCGCCATCCTGGCCGTCCGGGGTTCCGCGCTGAAGACGGAGGGCAACCTCAACAACGAGGTGGGGGTGCCCCTGACGCTGTTCCGCCTGGAGCCCTCGCACGTGGCGGCCGTGGTGGAGATGGGGATGAACCGTCCCGGCGAGATGACGCGGCTCACCCGCGTGTCGAAGCCGGACGCGGCCGTCATCACCATCATCCAGCCCGAGCACCTGGAGGGCCTGGGCAGCATCGAGGGCGTGGCCGAGGCGGAGGGCGAGATGTTCCGCGAGCTGCCGCCCGAGGCCGTGGCCGTGGTGAACGTGGATGACCCGCTCATTCCGCCGCAGGCGGCGCGCAGCCGGGCGAAGAAGCTCACCTTCGGCCGGGCCGCCAACGCGGACGTGCGGCTGGCGGGCGTCACGCCGCGCGGCCGCGAGGGCCTGGCCGTCACGGTGCACTACCAGGGCCGGGACTGGCCGGTGAAGCTGTCCTTCATCGGCGAGCACAACGCCCTCAACGCCACGGGCGCCTTCGCGCTGGCGGTGGCCCTGGGCTACTCCCCCGAGGAGTGCGTGAAGGGCCTGGAGGCGGCGAGGCCGTACGCGCGCCGGCTCAACGTGGTGGACGGCCTGCACGGCGTCACCGTGGTGGACGACTGCTACAACGCCAACCCGGCCTCCATGGCCGCGGCGCTGGACACGCTGCGCTCGCTGGTGCAGCCCGGTGGCCGGAAGGTGGCGGTGCTCGGGGACATGTTGGAGCTGGGGCCCGGCGAGCTGGAGGAGCACGCGCAGCTGGGCACGCTGGCGGCGGGCAAGGCGGACCTGGTGGCCTTCTTCGGGCCTCGCTCGCGCAAGGGGTACGAGGCGGCGGGGCTGGGTGACAACGCGGCGCACTTCACCGAGGTGGAGCCGCTGTTGGCCTGGTTGCAGCCCCGGTTGAGGGCCGGCGACGTGGTGCTGGTCAAGGCGAGCCGTGGCATGCGGCTCGAGCGGGTCGTGGCGGGCCTGACGGGTGCCGCCGCGCCTGGAGGTAGCCACTAGGTGCTGCTCCTCATCTACGAGTGGATTCAGGGCACGGACGCGGCCCGGTTGCTGAACTTCCTGCGCTACCCCACCTTCCGCATCGTCGCGGCGGCGGTGGCCTCGCTGCTGCTGGGCATGTTCGTGGGCCCGAGGCTCATCGCCTGGCTGCGCCTCAAGCAGCACGGGCAGAGCAACGTGCGCGAGGACACCCCGGACACGCACCAGAAGAAGAAGGGCACGCCCTCCATGGGTGGCGCGCTCATCCTCATGTGCATCGCGTTCGGCACCTTCGTCTTCGCGGACCTGAAGAGCCGCGCGGTGTGGGCGGCGCTGTTGCTCACCCTGGGCTATGGCTTCATCGGCTTCCTGGACGACTGGCTCAAGCTGTCCAAGCGCAACTCCAAGGGCCTGGCGGGCCGGTACAAGATCGTCCTCCAGACCTTCTTCTACCTGGTGGCCATCTTCGGGCTCATGTGCACGTGGACGGGGCCGGATGGCGCCTTCACGGGGCCGAAGCTGCTCATCGACACGAAGCTCACGCTGCCCTTCGTGCCCACGCACTGGTTCAACCCGGACTTCGGCTGGTTCTACGTGTTCTTCGCGTGGATCGTCGTGGTGGGCACGTCCAACGCCGTCAACCTGACGGACGGTCTGGACGGCCTGGCCATCATGCCCACCATCATCGCGGCCTCCACCTTCGCCATCCTCTGCTACGTGGCGGGCTCGTTGACGCGCATCGCCGACGTGGAGACGGTGGAGGGCGTGACGCGGGTGGTGGGCGTGCCCCTGTGGCGCTACCTCGGTGTCCCCGAGGTGCCCGGTGGTGCCGAGCTGGCCGTCTTCTGCGCCAGCATCGTGGGCGCTGGCATCTCGTTCCTCTGGTTCAACGCCTACCCGGCCTCCGTCTTCATGGGCGACATCGGCTCGCTCGCGCTGGGCGGTGCACTGGGCGGGCTGGCGGTGCTGTCCAAGAACGAGGTGGTCTCCGCCATCATCCACGGGGTCTTCTTCGCGGAGATCCTCAGCGTGATGATCCAGGTGACGTCCTTCAAGCTCACCGGCAAACGCGTCTTCAAGATGGCGCCGGTGCACCACCACTTCGAGCTGAAGGGCATGGCGGAACCGAAGATCATCGTCCGCTTCTGGATCGTCGCCATCCTCTGTGGAGGCGTGGCGATTCTGTCGCTCAAGCTTCGGTAGGCAGTGTGGAGGGGTGGCGCGCATGACGCCCGACCTGAAGGACCGGAAGGCAGTGGTGTATGGGCTCGCCAAGAGCGGGTTGGCGGCCATCCGCCTCCTGCTGGCGAAGGGCGCGCGGGTGACGGCGCTGGACGCTCGCACCGAGGACGCCCTGGGCGACACGGCGCGCGAGCTGAAGGCGCGGGGCGTGACGCTCGTCACCGGCCCCACGCCGCCGGGGCTGCTGGAGTCGCAGCAACTCGTGGTGGTGAGCCCGGGCGTGCCGCTGGCGCTGCCGGACATCCAGAAGGCGCGCGCCGCGGGCGTGCCCGTCTGGGGCGAGGTGGAACTGGCCGGGCGCTACCTTTCGCACCTGCCGTTCATCGGCATCACCGGCACCAACGGGAAGAGCACCACCACGGCGCTCACCGGGGAGCTCTTCTCGCGCGGTGGCCGGCGCACCTTCGTGGGCGGCAACCTCGGGCGCCCGCTGGCAGAGGCGGCCCTGTCCCCCAATGACTGGGACGCGCTGGTGGTGGAGCTCTCCAGCTTCCAGCTCGAGGGCATCGACACCCTGCGGCCCAAGGGCTCCACCCTCCTCAACCTCACGCCGGACCACATCGACCGGTACGCGAGCCACGAGGCCTACGGCGAGGCCAAGGCCCGCATCTTCCGCAACCAGGCGGAGGGTGACTTCGTCGTGGTGAACGCGGACGACGCGCACGTGCTGCGGCTGGCCGAGGCCGCGAAGGTGCCCGTCTACGGCTTCAGCCTCACCGGGCGTCCGGTGGCCGCGGCGCCGAAGCTCGCGGGCATGGCGGTGGCTCGGCCCGGTGGCTTCCGTTTCGAGGGGGCGGGGGAGACGGGCGAGTCCTTCACCCTCACCAACCGCGCGCTGCGCGGGGCCCACAACGCGCAGAACGCCATGGCGGCGGCGCTGCTGGCGCGGCTGGCCGGCGTGGCGCACGAGGCGGTGCAGGCCGGACTGGACAGCTACCCGGGTCTGCCCCACCGGCTGGAGAGCGTGCGCGTGCTGGAGGGCGTGGAGTGGGTGAACGACTCCAAGGCCACCAACGTGGACTCGGTGCTGGTGGCCCTGCGCGCCTTCCAGAAGGACGTGCTCCTCATCGCCGGCGGCAAGGGCAAGGGCGCTCCCTACCAGCCCATGGTCGACGAGGGCCGCGGCAAGGTGAAGGGCGTGCTCACCATCGGCCAGGACGCCGGGACGATCGCCCAGGCGTACGAGGGCAGCTGTCCCGTCTACGCCTGCGAGACGCTCGCGGAAGCTGTACGGCGGGCCAGGGCCCTGGCAGGATCCGGCGACACTGTACTTTTGTCGCCCGCATGCGCCTCCTACGATCAATTCCAGAACTTCGAGCACCGGGGCGACACGTTCAAACGCCTCGTGAGGGAGCTCTGAGCCCATGAAGGCCATTGCCGCTCCGTCCTCCGCCCCGGTGCGGTTCGATCCGCTGCTCCTGTGCGCCGTCCTGTCGCTCGTGTCGCTCGGCCTGGTGATGGTGTACTCGGCGAGCGCCGTCATGGCCCAGGACAAGCTGGGTGACAGCCTCTACTTCCTCAACCGGCAGCTCGTGGCGGCCGGCATGGGTGTGGTGGCGATGGCGGTGGGCATGAAGGTGGGCTGGCGCCGGCTGGCGCGGCTCGCGTACCCGCTGCTGCTGGTGACGCTGGTGCTGCTGGTGCTGGTGCTCATCCCGGGCATTGGCACCACGGCGGGCGGCGCGCGGCGGTGGATCCGCTTCCCGGGTTTCGGCCTGCAGCCGGCCGAGGTGGCCAAGGTGGCCTGGGTCGTCTACCTCTCGTACTCGCTGGCCAAGAAGCGCGAGAAGGTGGCCAGCTTCTCCGTGGGCTTCCTCCCGCACCTGATGTTGTGCGGCCTGCTGGTGGGCCTTTGTATGTTGCAGCCGGACTTCGGCAGCTCGGTGCTGTTGGTGTTCCTGCTCTTCGCGCTGCTGTTCGCCGCGGGCACGAAGTTGAGCTACCTGGTGGGCTCGGTGCTGCTGGCGCTGCCCCTGGCGTACGCGGCCATCGCCAGCAGCCCCTACCGCATGAAGCGCGTGCTGGCCTTCCTGGACCCGTGGGCCCACCGCCACGACATCGGCTACCAGGTGGCCGAGTCCCTCATGTCCATCGGCTCGGGTGGCCTCACCGGCCTGGGACTGGGCGACGGCCGGCAGAAGCTCTTCTTCCTCCCCGAGGCCCATACGGACTTCATCTTCGCCATCATCGGCGAGGAGCTGGGGTTGGTGGGGGTGGTGCTGCTGGTGTCGCTCTACGGCATCGTCATCTGGCGCGGCATCCGCGCGAGCCTCGCGGCCCCGGAGGCGTTCGGCACGTACCTGGGCCTGGGCCTCACCTCCATCATCGCTTTCCAGGCCACGGTCAATATGTGCGTGGCCATGGGGTTGTTGCCCACTAAAGGACTGACGCTTCCGTTCGTGTCCTACGGAGGTACCTCCCTGGTGGTGCTCATGGGGGCGGCCGGTGTATTGCTCTCGCTCAGTGCCAGCGCCGAGGGTGCTGGCAACCGGACCCTGCGCTCCGGCGGTGACATGAGGGAGGTGGCGGCGTGAAGGTGCTCATCGCGGGAGGCGGTACGGGCGGTCATCTCTACCCGGGCATCGCCCTGGCCGAAGAGGTGGTGACGCGCCACCACGCCAACCAGGTGGTGTTCGTGGGCACCGAGCGCGGCCTCGAGGCCCGCGTGGTTCCCCGCGAGGGCTACCCGCTGGAGACCATCCGGGCGCAGGGCCTCAAGGGCAAGGGCCTGCTGGGCCTCATCAAGGGCCTGCTCGCGCTGCCCATGTCCTTCATCGAGTCCATCCGCATCCTCCAGCGCCAGAAGCCGGACGTGGTGGTGGGCGTGGGCGGCTACGCCAGCGGCCCGGTGGTGCTCGCCGCTGCGCTGATGGGCATCCCCACCGCCGTGCAGGAGCAGAACGCGCTGCCGGGGCTCACCAACAAGGTGCTCGGCAAGTTCGTCCGTGTCGTCTTCACCGCCTTCGAGGACGCCGCCCACTTCTTCCCCTCGCGCAAGGTGCAGCTCGTGGGCAACCCCATCCGCCGCAAGCTGATGGAGAACTTCCTGCGCTCGCGCGTGGCGCACGAGAAGTTCTCCCTGCTCGTCTTCGGCGGCAGCCTCGGGGCCCGTGGCATCAACCAGCGGATGATCGACGCGCTGGACCACCTCCAGGACATCAAGGAGCAGCTCCACATCGTCCACCAGACGGGCAAGAACGACCTGGAGACGGTGCGCAAGGGCTACGCGGACAAGGGCTTCGAGGCCCAGGCCCAGGTGGTGGAGTACATCGAGGACATGTCCAGCGCCTACGCCAAGGCGGAGCTCGTCGTCTGCCGGGCGGGTGCCACCACGCTGTCGGAGCTGACGGTGGCCAAGAAGGCCAGCATCCTCATCCCGTTCCCCTTCGCCACGGACAACCACCAGGAGGTGAATGCCCAGGCGCTGGTGAAGGCGGGCGCGGCCCTCATGTTCCGCGAGTCGGAGCTGACGGGGCAGCAGCTGGCCGCGGAGATCCGCCGCCTCAAGGACGACCCGGAGAAGCGCCGCCAGATGGAGAAGAAGGCCGGCCTGCTGGGGCGCCCCGAGGCCGCCAAGGAGCTGGCGGACGTGCTCGTGGACCTGATGGTGAAGACGTACGGGCCCTCCGGCCGGGCCGAGGCCCGCGGCGAGGACCCCAACCCCAAGAAGCCCAAGAAGTCCAACGGCGGCGAGAAGCCGCCCGGCGGCGGCGAGACGCAGGCTGGCGGCAACGAGAAGCAGGTCTGAGGAGACGACACCCGTGACGAACAACCGCCCCGCCAGGCCCGCGAGCCTCTTCAAGACGCGCCACGCCGCGCATGTGCACTTCGTGGGCATCGGCGGCATCGGCATGAGCGGCATCGCCGAGGTGCTGCTCAACCAGGGCTACAAGGTGTCCGGCTCGGACCTCAAGGCCAGCGACATCACCCGCCGCCTGCAGGGCATGGGCGCCACCATCTTCGAGGGCCACCGCGCGGACAACCTCGTCCACGCGGACGTCGTCGTCATCTCCTCGGCGGTGCGCAAGGACAACCCCGAGGTCGTCACCGCGCGCCAGCGGAAGATTCCCGTCATCCCCCGCGCGGAGATGCTCGCCGAGCTGATGCGGCTCAAATACGCCGTCGCCGTCGCCGGCAGCCACGGCAAAACGACAACCACCTCCATGGTCGCCACCGTCATGTCCGCCGCGGGTCTGGATCCCACGGCCGTGGTGGGCGGCAAGGTGAACGTGCTCGACTCCAACGCCAAGCTGGGCAAGAGCGAGCTGATGGTGGTGGAGGCCGACGAGAGCGACGGCAGCTTCCTGCACCTGCACCCGTCCATCACCGTGGTCACCAACATCGACCCGGAGCACATGGACCACTACGGCACGCTGGACAATCTGAAGGACGCCTTCACGGCCTTCTGCAACCGCGTGCCCTTCTACGGCCTCAACGTCCTGTGCCTGGACAACCCCAACGTCCAGTCGCTGCTGCCGCGCCTGGAGAAGCGCTTCGTCACCTACGGCAGCTCGCACATGGCGGACTACCGGCTGGAGGGCATCCGGCTGGAGGGCTTCACCACCCGTTTCGAGGCCTTCCGGCGCGACGAGCCGCTCGGTGAGTTCCGCGTCCGCATGGTGGGCGCGCACAACGCCCTCAACGCCCTGGCCGTCATCGCCGTGGCCGAGGAGATGGACATCCCCCTGGACGTGGTGCGCAGCGCCCTGTCCGAGTTCGGCGGCGTGCAGCGGCGCTTCACCGTGCGCGGCGAGGCGGCCGGCGTCACCGTGGTGGACGACTACGGGCACCACCCCACCGAGGTGCAGGCCACGCTCGCGGGTGCCCGGCGCGCCTTCGGCCGGCGCACCGTCGTGGCCTTCCAGCCCCACCGCTACACGCGCACGCATGATCTGCTGAACGAGTTCGCCACCTCCTTCAACGACGCGGACGTCGTCTTCGTCACCAGTGTCTACGCCGCGGGCGAGGAGCGCATCCCCGGCGCCACCGGCGACGTCCTGGCCGAGGCCGTCCGCGCCCACGGCCACCGCGACGTCACCTTCGTGGAGAAGCGCACCGAGCTGGCCAAGGCGCTGCTGCCCCGGCTGCGCGAGGGCGACATCGTCCTCACCCTGGGCGCCGGCGACATTACCCAGGTGGGCCCCGAGCTCGTGGAGCTCCTCAAGCAACACGGCACGGCGAAGGGCGACTAGGGCATGACGGCGGGTTTCTCCTCATCGTCCCTGCCCGAGCGGCTGGGGCGCCTGTCCGGTGTTGACGTGACGGCGGGTGCGCCGCTCGCGCCCCTCACGAGTGTGCGCGTGGGTGGCCCGGCCGAGGCGCTCGTCCGCCCGCGCTCCCCGGACGCCCTGGTGGCCCTGCTGCGCTTCCTGCGAGAGGAGGGCGTGCCCCTCACCGTGCTCGGCGGAGGCGCCAACACCCTCGTGGGAGATGGGGGCATCCCCGGCGTCACCGTGAAGCTCCCGAGCGACCTGTTCCCCGAGCTGGCCGAGGTGGGCGCGGAGGAGGGGAGGCTCACCCTCGGCGCGGGCGCGGCCATCGTTCGGCTCTGCAACCAGATGAGGGCCAACGGTCTGGTGGGCGCGGAGTTCCTCGCGGGCATTCCCGGCACCCTGGGCGGCGCCGTCACCATGAACGCGGGCACCAAGAATGGCGAGTGCTACCGCGTGGTGGAGGCGGTGGAGGTCGCCACCGCGGACGGGGTGGGGTGGATTCCCAAGTCCCGGATTCCGCACGGTTACCGCCACACGGAGCTGCCCCGGGGCGGCGTGGTGACGCGCATCCGCTTCTTGCTGCCCAAAGGGGACCTCGAGGCCTCCAAGAAGGCCATGGACGAGGACCTCGGCTACCGCAAGCGGAGCCAGCCGCTGAGCCAGCCCAACTTCGGCAGCGTCTTCGCCAATCCGCCGGGCGACTTCGCCGGGCGCCTCATCGAGTCCGTGGGACTCAAGGGCCACATCATCGGCCGCGCGCAGGTGTCCACCCTGCACGCCAATTGGATCGTCAACCTGGGCGGGGCCACCGCCCACGACGTGCTCTCGCTCCTCACCCTGATGCGGACTCGCGTGCGCGAGGAGCGGGGTGTCGAGCTCCAACCCGAAGTCAAGCGTGTAGGGGTCTTCCAGCCATGAGCGGCTTCTCCAAGGACGAGCTGAAGCGGAAGCGGGTGGGTGTGCTGTTCGGGGGCCTCTCCTCCGAGCGCGAGGTGTCCCTGCGCACCGGTGCCGCCGTGTCCAAGGCCCTGCGTGGCCTGGGCTACGACGTGGTGGAGATCGACGTGGGCAAGGACCTGCCCGCGCGCCTCGCCGCCGAGAAGGTGGAGGTCGCCTTCATCGCCCTCCATGGCCGCTACGGCGAGGACGGCTGTGTCCAGGGTCTGTTGGAGTGCATGTTCATCCCCTATACGGGCAGCGGCGTCATGGCCTCGTCCCTGGGCATGGACAAGGTCTTCGCCAAGCAGGTCTTCATCGCCCACGGCATCCCCACCCCTCCCTACCGTGCCTTCCGCTCGGGCGACGAGGCCCGGGCCGCCGTGGACTCGCTCCCCTTCGGCCTCCCCGTCGTCGTCAAGCCCTCCCGCGAGGGCAGCAGCGTGGGCGTCGCCATCTGCAAGACCCGTGACGAGTACCTCGCCGCCGTCGAGGCCGCGTCCAGGCTCGCCGGCTCCATCCTCGTGGAGCAGTACATCAAGGGCCGCGAGGTGCAGGGCGGCGTCCTGGACAACGAGGCCCTCGGCGTCATCGAGGTGGTGGCCGCCCGGGAGTTCTACGACTACCAGGCCAAGTACCAGTCCGGCGGAACCACACAGTACCTCTTCCCCGCCCCCCTCCCGCCGGATCAGTATGAGCGCGTGAACCAGGTCTGCCTTGCCGCCCATCGCGCACTCGAGTGCAGTGGAGGCTCCCGCTCGGACGTCATCCTGACGCCGTCCGGTGAAGTCTTCCTGTTGGAGATCAACACGCTGCCCGGAATGACCGAGTCCAGCCTGCTGCCGAAGATCGCCGCGGGCCGGGGCATCGACTTCCCGGGCCTGTGCGAGCGCCTCCTGCAAGGCGCCACTCTCAAGGCCTGAGAGGCCCCCCTCCCCAGAGTGAAGTGGACGTGCGGGGCCCCTTCAGGGGACCTGGGCGCTACAGCGACGTGGCTGTAGCGAAAAACTGGCGTGGAGATCCAACCCGGCGCAGCATGCGCCGACGCACACCATGGCTTTCGGTAAATCCAAGAATCGTCGCCGCCAGGACGCCGCCCAGACGAAGGCGGCGGTGACGGGAGCCGTGCGCTCGCACGGTCCTGGCGTGCTCAAGGCGATTCTACTGACCGGTCTGACATGCGCCTGGGTGTGGGGCGGAATCGAGCTGCGCCGCTGGGCGCTCAGCTCGCCCACCTTCCTGTTGAAGGAGACCACCTTCAGCGGGCTGGAGCGGGCCGCGCCGGGCGAGCTGCTCAAGCTGTCCGGGCTGACGGTGGGGCAGAACCTGTGGGCGCTGGACGTGGAGACGCTGGAGCGCGCCATGGCCACCCACCCCTGGGTGAGGACGGTGGAGGTGCGGCGCCACTTCCCCTCGAGCGTGTCCGTGGAGGTGTCCGAGCACGTGCCGGCGGCGCTGGCGACGCTGGGGGACCTGTACCTGGTGGCCGAGGACGGCGAGCCCTTCAAGCGGCTGCAGCCCGGGGACAAGCTGGACCTGCCGTTGATTACGGGGATGGACCGGGAGGGCTACCTGGCCGACGAGGCGAAGACGCGCGAGCGCTTCCACCAGGCGCTGGAGGTGGCGCGGGCCTACGCGGCCACCGAGCCCGGCAAGCGCCAGCGGTTGAGCGAGGTGCGGGTGACGGCGGAGGGGCTGGTGCTGGTGCTGGCGGACGGGACGGAGGCGCGGTTGGGGGAGGGGGACACGGACGCCAAACTTCAGAGGCTCTCGCGCGTGCGCGAGGAGCTGCGTGCCCGCGGGCTGTCCGCGGAGGTCATCCACCTGGAGAACCGGGCTCGGCCCGGCTGGGTGGCGGTGAAGCTTTCGAGCCCCGCGTCCGAGAGGAGCGGGGCCTCGCAGTAGGAACGCGCCCCTTTCACGAGAGTGGGGGGCCTGGGAGGGTTGTCATGGCGAAGCAGAAGTCCGGGGAGATCATCGTCGGCCTCGACATCGGCACGACGAAGATCTGCGCCATCGTCGGGGAGCTGACCGACAGCGGGATCGACATCATCGGCATCGGGACGCACCCGTCGAAGGGTCTCCGCAAGGGCGTGGTGGTCAACATCGAGGCGACCGTGTCCTCGATCCGCCGCGCGGTGGAGGAGGCCGAGCTGATGGCCGGCGCGGAGATCTCCCACGTGTACACCGGCATCGCCGGTGGCCACATCAAGGGCTTCAACTCGCAGGGGATTGTCGCGGTGAAGGACAAGGAGGTCCGCGAGCCGGACATCGCGCGCGTCATCGACGCGGCGAAGGCGGTGGCCATTCCCCTGGATCGGGAGGTCATCCACGTCCTGCCGCAGGAGTTCATCATCGACGACCAGGGCGGCATCAAGGAGCCGCTGGGCATGGCGGGGGTGCGCCTGGAGGCGAAGGTGCACATCGTCACGGGGGCGGTGTCGAGCGCGCAGAACATCGTGAAGTGCGCCAACCGCACGGGCCTGAACGTGGCGGACATCGTGCTGCAGCCGCTGGCGTCGGCCGAGGCGGTGCTGGGCGAGGACGAGAAGGAGCTGGGCGTGTGCCTCGTCGACATCGGCGGAGGCACGACGGACATCGCGATCTTCTCGGGCGGGTCGATCGTGCACACGGCGGTGATTGCCCTGGGCGGCAACAACCTGACGAGCGACATCGCGATTGGCCTGCGCACCCCGGCGCACGAGGCCGAGCGCATCAAGCAGAAGTTCGGATGCGCGCTGGCGTCGATGGTGAACAAGGACGAGACCATCGAGGTGCCGAGCGTGGGTGGGCGGCAGCCGCGGGTGCTGGGGCGGCAGATTCTGTGTGAGATTTTGGAGCCGCGGGTGGAGGAGATCTTCCAGCTGGTGCACCGGGAGATCCAGAAGTGCGGCTACGAGGACCTGCTGGCCTCGGGAGTGGTGATCACGGGTGGCTCGACGCTGCTGGCGGGGATGCCGGAGCTGGCCGAGGAAGTGATTGGCCTGCCGGTGCGCCGGGGCATGCCGCGCGGGATTGGCGGGCTGGTGGACGTGGTGAAGAGCCCGATGTACGCGACGGGCGTGGGCCTGGTGGTGTACGGGGCGAAGCACCTGGACCGGCGGATGTTCCGGATCCGCGAGGAGAACGTCTACAAGAAGGTCAAGGGCCGCATGCGCGAGTGGCTCGAGGAGATCTTCTAGGCAGTTCCGTCAGTCTGGCAGTACCCCACCGGGGCCGCTCTCCTCCCAGCGGCCCCGGTTTTTTTCGTGGAGCGCATCATCGAGCGGAGAATCGCAGCGGGATGCTCTTCGCGGTTCTGTGGCAACACCGCCATGAGTTCTTCGTGAGGCCTTGCAGGCCGACTTGGCAACCCTGGTCCTGGAGTTCGGCTGGCGCGCGTGAAGTTCTCGCTGCGAGTGGCCATCGGCATGCTCCACCGGATGGGGCGCATCCGCCAGAGTGCAGCCCCATCGCTTTGCCTCGCGCTCCAGGCGGGACCACTGCGGCGTTGAGGCAGTCACGCTCCAGTCACGCTCAGGCTGAGATGCTGCCTTGGGGCTGTTCAGGGAATGCTCTGAGCCTGAATTCTTCAGAGTGCCGTGT
This sequence comes from Archangium violaceum Cb vi76, assembly GCF_000733295.1. Lineage (GTDB taxonomy): Bacteria > Myxococcota > Myxococcia > Myxococcales > Myxococcaceae > Archangium > Archangium violaceum. The sequence goes on along the minus strand of NZ_JPMI01000201.1, from coordinate 15,278 downwards.
GCTCTGTGCCCGTAACGGCTTGGAGCATGGGGAGTCGTCGATGCGAATGAGAATGCTGCTGTGCGTCGTGATCTTGGCAATCTTCAACAGTGGGTGTGTCATCCACATGGGCGCGCTGTTCAACGATATCTCCGAAACTGTCAAGGACGCTATGCGAGACACCGGCCCCGCTCCAGTCGCTTGGTATGGTATCGACTTCAGAGATACCGAACTCTATGGGCTCTTTGGTCGATACGAGTCCTTTAATTCCCTGGCCTCCTTCGACCAGCAGTTTCCTCGCGTGGCGCTCACTGTGATTGATGTTCCGCCCAATCACTTCGAGAACTTCATGGATCCCACCAAATCCTGTTGGAGGCTGCGCGCGAAGATCTGGCAGTCCATGGAGGAATACAAATTTGTCGAACCCTTCCACTGGTGCAGTCCTCGTGATCTGCTGCCAGCCAGTGTTCCGGTGGACTCCGTAGAGAAATGGTTCTCCATCAAACTGCTCAGCTTCCATACGGGGAACATTCGTCAAGAGGGCCCCATGCCACCGGAATCAGCCCTCCCGACCGATCTCAAGCATCAGGAGTTTTGGCGCTCTTCGTCCTTCTCGACCAATTCGATGAACGGAAAGATGCTGGTCAGCCTGCTGTATCATATGGGTTTTGATTGGACCAACCTTGAGGACCGGCGCGTCTGGATCGTAGAGTTCTCACAGACCCGCTGGGACAGCCCCTCGAACAGGTGAACCGATGAACCTATCATGGAGTGTCGTGCTACCCAGGCTCCTCGTGCTGATGCTGATAGCAAGTGGCGCGTTCGCACAACAGGTCCCTGGCACGCAGTATAAGACCGAGGGGAATAACAGCCCTATGTTTCCCAACAACAACGGTCCGATCAACGTCAATTACACCGTGCAAGGTCGCAAGGATGCTCGCACGGAACTGGCGACGCGAGGCATCCCCTGGGGCACAGAAGCCTTCTGTCAGGCGCTCATCCACGGTGACGAGACGGCGGTAACGCTCTTTCTGAAGGGCAGGATTGACCTCTACGGGGAATGTCAAAAGACGTATGCGATCGCGAAGTTCATTTCGGATACGAAGGAACTGGGGAACTTCGAACGGATCTTCAATCTGCTTCTCAAGCATGGCCTCAATGTTGACCACAAGCTCAAGCAGCGCTTGTCGTCCGGCATGACGACGCTGGCGGAGCATGCCGTAGCCGCAGAGCACTTAAGGGCATTTCAGCTGCTCTGGAAGGCGAGCAAGAAGAAGGAAGCGGCTCGAATCCGGGCCGCCATCGAGAAGAAGATCGCCGAGCGTCAGAAGGAGCAGCACGGTGATGGGGCTTCAAAGGCCCAAGCAGGGGACACGGGTCGTGCGGCGCTGATCAAGATGCTGCTTGAGCTGGATCGAAGCAACCAGTTCATGCTCACAGGATACAAGGCGCACGCTGGCCCAGTTGGGTGGGTGCTTGAGTTGGAAACCAACAGCATCGTCGACCAGATCAGCTATGAGATCAACAACGAGCGGAAGACCGTCTGGAATACAACATGGTTGCCCATCGCGATCGAGGGCTTCACGAAGCCGCATACGCCTGTTCATGTCGAGGCCCGCGATGTGCATGGCCGTGCTCTCCAGGTGACGCTCCTCATTGACCGTGAGGATCTCCAATGAGCGTGCAGCACGGGCGAGCTCACGTCGCGATGCGGGTCCTGCTGGTCATGGTGCTTGCCTCGACGGACCTGGGATGCCTCGCCATCCAGACGGTCAGGCGGGGGGGCATTGTATTCGCCATTCCCCGCCTGAAGAGCCGGCTCGATAAAGAGCCCAGGCCCGTGGATCCTGCGGACCCCGAGGAACTCTTTGCCAGGGAGTCGTTCAGTGCTGGCAGCTACATCTTCGTCATGCTGAACCGCGCCGCGGTTTCCACGCTCGAGGTGACTCCGGATGGTCTCTTCCTGAAAGGAGCGGAGCGAGAGAGAGCGTCGGGTCGCGCGGTGCAAATTCTTGAGGATTTCCACAAAGATACACGCGCCTCGTTAGACCCCACGAACGAATCCTTGCAAGTCAAATACTACTGGTATACGCACCATGACTTGGTGACCCCAAGGTGGGAGGGTGATGCGCCGCTGAAGATCGCGCGGGATCAATTCTATGAGGATCTCAAAAACGCGCTCGCACGCCATGGTGGTCAGCCTGTCGTACGTGTCAGGATGCCACTCGTGGCTGCGCAAAGCAGGAAGGAACCGGGTGCTCCAGAGTTGGTGGCCTGCGTCGTCGTTCACGATGACTCGTTCCATGAACCCAGGAATTACTTTGCCTATCTGGCGGGGGTAGAACCCACCCAGGTGAAGCTGGAAGTAAAGGATCGATCGAGTGTGCGCGAGCTTGACGCCAAGCTCCAGGCTTATCTTTGCCGGGCTGAGTTCAGGTCGCTGGATCCTCGCCCGGGCTCGTTCGTGGGCTCAAAGACGCTGTACCAGTCCGTCGTCACCTCTTACCTTGGCAGGAGATCAGACACCGGTGGCAGGCTGGATGGGTTGGAGTTCATCAGCCGGTACCTTGCGGCGACCATCATCAATGCGTTTCAGCGAGGCGTCGAGCCTCCCCACCAGCCGGTAGGCCTGTTTGTCGAAACGAAGATCCGGCAGATGCATGAGAACGAGGGCGACCGCCGCTTCGTGATGCATCGCTTCGTCGAGGGCGAGCGAGGAAAGGTGCTTGCCAAGGCGCTAGTAGACGCGGTTGAGCTTATCGAGCGAGCTTCTCGCACGCGTCCGCCCGACGAAGATGCGTTGGCGCACAAACTTCGGCTGGCCCGGGAGTTCTCCGATGATTCCCGGCTGCGCGAGCCGGTGCGCCGTGTGCTCAAGATGTTTCTAGAGTCCGCGTTCTTGTTGATGCCCGAGTACACAAAAAATATCCTTCACTCCTCTACTGCCGTGAAGGTGAGCGTCAGGACTGGAGCGACCCGATAACATGGCGGGTGGGACTTGTCCGATGGAGCGCCGCCCGTGAGCAGGAAGTCATCTCGGGAGACCAGCGTGCCGCCGCATGCGTATTCCGTCTCGGTGGTTTCGTTTGTGGTCGCCATTGACGGCTTTGAGGCCAGAGAGCAACAGCCCGGTTCTCGAGGCAGCGCCATCATCGTGGGGCCACATCACCTGCTGACGTGCTGGCACGTGGTCCAGCGCCGCGAAGGGGCTCCCTGGGGACAGCCGGACGCGCTCGCTGGGGAGCCATGGGCTCGGCTCGGTCTGGTCCATCTTCCCGAGGCTGCCCCCTTGGAGTGTGTGGGGCATGACCCCTCCCTGGACCTCGCGCTGCTGTATTCTCCCACGGAACTGCGGGCGCCAGTAGCCCGCTGGCTCGACGCCGCTTCCCTGCATGGCTGGCTGAGGAATCCTTCCCCCTGGGTTGCGTTGGGGTGCTCCGAGCGCACCCGCCAACCCTCCAGCCATCATGGCACGGGCTGGCTGGGCGAGAATCGCGACTACCTCCAGCTGCAAGGGGGGATCCCCGCAGGCTTCAGCGGCGGCGCGCTCATGCCCGAGCACCAGGAACTCTGTGCCGGCGTGATTCAACTAGGGGGCAAGAAATCACCTCTTTCGGTGGCGCTTTCGGCCGAGACGATCGAGCGGTTTCTCTGGCAGTTCAAAGGCCGAGATGCGATCGAACTCATCCGTGTGCCTGGCCCCGCGCTTGCTCGCCAGCCGCCGGGCCCTGGTCTTCGGGCGAACTCCAGAGGCAAGATCCTCGCGGTCACCGGCATGATTGTCTCGGTGCTGGGGGGACTTGCCACGGCGTGGGGAATCCAACGCTCGCGTGCGAGCCAAAAGCCAGCTCCACCCGTGTCCCTCCCAGTGGAGCAGACGACCAACGTCTACAGCACTACGGGCGCGGGCAGTCCCATCATCAAAAACGATGGGACGTTGAATTTGACGATCAATACGGATGACGCATCGCACTCGAAGTAATCAGGCCCCAGGTTCCAGTGCACCTGGGGCCTCTTGTTTGTGCGCCCGGCATGGGCATCGACTCGGAGGTGGAAGTCCTCCCGGAAGCAGGTCACCGCGAACGAAGGGAACCGCAGCGCGCCGGACCGCGAGGCCGACGTGAAGGAAGCGGGGAACGAAGCCGCGGGGCGACGAACAGGAACCGGCTGCGAGGCGGCACCGAGCGGGGCGAGCGGGCAAGCAACCGCGAAGCTCCGGTGGCCAAGACGAGGTGACGTAAAGCCGGCGCTCGTGCGGCGAAGGTCGATGTTCTTACCCGGGGAGAGCTCGCCTCGTGCCTGAAAGGGCGACGCCAGAGGCGGAGCGAGCAGTCAGCACAGGCCGTAGTAGCGGCGAGCGGACCGGCAGGGATGGCGTGGAAGTCTCACCGGAGCCGGAGAACCGACGAGCCGCGAAGGGCCAAACGGTTGGGAGGCAGTCACGAGCGTGAGTCTCCGAGGCGCCAGGCGCCAGAAGTCCCCGCGAGGGGAGCTCCCACTGGGGGATAGGGGTGAAGCCCCGAACGACCAGCGGAGCGGCGAAGCACCGAGGGCGGCAAGCGAAAACGGACGTCGGGAGAGATAACCTCAACCAACCGAACCGCCGGATGCGGACCCGCCTGTCCGGTGGTGTGGCAGGGGGAGTAGAGAGTCACCCTCTCTACCCCCCTATGCCGATTCCGCGCTTGGTTCGGGGACTGTCAGGCCTTACGCGGCAGCTTGGGGAAGAAGCTGGGGATCAACGAGGCCGTGAACTTCGCCATGGACAGGATGGCTCCTTGCTCTCTCGGGCAGGTGATGACGCGCAGGAGTCGCAGGGCGTCATCGACATGCCCTCCATCGAGCTGGCCGTGCTGGCTGACGAAAGACACCGCGTGTGCGATCCCCGGGATCTTGCTCCTGGCGATCAGATTCAATGCAGCCTTGCTCGCGCGCTGCTCGCTCAGGAACTCGAGGATGAAGGCGGTGCCCAGGATGGCGTAGGGCGAGCCCTCCTCCGCATGGAAGCGGTTGGTGGCAATGTACGCCCGCACCGCTCCGCAGGGCTGGGTGCGCTCCACCTCGGTCCGTGAGCAGCCCAACGTACGAAGATCCGACAGCATCCATTCGTCATGTTTCGTCTCTTCCTCCGCCTTGGTGAGCAGGAGGTCGGCGATCACCGCGTGCCTCCGACCCCGTCGTTTCATCCTGCGGCACGACTTCAAGAGGTTCGGCTGGGTTTCCTGGACGTAGAAGTAGGTCTGGATGCCCCAAGCGATGTAGTGCTCCAGGAAGATGGTTCCCTCGAAGAGGCTGCGGGGCACTTGGCGTCTGTCCAGTGTGTGCACCAGCGTGCGAGACATTGCCAACAGCTGTTGCGTCCAGTCCGTCATGGGTTGCGTGTGCATGTACTGCTCCTGGGCGGGGCCATTGCTGGCCCCGGTGGGTGGGTGGTGAGGGGGAAGCGCGGGGTTGTGTAGAGAGATGCCGGCTCAGGGGGCACGGTGAGCGCTCTGGGCCAGGGCGTCGAACTGCTCGAGGGTGCTCCGCGGGATCTCGTTCAGCCAGGCGCAGAGGGGATAGGCCCAGCGTGAGAACTCCGGGATGTACAAGGGGGAGCCCATGAGCCTGGCGCCCATCTTCTGGGTGAACAGCTTGAGCACGCCAGGCAGGGGCAGCTCGCTGAACCTCGACTGCCGCGCGAGCTCCCAGTGTGCTGCGTTGTAGAAGGCGGCTGCCGGGTTGGCGGGGGGCGAGGAGGGGGCCAGGGCGTGGACTCGTACGGGGCTGTCCAGCTGCTGCGCCGATGCAACCCGTGCGATGAGTCTGGCGTCACGCGGCACATCCGTTTCCCCATTCGCGGCGGCCACCCAGGCGTTGACGCCCGTGTTTCTCGAAGCCCAGTAGATGCTGGCCAGCAGCCAGACGATCACCTCACTCTTCCGGTACTTTTTCAGGACCGCCACCCGCCCGCTCTCCGCGGGGCGCATTCCCGCGCTCTTCAGCGAGGCCAGGTCGAGCAGCTGCTCCAGCGGGAGGCCGAAGTGCCCACCCCTGGTACGTGCGACCCTCTCGCTGGGCAAAAGGAGCCGAGCCGCGGCGGCGGGCTCCGAGTTCACGTAGACGACGACATGCGTCGCGGAGGGCAGCTCGTCGTACTCATCCTGATCGGGCCTGGTGCTCAGGTGCTCTTCATCCCGAAAGACGGTGTTGCGCACGGCGAGTGCGTCCTTGAAAATGCGCTGTCCAGAGGTGCTCGAGAGGGCGACGGTGATGACCCGGGGAGGTTGGCCGCGCATGGAAGAACCCTTCGTCAGCCCATATCGGCGAGCCGGTTCCGGAGCGTGCGTCCTGCGCGCTCCATCGTTCTTGCGAGTTCCCAAGAGCCCCTCCGAAGAGGGGATCAAAAAAACACTGACCGGTGGAAAGCTGCGATTTCCTGCATGGATTCGCGCAGCGGGCTGGTCGCGGAGCGGGCGCATCGATAGCGCCTGGCTCTTGCTATTTCCCAATGGGCTCACCTGCCCGAGCGCGTGAAAGGTACTGGCCCGTGGGAGGTTTCGATATCCGGAACTGGCGCATGCCGCTCGCGGACGCTGATACCGCGTCATATGAGGCCGGAGAGATCGCGGCCTTTGCCGCTGAGCGGCCTGTGACCGCCATGCGGGTCATTGAGCGCGGCGGCGAGCTCTTCTATGGGGGCGAGGTCGAGGTGTTCGTCGCGGCGCTGCCCCGCTCGCTCGGCAAGCACACCTTCCTGCGGTTCGAGGTCAAGTGCAGGAAGCGGGAGGATTCGCCCATCAAGAACGGTCACCATGCCGTGCTCTCAGCGCATCCGTATTCGCTCGGCTGGTGTCACTTCGAACCGTTCAAGCCCCCGCGTCTCGAGAGCCGGTCGAATCTGAATATGTCGCACGCGGAGGAGAGCGAACTCGCGGGCGCCCTGGCCTATCTGGCGAGGCTGGATTGTGACTATTGGGAGACAAGCCACTTCCGGACGGCGGGTTTCACCGACGTTGGCCAGCGTCAGTCCTGGGATGGACAGCGTGATAACAGGCGCGGTCTGTTGCACCTCCTGGGGGTGTGTGAGGACGCTAACGCCTATAAGGACCTGCTGATGAGGCACCCCAGTGTGCAGAAACTGCTCACTGAAACGGAGAAGAGGATCATCCGGATCGGTTCCGCCGACTGTTCTGCTCATGGGAAGCGCGTGACCGTCCACGAGCAGGTCGTCGGTGAGGCCTGGGAGTTGATGACCCTGGCGGTCAGGCAGGCGCTGGCTGGACCCCATAAGGACGGCGAGCGCTGGGTTGAAGGAAAGCTGCCGGTCCACAGCAAGGTCGATCGCATCTACCGGGACCTTCTCAACGCGCGTAATCGCTCGGTCGTCAAGCAGCGCCAGCGCGAAGACGGGCCGAGAGAGGACTGGTAGCACGCCCGGTCCGAGTGACCCCTGTTGAGCGCTCCGCTGGATGCGCGCCAGGTTTCCGTGCACGGAGTTGCACCGGCAGTGATATCCTGGGACCTTGAGCGGAGCTCGTGGAAGCTAACCACTTTGGGGGAGCAGACGTGGAGATCCGACTCCTCGGAGAGACCTGGGCCGTGTCGGTTCAGGGAGAGCGGGTCAGCCTGGAGCAGAAGACCGCCGCACTCCTGGCCTACTTGGCGCTCGAAGGGGCCACGGCGCGTTCGCGCCTCGTGGGCATGTTGTGGCCCACCACAGAAGAGGCGGCCGCACGCGGCAACCTGCGGCAGGTTCTGCTGCGCCTCCGGCGGCTCCTGGGTGAGGAGTGTATCGAGGGGAGGGCCTTCCTGAGATTGCGCGATGGAATCACCCTGGACGTGCTCCACCTGCGTGCGGCACTCGAGGCCCGAGACGATGCGCGGGCGGTTTCCTATGACGGGGAGCTGCTGAAGGAGCTGAATTACCCGAAATGTGATGACTTGAATGAGTGGCTGGATGGGTGGCGCCTGGACCTGCGGCACAGGTGGTTGGAGGCGATGGGGCGGGAGGTGCAGCGGCTGGAGCGAGAAGGCCGGCTCACCACCGCACTCGAGGGGGCGCGGCAACTCCTGGCACGAGAGCGCACATCGGAGACGGCCTATCAGCACCTGATGCGCCTGCACTACCTCCTGGGGAACCGTACCGCGGCGCTGGAGGCCTATCGCCAATGCCAGGTGATGCTGATGAGCGAGTTCCAGACAGGGCCCTCTCCGGCGACGCGGGAGTTGGCCCGCATCATCGAGCGCTCGGAATCCACGCCTCAGCGGCCTGCTCCCGTGGGACGCCCCGTGCGCCCGCTGCTGGTGACTCACTCCCATGTACTCGCGGGCCGCGAGCGGGCCTGGGCCGCCATGGAGACAGCGTGGGCGGAGCGCAAGCCCATGTTCGTGGATGGCGTGGCGGGCATCGGCAAGTCCCGGCTGGTGACGGAGTTCGCGCGATCGCGAGGCAACACACTCCTGCTCAACGCCCGGCCAGGAGATCGCGAAGGGGGCTCCTTTCGCACCCACATGAGGAACCTGCGCCACGTGCTGGAGCAGAAGCCGGAGGTGCAGCCGCGCGGATGGGTGCGCAAGGAGCTGTCGCGGCTGGTTCCCAAGCTGGAAACCAGGCCCCTTCCCCCTCCTTCCAGCCCGCAGGAGCGGTCCCGGCTCTTCTCGGCACTCGCCGAGTTCCTTCGGGACGCGCTGCGAGACGTCAAGGTCCTCATCTACGACGATGCGCATTACATGGACCGGGACAGCGCCGAGCTTGGGCTCCAGCTCCATTCCGAGTTCAACGAGGAGATGGTGGCCGGCCGCTTTCCCCTCATCATCAATGTCTATCGCACCACCGAGATCCGGGAGGCATGGGAGCGGCAGCTGGTGCAGAACGCGCGCAGCGCCGGGTTGATGAAGTGGGTGACCGTGGAGCGGCTGGACACCGAGGCCGTCCGGGTCATGCTGCGGGCAATGGGCGATTCCAGGCTGGAGCAGGTCGCGGAGGAGATGGCGGCCTACACCGGCGGCAATCCCTTCTTCATCGTGGAGACCTCGCGTCACCTGCTGGAGTCCGGGACCTTCAACGGGCGCTTCCCCAGCTCGCTTCCACCTCCCGAGCGCGTCAGGGCGATCATCGAGCAGCGCCTGAACCTGCTGCCCGAGGAGGCCCTCCGGCTCGCGCGGGTCTTCGCCGTGGCTCGGACGGACTTCAGCGTCCAGCTCGCGGCCTTTGTGCTGGAGGTGCCTGTCAGTCACCTCGCGAGGCCCTTACAACTCCTCTTGGATGCCCACCTCTTCCAGGACCGCTGGTTCGTCCATGATGTGGTGGGCGAGGTGCTCCTGGCCACGTTGCCCGAGGCCATCCGCAAGGTGCTGTCCGAGCGGGTCGACGAGTACCGCCGCCTCCCCCGCTGAGTTCATCACGCGCCAGTCACGCTGGGTTTGCCATCGTCGGCCACGACTTGAAAGAGGAGCCGGCCGATGTCTTCGAAAAATACCTGGTATGGACCCGTGCTGCGCGCGCGGTATTCACCCTACGCTTTCGTGGCCGTCATTCTCCTCGTGGGCCTGTACGTGCTGCTCTTCAGCGGCGTTGCCTGGCAGACGCGCGTCTCCGGGCAGCAGCCTGCGATCCGGCTGACCCTTCACCGTGACGTGAGCAAGCTCATCCTCGTGTCCGAGGACGAGGGCCAGGCGCTCCACTTCGCGGTGGCGGAAAACCTCACCGGCGTGAGGAACTTCTGGCTCGCGGCGCCCGTGACTGGCGACAAGGCGCCTGCCTCCCAGCTCTGGCAGAAGTGCCAGGAGGTGTCTGGCTCGAAGACCGCTACCCAGGAGCCGGTGAAATCCCTGAGCTGCGAGCTCGAGCAGGAGGACATCGATCGGTCTGGCCAGGCCAGACCCTCAAGGCTCCAGAAGTTCCTGCCCAAGTCCACCTTTCGCAAGGTGGTTCTCCGGCTGCCTCCCCCGAGCACTTCCTCCATGTACCAGGAGTTCTGGTTGATCCCCTACGTCCAGAGCGCCGTGACCCAGACCAAGACGGTCTCCACCCCGGTGCCCGAGATTCTCTGGACGGAGGCGAGGTGGCAGATGGGTGAAACCGCGAGTGGAGGCGTGGCCGCGAAGCGCTGCTCCAATCCGGACGGAGGGCTCGAGGCCCCATGCTTGTTCGTCCAGGGCCTGCTGGACCGGCCGGAGCTGGTGCTGATCCGAGATCCCCAGCAGATCGCGATCGCGGTCGCCCAACGGATGTCGCTCCGGATCGTTCCCTTCCTGGTGGGCGTCATGGTGTGCGCCAACTTCATTCTTGCCGTGGTGTTCATCGGGCTCCTCTTCTGGTGGTTCTCCGGCCTGTTCCGCTCGGGCAAGGGTCCCAGGCTGCAGACCGTGTTCGATGAAAGCGTCCCGCCCGAAGCGCACGCGGCCGGGCAGAGCCCACCATCCCTGGAAAAGAAGCCAGGCAGTGTTGGGAAGATCCCGCTGCTGTTTCCGCTCCAGAGCGTGGAGCGGAGCTTTCGGGGCCTGCTCGAGTGGCTGGAGGTGACGGGCCCCGCGCTCGGCTTCCTGTTGACGGTCTGCGCGCTGTTGCTCGCGTTCGATCCCCGGATCTTCGTCGAGCGCGACATGAACCGCTTCTCCTCGGCCATCTCCATGGCCATGAGTGCGACCTTCGCGGGGCTCGGAATCCGGATCTTCGCCTTCTCGTGCGACCGGCTCCTGGAGCATGTGCTCCGTCGTGGAGGAGATTCCTTCAGGGTCGATCTCACGGACACCGTGTATCAGGTCCCTGACAAGCGGCGGAACGTGACCAGCCTCTCCCCGAGTCCGGAGCAGGTCATCGAGCCGGCGCCGGCCCAGGTGCGAGGAGATGTGGCATGAGCCGGCGGATCTCGTCTCGGGACGATCTGTTCCTCTCCGCGCTCGACATGTACACGCTGCTGTCGCTGGCGTTCATCGGCTTCGCTTTCTTTGTGACGCCCTCCAGCGGCGCGGAGTTGGCGGACCTGCCCATCGCGCAGGGTGGCACCCCCACCGCCTCGAAGCGGTTGATGGCCCGTTGGGCGCACGGCTCGGCGCCAAGGGATGCTGCGGTCTACCCCGCGGCTGAGTGCCAGTGGCAGTTGGTGGAGGTCGCCGATGACGGAAGCGAGCGGGTCCGCTCGTATACGGCGGGGTGTCTCCCGCTGGCGTTTGGCGGAGCCGTGCAGGTGCCCCAGGGGGTGCGCCGCTTGCACGCCGAGCTGCGTCAGTCCAGGCCGGAGGTGGTGCTCTTGTGCAGGCGGGAAGACGGCCTGTTTGCCTGCGCGAGCCTGCAGTGGGTCATGCATGAGGCCGGCTTCCGCCCGCTGGCGGGGGTGGCTTCGCAGCAGCAAGGAGCGGCGCGATGAGCACCAGCGATGTATCTCAATGGGAACCTGAGCAGTGGCTCCGTGCGGCGCGCGGTGATGGGGCCTCCGCCCCGCTGCGCGCCGATTTCCTCCTCTTCTGGAGCGCCGTCTCAGCCCAGACACTCGCGGCGATGTTGCTGTGGGCCCACACCGGGTGGGGCCAGCGCCAGCACCACCAGCAGCCTCCCGTCGATGCCACCGCCGTGAATGTCCTCTCCCTCTCGGTGCTTCACCGGGTCCAAGCCCTCCTGAACGAGGGAGGGCTGCGTTCCCTTCAGGAGATCGCCATTCATGCGCACATCGGCGCGACACGGGAACTCCTGGGTGACTTTCCCTACTATGACGGTGAGATCGCCGCCGAGAAGTCCTGCGATGTCTGCGTCTGGCAGTACCTGGGAGAGTGCTCGACCCGCCTGCCAGGCGATGAGGCGCTGCGGTGGTTTCAGCTGTACAAGCCTTCGTTCTCCTGCGGAAAGCACCTCGACGCGCTGAACCAGATCCTCGCTCGCCTCCCGGTTCCGCATCCCCAGCTCGAGGAGTCACAGTGGGATCTCTCCTCCGTCGATGTGCGCTCGAATCTCTTGAAGATCTCGAGGCTGGTGCTCCCGTTGCAGGTGCGCCTGCTATTGCCCGTGGTGTTGCTGCCGAGCCTGGTGAGCGCTGTCTCACCGGATGCGCCTGAACCCGGGATGGCCTTGACGCTCAAGCCGCTCCAGCAGTCCCAGGACCGCGTGGCCATCGAGGTTGTGGAGCTTTCCTATGCCGTCGAGGAACCCGCCCAGCTGCAGCGGCCTCCGGACCGTCAGCCTCCCGAAGCGCCACCCACACCGCCGCCAGGACGTCCACTGTCACCTCCCCCGCCGGGCCTGGGCGAGGCTCCCATCGCAGGACGCTCGACTCCCGGGCTCACGCCCTCGGGAACCACAGGCCGGGGCCCGCCACCGGTCCCCGAAGGAGGTCCCAACGGAACTGGCAGCTCCAGGGCTGGCACGGGAAGAGGCGCTGCCCCCATCGTAGATCGACCGTCTCCAGGCGGCGATGGGCGCGCAACCGGTCCTACCGCCGGAAGGTCTCAGCGCCAGGCAACGGCGAGCAGGATGCTTGAGGTGGCGCACGACCTCTCGGTCCTCTTGCAGCGCAGGGGAAGGCCCTGCACCTCTGGAGGCCGTGTGTTCGCCGTGAGGGAGGGGGGCGGGCTCTTCATCGACGGCAGGAGACCTCAGCTCGCCGACATCGACGCCATGGAGCGCGCGCTGAAGGAGTGCAAGGAGTGAGCATGCCTGGATGCCGAAAGGTTACCTACCTCCTGCTGCTCGGGGCTTTGAGCTCGGTGGGATGTGCCTTCCCCAGGGGGGCGGAGAAAAACGTGGTGGTCCCGTCTCCACGCTCCGGGCCCGCGGAGCCGGGGCTGCCCGCGGCTCCTCCGTCCCACGCGCAGGTGGCCTGCGCCGCGCTGGTTCGTGGCGGAGGCGAGGAGTTCGATTCGGAGCGGCCGACGACACAGGATCGCTTCCCCAAGCTCTTCGAGCTCGTGGCGGAGGTGAACCGCTGCTGGGAGGCTCGGCTCGTCTCCGACGCGGACCTTGGCCGGGTGCTGCAACTTGCTCGGCGGCGGCTCGTCGAGTGGTACGAGCTGGATGCGCGAGCCTCTTCGGCGATCCTGTTGGGCGACTCGACGCTGGATGACGCCCCACCCCGTCGAGGGCGTCAGTCGTGGGCCTCCATCTACCAGTTCGTCATCGCGCGGCTCGCGGAGCTTGAGGGCCCCTTGGTGAACCAGGACGTTGGGCTCACGGAGCAGCTGCTGAGGGTGGATGCACAGGCCGTGCGGGTGCTTGATACGCTTCAGAGAGCCAATGGCCAGACCCCGGGCAGCTCCCAGGCGCAGGAGGTGGAGGCTGCTGTGACCGCGTTCCGGGACCAGCTCCTGGCGGAGGCAACCGCCTGGAGCGAGCACCCTCGTGCCCACCACGGTCCCGTCCAGACGGCGCAGACCATGCCGGAGGTCCTTCCGTCCAAAAGCTGGGGGCCGAATGACCGCATTGGCCGGGTTGCGACGCTGGTGTACTGGATCACCACCCAGTGGGGCATGCACTCCCTGGAGCTGCATCGGGGCACGCTCGGCGTTGGGTTCCAGGGCTACCTCGAGGCCTTCCGCCGCAGGGAAGCGCACGCTCCGCTCAACGAACGGCTCACAGTGGCCTGGCCGATGTATGTGCATACCGCGTCGATCACGGAACGCGGGACGCTCAAGCGCGTGGACGAAGTGCTTCAAGACATCGTGTACGACAATCTGAATCTAATGGGGTACTTCGCCATGCGCGACGCGCAGAACACTTGGCTCATGCTCCTGCCCTCGACGCCCGGCAACCCAAACAGCCAGAGCCTGACCGCCGAATTGGCCCAGGATCGCTTGAATCAAGCCGCGCATGCGCTCGTGTACGCCTGGGAGACGACCACGAGCCGCGAGGTCCGCCTCCGGAACGTCGCTGCATTGATCAACCAGGCCGATCTGGTCTTCGTCCAGCCTGTCCAGACAGAGGGGGCCGCCACGCAGGAGGGAGATCCACGCATCCCCTGGGGTGCGCGCCTAGCAGAGCTCGGCCTGTGCCTGTTGAACCAGGCACTCTTTGAGGGCCCCCATGCGCCCTGCCCGCCGGAGTACGCCGCCGTGGAGGCGAGGCTGGCGCCTGGCGAGCAGACGTGGTGCCCCCAGGAGACCGAGGTCGCGGCGCCCTTCTTCGACACCGCCCCGCCAGAGGCGCTTGAGGCCTACCGGCGGGTGCTTGGCACATTGGTGGTGGCGGGGACCCGGCTCACGGCGCGGTCGCAGTGCGGGGTTCTCGCACTGCTGCGCAAGCAGCCGCTCGCGAGCCTGCATGCGGATGCGACGCTGCTCCAGGCGGCCGTTGAGCTCGTCGAGGCGCGCCAAGTGCCATTGGGCCCCCGGCGCATGGGAGAGTTTCTGGCGGCTGCCGTCTCCCGTCTCCGGATGGATGTTTCAGCGCCCTGCATCCGCCTCGGCCTCAGCTCGGGCTGCTCGCTGCCCGAGATCCTCCAAGCCATCAAGCAGCCTCCATTCCCGGACCCTCATGGGTGGGCGAAGCTGTGGCACGCGCGTTTCTGCACCAGCGCCAAGGCTGGTGCGAGGGTGCTCACCATCGCCCAGACACGGCTGAAGGGAGGCTCGGGGGATTTCACGGACTTCGTCACTCCCCTGACCGTCCATCAGCTCAACGACTACCGCTCGGACTTCCTCACCGCCGCCGCGGCTTGTCGCGAAGCATCCGTACCAGTCGAGGAGCAAACGCCTGATATGCGGCTGCCGAAAGGTGCCGTGAAGTCGGCGAAGCCTCTCGCAAGCCGGCGCGGCACAGGGACGCCCGTGGCGAGAGAACCTCGCGGGGCATCGAGGAGCGCGGCGGCGGGAATGCCCTGAAGCTTTCTCTTCAGGCGCAGCTCGGTCCATTTTCTGGGTCTTCGGTACGTCGAGAGGGCTGGTGCCTCTCCGAGCAGGAGTTCATCCAAGTCCTGACTTCTCGGTGGCCCTCCGCAATCATCAAATCCGTCGACATTCCAGGAGGGCCGCGCTCCGTCGATTTCCGTATACGGATGTCGGAATCCTCGATTGACGGGCACCTCAACCTGGAGGGGTCGACCGTCGTTTTTCATGGCGCCCCCGGTGACTGTGCCGAGTTCGCCCTCGAATATCGGGCCATCTTCCCCCAGGGCCAGCCCTTCCTGCTATTCGACGAGGGCTATAACCGAAGTATCGAGTTGAGGCCGGAGACGACAGGAGAGGACATCGTCAGCGCACTCCAGGACACGACCGCCACATGATGTCACCTCTTTGCGAGGAGATGCTCTCCGGCCTCCTTGTCGGCAGGATAGACACCGTAGGGGCGAATCCGGGGATGGTGCTGCGTCATGCGGCGGAGTGCCCTGTGC
>NZ_JPMI01000200.1 GCF_000733295.1 Archangium violaceum Cb vi76 | reverse complement strand
TAGGGGCTGTCGCAAAATAAGTGTAATTATTAAACCAGCCGAGCGCTCGCTTGCCGTCTTGGAGAGAGCGAGTAGTTCCATTCTCCGTGAAAACGCTTCTTTCGAATGTTCAGTTGCCCAAAGTCCGCTGCGCTGACGCGAACGCCAAGAGGGTACTCACTCGTATCCATGGCAGCCCGAACACGCAGTCCCGTGCGTGTCGTGGTGCTGCCGATGAGATTGATGATAACTTGATAGCTCGTTAGCGGTCGGCCTCGCCAGTTGAGCGTGATCTGGGCAAAGAGTCGATGCTCGATCTTGTTCCATTTGCTCGTGCCCGGAGGGTAATGGCTGACGGAGACCGTCAGCCCCGTGGCATCTGCGAATTCTTGCAGACACTTCTTCCACACCCGCGACCGTGCCGAGTTCGAGCCCCCAGCATCTGCTACCACCAGAAGCTCCCTTGCATGAGGATATGCTTGCCTGCCCATCGTGAGCCACCAACGTCGAAGCGACTGGACTGCGAACTCTGGAGTGTCATGGTCCTTCCCAACGTTAACCCAGCCCTCGTTACGGGCCAGGTCATACACGCCATAGGGAATCGCTTTGCCCTCAGCCATATCCGGGAAGTCGTAGGCGTTGACTCTGGGCGCTTGGCCTTGAGGCTGCCACTCCCGACCCGGGGGCTTGAAGTTTCCAATCAACTCCTTCTTCTTCGAGTCGACGGACACCACCGGCTGTCGGCGCCGCTGAAAAGCCTTCGCTTGTCGAGCGATGTAACGAAACTGTGCATCCCTATCTGGATGGCTGCCTCCCTCATCCTCCTTACGCGGAGCCTGCAAGCTGTACCCCGCTTCGTGCAGCATCCGCGCGACAGTGTCGCTACTCACCTCATGCCCTCGCTCTCTCAACTCCGACGCCAGGTTCCTCACGCTCTTCGTCGTCCATTGAAGCGGCGATTGCGGTTCGCCACGCGTCACCGGCTCGAGCAGCGCCTGGAGGTCACCCAGCAACTTCGCGTCCTTTGCGCTCAGGCGCCTTCTTCCTCCTCCTGGCCGACGCACTCGCGACGTTGAAGCCCTTGAAGATGGTTGCCGCCGAAGCTCCGCGAGCTCTTTCTTGCCCTTCCAGATGCGACGACCGCTGATCCCCGTTGCCCGCTGGATCGCTGCGGCTCCTCCTCGTCCAAGGCTTTCCACTTCAGCCGCAGCCCAAAGGCGGATGACCCTCTCGTCCATGATGGGCGCCAGGGCTTTGAACTTGGCACGCAAGGCTTCGAGATCTACTTTCACGCATACAACATGCCCACGAAATGCCTCTTACGCAGCGACCAGCCCCATGGCTGCTTGCTTGGTGGGTCCATTATCACTTTCATTACACTTATTTTGCGACAGCCCCTA
>NZ_JPMI01000199.1 GCF_000733295.1 Archangium violaceum Cb vi76 | reverse complement strand
TGCGGCCGCGAATTCTCATGTTTGACCGCTTATCATCGATAAGCTCTGCTTTTTGTTGACTTCCATTGTTCATTCCACGGACAAAAACAGAGAAAGGAAACGACAGAGGCCAAAAAGCTCGCTTTCAGCACCTGTCGTTTCCTTTCTTTTCAGAGGGTATTTTAAATAAAAACATTAAGTTATGACGAAGAAGAACGGAAACGCCTTAAACCGGAAAATTTTCATAAATAGCGAAAACCCGCGAGGTCGCCGCCCCGTAACAAGGCGGATCGCCGGAAAGGACCCGCAAATGATAATAATTATCAATTGCATACTATCGACGGCACTGCTGCCAGATAACACCACCGGGGAAACATTCCATCATGATGGCCGTGCGGACATAGGAAGCCAGTTCATCCATCGCTTTCTTGTCTGCTGCCATTTGCTTTGTGACATCCAGCGCCGCACATTCAGCAGCGTTTTTCAGCGCGTTTTCGATCAACGTTTCAATGTTGGTATCAACACCAGGTTTAACTTTGAACTTATCGGCACTGACGGTTACCTTGTTCTGCGCTGGCTCATCACGCTGGATACCAAGGCTGATGTTGTAGATATTGGTCACCGGCTGAGGTGTTTCGATTGCCGCTGCGTGGATAGCACCATTTGCGATAGCGGCGTCCTTGATGAATGACACTCCATTGCGAATAAGTTCGAAGGAGACGGTGTCACGAATGCGCTGGTCCAGCTCGTCGATTGCCTTTTGTGCAGCAGAGGTATCAATCTCAACGCCAAGCGTCATCGAAGCGCAATATTGCTGCTCACCAAAACGCGTATTGACCAGGTGTTCAACGGCAAATTTCTGCCCTTCTGATGTCAGAAAGGTAAAGTGATTTTCTTTCTGGTATTCAGTTGCTGTGTGTCTGGTTTCAGCAAAACCAAGCTCGCGCAATTCGGCTGTGCCAGATTTAGAAGGCAGATCACCAGACAGCAACGCGCCACGGAAAAACAGCGCATACAGAACATCCGTCGCCGCGCCGGACAACGTGATAATTTTATGACCCATGATTTATTTCCTTTTAGACGTGAGCCTGTCGCACAGCAAAGCCGCCGAAAGTTCCTCGACCGATGCCCTTGAGAGCCTTCAACCCAGTCAGCTCCTTCCGGTGGGCGCGGGGCATGACTATCGTCGCCGCACTTATGACTGTCTTCTTTATCATGCAACTCGTAGGACAGGTGCCGGCAGCGCTCTGGGTCATTTTCGGCGAGGACCGCTTTCGCTGGAGCGCGACGATGATCGGCCTGTCGCTTGCGGTATTCGGAATCTTGCACGCCCTCGCTCAAGCCTTCGTCACTGGTCCCGCCACCAAACGTTTCGGCGAGAAGCAGGCCATTATCGCCGGCATGGCGGCCGACGCGCTGGGCTACGTCTTGCTGGCGTTCGCGACGCGAGGCTGGATGGCCTTCCCCATTATGATTCTTCTCGCTTCCGGCGGCATCGGGATGCCCGCGTTGCAGGCCATGCTGTCCAGGCAGGTAGATGACGACCATCAGGGACAGCTTCAAGGATCGCTCGCGGCTCTTACCAGCCTAACTTCGATCATTGGACCGCTGATCGTCACGGCGATTTATGCCGCCTCGGCGAGCACATGGAACGGGTTGGCATGGATTGTAGGCGCCGCCCTATACCTTGTCTGCCTCCCCGCGTTGCGTCGCGGTGCATGGAGCCGGGCCACCTCGACCTGAATGGAAGCCGGCGGCACCTCGCTAACGGATTCACCACTCCAAGAATTGGAGCCAATCAATTCTTGCGGAGAACTGTGAATGCGCAAACCAACCCTTGGCAGAACATATCCATCGCGTCCGCCATCTCCAGCAGCCGCACGCGGCGCATCTCGGGCAGCGTTGGGTCCTGCAGATCCGGCTGTGGAATGTGTGTCAGTTAGGGTGTGGAAAGTCCCCAGGCTCCCCAGCAGGCAGAAGTATGCAAAGCATGCATCTCAATTAGTCAGCAACCAGGTGTGGAAAGTCCCCAGGCTCCCCAGCAGGCAGAAGTATGCAAAGCATGCATCTCAATTAGTCAGCAACCATAGTCCCGCCCCTAACTCCGCCCATCCCGCCCCTAACTCCGCCCAGTTCCGCCCATTCTCCGCCCCATGGCTGACTAATTTTTTTTATTTATGCAGAGGCCGAGGCCGCCTCGGCCTCTGAGCTATTCCAGAAGTAGTGAGGAGGCTTTTTTGGAGGCCTAGGCTTTTGCAAAAAGCTTCACGCTGCCGCAAGCACTCAGGGCGCAAGGGCTGCTAAAGGAAGCGGAACACGTAGAAAGCCAGTCCGCAGAAACGGTGCTGACCCCGGATGAATGTCAGCTACTGGGCTATCTGGACAAGGGAAAACGCAAGCGCAAAGAGAAAGCAGGTAGCTTGCAGTGGGCTTACATGGCGATAGCTAGACTGGGCGGTTTTATGGACAGCAAGCGAACCGGAATTGCCAGCTGGGGCGCCCTCTGGTAAGGTTGGGAAGCCCTGCAAAGTAAACTGGATGGCTTTCTTGCCGCCAAGGATCTGATGGCGCAGGGGATCAAGATCTGATCAAGAGACAGGATGAGGATCGTTTCGCATGATTGAACAAGATGGATTGCACGCAGGTTCTCCGGCCGCTTGGGTGGAGAGGCTATTCGGCTATGACTGGGCACAACAGACAATCGGCTGCTCTGATGCCGCCGTGTTCCGGCTGTCAGCGCAGGGGCGCCCGGTTCTTTTTGTCAAGACCGACCTGTCCGGTGCCCTGAATGAACTGCAGGACGAGGCAGCGCGGCTATCGTGGCTGGCCACGACGGGCGTTCCTTGCGCAGCTGTGCTCGACGTTGTCACTGAAGCGGGAAGGGACTGGCTGCTATTGGGCGAAGTGCCGGGGCAGGATCTCCTGTCATCTCACCTTGCTCCTGCCGAGAAAGTATCCATCATGGCTGATGCAATGCGGCGGCTGCATACGCTTGATCCGGCTACCTGCCCATTCGACCACCAAGCGAAACATCGCATCGAGCGAGCACGTACTCGGATGGAAGCCGGTCTTGTCGATCAGGATGATCTGGACGAAGAGCATCAGGGGCTCGCGCCAGCCGAACTGTTCGCCAGGCTCAAGGCGCGCATGCCCGACGGCGAGGATCTCGTCGTGACCCATGGCGATGCCTGCTTGCCGAATATCATGGTGGAAAATGGCCGCTTTTCTGGATTCATCGACTGTGGCCGGCTGGGTGTGGCGGACCGCTATCAGGACATAGCGTTGGCTACCCGTGATATTGCTGAAGAGCTTGGCGGCGAATGGGCTGACCGCTTCCTCGTGCTTTACGGTATCGCCGCTCCCGATTCGCAGCGCATCGCCTTCTATCGCCTTCTTGACGAGTTCTTCTGAGCGGGACTCTGGGGTTCGAAATGACCGACCAAGCGACGCCCAACCTGCCATCACGAGATTTCGATTCCACCGCCGCCTTCTATGAAAGGTTGGGCTTCGGAATCGTTTTCCGGGACGCCGGCTGGATGATCCTCCAGCGCGGGGATCTCATGCTGGAGTTCTTCGCCCACCCCGGGCTCGATCCCCTCGCGAGTTGGTTCAGCTGCTGCCTGAGGCTGGACGACCTCGCGGAGTTCTACCGGCAGTGCAAATCCGTCGGCATCCAGGAAACCAGCAGCGGCTATCCGCGCATCCATGCCCCCGAACTGCAGGAGTGGGGAGGCACGATGGCCGCTTTGGTCCGGATCTTTGTGAAGGAACCTTACTTCTGTGGTGTGACATAATTGGACAAACTACCTACAGAGATTTAAAGCTCTAAGGTAAATATAAAATTTTTAAGTGTATAATGTGTTAAACTACTGATTCTAATTGTTTGTGTATTTTAGATTCCAACCTATGGAACTGATGAATGGGAGCAGTGGTGGAATGCCTTTAATGAGGAAAACCTGTTTTGCTCAGAAGAAATGCCATCTAGTGATGATGAGGCTACTGCTGACTCTCAACATTCTACTCCTCCAAAAAAGAAGAGAAAGGTAGAAGACCCCAAGGACTTTCCTTCAGAATTGCTAAGTTTTTTGAGTCATGCTGTGTTTAGTAATAGAACTCTTGCTTGCTTTGCTATTTACACCACAAAGGAAAAAGCTGCACTGCTATACAAGAAAATTATGGAAAAATATTCTGTAACCTTTATAAGTAGGCATAACAGTTATAATCATAACATACTGTTTTTTCTTACTCCACACAGGCATAGAGTGTCTGCTATTAATAACTATGCTCAAAAATTGTGTACCTTTAGCTTTTTAATTTGTAAAGGGGTTAATAAGGAATATTTGATGTATAGTGCCTTGACTAGAGATCATAATCAGCCATACCACATTTGTAGAGGTTTTACTTGCTTTAAAAAACCTCCCACACCTCCCCCTGAACCTGAAACATAAAATGAATGCAATTGTTGTTGTTAACTTGTTTATTGCAGCTTATAATGGTTACAAATAAAGCAATAGCATCACAAATTTCACAAATAAAGCATTTTTTTCACTGCATTCTAGTTGTGGTTTGTCCAAACTCATCAATGTATCTTATCATGTCTGGATCTGACGGGTGCGCATGATCGTGCTCCTGTCGTTGAGGACCCGGCTAGGCTGGCGGGGTTGCCTTACTGGTTAGCAGAATGAATCACCGATACGCGAGCGAACGTGAAGCGACTGCTGCTGCAAAACGTCTGCGACCTGAGCAACAACATGAATGGTCTTCGGTTTCCGTGTTTCGTAAAGTCTGGAAACGCGGAAGTCAGCGCTCTTCCGCTTCCTCGCTCACTGACTCGCTGCGCTCGGTCGTTCGGCTGCGGCGAGCGGTATCAGCTCACTCAAAGGCGGTAATACGGTTATCCACAGAATCAGGGGATAACGCAGGAAAGAACATGTGAGCAAAAGGCCAGCAAAAGGCCAGGAACCGTAAAAAGGCCGCGTTGCTGGCGTTTTTCCATAGGCTCCGCCCCCCTGACGAGCATCACAAAAATCGACGCTCAAGTCAGAGGTGGCGAAACCCGACAGGACTATAAAGATACCAGGCGTTTCCCCCTGGAAGCTCCCTCGTGCGCTCTCCTGTTCCGACCCTGCCGCTTACCGGATACCTGTCCGCCTTTCTCCCTTCGGGAAGCGTGGCGCTTTCTCATAGCTCACGCTGTAGGTATCTCAGTTCGGTGTAGGTCGTTCGCTCCAAGCTGGGCTGTGTGCACGAACCCCCCGTTCAGCCCGACCGCTGCGCCTTATCCGGTAACTATCGTCTTGAGTCCAACCCGGTAAGACACGACTTATCGCCACTGGCAGCAGCCACTGGTAACAGGATTAGCAGAGCGAGGTATGTAGGCGGTGCTACAGAGTTCTTGAAGTGGTGGCCTAACTACGGCTACACTAGAAGGACAGTATTTGGTATCTGCGCTCTGCTGAAGCCAGTTACCTTCGGAAAAAGAGTTGGTAGCTCTTGATCCGGCAAACAAACCACCGCTGGTAGCGGTGGTTTTTTTGTTTGCAAGCAGCAGATTACGCGCAGAAAAAAAGG
>NZ_JPMI01000198.1 GCF_000733295.1 Archangium violaceum Cb vi76 | reverse complement strand
ATCTTCTGTAGCTGAGGTGGGCGCTCGACGGTGGACGGAGGGTCTCCGGTGAGAGACGGAAGAAGGGCAGTCGGAAGAGGCGACTGTCACTCTGGCAAGAGCCCTGGTCGCGGAGTTGCAGTGCGAGCCGCCCCTGCGATTGCTGGCGGGGAGGCGGGGCGTGGCGGGGCCGAGCGTGGGGGAGGTGATGGGGCGCGTGCTGCGCATCCAGGGGATGAGCGTGCGCGGGGTGAAGATGGGGCCCGAGGGAGTGGTGGTGCAGGTGCGCCCGCGCCAGCGCAAGCCGCGCTGTGGAGTGTGCGGCCGGCCCGCCCCAGGCTACGACACGAAGCCTGGGCGACTGTGGCGGCACCTGGCGCTGGGAGAAACCATCTTCTGGCTGAGGTACGCCCCGCGCCGGGTGCGCTGCCGGGAGCATGGAGTGAGAGTGGAGCGGGTGCCGTGGGCGGCGCACGACTCGAGCTTCACGCACGCCTTCGAGGAGCTGGTGGCCTGGCAGGCGCAACGGCTGGACAAGTCGTCCATCTGCCGGCTGCTGGG
>NZ_JPMI01000197.1 GCF_000733295.1 Archangium violaceum Cb vi76 | reverse complement strand
ACCGACTCGGACAACGACGGCCTGCCGGATGGCATCGAGGACAAGAACCACAACGGCGTCGTGGACCCGGGTGAGACCGACCCGCGGAATCCCGACACCGATGGCGGCGGCGTGCCCGATGGTGTCGAGGACAAGAACCACAACGGCGTCGTGGACCCGGGCGAGACCAATCCGCTCGACCCCGCGGACGATCTGCCCGACACCGACGGCGACGGCATCCCCGACGTCCGCGAGGTGGAGCTGGGCCTCGACCCGAACGACAACGACACCGACAACGACGGCGTGCCCGATGGCCAGGACGGCATCACCGACACGGATGGTGACGGCCTCATCGACGCGCTCGATCCGGACAGCGACAACGACGGCATCAAGGACGGCACCGAGCTCGGAGTGACGCGGGCCAACGCTCCCGCGGGCACCAACCTCGACTCGCCCGACTTCGTGCCGGACGAGGACCCGAGCACCACCACCGACCCGAAGAAGGCCGACTCCGATGGCGACGGTCTGAATGACGGCGCCGAGGACAAGAACGCCAATGGCCGCATGGACTCGGGCGAGACCAATCCGAGCGACACGGACACCGACGACGGTGGCCTGTCCGACGGCGACGAGGTGAAGTTCAACACCAACCCGCTGGACGACACGGACGACTTCATCATCGCCGGCCGTGGCTGCAGCACCTCGGGCAGCGGCTCTCCGCTGGTGTGGCTGGCGGCGCTGGTGCTGCTCGCCATGCCCGCTCTGCGGCGCACCTCGCGCCGTGGCACGGCGCTGGCTGGTGGACTGCTGGGCCTCGTGGGCGTGCTGGCCGCTCCGGCGGCGGACGCCCAGGGTCCCACGCCGTCCCCGCTGTCCCAGTCCATCGACGTGCAGCGCTACAAGCCCGGCCCGGGCGCCACCGACATCCTCGGCGTCCACGGCGCCAGGGTGGACGGCCACCTGGGCTGGCACCTGGCGGCCTCGGTCAACTACGCGAGCAACCCGCTGGGCTTCCTGGATCCGCGTCAGGACGACTTCATCTACTCCATCGTCGCCAACCAGGTGACGGCGGACCTGATGGGCTCCATCTCGCTGTGGGACCGGTTCGAGCTGGGCGTGGCCCTGCCCATCACGTACCAGTCCTCGGAGAGCGGCGCCTCCGTCACGCCGGCCTTCCAGAACGGCGTGAGCGGCGCGGGCCTGGGTGACCTGCGGCTGGTGCCCAAGGCCCACCTGCTCAACGCCGGTGGGTTCGACCTGGGCGTGGTGGTGCCCGTCCTGCTGCCCAGCGCGGGCGGCAATGGCTTCCGCGGCGGCGCGGGTGTGAGCGCGCGTCCGCAGCTGGTGGGCGAGTGGGGCAACGGCGAGGGCTTGCGACTGGTGGCCAACCTCGGCGCCAACCTCCAGCCCGAGCAGCAGGTGCGCAACCTGCGCACGGGCACCGAGCTGATGTTCGCGGTGGGTGCCCAGGTGCCCCTGACGGAGAAGCTCGCGGTGCGCGCCAACCTGGCGGGGGCCTTCGGGTTGAACGACCAGGACATGGAGGGGCGTCCGCTGGAGCTCCTCGCGGCGGTGCAGTACCGCTTCAGCCCCGGGCTGGCGGCCCACGTGGGCGGTGGCCCGGGCCTCACCCGTGGCTACGGCACCCCCGGCTTCCGCCTCTTCGCCGGGTTGGATTGGACGCAGCCCGGTGAGCGCGCTCCGGCCCCGCCGCCCGCTCCGCCCGCCCCCGTCGACACGGACGCGGATGGCGTCACGGACGACAAGGATCAGTGCGCCCAGGGCCCCGAGGACATGGACGGCTTCCAGGACGACGATGGCTGCGCGGACCCGGACAACGACGGGGACGGCATCCCGGACACGAACGACAAGTGCCCCAACGAGCCCGAGACCATGAACGGCTTCCAGGACGAGGACGGCTGCCCGGACAAGGAGCCGGTGGACTCGGACAAGGACGGGCTGATGGACGACCAGGACAAGTGCCCGACCCAGCCCGAGGACAAGGACGGCTTCCAGGACGAGGACGGCTGCCCGGATCCGGACAACGACAAGGACGGCGTGCCGGACTGGGAGGACCAGTGCCCCATGCAGCCCGAGGTCATCAACGGGGTGAAGGACGAGGATGGCTGCCCCGACGAGGGCAAGTCCAAGGTGCGCCTGGAGGCCAAGCGCATCGTCATCCTGGACAAGGTGTACTTCGCCACCAACAAGGACGTCATCCTGCCCAAGTCGTTCGACCTGCTGAATCAGGTGGCGGCCATCCTGCGCGCCAACCCGCAGATCGAGCTGCTGCGCGTGGAGGGTCACACGGACAACCAGGGCAAGCCGGCCAAGAACCAGAACCTGTCGGAGCGCCGCGCGGCCAACGTGCGTGCCTTCCTCATCAAGGAGGGTGTGGCGGCGGAGCGCCTCGAGTCGGTGGGCTACGGCCAGACGAAGCCGGTGGACACGAACAAGACGGCGGCGGGCCGTGAGAACAACCGCCGCGTCGAGTTCAACATCCTGAAGGTCGCTGGCGAGGAAGCCGAGCAGCCGAAGTAACGGAGCACCCGGCCCCGGCCGGACACACGCGGCGCGAGCAGGCGAACGCCCTGCTCGCGCCGTTTCCGTTTCGAGTCCCCTCTCCCTCTGGGAGAGGGTTAGGGTGAGGGTCTTCACGAGGGTCTTCCCCGAGGAGCGCACCGTGCCCCCCACCCTTCGCCCGCTCGTCCTGCCCCTGCTCGTCCCCCTGTTGCTGGCGGCGGCGCCCCCCGCGGCCGCACCGGCCCCGCCCCGCCTGGAGGATGCCGTGCCCGATACCTTCACCGGCGTGGAGCGAGTGGTGGCGGTGGGGGACGTGCACGGGGACGTGGAGGCCCTGAAGGAAGTGCTGCGGCTGGCGAAGCTCATCGACAAGAAGGGCCGGTGGAGCGGCGGCAAGGCCCACCTGGTGCAGACGGGGGACATCCCCGACCGCGGCGAGCACACGCGGGAAGCCTTCGAGCTGCTGATGCGGCTGGAGGGCGAGGCGCGCGCGGCGGGAGGCCGGGTGCACGCGCTGCTGGGCAACCACGAGACGATGAACATGCTCGGGGATCTGCGCTACGTGGCCCCGGGCGAGATGGCGTCATTCGCGGACCAGAGCCCCGAACCGGATGCCTCCGGCTCGCCGCGAGGGCTCAACGGGCACCGCGCGGCGTACGGGCCGCAGGGGCGCTATGGCCGGTGGCTGCGCACGCATCCCGCGGTGGTGCGCATCAATGACACGCTCTTCGTGCATGGCGGAGTGGCCCCGGAGGTACCGGCGAAGACGCTGCCCGAGCTCAACCGTTGGGTACGGCAGGACCTGTTCCCAGGCAACCCTCCGGGAGGAGCCAGGGACCCGCAGGGGCCGTTGTGGTTCCGCGGCTACGCACTGGGGCAAGAGGAAGAAGCGGCTCCCGCGCTCGAGGCGGTGCTGCAACGCTTTGGCGCGAAGCGGATGGTGATGGGGCACACCACGGACCGCGATGGGAAGATCCGGACGCGGCTCGACGGGAAGGCGGTGTTCATCGACACCGGACTGAGCACCGGCTACGGCCGCCACCTCTCGGCGCTGGAGCTTCGAGGCGGCAAGGTGACCGCCCTCTATGCCGACGGCCGCGTGGAGCTGGTGGCGCCCGAGGCGGTCAAGGCGGGCAAGGTCAGCCCCTGACGCCTCGCAGGTCGCCGTGCACCGCGAGCCAGATGCAGGGCGGCTCGCGAGAGGTCCACTCCACGCTCGGGAGGCACCCTACAGAAGCCGCGCACTGATGGCGCTGTGCACGTCCGCGCCCGCCTCGGTGAGCACGAGCCTCGGGCCGTCGAGCCTCGCCAGGCCATGCTGCACCAGCCGGGCGATCTCCTTGCGGCGCGGCTCTGGATCCTGCCCGTAGCGCGTGCACACCGCCGCCCAGTCCACTCCGGAGCGCAGCCGCAGCCCCATGGCCAGTCGCTCCTCGAAGAGCTCCAGGGGGCTCAGCTCCTCGCGGCTGGACTCCGGAAGCGTCCCCTCCTCCGCGGCCCGCATGTACGCGTCCGAGCCGCGCAGGTTCACGTAGCGGTAGCCCGAGGGCCGCTCGCCGGGTGCGGACGTGAGCAGCATGCCCGTGGCGCCCACGCCCAGCGCGAGGTACTCGCCCCCCGTCCAGTAGAGCGCGTTGTGCCGCGAGCCGTACCCGGGCCGGGCGTGGTTGGAGATTTCATACCGCAGCAACCCGTGCTCGCCGTAGGCGTCGCGGATGGCCTTCGTCATCTCCACCACCTCCTCGTCCGGAGGCAGCACCACCTCGCCCTTGTCGAGTTGCCGGGACAGCGGCGTGGCCACCGCCAGCGACTCGCGGTCCACCGTCAGCGCGTAGGTGGACAGGTGCTCGGGCCCGAGCGCCGCCGCCCGGCGCGCATCCGACTCCGCCTGCGCCCGCGTCTGCCCGTGCACCCCATAGATGAAGTCCATGGACACCACGTCGAAGCCCGCGCGCCGTGCCATCTCGTACGCCGCCACCGCCTCCGGACCGGTGTGCTCGCGCCCCAGCGCCTTCAGCAGCGAATCCTCGAAGGACTGCACGCCCAGCGAGACGCGGTTGACGCCCGCCGCCCGGTAGCCCGCGAAGCGCTCGGCGTCCGCGACACTCGGGTTGGCCTCCAGGGAGATCTCCGCCCCCGGGGCCACCTTCAGCCGCGCCGCCACGCCCTCCAGCACGAGCGCTACCCAACGCGGGTGCCAGAGGGACGGCGTGCCGCCACCGAGGAAGATGGACTCCAGCGAGCGCTCGCGCAGCGAGGGCTCCGCCGCCAGCCGTGTGTCCAGTTCCGCCAGCACCGCGCGCGCATAGCGCTCCTCGGGCACCTGGCGCACCACGGCCACGGCGAAGTCGCAGTAGGGGCACTTGGAGAGACAGTACGGGAAGTGCACGTACAGCCCGAATCGCGCCGCTGCCGTCCCCGTGAGGGGGTCGATGGGGCCCGCGAAGTCCATTCCGCGCTACTTCGCCCCCCGGAGTTGCGCGAGCTGCGCCTCCAGCTTCGCCACCTTCATCTTGTAGCTGGCCGCCGACTCCAGCGCCGTCTCCGCCGCCATCAGCTTGCGCTTCATCGCCGCCACGTCTTCCTTGAGCTGGTCGCGCTCGGAGATCACCTCGTCCGCGGCCGGGCCTCCCTGGGCACGCGAGGACTCCAGCGCCCCCTCCAGCATCCGCACCCGCTGCCGCAGCCGCTCCGCCTGCTCCTCGGCCTCGCGGGCCTGGCTCTCGGCGTCCAGCTCCTCCACCTCGAGCTCCGCCTCCGCCGCGCGCACGTCCTGCTGCTCCTCCACCTGCATCCGCACCCGCTCCAACTCCGACTCCGACTCCACGTCCGCCAACGCGCGTGCCATGTCCTGGCGGTCCGCCTCCAGCGCCTTCAGCTCGCCCTCCAGCTCCGCGTTCCGCGCATCGGCCGCCGCCGCGCGCTCGGAGTCCTGTTGGGCCCGCGCCTGGACGCGTCCCAGCTCCGCCTCCACGTCGGCGAGCGCGCGCGCCATGTCCTTGCGGTCCTCCTCCACCGTCCCCAGCTCGGCCCGCAGCGCCGCCACCTGTGTCTCGGCCTGCTCCGCCGCCTCCGTCAGCGCCGCCGCGTCCGCCTCCATCCGGTCGCGCAGCTGCACCGCCTCCGTCTCGCTCAGCGCCAGCGACTCGCGCAGCGCCGTCAGCTCCGCCTCCGCCACCTCCAACCGGGGCGACAGCTCCGCCAGCTCCGTCCGCGCCGCGTCACGCTCGGACTCCAGCTCGCGGGTGCGCGCCTGCACCTCCTCCAGTGAGCTGTTCGACCACTCGGACTCCGAGAGCGCCGCCTCCAACTGCGCCACCCGCGCCTTCAGCCCCACCTTCTCCGCGACGACGAGCTCCTGCTCCCGCAGGACCGCCTGCAACTGCTCGTGGGTGTTCTCCAGCTCGACCAGGTTGGCCTGGTACTGCTCGCGCACCGCCTCCAGCGCCCCCTGCATCTCGGCGCGCTCCGCCGCCAGCTCCCCTACCCGGTCCTGCGCCAGCGACAGGGCTTCCTTCGCGCCGACGAGCTCCTCGGCCAGCGCCGCCCGCGAGTCCCGCTCGTGCTTCAGCTCCCCGGTGAGGCGCGACAACTCCGCCTCCACCTCGGCCAGCGCCCGGGAGAGGTCCCTGCGCTCCTCCTCCACCGTCTGCAGCTCGCCCTCCAGCTGCGCCACCCGCGCCTCGGCCACCGCCGTGCGCGCCGCCTCGCGCGACACCGCCGCGGAGGCCTGCTCCAGCTTCGCGGGCGCGTCCTTCAGCGCGGCGAGCTGCTCACGTGCCTCCTCTACCTGCGACCGCAGCGAGGCCTCGGACACCCGCAGCGTCTGCAGCTCCGACTCGCGCTCGGCGAACAACGTCCGCGCACGGGCCAGCGTCTCCGTCTTCTGCTTCAGCACCGAGCGGAAGTGCTCGACCTTCTCCTCCGGGGAGCCCCCGAGGGCAAGGCGCGGCTCGGGGGGCTCGGCGAAGGGGTCCGCCGCTCCCACCGGACGGGGGGGAATGGGCGGAGGCTCCGAGGGCCGGGCCGAGGACTGCACCGAGGGCAGCGACATGGCGGGCCGGAAGGCGGCCGGCGCCGCGGGCCCTCCCTTCCGGGGAGGCAACGGCGGCGGGGCCGCGGGACGCACGGATACCGACGACGCCGGCGCCACGGACGCCGCTTCCTCTCCCAGGCTCTCCCGCAGATCCGCGAGCGGATCCAGCTCCTCTGACGACGACCCCATGCGTGCCGAGGTTAACCCTCGGACCTCCTCTTCTCCACAGCACTCCACACGCCTCGTGCAACACGCCCTCCCGTCTGGTCTCCAGGCTCACAACAGGGTCGCGGCCCACCTGTCCAGGCGTTAGGGACTGGTCGGAAGGGTCTCCGGCTTGCCTTGCCTCCCCACACTGCCGGTGTCAGGTTCGAACGTTCCATGGCTCAGCGCTACACACTTTCCAACGGACTCACCGTCGTCTTCGAGGAGCAGCACGCCGCCCGGGTGGCCGCCTTCCAGGTGTGGGTGAAGGCCGGCAGCGCCGACGAGCGCCCCGACCAGGCCGGCCTGGCGCACCTGCACGAGCACATGCTCTTCAAGGGCACGGCCCGCCGCGGCCCCGGAGAGGTCGCCCGCGACGTGGAGGCCCATGGCGGGGAGATCAACGCCTGGACGTCCTTCGACCAGACGGTCTACCACATCGTCATCGCCAGCCAGTTCGCCCGCATGGGCCTGGACATCCTCGGTGACGCCATCCGCTCCTCCGCCTTCGACACGGACGAGCTGGCCCGGGAAATCGAGGTGGTGTGCGAGGAGATCAAACGCAGCCAGGACACCCCGGCCCGGCGCGCCTCGAGGGATCTCTTCTCCACCGCCTACCAGGAGCACCCCTACCGCTTCCCCGTCATCGGCACGGCGGAGAGCGTGCGCGGCTTCTCCCGGGACAAGGTGCTCGAGTTCTACCGGCGGCACTACACGCCGAAGAACCTGGTGCTGTCGGCCGCGGGGGACTTCACCGAGGCGGAGCTGCGCCAGTGGGTGGAGGAGCTCTTCGGCGGTGACTGGGGGCGGCCCTACGAGGGAGGCGTGGCCCGCGCACGCGAGCCCGAGGTGGCCCGCCGCCGCGTGCTGCTGCGGCCGGACGAGGTGAAGGAGGTCTACTTCAACCTCGCCTTCCCCATCCCCCAGGCGGACCACCCGGACGTGCCCGCGCTGGATGCGCTGGCGATGATCGCCGGCCAGGGCGAGGCCTCGCGGCTGGTGCTGGAGGTCAAGCGCAAGCGCAGCCTCGTCAACGACATCCACGCGTATGCCTACACCCCGAGAGACCCGGGCCTCTTCTCCGCCAGCTTCACGCTGCCGCCGGCGAAGCTGCCGCAGGCGCTCGAGGAGACGGTGCGGGTGCTGAGCGCGCTGCGCACGGGCCTGGTGCCCGCGGACGAGCTGGCCACGGTGAAGGCCCTCATCGAGGCCGAGGCCGTCTACCAGCGCGAGACGGTGCAGGGACTGGCGCGCAAGATGGGCCACTACCAGTCCTCCATGGGGGACCTGGGGGCGGAGGCGCGCTACTACGAGGCCATCGCGAAGCTCACCCCCGAGCACATCCGCGAGGTGGCCGAGCGCTACCTGCGCTTCGACCGGGCCGTCATCACCGGGCTGCTGCCCCCGGGCACGCCCTTCGGGGCGGAGCAGGCCGAGGAGATTCTCGACCGGGTGTCTCGCGAGACGCCCGCCGCACCGGCCGAGCGCCGCGCCCCCAAGGCCGCACCCGGAGGGCCCGCGCTGCAGGTGGGCCGCACCGCGCCCGCCTCGCCCGGAAGGATAGTGGAGGAGCGGCTGCCGTCCGGGGCGCGCGTCCTCGTGCGCGAGGAGCGGGCCGTGCCCCTCTTCGCCATGCGCGCCGCCTTCCCCGGCGGCCTGCGTTACGAGACGCAGGAGAACAACGGCCTCACCACGCTGCTGGGCCGCAGCCTCACCCGGGGCACGCCCTCGCACGACGCGGAGGAGATCTCCCACCTCATCGACAGCTTCGCCGGCTCGCTCTCGGGCCAGGGCGGGCGCAACTCGGTGGGCCTGCGCGGCGAGTTCCTCTCGCGCCACTTCCAGGCCGCCTTCCGGCTCTTCGCCGACTGCCTCCTGAACCCCAGCTTCCCCGAGGCCGAGGTGGCCCGCGAGCGCGCCCTGCTGTTGCAGGACATCCTCACGCGCGAGGACAAGCCCAGTGGCGTGGCGTTCGATCTCTTCAGCCGCACCCTCTTCCACACGCACCCGTACCGGCTGTCCTCGCTGGGCGAGCAGTCCTCGGTGGAGAAGCTGGGTCCGGACGCGCTGCGCGCCTACCACGCGGCGTACATGGATCCGTCGCAGCTCACCCTGACGGTGGTGGGTGACGTGAGGACGGACGAGGTGCTCGCCCTGGCGCACGAGGCCTTCGGTGCCTCCCGAGGCCGCGCCGCGCCTCCGCCCGAGGTGAAGCCCGAGCCGCCGCCCGAGTCCCCGCGCTCGGCCAAGAAGCAGCTGGCGCGCGCGCAGTCCCACCTGGTGCTGGGCTTCCAGGGGGTGCGGGTGAACGACCCGCGGCGGCACGCGCTGGAGGTGCTCTCCACACTGCTCAGTGGCCAGGGCGGGCGCCTCTTCGTGGAGCTGCGCGACAAGCGCTCCATGGCCTACAGCGTGAGCAGCTTCTCCATCGAGGGCGTGGATCCGGGCTACTTCGCCGTCTACATGGGCACCAGCCCCGAGAAGGTGGAGGCCGCGCTCGCCGGCATCCGCGAGGAGCTGGCCCGCGTGCGCGACGAGCCCATCCCCGAGGCCGAGCTCGCCCGCGCGAAGCAGCACCTCATCGGCACCCATGAGATTGGCCTGCAGCGCAACGGCGCACGCGCCGCGCTGCTCGCGCTGGATGCCTGCTACGGCCTGGGCCAGGAGAACTTCCTGCACTACGCCGAGCGCGTGGCGGCGGTGACGGCCGAGGACGTGCGCGCGGTGGCCCGCCAGCTCATCGACTTCGAGCGCGGC
Organism: Archangium violaceum Cb vi76; assembly: GCF_000733295.1. Lineage (GTDB taxonomy): Bacteria > Myxococcota > Myxococcia > Myxococcales > Myxococcaceae > Archangium > Archangium violaceum. Next base: position 47,127 of record NZ_JPMI01000197.1, on the reverse strand, counting down.
GTGCTGACCCACGTCGGCCCCTGAGCCGGGCCCCGCTTCCCCGCAAAACAAAATCCCCTCCCCCCGCGTACTGGGGAGAGGGGATGAAGTCACCGGAAGTCACCGGGCCCTCGAGGGGGCCCGGCCCACCGGAGGCTACGGCTGGGCGCAGGCCTCGGCGTTCTCGTGGCGGCACGCGTGCAGGTTGCGCGGCACCTCCATCCAGTAGATGTCCGGGGTGACGTTGGCCTTGTCGCGCAGCTTCTCCGTCTTGGGGGCGTCACCCGGGCTCGTCACCGCCACTTCGAAGCGGATGCCGCCCGTCTTCGACAGCGAGACGATGGGCACGCCCTCGCTCGGAGGAGCGGTCGTCGGGCGGCCCTTGCTGTCGATGAAGCCCAGGCCCGTGCGGAAGCCCTCGGCCATGTCCGGCAGACCGGTGATGGCATCCGCCTGCCACGAGTAGGACATGTCACCCGCTCCGGACAGCGAGCAGGCCGAGCCACTCTTGCCCGCGGCCGGAGAGAACGAGGGCCAGAAGACGACGCCCGCGAGCACCGTCGAGCCCGCCGCCGTGCGCTCCAGCATCGAGTTGTTGTAGCGCATGAACCAACCCGCATCCTCCGAGGTGGCGCGCTTGAGGCCCAACATCCTGGCCGTCGGGACGTAGCGCTGCCTGAAGCCCGAGTCGTCCGGCGCCATGTACTCGTAGGCGGAGTCCGGAATGGTCACGTCCACCAGCGAGCACTTGACGCCCGTGGGGCAGGTGTAGCCGCTGGTCCTGTCCGACACACGCATCGTGTCGAACGTGACCGCCCCGGCCTCGTCGGTGAACTTGCGCTTCCAGCCACCGTACGCGTGGAAGCCGAAGAAGCGGTTGTTGCCCACGGCCACCTTCTCCGCGTCGCTCAGCTTCAGGTCCGGGTGCTCGCTCGTGTTGAGGTTGAGGTGATCTCCCGTCCACTTCGTGCCAGACGACTTGGCGAACGACTCCGTCTTGAACGTCTTCTCGGCGCCCGTCCAGGGCGTCGGGTACGTGGTGGCGCCGAGCGCCGCGGCGGGGCAGCTGATGGAGAGATCCGTCAGCTCCATGCGCGAGTTGGAGCACGCGTCACCCAGGCCGCCGACCCAGGCCTCCTTGTTCTCCGTGAGCACACCCAGCTCGTACTTGAGCGTGCTGGTGCGCTTCTGGCCGTTGACCTCGGAGATCAGCGTGGCCGACACGTTGCACTTGAGCCGGATGCACGCCAGCAGATCGTCCGGACCGCAGTCCGAGCCCGCCGTGGTGCGCATGTGCTGCCGGTCACCGGTGCCCATGAAGCTGCGCAGCCAGCCCGTCTCCGGCTGCAGGACGTTGGAGGCCACGTTGAAGAAGGGCGCCTTCTCATGGGCGTTCCGCGGCCCGAAGGTAGACCCGTCCTCACGCTGCATTTCCAGCGAGCGCGCGCCGAACCAGTTGGTCACCACGCCCGTGCCGTCCACCGTGCCCGGGTTCTTGAAGCGGAACGTCCACACCTGGCCGCCCATGTCGCCAATGACCATGGTGTCGAAGAAACCGTCCAGGTCCCGCTCCACCGTCTCCGCCTTGCCGATGTCCACCAGCGCCGCGGAGGCCGCCATGGGCATCATCTGGTTGAGCACGTCGTTGTAGGGAGTGGACGCCTTGGTGCCCGGCTGGGCCTCCGCGGACCACAGCATCTTGCCCGTCCACGCGTCCACCATGTAGACGCCGCGGCCGCGCGACAGGTCCGAGCTGTAGCCGCCGTTGAGCACGGCCACCCAGCGCTCCTCCCACCCACGCTTGCCATCCTCGCCAGCGGTGGCCGCGAGGCGCACCGGTCCGATGGGAGGCGGCTTGGGAGCGAAGTTGGACCAGGACTGGCCCATGCTGGCCGACTGCGGCTCACACGCGTTGGGGAACATCCAGCGGAACGGCTTGTTGGCCACCGGATCCTCCAGGCTCTTGAGCATCTGGTACGGGTCCGTCATGTCCAGCGCCACGTAGCGCTGGCCACCGCCACGCTCGGTGATGATGGCGATGCTGCGGAACTCGCTGGCCTGCTTGATGCCGTCCTTGGCGGACGCATCCTCCGCGGTCGTATTGAGTCCGCCGTCCGCCCAGATGTCACGCACCATGGGCGTGCCATCCACGTAGTACTCGTGCTTGGCGCCCACCATCAGGCTCAGCTTGGGCAGCAGATCCGGCGGGATGAAGGCCCAGAGCTCCTCGCCCGTGCCCACGGTGTACGTGGTGCCGAAGCTCTTCTTGCCCGAGGCCACGTCGCTCTCGGTCGCCACGGAGTCACCCACGTGGATGGCGTGGAGCATGCCGCCGTTGGAGCCCACCAGCGCCACGCGGGCACGGTTGTACATGCTCTTCTGGTAGTCGCCGTAGGCCGCGTTGCGCGCGCCCTTGGTGCTCGCCGCCAGGGGAGTGGGCTGGTAGCAGGGCTTGGCGCCGCCACTCACCGCGCACCGCGGCTCGGAGGACACCGAGGCGGAGAAGTCCTCGTAGAGCGTGGACACGCACTGGCCATTGAGGCCCAGCGAGCAGAGGAACGGCTCACCCGGCGCCTCCACCGTCACCGGCGTGGAGTGGAAGATGTCCGCGAGCTTGCAGGACGTCTTGTCGCCCGGCTTGTTGTCCGCGCACGGCCGCTCCTCGTTCTTGTTGGAGTCACCGTCGTAGTCGAACACGTCCACGCCGCGCACGAAGCGGATGAGCGTCTCGGCACACGTCTTCTGCTGCGCGGAAGTACCATCCCACGGCCCCAGGCCCGCCTTGGCGTAGAGCGTGCTGCAGAAGGTGTCACCGCCCGCCATCACGTACTTCTGCAGCTCGGTGATGTTGTCCGGGTGGAACTCGATGGGCGGGTTGTCCGCCACGTCGAACTTCCCGTTGTTGTCCCGGTCGATCATCGTGAAGATGCAGCGGCCCACCGTGTGATCCGGCTTCGGCGTTCCGCCGGGCCGCCAGGTGGGATCGCACTTCTCGACGGCCGAGCGCTTGCCGATCGTCTCACCCAGGTTCCAGAAGGGCTTGGCCTTCACGCCGCCCTCGATCTTGCCATCGCCCACGGGGGTGGCCGTGGACAGCTTCACCCACTCGCCCTCGGTGTTCTCCTGGACGATGTTGGTGACGTTGAAGCTCTTCGGATCCGGCACACCGGGCGACAGGTAGGCGATGCCCTCGCTGTCCACGAAGAAGGTGTCGTCGCAGTCCTTGTCCTTGTTCAGGTCGTAGTCGTCCCCGGTCGTGGTCTTGGCGCGGGCGGCGTCGCAACCCTGGGCGAACTCGCTGAAGTAGAAGAAGCGGTAGAGGTGACCCTCGTACGGCCGGTTGCGGCGCGGGATGAAGCGCGGCACGAACACGGAGGACTGCGCACCGGAGGCCTGCACGCCGGAGATGTTGGCGGCGGCGAACGAGGTGGACAGCTGACGGATGTCGCCGAGGGCGTCCAGGATGGCGGTGCGCAGCTGCACGGCATCGTTGGCCTGGTAGAAGTTGCCCTTGCCGGCCCGCGCGATGCTCTGGAGCATGGCGCTGTTGTCGCCGTAACCGATGGTGTACGTGCGCACCGACTGCACGCCGGCCATGTCATCGCGCAGGTCCATGTTGGCCAGGAAGAACGACACGTCATCCATGAAGTTCTTGTTGCCCACTCCGTGGCCCACCGGCCAGTTGTAGTCGGTGTAGTCGCAGTCCGCCTTGGTGAAGTACACGTCCGGGGTGGGATCCGTGTTGTCCACCTTCACGAACTGGTCGCAGTAGTTGATGCCACCCACGTCCGGGTTGAGCTCGGGGTCCATCGGCTCGAACTTCACCGGCGTGCCCTCCAGCAGGCCCGTACGGGCGCCGTGCTTGACGCCCTTCTCGACGAGCAGCTGCATCATCTTCGTGATGGGCACCGAGTTGTCGTACTTGGGCGCGCCGTCCGTCAGCACGATGACGGAGCTGACCTGGCAGCCGAAGCACACGGAGCGGCGGCCACTGAGCTGATCCTCCCAGGGCTGGCCCGGCAGGTACTTGCCCGTGACGGGATCCGTATAGGGCGGCTTGACCCACTCCTTGGCATCCACGCCCCAGAAGGCGCCCGGCTTGCCGGTGTACGGGTCATCGGTGGTGCCGCCGTTGCAGCAGCCCGGCCAGCCGAAGTCGCCGGGGTTGAGGGGCTGCTTGAACCAGCTCTCCCACTTGTTGTCCGACTTCTGCGAGGAGAAGTAGCCACCGAGCGCGAACAGCGCCTCGCCGATGGAGCGCTCGTTGTTGCGGAAGACCACCTTGTTCACGGCATTGGTCAGCAGGGGCCGGTTGAGGCCCGTCGACGAGACCGAGTCCTTGATCTCCGGGAAGGAATCGTCGCAGCTCGGACGCAGCGGCTCGATGATGTTCGCGGGGTCGAACCAGCCGTGGTCATCGCCGAAGGTGGCCACGCCCATGCGCACGTTGGGGGCGATGCGGATGACGTCCTTGAGCACCTTGCGCGCCACCACGAACTTGGGCGGACGCACGTTGAGCACGCGGCCGCTGAGGATCCACTTGCGGAACGCCTCGGGACGCAGCGGCGGCTCGTCCAGCTCCTTGACGGGGCCGGCCTGGCCCGGATTCGTCGCCTGGGTCTTGGGGGTCACGATCGGACCACGCCACCAGCCCTTTTCCGTCAGACACTTCCGGCACTCCGTCATGAGGGGCGAGTCGACGGAGCCATAGGGGTAGTCCGTCAGATCCCAACCCACGCCGCCGTAGCAGACCGACAGGGCGTCCGCGGTGCTGTTCACGGGGCCATTGAAGTCATTGCCGTTGATGGTCCACGGGCCTTCCTTCACGTTCCAGGACAGGCGCCGACCACGCGAGTAGTAGAAGCGGTTCGGGTCGAAGAACGGCGACGGCATGGCGCCGTCGGAGTCGTAGACGATGGAGCCGTTCTTCTCCGGCTCGGGGCTGTTCTTGTCGAACCAGCTCATCGCGGCGACGAGCGCCGGATCCTCGCAGCCCGTGTCCATGGCGAGACCGGCCGAGCCCTCGCTGCCTTGGTCTCCCTTGGGGGTGATGGGAACCGGGGGTATCTTGTTCGCCGCGTACCAGCCCGGCGTGAAGGCCTCGGGCAGGTCCTGGGGGTAGTCCTGCATGGACTCGTTGTTCCCCAGCAGGAACATGGCGCTCGGAGGGCTGGAAGGCACCTCGAAGAAGTCCTTGTCGCCTCCCTGCGAGGGGTTGATCATCGCGTCACCGATGGCCAGCGCGCTCGTGCAGCACGCGGCCTTCGGAGGCACGTCCACCTCTCCGGAACGGCTCTCCCGGGCCAACAGTCCCACGGCCCCCGCAACCACCACGCCCGCGGCCATGCCTACCCCGCGGACCGATGGCTTCCGCAGGGCTCGTCGCATGGTGTCGAAGTCGATGCGCATCATGAAAGGCTCCTAGAGACCGAACCGCACAACGAATTCCACTTCGGTCCCACGACCGTTTTCGTCCACACAGTGGACCGTAATCTTATGCGGAACGCCACCCAAGGTGGTTTTTCCGACAGTATTGGACAGATCTCTCACCGACTTCCGGTCACCACCCGCCCTTCCCTCGACGGCCGTGATGCCCGCCACTGACACCGTCTGGCCGATGTGGCCGCTACGCGCACATCGGGAGTCCTCGGGGACGGCGCCGGGGGGGCAGTCGGTGGCACCCGCCGCGTTGAGGTCCACGTTGACGGGGGAGAGCTCCACGGGCGCGCCATCCAGGAGGCTGAAGCGCGAGAGCATGTACTGACGGCCCGCGTCGGCGCACGCGAGCAGCTCATCGCCGGAGCGCTCGTTGCGGGCCGCGCCCAGCTCACTGTGAGAGAAGGAAACGGCGGCCGCGGCCAGCAGGCTGATGACCGCCAGCAACACCACCACGAGCAACAACACGGAACCGCGTCTGCCGAGGCGTTTCTTCATGGCAAGTCCTCCTAGCCTCCAGCGCAATTGAAGTCATCCTTGGGAAGGGCGCCCTTGCAGGCGTCCGGAGTCGTAGCGTCCAGCGTATAGACGGGCACGGGCATCTCCGAGGAGCGCATGTTACGCACGTGCACCGACATCTCGGAGACGATGCGGCGGAAGCCGTAGTCCGTGGGCTTGGGGATGGGGTCCTCGGAGACGGGGACGAGCGTGCTGCCCGAGAGGACCAGCCTGCTGCCGAAGGAGGGAATCTGGTTCATCGCCTGGGGAGAGGCGGCCGAGTCGCGGGTGCTGCTGCGAGCCACCAGACCGACCACCACGGCGCGGATGTTGGCCGGGTTGTCGTTGTTGCGCTTGTCGTCGTTCAGGGGCGTCTCGTAATCGGGCGCCGGGTGGGCCGGGTCGTCGTACTTCGAGGGGATGAAGTAGGTGCCGTTGCCACGCAGGAAGGAGACGCGCAGCGCCTCGATGTCCTCGGCCACCGGCTCGCCGAACGAGTTCGGATCCGCCTCGGCCAGCCCGTGACGGCGGAACAGATAGGGCCGCGCCGGGGTGTCGGGCCTGCCATCCTCGTCGATGAGCTGGATGGAGTAGTCGTAGACGTCGATCTTGAAGACGGACACGCTCATGCCGCCAGCGCCGGAACCGAAGCAGCTCGCGGTGAACTCGTTGAGCCGGGGGAACTTGCTGGTGGCCGCCTCCAGCGCCAGCTCCGTGGTGCCCTTGGCGGCATCCGCGCTCAGCTGCGCGTAGCTCCAGGAGAGCGCGCCCGGGCACACCACCTGGATGATCTGCCCCCTGCGAAGGGTCTCGGGCAGACCCTTGGACAGGGAGATGGACGAGGCCGACAGCGTGGAGGCGAAGGCGTTGAAGGCCGGGTTGCGCATCCGGAAGACGAGCCGGTCCGAGCGGTTGACGGCGCCGAGCGAGTCACGCGACCAGTCGTCCGGGAAGTCGAAGGCGAGGGGAGGCTCGATGCCATAGCCGGCCATGCGCAGGTTGCGCACCACCATCATGTGCGTCTGGCGCAACGAGGCCTGCCCGCCCCGGATGCCCGCCTGCGTGTAGAAGGACTGGGTGTAGCCGAGGAAGGCCGCGGAGACCGCGAGCACCGTGAGGAACGTCACGGCCGAGCCCACCATGAGCTCGATGAGGGTGAATCCACGCTGGCGCCGCATCACACGCCTCCCATCTGGATGCGCATCGTCTGGGTCGTCACGACGCGCGGCTCTCCCGCATCCATGTAGAGCACCTTGACCCAGACCTGCATGCGCTGCACCCCTTCGCGCACGGGCTCCGTGCGGACGATGTAGAAGCGCTGGTAGACGGTCTCGCCGCGGCTCTCGACCTTGTCCTCGTCCCTGAAGGCGGGCCGCTGCAGGCCGCCAAACGCGACGCCCCCCAGGCGCAACATCAGCTCGCCGTGCATGCACGCGACATAGGCGTTGTAATCACCCGTGCCCGGCTTGAGCAGCTTGTGATCCTTGTCCAACGGATCATCCGCGCACAGGGCGGCGCTGGCGGCCAGCCGGGGATCATCGAAGTTCCACAGTTGGATCTGCTCGGCCAGGTCGTTGGCGACATCGGTGGCCTGCATGAGCCTGCGGGCCTGGCCGGTGGCACCACGCGCCTGCACGAGCGCACCGAGCAGACCCGCGAGCCCCACCAGGAACACCACCGCGGCGATGAGGGACTCGATCGTCGTGAAGCCGTGGCGTGGGCGGAAGGAAGCACGTCGCAGCATGGCAATCACCTCGCGGCCGAGAAGGTCCGCACGAGACCGGTGTTGGTGATGACGATGGCCTGCGCGCTCTGCAGGCCGCCGCCGCCCACCGGGAGGAAAGCAATGGAGGCCGCGCCATCCGTGGACGGATTGCCCTCGGCATCGGCGAACATCACCGAGCCATCCGGCTCGAAGAAGATGACCCCGCGGATCTGCTTGGTGGAGCCATCCCCGGAGCAGAAGGTGCAGGGCTTCTCGCTGGGGACGAAGCAGAAGGGCGGCGGGAAGATGTCGGTGCTCGCCGCGGGCTGGCCCTTGGCGAGGCCAATGCGGCTGGCCAGCAACGAGGTGCAGCCCTTGTGCGCCACACGGCCCACGGCCTCGATGAAGCCGCCCGTCAGCACGCGCACCGAGGGGTTGAAGTTGCCCGAGTCGAACAGCGGGAACTCGGAACCGGCGGGCGCGGGAGCACCGGGCGCCAGCTCCTTCAGCTCCTTCCAGTCGGACTTGGCCTTCATCGCGGCGGCCAGGTTGGACCAGGGATCCACCACCACCCAGTAACGGATGGGATTGCCCATCGTGGGTCCGTCCGCGTTGAGCAACACCGCCACGCGCTGGTTGCGGCCATACGCGTGCGAGCGGGCACTGGAGATGACCGCGGCGAACTCGAGCGCGCCACCTGTCAGACGCGTGCGCTGCGGCAACACCTCCAACGCGGCGTACGCGAGCGCGGCCAGTACGGCGACGATGCCCGTGACTGTCGCCATCTCGATGAGGGAGAAACCGGTATTGCGGCGGGTTCGCTTCATAGGGTGTCCATCATCTGGCGCCCCCGAGCCGAGCCCCACACCATCCAGAACACCGGGCGCACGAAAAAGGCTGGGCTTCGAGGGCTACTCCATGGTCCTTGGTGGAGCAGCTTACCGCAAATTCCGTCGAGGGATCATCGCATCCTCGGCTCCCCTACGGGACGAGCAACGGAGCGGACCCACCGACTCGGAAATTTCTTTCCCCGCTGCAGGCATCCCGGCATCTTCGGGAAAGCAACGCCAGACGCGAGAAGGGCCACATGACGGGGACGTATCAGACACTCACGGTGGATCTGCCGGAAACGGAGTCGGAGGCCGCCCAGGACCTGCTGCACGAGCTGGGCGCCATGGGACTGGAAGTGAGGGACCGGGAGGGTCCCACCATGCCGGGAGTGCGGGCCCCCGCGGCGGGCGAGGCCATCCTCGTGGCCTACTTCGACGACGCGGACACGGCCGAGCAGGCGCGCGCGGAGATGCACGAGGCCTACCCCTCGGCGCGGCTGCAGCTGGCCGAGGAGCAGCAGCAGGACTGGAGCAATGCGTGGAAGGCCCACATCAAGTCCGTGCAGGTGGGACGGCTGTGGGTAGGCCCCCCCTGGGAGGCGCAGAACGCCCCCGCCGACAAGGTGCGCCTCGTCATCGAGCCGAAGATGGCCTTCGGCACCGGCGACCACCCCACCACCTCGCTGTGTCTGGGTGCGGTGGACGACTACATGAGCACCCATCCTGGGGCGAGCGTGCTGGATGTGGGCACGGGTACGGGCGTGCTGGCGATTGCCGCGAAGAAGCTGGGCGCCGGACGGGTGGTGGGCACGGACAACGATCCGGTGTCGGTGGAGCTGGCGAGGGAGAACGCCGTGGACAACGGCACGCCGGACGTGGAGCTGTCGGGCAAGGAGCTGACGGCGGTGGAAGGCAGCTTCGACCTGGTGGTGGCCAACATCCTGGCCAACACGCTCATCGAGCTGGCGCCCCTCATCGCCCCGAAGGTGAAGGACAGGCTGCTGATGGCCGGCGTGCTCGCGCACCAGAAGACGGAGGTGGAGGCGGCGTACGTGAACCTCGGCCTGGTGCCGGAGCCGGGCGCCCAACAGGGCGAATGGGTCCGGCTGGACTTCCACCGCGCGAAGTAACACCGGCCCCCCCGGAGGGTTAGAGTCTCCCCATGCTGAAACCACAGACCCAGGCGCTGTTCGACGAGTACATCTCCGCCCACCAGCACCCCACCAACCGCCTCACCCACAAGGTCGCCATCCCCCTCATCGTCCTGCACATCGTCGCGATGCTGGACTGGGTGCGGCTGGCGTCCGTCCCCGCCCTGCCCGGTGGCTCGCTCACCCTCGCCTATGGGGTCTGGGTCCTCGCGTCCATCTGGTTCCTGCGCGCCGACTTCAAGCTGGGACTCATCGTCTCCATCGCCGCCGCCCTGTGCATCCCGCTCGGCCGCATGCTGCCTCGCGAGGCCATCGTCGGCATCGCCCTCTTCGGCTGGCTCGTCCAGCTCGCCGGCCACGCCGTCTGGGAGAAGAAGTCTCCGTCCTTCCTCACCAACCTCGTGCACGCCCTCGTCGGCCCCCTGTTCTTCGTCGCCCTCCTGACCGGGGACTACAAGATCGCTCCCCAGGCGCAGACGGCTCCCCAGACGGCGCAGTGAGTCTCGGGTAGGACCTCGCGGCTCGACCCGAGGTCCCCGGCACCCTCACCCCGACCCTCTCCCGAGGGGAGAGGGAGTGCTCGCTCAGTGGGACTCGGCGGTTCTCGGCATCCCGGGCGCGGGCTCCGTCTTCTCCGGCGGCGCCCGCCCCTCGAGGGCGTAGACCACCACCGCCTCCTTCCTCCCCTTCACCCGCTCCTCGGACATCCGCTCGCCCCGGAAACGGCCCTGCCCCGCCTTCCAGGTGCTCTCGCTCACCAGGATGTCCACCCCCAACGTCTTCGTCAGTCCCTCCACCCGCGAGGCCAGGTTCACCGCGTCCCCAATCACCGTGTACTCGTGCTGCTCCGCGCCTCCCAGCATCCCCGCCGCCACCACCCCCGTGTGCAGCCCGATGCCCACGCGCAGCACCGGCTCCCCCCGCTGCGCCCTCCACGCGTTGAGCTCCTCCAGCTTCTTCCTCATGTCGAGCGCCGCCTGCATCGCGTGCACCGCGTGATGGGCGTCCCCATCCGGCACTCCCCAGCACGCCAGCATCCCGTCCCCCAGGAACTTGTTCACGATGCCCCCGTGCCCCATCACGATCTGCCCCATGTGCCCGAAGTAGTCGTCCAGCAGCCCCAACACCGCCCTCGGTGGCAAAGTCTCGCTCAGCGTCGTGAAGTCCCGGATGTCGCTGAAGAGGATCGTCACCTCCCGCTGCACCGGCTCCAGCGTCCCGTCTCCCGTCTGCAGCACCCGCTCCACCACCTGCCTCGGCAGGAAGCGCGAGAGGTTGTCGCGCCTCCTCAGCCCCAGGAACATGCTGCTCACCGCCGTGTTCGCCCACCCGATGAGCATCCCCAGCGCGATGTAGCAGCCCACCACGAAGCTCACCCTCGAGATGGAGAACTCCCCCATCACCCAGCACACCAGCGCGAACGTCGCCGATGACGTCACCGTGGACAGCACCACGTGCAGCCAGCTGTAGCGCGCCACCGAGAACGCAAGCACCACCGCGCAGCTCGCCGCCAGCATCTGCGGGTTGAAGTCCCCCGAGCTGGAGGCTCCCCGCCAGGCCACGAAGCCGAAGAAGCCACAGTCCAACAGCGTGGTGAGCACCGGCATCCACCTCGCCCTGCCCAGGTTCGGCTTCTTCTGGAGATGGAGGATCAACGTGATGGAGAGCGCGAACACCAGATAGGACAGCGCCGCCACCAGCCTCTGCCTGTCCTTCGGCCCCAGCTCGCCCGACATCCGCGCGATGACGACCTGACTGAACGTCACCAGCACGAACAACGCGAGGCGCACCCGCGACACCACACGCTCGCCGCGCAGCGCGCTCTCCGCCAACACCCGCTCCTGGTTGGCCCGCGCGACCTCGAACCGGGCCACCGTGCTGTCGTCACTCGCCCGGCGCGCCATGGCGGCCTCCTTGCCCCTCATGAGAAGCGCAGCCGCCCCACCGCGCGCAAGCCGCCCGTCACCACGCCCCGGGTGTTGCGCTGCGGCGGCTCCACATGGTGTCCCAGCCCCTCCATCGGCACCGAGACGCGCCGCTCGTACCGCTCGAACACCTGCCGCAGCACCTCCAGCAGCGCCGGCGGCGAGCACCTCATGTCCCCGTCCTCCACCTTCAATGCGAGCCCCAGCCCCAACGCCGGCACCGCCGCGCTGTAGATGCCCTCCGCCCCCACCTTCGCCAGCACCACCCCACGCCCCGCCGCCATCAGCTCCGTGCACAACCGCCCCGTCCCCGCCACCAGCTCCGGATGCGCCCACATGGCCTCGCGCAGCCGCCTGGCCGCCTCCAGCTCCGCCACCCCGAAGCGCGCGTACGCCGTCGCCATGGCCCTCAGCGGCAGCCCGAAACACACCGCCGTGCACCCATCCACCGCCTGCAACAGCGAGCCCGCCGGCAGCCCCGTCCAGTGCGCCACCTCCTCGAGAATGCGCGCCTGCACCGGGTGCCCCGCGCGCTCGTACCCCTCCGTGCGCCAGCCATGGTGCTTCGCCAACGCCAGCATCCCCGCGTGCTTGCCCGAGCAGTTGCTCCACCCCGGCGTGATGACCGTCCCCGTGCGCACCGCCTCGTCCGCCACCGCCTGCGACAACGGGGGATGCGGCCCGCATGCCAGTTGCGACTCCTCACAGCCCGTGGCCCTCAACATGCCCGCGCACACCTCGCGGTGCACCGGCTCGCTCGAGTGCGAGGCACACGCGAGCGCCAGCTCCCTCGGGCCGAAGCCGAAGCGGTCCGCCGCCCCGTCCCGCACCAGCGGCAACGCCTGGAAGGCCTTCGCCGCCGAGCGCCACATGGAGACCCGCTCCGGGTCCCCCGCCGACGCCACCAGCGCTCCCCGCTCATCCACCACCGCCACGGACACCTGGTGCACGGACTCGACGTAGCCGGAGCGCGTCGATTCGATCAGAAGAGAGGACATGTCGCCCCGCGCATAGCAGGTGTGCCGCTTCTTTGCCTCGCTCCCAATGGCTCGCTCCCCCGCCTCCCCCTACCCCAGGGGCGTATCGATGGGTTGGCGGGTGCCACCGGCCGCCCGACATTGAGGGAAGGCATACCTCCTCAGGAGCCCACCATGGCAGGCAAGTTCAGCAAGACCACGACACCCGGTAGCGGCTACACGGACGCCGTCACCCAATCCCGCCCCCCCACGGATTCCTCCGGACGCGGCGTCCCCGATGAGCGGCGCGCCTTCTCGGAGCAGCGCGAGGGCCACTTCCCGGGCAACGCGGATGACGACACCGTCACGGGCCGCGAGGCCGGCTACGGTGCCGACCCCTCCAATACGCCTCCCGGTCTGTCCGCCGAGGGAGCGGGCGGCCCCGAGGACGCCGGTACGGAGAGCGACGAAGCACCCAGCGGCCGCGTGCAGGGTGGGTAGGGCGCCAACACATAGAGAAGTCATGCCAGGACAGGCCCTTTCGCGATTACTGGACCGCCTCCCCTTCGGGAGGAACGTCATCGACGGCGTCCCCGCCGCACCGCCCCAGCACCTGCCGCACCAGGAGCCCACCCAGGTCCACCAGGGCTTCGGGTCGCTACCGGTCGCCGACGGTCCGCGCCGGCTCGGGACGGGAACCACGCTGCTGGTGCACCACCCCCAGCCGCGCAGGCCCCGCGACCACGTGCTCCGCGTGATGACGTACAACATCCTCCTGGGCGGCGAGCGCCGTGCCCTGCTGGAGGCCTATTTCGCCTCGCTGGAGGAGCTCGGCCGGATGCCGGACGTCATCGCGCTCCAGGAGGCCAGCCAGCCCACCGCCGTGGAGCTCGCCCGCGACTACGGCTTCCACCTCGTCTACCAGGGACGCGACGTGGCCGGGCCCGTCATCAACGGCAAGGCCATCCTCAGCCGCTACCCCCTCCTCGAGGCCGCGCACTACACCTATGCCTTCCCCGAGGACGCCCGCGCCGCCGCCATCGCCCGCCAGGGCTTCGTCGGCGAGCTGGACGAGGACCGCGGCGCCCTCTTCGCGCTCATCGACGTGCTCGGCGTCCCCCTGGCCCTCTACAACGTGCACCACACGCTCGGAGACAGCGGCATCAACGCCGGCCAGCTCTGGCAGCTCCAGGCCACCCTCCATGCCCGCGATGGCGTGCCCTCCATCGCCCTGGGCGACTTCAACGCCAACATCAACGTCAAGCACCACTACTCGCTCCTGCCGAGCCCCATCCGCAAGCACGAGCCCACCGAGACGGTGAAGGACTACGAGTCGCGCTACGGCGACGTGCACCCCAGCGTGGGCGACTGGGGCGTGGGCAACATCGGCGACGTGCGCGTGCGCCGCGCCCTCCACGCGCTCGAGCACGAGCTGCCGGACCCGCTCCGCCGCGCCCGCGAGCTGCGCGTGCGCATGCCGGATGGCTCCCTCCTCAAGCCGGACGAGGCCCGCGAGATGCTCGTCGCCAGCGCCTTCCCGAAGAACTCGGAGCCGTGGATGCGCCTCCAGGACGTGGCCGACATGTCCACCCTCAACTCGCTGCCCGACGGCAAGGGCGTGGTCCCCGCCACCGGCAAGCGCTTCGACACCTTCTTCGCCTCCCGCCAGCTCGAGCCCCTGTTGCTCGAGGTGGACCACTCCACCGGCGCGTCCGACCACCTGCCCTCCGTCGCCGACTTCCAGCTGCGCGGCCTCCGCCACTGAGCCGGCCCTGGTAAGAAGGAGGGCCCCACCCTCCCGGAGGACAGCCCACCCGTGGTCCGACTCTTCGTCCCGCTCCCCGAGCCCGCTCCCCCCGAGGTGACGCTCTCGGGCGAGCGGCGCCACTACCTCGCCCACGTCCTGCGGCTCGCCGAGGGCTCCACGCTCGAGGTCTTCGACGGCGCGGGCCGCGCGTTCGAGGCGCGCGTGGCCTCGCTGGACGCGGAAGCGGTGCGCCTGGTGCTCGGCGAGGCGCGGCTCACTCCTCCCTCCCGCCCCCTGCACATCCTCCAGGGGCTCCCCAAGGGCGACAAGCTGGAGTGGGTGCTGCAGAAGGGCACCGAGCTGGGCGCCACCGCCTTCCACCCCGTGGCCACCGCCCGCAGCGTGGTGAAGCTCGAGCCCAGACGCGCCGAGGAGCGCACCACGCGCTGGACGAAGATCGTCGAGGAGGCCGCCCGCCAGTGCCGGCGCAATGACGTGCCCACCGTCCATGTCCCCTGCCCGCTCGTGGACGCGGCGCGCTCGCTCGCCCCCGGGACCACCCTGCTCGTGCTCGACGAGGAGGAGTCCGCCGTGCCGCTCGGCGAGGCCTTCCGCTCCTGCGCTCCCGGCGCTCCCGTGGCGCTCGTGGTGGGGCCCGAGGGCGGCCTGGCCCGCGAGGAGGTCTCCGCGCTCCGGGCCCTCGGCGCCCGCCCCGTCACGCTCGGCCGCCGCATCCTCCGCACCGAGACGGCCGCCCTCGCCGCGCTCGCCGTCATGGGCTTCCTGGACGGAGAGCTCGGTTAGCGCTCGGACAGGTGCCGGGAGGACAGGCCCCCGACGCCCGGCGTCTGCCCACTGCGTGACGCCGTCCCTATGTTTGCTCCGCAACGGCGCCCTCATCCCGAGGAGCCAGACAGGGAGCGGCACCCATGGCCATCTACGCCTACGCGCTCATCGGAATCATCGTGGGCATCCTCGCGCGGATCGCCCTGCCCCCCACACGCTCGGTGGGGTTCGTGGGCAGCGCGCTGCTCGGCGGAGTGGGCGGCATCATCGGCGCCCTCCTCAGTTCCGTCTTCGCCCCGGTGGGTGTCACCAGCCGCATCCATCCCCTGGGCGTCGTGGTGGCCATCGTCGTCGCGGCCCTGGTGTCCATCGGGGTCATCGTCGGCACCCGGAACCGGCGCTTCGCCTGAGCGGACCGCCACCGGTGTCCAGGCAGGGAACCCCGGCTTCCGGCGGTTTTCTTGCTCCCGGCTCCAGGAGGGCGTTTCATGGTGCTACAGCCTTCTTCATCCGGGAGGAACCGTTGTCCAAGTGCCTGAAGTGCGGAGCTTCGCTGCCGCCTGTAGGGGACTGCCCCACCTGCGCCGCCGCGTCCCAGCCCACGGCCCGGGTCGTCCCGAGTTTTCTGGACAAGGAGCTCCAGATCGACCGCCGCCGTCCAGATCGTGACGCGGCGGCGATGGCTCCTGGCCCCGCCGCCGCACCGCCCGGCATGACCGCCCGCGGCGCCACGACGCCCCCCGGCATGACTCCGGCGGCCGGTTCCCGGCAGCAGGCCCCGGCTCCGGCCGCGCCTCGCGCTCCGGGTCTGCCCGTCATGCCCCCGCGCTCGCAGGCCCCGGCCGCCCCGATGGCAGCGGCTCCCGCGCCCCGGCCCCAGGCTCCCGCCGCTCCGGTCGCCCCGGCGCCGCGGGCCGCCGCGCCTCGTGCTCCGGCTCCCGCGCAGCCAGCCATGGCCCGTCCTCCCGCGGCCCCGGCTCCCGCCCAGGCCGCCGCGCCCCGCCCGCCGTCGGCGCCCTCGCCGACCCCTTCCTTCAACCTGCCCGGCGTCGCGGCCCCGGCTCCCACCCCGCGCGCGAGCACCCCGGCCTTCGGCGTGCCTCGAGCGTCCGCTCCGGCGGGTCTGCCCGTGATGCCCCCGCTCCAGCAGGCCACCTCTGGCCTGCCGGAGATGCCCGTGGCGAAGACGGCCGCTCCGCTGGACCTCTCCATCGAGGAGGAGTCCTTCCCCGTCGACCTCGAGGAGTCCGAGCCGGCCGCCCCGCCGCTCGTAGCCGCCGCCCCGGCCCGGAGCCCGGCGCCTGCCGCCCCCAAGCCCGTGGTCACCGGGGCCCAGGAGACGGAGATCCACGCCCGCCCGGCCTCGCTCTGGCGCCGGCTGCTGGCCCTCGCCATCGACACCGGCGCCATCGCCGGGGTGGCCGCGCTCTACCTCATGCTCGCCTCCTCGGTGGCCGGCGTGCAGGCCCCCCAGACGAACCTCTCCGGGCTCGACGCCATCGTCGTGCAGATCCGCGCCCTCCAGTCCGTGCTGCTGCCCGGCACCGCCCTCCTCCTGGTGCTCTCGCTCGTCTACTGTGCGGTGTCCGCATTCCTCTGGAACGGACGCACGCTGGGCCGGCGGCTGCTCGGCCTGAGGCTGGTGGACACCCACGGCCTGGCCCCGGCGCCCGGCCGGGCCATCGTCCGGGCCATGCTGGCCAGCCTGTCCTTCGGACTCTTCCTGGCGGGCTTCTGGATGGCCCTCTTCGACCGCCGCGGCCAGACGCTCCACGACAAGCTCACCTCCACGTACGTCGTCCAGCCGAGCTAGTGCACCCCCGAGCCGATGCACGGATTCGTTGTGACTTCCGGCCGCGGCCGTAAGATGCCGCGTCCCCCATGCCTTCCCATCTTGCCAACACCCTGATCGCGCAAGGCCTCCTCCCCCAGGACAAGGCCGAGGAAGCCTTGCGTCATCAGACGGCGCAAGGTGGCTCCATCGACACCGCGCTGATGGAGCGCCGGCTCCTCCCCGAGCCCCAGGTGCTCCACGCGCTCGGCGAGGCCTCCGGGCTGCGCCCCGTCAACCTGGCCGACTTCGAGCCCAACGCGGACGTCGCCTCCTTCATCCCCCCGAAGATCGCCGACCGCCTGTGCGTGGTGCCCCTGTCGCTCGATGGCACCACCCTGCACGTGGCCTGCGGCTACCCGGTGCCCAGGAAGGAGTTGGAGGAGGTGGGCTTCCTCCTCGGCAGGCCGCTGGAGCTGTGGGTGGCCACCGAGGCTCGCGTCCGCGAGTGGATCTCCGTCATCTACCGGCAGCCCCTCTCCCCGCGCTACACCTCCCTGCTCGCCGCGCTCGACCCCGAGCGCATGGGCGCGGCGGCTCCCGCGGCGCCCCAGCCCCTTCAACCCGCGCAGCCCGCCGCCGTCGCGGCTCCCGCCCCGGCGCCGAAGCCCGCGCCCGCGCCCGCTCCACCCCCGAAGCCCCCGGACGACGCGGCCCTCACCTTGGAGATGGTGGAGCGGCTGGCGCGCTCCGTGGCCGCCGAGCCCTTCCCGGTCGCCCCTCCGCCAGTGCAGCCGCAGCCGCAACCACCGCAGCCGCAACAGCCGCGGCCCAACGGCGCGCCTCCCGCACCAGCTCCGGCCGCCGCCACCGCCCAGCCTCAGCGCCCGGCGGCCCCCGCCGCGCCTCCCGCCTCCGCCGCGCCCGGTCCCGCCTCGACGCCCCCGGCCGCCATCCGTGAGCCCCTGCGTCTGAACATGCCCGAGCCCGCGCGTCCCGCGGCACCGGCACCCCAGGCCCAGCCCGCTCCCGCAGCGCGTCCCGCCGCCGCGCCTCCGCAGGCCCAGCCCGCTCCCGCCGCGCGTCCCGCGGCTCCGGCTCCCCAGGCCCCGGCCCCGCAGCAGCCCGCGCCCGCCGCCGCGCGTCCCCCGGCACAGCCTCCGCCCCAGGCACAGCCCGCCGCCGCGCCTCCCGCGCCGCAGCCCGCCGCTCCAGTGGCGGCCCAACCTCGTCCTCAGCTCGAGCCGCGCGCTCCCGCGCCCGCCGCGCCACAGTCCCCTCGCGACGACGTGCCCGAATGGACGCTCGCGCAGGCCCGTGCCGCCCTCAAGGAGTCCACGCGCGACCGAGACCGCCTCATCGACACCGCCCTGCGCTTCGGCCGCCGCACCTTCGACTACGTGGCCGCCTTCGCCGTGCTGCGCGGCGCGGCCGTGGGCTGGGACGCGCGCGGGGATGGGCTGGCCAGCGAGCAGCTCTCCCTGGTGTCCATCCCGCTCGACGCCTCCAGCGTCTTCCGCACCGTGGCCATCACCCGCGGCAGCTACGCGGGCCCCATGCCGCCGGACAGCCTGACGAAGCACTACCTGGAGCTGTTCGGCCGCCAGCCGCCCCGCACCCTCTTCCTCTACCCCGTGGAGGTGCGCGGCCGGCTCGTGGCCGTCCTCTACGGGGACTGCGGCCAGAAGCCCATCAGCCAGCGCCGCCTGTCCGACTTCATCCTCTTCTGCCAGGACCTGCCCGCCGCCTTCCAGGAGCTCATCCTCTTCCGCAAGCAGCGCCTGGGCGAGCTGCGCGGCGCGCTGGACTTCGACGTGGACGTGGACGAGCCCGCCGCGGCCAGCACCCCCTCGGCCCCGAGCGCTCCGGCGCCCGCCATGGCCGCGGGCCTGGGGTGGAGCCCCTTCGTCAACCGCACCGCCAACGCGCTGGGCCGCGCCGCCTCCATGGCCCCGCTCGTCATGTCCCAGGAGGAGCGCCCGCCTCCGGACTTCGGCCCCCTGCTCAAGCGCCTCACCGGCCCGGACGCCAACCAGCGCGCGAACGCCATGGCCGAGCTGGCGCGCTCGCCCGAGGCCAGCGCCAAGGTGCTCGCCACGCACTTCCCCGGCCCCACCGCGTGGAGCCGCCTGCCCGTGGTGGAGCTGCCCGAGGCCGATGAGCTGGGCCCCATCCCCGGTGCCATGTCCCGGCTCGGCCGGCCCGCGGCCCAGGCCCTGGCGCCGCTGCTGGACTCGAGCGACGCGGACACGCGCTACTTCGCGCTCCTCACCGCCGGCAGCCTCCCGTACGTGGAGCTGGTGGACGGCGTGCTGCGCGGCCTCTTCGACTACGAGCCGGACATCTCCAGCGCCGCGCGCGTGGCCGCCGCCGCCCTCAAGCACCTGCCCCGCCTGGACGCCGCCCGCAAGGAGCTGCGCCAGGAGCTCACCAGCCGGGACGCGTTGCGGCGCTCGCTGGCGGCGCGAGCCCTGGGCACGCTGCACGATCGCGAGTCCATCGAAGGCCTCATCAACCTCACCGGCAGCGACGACGAGATGTGCGCCCAGGCCGCCGCCGAGGCGCTGCGCGAGGTGACGCGCGTCACGCTCGGCCTGGACAAGCGTGCGTGGACGGCGTGGTGGGCGGAGAACCGCGGCCGCCGCCGCGCCGACTGGCTCGTGTCCTCGCTGCGCCACCCGGAGCTGGACGTGCGCCTGGCCGCCATCGAGGAGCTCAGCCGGGGCCTCAACGACACGCTGGGCTACTACGCCGACGCGCCCGACGCCGAGCGCGAAGCGGCCGTGCGCCGGTGGGAAGCCGCGGTGGCGGATCCCTCCCGGGCGCGCCGGCTGGCCCTGCTGTAGGGCGACGGAGAGGACATGATGACGCAGGCGTGGATCAGCCTCGGGGCCTGCGCGGGGCTGCTGGCGGTGGCGGGACTGGCCCTGGTGCGCGTGGGGCGCAGCGTGCTGGCCCTGCCGCTGTCGGTGCTGTGCATCGTCCTGTCCACGTGGAACTTCTCGGACTTCGCCCTGGCGCGCTCGGGCGGGCCGGGCTGGCGCTTGATGGCCACGGCGGCGGCGCTGATGAGCGCTCCGTCCTCGCTGCACTTCATCCTCTCCTTCGTGGGCGAGCGGCGCCGGCTGGCGGCGGCGATGTTCTCCGCGTACGGCGTCTTCGGGGCGCTGGCGGCCACGGCGTTGGCGGGCCTGGGCTCGGCACACGTGGCCGAGGCGGTGAATTCACGGGGCTTCGTCCTGACGGTGCTGGCCTTCACCGCGCCGCTGCTGCTCGGGGGCTTCAGCCTGCTCACCCAGCACCTGCGCCGCGAGGTGCGCGCCACCGAGCGCACCCGGGCGGGCCTGATGATCACGGGGCTGGCGCTGCTGGTGATGCTGCTGGGCACGGACATGGTGGCGATGCTGGGCCAGGAGGTGCCGCGCCTGGGCAACCTGGGCACGCTGCTGGGCCTGCCGGCCATCGCGGTGGTGGCCCTGCGCCTGCGCCTCTTCGACCAGGAGCTGTCCAACGTCCACGCTGTCTACGCACTGCTGCTGGCGCTCATGGGCGTGCTGGCCTACCTCGCCATCTTCCAGCTCTTCGCCGCGCAGTACGGCGCGCTGGTGGTGGGGACGGCGGCCATCACCCTGTCCCTGCTGGCCATCATGCGCCGGGGCGTCATCGCCTTATCGGCCCAGCGCGAGCGGCTGGAGCACATGGCCACCCTGGGCCGCTTCTCCGCGCAGATGGCGCATGACCTGAAGAACCCCATCGCCGCGCTCAAGGGGGCCGCGCAGTACCTGAAGGTGGAGCACTCGCGGGGACAGCCCTGGGACGACAAGGGCGAGTTCCTGGATCTGCTGCTGGAGCAGGTGGAGCGGCTGGACCGGGTGGTGAGCACCTACCAACGCCTGGGCAGGGTGGAGCCGCTGAGGCAGCCCCTGGACCTGAACCAACTGGCGACGAGCGTGCTCTCCCTGCAGACCTTCACCGGGCGCCCCGAGGTGGAGATCCACCGCGAGCTGGCGGCGGAGCTGCCGCGCTGCTCGGGGGACTGGGACCTGCTGGCCAACGCGGTGGAGAACCTGGTGCGCAACGCCTTCGAGGCCATGCCGCGCGGGGGCACGCTGACGCTGCGGACGAGGCTCGACGGGACGGGCGTGGCGCTCAGCGTGGAGGACACGGGCGAGGGCATGAACGCACGCACGCGGGAGCGGGCCTTCGACGACTTCTACACCACCAAGGCGACGGGGAGCGGGCTGGGGCTGGCCTTCGTGCGGCGGGTGGTGGAGGCCCACGGCGGAGAGGTGACGCTGACGAGCCACGAGGGACGCGGCACCACCGTGACGCTGCGCCTGCCTGTCTCCGATGCGCCCGCTGGGGAGCCCGTGCCAGGAGAAGCGGAACCCTGGCCGGGTTGATGAAACACGGGCCACCGCCAGTGTGGGATCGCCACGGGTATACTGCCCGAATCATGACTCCAGTCTTTCTGGCGGCATTGCTGGCATCCCTGGCTGCTTCAGTACCGGCCCTCCAGGTGATGCCCAGGACCAGTGCTCTGACGGTCCTCGCGCCACGGAGCACATCGAGGCTCTCGCCATCGCCCGTCTTGCTCGCCTTCGCGGGAGGCCGTGGCAAAGCCAAGGCCGAAGCGCGGAGTAAATCCCAAAAAGAGTCCGATAAATCCAAGACCGAAGAGCGTAAACCCAAAGGAGGTGCCAACCCGGCAGTACAGCGCGCTGCGAATCGCGGCAGCACCTTGCACTCCGACAAACCCGGCCACCTTCCGGAGCAGTTACGTCAGAAATACCCAGAGACAGAATTCAAGTTCAACAAGCCTGGACAGAAAGGACAGGATGTCTCTGTCCAGGGTGGAAAGCACCCCTCCAAGTACTCGGATTCGAAGTGGAAGGAAGATGCCGATCACGGCGATTTCAAGCCTGATACATCGACAGGCAAGAAAACCTTCGAGTCCGACCAGAAGAAGAAGTGGAAGGAGGAGACCCAGATGCTCCCCTATGATCCAAAGACGGGCAATTTGAAATGAGCCCTCGAGAGATTGAACTGGGAGGAGTCACGCTGACCGTGCCGCCAAACTGGCACGACATCACCGGGGACCTGGAGGAGCCGGACGCGCCCTACACCCTCGCGGATCCGGACGAGGGTATCGGAGCACTGCAATTCTCGTTTGCCAACCACGAGCAAGGCCCCCCCCCCCTTCCATCCGAATCGGACCTGCTGGCCCTGACACGTGAGTTCGGCCAGGAGCAAGCACTCGGTACTCCATCAGCGGAAACAACCTTCTCAGAAGGCTCACTGCGGGGAGCGGGGGGGAGCTTCCACAGCGGAGAGGAGTTCATCCGGGTCTGGTATGTCTCGGATGGGCAGAACATCTCCCAGGTGACGTATGTCTGCGAGTGGGGTCGGCAGGAGGTCGAGCTGCCCATCTGCGAGGACATCGTCCGCTCCATGCGCTTCTGACGCAGGAGGCGTCCTCCTTCCCCGCCGCCTCGCCCCACACCTCCCACTGGCAACAGCAGGGTTCGCTGCCCATGTCGAATCCCGGTAAGAAAGAGCCGACGCTCGAGCCTACCCTCTCGCCAGAACGCGTCGACACGCCCCTCCTGGAGCCCACGTTGCCGGGAGAAGGCACGGCGCGGGCCGCGGAGCTCCCGGTACCCGTTGCCGCTCGGCCCGGCGAGGAGTTCCCGGTCCCCCACTGGGACCGTTACGAGTTCCTCTCACCGCTGGGCAGCGGAGGCATGGGCGAGGTGTTCAAGGCACGGGACCGGCGCCTGGGCCGCGTCGTCGCGCTCAAGTTCATCCGAGGGGCGGACCCCGACAAGGTGATGCGCTTCCTCCAGGAGGCCCGCGCGCAGGCACGCATCGATCATCCGAACGTGTGCAAGGTGTACGAGGTCGGCGACGTAGCCGGGAAGGCCTATATCGCCATGCAGCTCATCGGGGGCGAGCGGCTGGACAAGGCGGCCCAGGGCATGTCCCTGCCCGAGAAGGTGCAGGTGATGAAGGAGGTCGCCGAGGCCATCCACGAAGCACACCGGCTCGGCGTCATCCACCGGGACCTCAAGCCCTCCAACATCATGGTCGAGCGCGGCGAGGACGGGCGCTGCTTCCCGGTGGTGATGGACTTCGGCCTCGCGTACGACATCGGTCAGGGGCACGGCCTCACCCAGACGGGGGCGCTCATGGGCACGCCCTCGTACATGGCACCGGAGCAGGCCCGCGGCGACGTGCGCGGCATCGACCGCCGCTCGGATGTCTACAGCCTGGGCGCGACGCTCTATGAGCTGCTCACCGGCGTGGTCCCGTTCACCGGCGACTCCCTCATGGGCACGCTGCAGAAGGTGCTCCACGAGGAGCCGCCCGCCCCGCGCACACACGTGCCCCAGCTCCCGGGCGACCTGGAGACCATCACCCTCAAGAGCCTGAACAAGGAGCCCGAGCAGCGCTACGCCTCCGCCCGCGCCCTCGCCGAGGACCTCGGACGCTACATCGACGGCGAGCCCATCCTCGGACAGCGCCCGAGCCTCGCGTACCGGCTGCGGCTGCGGGCACGGAAGCACCGGACCCTGGTGGCCGTCTCGGCGGTGTCCCTGGCGAGCATCCTCGTCCTCGCCGCCTTCGGTGCGCGCTCGTGGCTGGAGGCCCGCACCACCCGGCAACGCTCCGAGGAACGCGCCCGGCTGGCCGGACAGCTCGGGCAACAGGTGAAGGAGATCGAATGGTTCCTGCGCGCCGCCTACACCCTGCCCCTGCACGACACCAGCCGGGAGCAGCAGCTCGTCCGCGAGCGGATGACGCGGCTCGCCTCGCAGCCCCATGAGCTGGGGAGCCAGGGTGAGGGGCTCGTGCACTACGCGCTGGGGCGCGGCTACCTGGCCATGCACGAGTTGGAGCGGGCCCACGAGGAGCTGACGCGCGCGCGGGAGAAGGGCGTCGACTCGCCCGAGCTGCACTACGCGCGAGGCCGCGTGCTCGGCGAGCTGTACCACCAGGCACTGGAGGACGCGCGCAACAGCGGCGGCAAGGAGTGGGTGGCCCAACGGCAGCGTGCCCTGGAGAAGCAGTACCTGGAGCCGGCGCTCCAGTCGCTCGAGCGCAGCAGGGACCTGGACCTGGAATCGCCCCGCTACCTGGAGGGACTCATCGCCTTCTACCGGCGGGACTACGACGCGGCGGCACGGCTCGCGGCCCAGGCCGCGGCGGAGACGCCCTGGGTGTACGAGGCCCGGAAGCTCGCCGGTGACGTGGCCTACACCCGCGCCATGGAGCACCTGGAGAAGGGCGAGTACGACCCGGCACGCACCGGGCTCGAGCAGTCGAGCCACCTGTATGAGCAGGCCATCGAGTCCGGCCGGAGCGACGCGCGCAACTACGAGGCGCTCGCGGAGGTGTGGTTGCAGCAGTCGGTGATCGACTCGCGGCGGGGACGCTCGCGCAAGGCCTCGCTGGAGCGCGCGCTGGAGACGGGAGACAAGGGCCTCCACGCCTCACCGCTGCGCGCCTCGGGGTACACGAAGAAGGCCCAGGTGCTGATGCAGTGGTACCGGCTGATGAACTTCGAGAAGGGCGGACTGGACCCGGAGCCCATCCTCACCGAGTGGACCGCCACCGCCGCACGCGCCGTGAAGCTGAACCCTCGAGACGTGTACGCCTACGACATGCTGGGCTACAGCCACTTCATGCGCGCGCTCCGGCTGGCGCGGGAGGGCGCGGCGCCGGATGCCTCGTGGGACGCGGCCATCTCCTGGCTGGGCAAGGCACTGGAGCTCCAACCCGAGTACCCGTGGGGGCACAACGACCTCGCGCAGGTCTACCGCTGGAAGGGCAACCACGAGCGGGAGCACGGCGAGGATCCCCGCGAGTCCTACGCCCGCGCCGAGCACCACTTGAACCAGGCGGCGCGCAGCGACCCGTCGTACCTCCTGGCGCACACGAACCTGATCGAACTGTACGGCGCGAGGGCGGTATACGAGTTCTCGCGCGGGCGCAGCCCCCAGGAGGACGTGGACAAGGCGCTCCAGGCGGGCGAGCGGGCCCTCGCGCTCGATGGCAACTACTTCCTGGCGCTGAACCAGGTGGCCCTCACGGAGCTGACGCTCGCGCGCTACCTCGTCGCCAGCGGCGGAGACCCGCGTCCGGTACTGGAGCGGGCATTCCAATACCTGGAGCGCTCCGCGGCCATCAACGCCACCTACGGGCGCACCCCGCTCTACCGCGCCATGGGCCACCTGGTGGAGGTGGAGCACGCGATGCGCGAGGGCCAGGAGCCCACGGCCTCGCTCGAGGCGGGACGGCGGGCCCTGGCCGAGGCCTACCGCCATGACTCCGGTTGGGTCGAGTGCCGGCTGGTGGGCTCGAGGCTCGCCCTGGCGGAGGCGGAGTGGGCGAAGCGGCGGGGACAGCCGGAGTTGCCGCTGCTCCAGCAGGCGCTCGCGGAGGCCCGGCGCGCCGTGGAGATGTATCCCTATTACGAGACCCACCAGCAACTGGCGCGCGTCCACTGGCGGCTGGCGGAGGCCTTGCCCGCGAGCAAGGCGTCCGGCTCCATCTCCGAGGGGCTGGCGCAGGTGGAGCTGGCACTCCGGCTCGACCCGAACCTGGCGCACGCCCATGCCCTGCATGGAGGATTGCTGCTGGCCCGGGCCCGGACGATGCGCGAGGCGGAGCGCCCCGGCACCGTCCAGCGGGCCCGGGCCGCGCTCACCCGGGCCCTCGAGCTCAACCCGCTGCTGCGGCGGGAGTACGAAGCGCCGCTGCGCGAGGCGGAGTCAGGGCAGCGTTGACGGGTCCTCCACGGGGCCGGTGAAGACCTTCCCCTGAAGGGTGTAGTCCTCGGGCGAGCACGGCCCCACGCCGTAGGTCTTCAGGTTGTTCTCATTCTGCCCGAGCCAGGGCTCGGCCGTCGGACGGCGGCGGTTCTTCGTGTTGAGGCACACCGCGCCGAGCGGGCTCCAGAGGGCCTCGACGTCCTCGAACGAATCCTGTGGCCTGGCGAAGCCGTACTGGTCCCGCCTGAAGATCTTCGTGTTGCGCTTCGTGTAGCTGCGCCAGTCCCCCTTGCCGACGAAATAGGCGGCCCGCTTCGCCTGCAGGCAGGACTGGTAGACGTAGTCGCGAGTCTCGTCCCGCAGGCCCGTGGCGGGATCCCAGGGCGTGTAACCCCAGGCCAGGCAGGTGACGATGGAGCCCTGCTCGCAGCCCATGGTGACCACGGTGGCGTCGTCCTTGACGTAGCCGGTCGCGCCACTGACGCGCTGCCCCGGGAGGAAGGAGACGACGGTCTCGTCATCCCCCGCGCAGTGCCGGAGCCAGGTGTTGTTGCCCGGACGGACTTCCCGGTAGTTGAGCCTGTAGCGGTACACCCCATCCTGCGCGGTCTTCTCCTTCTGCTCGGTGACGAACCGCATGTCGTAGGAGATGAGCTGGGTCGCGTCTCCATGTCCCATCGGCATGGACTTGAGGCTGAGGATCACCTTGCTCACGTCGGCGCCCGTCAAGGTGTGCTCCACGCCGTTCTGCCGGTACTTGAGGGTGAGCTGGGTCCGGTCTCCCTCGACCGCGAGCATGTACACAGGAGAGGAATCAGACGCGAGCCTGGCCTCGACCGGAAACTCGACGACGCCAAACACACCGTTCAGATAGCGGACGGAGAGCATGAGCCCCTTCGGCCTGTGGACGAAGGCCTCCGGGCAGAAGTACTTCGTGTCGCCGACCATGAAGCAGTAGTTGCCGCCCTCGGCGGTGTAGAGGCCCTTGGCGTTGCCATTGCCACCCGGGTCACAATTCCCCGTGGGGCACTCGTCGGTCACGGTGATTCCCGCGATCAGCGCCTTGTCGATGCCGCAGAGGGGCCCACCAGGGCAGGTCGAGACCGGGCCCGTGGTGGGCTCCGCCGGCCGGATCACCTGCTGGCACGCGCCGCATCCGCTGGCCACCGTCACCAGGGCCATACAGATGAGCCATGCAGACCACCGCCCGCTGCCCTCGCGGGTACCCACTCGCTGTGTCTTCGTCGTCTCCATATCCATGATGACCTCCCCCTCGTGCGGCGGCACGGGCGGGCTCCCCCCTGCCGCGAACCCACCCGCGCCACCGCGAACACTGGTTGGCAGGCGGCTTAGCCAAAGGCATGCCAGCACGTCAAAACACAGAGGCCGAACAATCCCGGGCACATACCGCGCACGTCGAGCCGGGAGACGCTCGACGGCAGACGGAGTGGCACAACACCAGGCACAGGTGCTGACACAACGAGCCGTGCCAGACACACCGGCTTATAATGCGCGCGCATGGAACAGGACGGGTCGACCCTCAAGCCGAGCGGAATTTTGAATGGCAAGAATGCCGCCGTGGAGCGAGTCCCGGGCCTGATGCGGCTGTTCGCCGCGGGGACGGCGATGGCGGTGGCCCTGCCTCTCAAGAATGGAGAACTGGAGCTGGGACGGGGCTCGCCGGCGCTGGGCGAGGCGCAGGATCCGCGGATGTCGCGCCGCCATGCGCGGATCCACTTCGACGGGCGGCGCTTCTGGGTCACCGATCTGGGAAGCCAGAATGGCACCTTCGTGGATGGGGAGCCCGTGCCCGCCAACACGCCCCGCGAGGTGCAGCGGGTCATCCGCATGGGGGACTCGCTCTTCGTGCCTGGCGCGGATGTGCATCCCCTGGAGCAGCGTGGCGTGGTGACGCGCGAGGGCTTCATCCGGGGCCCGGCCCTGCAGGGGCTGCTCGACGAGGTCTCCCGCGCGGCCCGGCTCGGGTTCCCGCTGCACATCCACGGCGAGAGCGGCACGGGCAAGGAGGGCGTGGCGCGCGCGTTCCATGAGAACGGTCCACGCGGCACGGGCCCCTTCGTGGCCGTCAACTGCGCGGCGATTCCCCAGAGCATCGCCGAGCGGCTGCTCTTCGGCGCCAAGCGCGGCGCCTACTCGGGGGCCGATGCCGATGCGCCGGGCTATCTCCAGACGGCGGACGGCGGGACGATCTTCCTCGACGAGGTGGTGGAGCTGGACCTGGCGGTGCAGGCGAAGCTGCTGCGGGCGCTGGAAACCAAGGAGGTCCTCTCGCTCGGAGCGGCGAAACCCAAGCAGGTGGACATCCACATCTGCTCCGCGAGCAACCGGGACCTGCGCGCCCTCGTGGCGGCGGGAAGACTGCGGGAGGATCTGTACTTCCGCATCGGCCGGCCGGAGGTGACGCTGCCGCCCCTGCGCCAACGCCCCGAGGAGATCGCCCTGCTGCTCCACCGCGAGGTGCGGCAGGTGGCGCCCCAACTGACGCTGCACCTGTCCTTCGTGGAGGCATGTCTGATGCGGCCCTGGCCGGGCAACATCCGGGAGCTGCTCGTCGAGGCCCGTAGCGCCATCCAGGCGGCGCTCATGCAGGAGTCCCCGCGTGTGGAGGCCCGCCACCTGAGCCCGAGTGCCGGCACCGCGTTCGGCGCCGCGGCGTCGGTCCCTGCCCCACCCTCTCCACCACCAGAGCACCGGGAGCCCCCGAAGGAAGCGCCGTCGCGGGCGAAGCCGCTCGACACGGACGAGCGGACGCGCATCGAGGAAGCACTGCGACAGAGCGGCGGCAATGTGGCCGCCACGGCCCGGGCGCTCGGCATGCACCGCACGCAGCTCCGGCGATTGCTCGAGCGCCACGCCCTCTCCGCTCCCGCCGACAACGAGCAGGAGTAGGCATCGCCAAAGACAATCATCTCCTATGCACGGTGGATGGCGACTTCCTATTCCGATGTGCGAGCCGCCGTCCAGGGGATGCAGAACAAGTCATCTGCTCGAATCTTCGCCAACTACGGCAGATGATCCCGCGGCTGTTCATGTAGTCCGGGCAGACGCTGGGAACGAAGCCGGGTTCGCTCTCCCTGCATTGGCGCTCCCGGTGGTCCACAGGTGAGCGCGGGTTGTCACACGAGCAGAAGGCACCGTGCCCGGACGTCCTCTCGGGGTAACGTCCTCTCCGCAGTCAGTCAAACAGGGGAGAAGACATGGCGACGATTCTGGTGACGGGTGCCACGGGCACCATCGGTTCGCAGGTGGTGTCCGCGCTCAAGGGCCGCAGCGACGTGACGGTGCGCGTGGCCGTCCGCAGCGCGGCCAAGGCCGAGTCCCTCGAGGGCGGCAACGTGACGCCCATCGATTTCGAGTACACGAAGCCGGAGCTCATCCAGAAGGCCGTGGAGGGCGTGGAGAAGCTCTTCCTCGTCACGCCCTTCACGCCGGATCAGGTGGACCTGGGCGCGCGGCTCGTCGACCTGGCCAAGGCCGCGGGGGTGAAGCACATCGTCAAGCTGTCGGCCATGGGCGCGGACGTCGAGCCCGGCATCCAACTGGGCCGGTGGCACCGCACCCTGGAGCGTTACATCTCGGGCTCTGGCCTGACGTACACCTTCCTGCGGCCCAACAACTTCATGGAGAACTTCATCAACTTCTATCCCCCGGGCAAGGACGGGAACATCTACCTGCCCTGGGGCCAGGGCGCGTGCAGCTTCATCGCGGGCTCGGACGTCGCGGCGGTGGCCGCCGCCACGCTGACCTCGAGCGGCCACGAGAACAAGGCCTACAACCTCACCGGCCCCGAGGCCATCACCATCGGCCAGGCCGCCGCCACCATCGCCGAGGTGTCCGGCAAGAAGGCGAACTACGTGGACGTGCCGGAGGCCGCCGCGAACAAGGCCATGCTCGACATGGGCATGCCGGCGGGGCTGGTGGATGCGATGATGGAGCTGCACGCCATCGACAAGGCGGGCTACGCCGGCGAGGTGACGGACGCGGTGCGGAAGGTCACCGGCCGTGCGCCAATGACCTTCGCCTCGTTCGCCCGGCAGCACGCCGCGGCATGGAAGTGAAGCACCCCCGCTAGAACAGGACGACCATGGCGCCCTCTGGGATCTTCTCGTAGAGGGCGGTGATGTCCGGTGTGTGCATCACCACGCATCCCCAGGACAGCCGGCCGCCCGTCTCCTCCCGCGTCCACGGCCCCACCCAACCGTGGAAGCCAATGCCGCTGCCCAGGCGCGTGGAACTCTCGGTGGGTTTGCGCTCGGCCCACGCGCGGGCGATGCGGTCGCGCACCTGGCGGGTGATGAGTCCTTCGGCGAGGCCCCGATCCGCGTCCCACGTGTTGGGATAGTTCAGGCGGATCCAATGGCCGCCGTAGTACTCGGCGTAGGGTCCCGTGAAGGTGCCCCGGTGCTTCTGCACCACGTGGTACATGCCCATGGGCGTGCGGTTGTCCCCGCGGACCTGCTTGCGGCCCTCGGCCTGGCCAAAGCCCACCTCCACCCGAGCCAGCTCCCGCCCCCGCGTGTACAGCCGCATGGCTTGGTCCGTGTGTGAGACGAGCAGCAGCACGGGCTCCTGGGCGGGTTGGGGCAAGCGCGCCCGCGCCTGGAGGAAGCTCCGGGCCTCGGTGTTCGACAAGCGCTTGCCCCCATGCAGCGTCACCGACAGCCGGCCCTTCGGGGCCACCCGCCCCAATCCCTGTCCACGCTTGACCGTGTCACCCGGACGCGGCTTCCGCTCCGCCAGCGGGGCGTACTCCGCGCGGATGCGCAGCAACTCGTGGTTCTCGTAGAAGAGATGCTCCAGCGTGAGCGATTGGGCCTTGGCATCCACCGCCACCACACGCCCGTGGGCCAGGGCGCGGACCTCGCTGCCCGCGGGTGCGCGGGAGGGAGCCGGCAACGGATCGAATCCATCCGCGGGCGGCGTCGAGGGGTGGAGCCAGGCCTCGAAGGCATCCGCGGTTGGAGTGGCCTGGGCCCCCGGCGACAGGAGGAGGCCCAGGGTCCACATCACGGCGAGGAAGGGACGCGGGGACGAGGACATGGATTCAGTCCGCGGTATACACGCGGGGCTGTTGACCTCCCCCCAGGTAGACGGCGTCGATCGGCCCGGACGCCGGGATCCCGGTCGCCATCCTCGTCCAGCCGCCATTCATGACAGCGGTCTGGTACAGGTTCCCGGCTTCGGCGGTGAACACCTGCGGCCACCCACCGCCCATGTTCAGTGCCGACAAAGTCGCGCCGGGCGCAATCGCGATACCCGTCGACATCGTCACCCACTCCGTGCTCGAGGCCCAGATCTGATGGAGCTGCCCGTTCAGCACGGTCATCACCTGAGGTGCGCTGCCCCCCATGTACACCGCCTCGAACGCATCGCCGACCGGCTGTCCGGTTGACCCGATGTGCCAGGCGCCGCCGCCGGTCCACACCTGATACAGCGTTCCACCCTGATTGATCATCGCCTGGATCGAGTTGTCCGCCATCAACACGGCGGAGACCTTGCCCGTCGTGCTGATGCCAGTCCAACCCTTGTGCCATCCATTCGAATCACCCCAGACGTGCATGAGCCGGCCATCCTCCACCGCGAGGATTTGCGGCGACGCCTGCCCGACATTCACGGCGGACATGCTCGTGGCGTTCAATGCGAGCCCGGAGTTGAGAGTGACCCACCGTCCACCGTTCACGAACGTGTGCCAGAGGTAGCCGCCGGAACTGCTGAGGATGTCACCCCATCCCGTCCCCATGTTCACGGTCGTGAAGACATTCGATGAGATCTGCTGCCCCGTGCTCATCTTCTGCCACGCGCCACCGTGTACCGCCGTCTCGTGGATCGTCCTGGTCGTGTTGGACTGGAGCCCGGGAAAATCCATGGGGATCGAGTAACCCCTCGTCACCGTCTGGCCGCACGAGTAACCCTGGTTCGCGATGTTCGCCCCGCTCCGCTTGAGCTCGAAGTGCAGGTGCGCTCCGAATGAGTTTCCGGTGTTGCCGATGAGGCCGATCGTCTGGCCCTTCGCCACGGTCTGGTTCAAGGCGACGGCCGGAGCCTGCTGCATGTGCGCGTAGAGCGTCGTGTAGCCGGACGCGTGTGTGATGATCACATAGTTTCCATAGCCTGACGTGCCGAAGTTGACGACGCGCGTGGTGACGACCCCGTCGTACGCGGCCACGATGGGCGCACCCGACGGGCCCGCGATGTCGATTCCAGCGTGCGTTGGCCTGGGGTCGGAGGGGCAGCCGCCGACCAGATACGTGACCTTCCCCGAGGCCGGCTGGATCATCGCCGCGTAGTCGGCCCGGGCCGGCGACGCGCCAATGAACGTCGTCGCGATGAGCCCGAGCACTGCCAGGGTCTCCATGAAGCGCCTGCGTACCGCGAAGTGCATACGAACTCCCGTTTCATCCAATTCAAGGAATTCGTGCACACTAGCCGAACCAGGCAAGGAGTGCATCCAGCTCAGCGAGCCTTCAGCTCCCCATACCTGGGCTGACAACTTCCCCTGCGACTGAGCCGGTGGGGGGACTCAGAAGTGAAATACCTTCCGGATGGGAGCGGGGCCGAACGAGCGCGTCTCCACACGCTCGTGGGAGTTGGAGCCGTTGACCGGACAGCGACCAGCAGAGCAGGAGACGTAGCATCCCCTATACATAGTGTTTGCCTTCACCCTCCGTGCATCCCATCCTCTCGCGCGGAGTGACATCCCGTCACACCAAAGGAGACAGACAGCATGAGGAAGAACAGCGCGAGGCTCGTGGGAGCGGCCGCCACGGCGCTCCTCGGAATGACCGCGTGGGCGGGGCTCAAGTACACCAGAACGGTGAGCGTCACCCTCGGCAGCAACGGAAGTGGTAGCGCGTCGGGCTCGCTGGCGGACGCGAGAAACAGCCCGGACAGCGTGCAATACATCGGCTGCGAGACCTACGTCTATGGTGGCAGCCCCGAGGTCCTCTGTTGGGCTCAGGCCTCGAACGGCGTCTTCGGCTCGTGCTACTCGAGCAACCCAGCCATTGTGGCCGCGCTGCAGAGCATCAAGGGCGACTCGGAACTCGGCTTCAATTGGAACTCAAGCTCCGAATGCACCTTCGTCAGCGTGGCCAACCATTCGTACCTCGCGCCCAAGAACCCCTGATTCCCGCCCTCGGGAGGCGCGCGGACGCCATGCCTCCCGGGTCGTGGAGCCCATTCCATGTCCACCCCACTGAAGCGGCTGCTGGCCGCGTCGCTCATCCTTGGACCCGCCACCGGCTTCTTCGTGGGGCGGCTGACGGCCCCCGACACCGGCGACCGTCCCCTTCTGCTCGAGCTCGCCCGGCAACGCGCTCTGCTCGAGGAGCACCTCGCACGGGCCGAGGCCCCGCCTCCCGAGGTGCGCTGCGCTGTCGTATCCCCTTCTGGCGGCACCGTGGACGCCCAGTGGCCGCGGGCCGAGTTGGTCCAGGTCCTGCGCGACGAGCTGGCACGGGCACACCACACGGAAGCCCCCGACACGGCGCCCCGCCCTCCCCCTCCTTCCGAGCCACCCGCCAGGAGCCTCGCCGCGCACCAGGAAGGCCACCAGATGGTCGACCGCGCCATCAGCGCCCGGCGCTGGACGACGGAGGACGCCGCCGCGCTGCGCTGGGTGCTCGCCGACATGACGGCCCCCCAGCGCGCCGAGGTCATCCGCCGCCTTCTCGCCACCCTCAACAGCAACACGCTCGACGTCCAGACCCAGGGCCCTCCGTTCTGAGAGCCCCGCCGTCCACGGAGAGACGGCCTCGCCGCGCTACCAGAACTTCAGCTTCTTGACCGTCTTCTTCGTGCTCTTGTAGGCGCTATTGGCGGTGTTCTCGATGGTCTTGCCCGCCTTGTTCCCGCCCTTGCTCAGGTCGTTGGCGAGCGCCTTCGCCTCCTTCTCGCTCTTCTTGTAGACATCCCTGAAGACCTTGGAGGTGTCGCCGACCCCGTCCATGACGCCATCGGCGACGGCGTTGGCCCACTTCGTCGAGTCCTTGAAGACGTCGTTGAGCGCGTCCGCGCACTTCTTCTCGATGATCTTGGGCAGACGCGAGAACGTGTCACCCGTCACCTCGACCTTGAACCTGCCGAGGTCCACGCGCTGGCCGGCGAACTGGAAGTCGGCCTCCAGCTCGAGCTCGGCGCCGCTGCCGTCGCCGCCGCGGCCGGTGTTGCTCGCCCACTTCGCCCTCCCGGTGCTCTCGTAGAGGACGAAGTTGCTGTCGGCCTGCAGCTTCATGATCCCGAGGTTCGGGGTGTTGCTGCCGGTGGCCCAGATGGGGCCCTGGGGCGCGTAGATGACGAGGTTGCCGTCGTTCTGGAACAGCAGCGTGTTGCCGCCCCTACCGCCGCTGTTCGAGGCCCAGATCCGGCCCCAGTTGGCGCCGTCGATGCGATAGAGCACCAGATTGCCATCGGCCTCGAAGACGAGCCTGGCCACCTCGTTCTCGAGCACCGTGGAACCCGGCGCCCAGCGCGTGTCCGGCGCGGCGCTCACGTCGTGGGCCTTGCCGGTGATGTCGAGGTCCACGTCCACCTCGATGTCGGTGTTGATCTTCGCCTTGCCCAGCGGGCCGAGGTCCACGGTGCCGACGCCAACCATCACCTTGCCGCTGACGCCGAGTCCGGATTTGCCGAAGCGCGCATCCAGGTCGAACTTCACGCCCGGCATGAGGTTGCCCACGAGCTCGAAGTCGATCCCCTGCGTCGTCACGTTCGCGTAGAGGCCCCGCTCGACGCCAAGCAGCGTCAGGCTGCCGTTGATGTAGAAGTGCGGCGGCTGGAACTGCACGTCCTGCTGGTCGGGCTGGGAGTACGTCGCGGCGGAGATCCTCGGACCGCCGCCGCCCTGCAACGCGGCGATGGAGAAGAGCTTGTCATCGAGGAGCGAGATCTTGTCCATCTGCGCGTCGATGGAGATGCCCCGGCCCGGCACGACGTCGATGGTGGCCTCGGCGTCGAAGCCGCAGAACGAGAGGGCGGCGTTCAGGTAGAAAGCCTGCCGGAACTTGATCGTCCCGATGCTGGTCTCCTGCGGCGCGAAGTAGAACTGCGGCGAGACGCGCACCCGGATGTCGTTGCCCTGCTTGTCCAGCTCGTAGTGCCGCATCTTCGTCAGATCGGTGAGGTGCCACGAGGAGCCCTTGGACCTCGGCACCACCGCGAGCTGCTGTGACGACGACGGGATGGCCACCTTCGCCGCCTTGTCGAACGCGCTGGAGATCTTGTCGCACTCCAGCCCGTCGAGCTCATCGGTGAGGTCGCCCGGGAGGGTGAACTCGCGGGTGCCCTTGATGGCGACGCTCTCGAGCACCGCGTCCACCGGCGACTTCATTCCGCCGAGGAACACGCCCGCCACGTCCTTGAAGGTGAGGCCGCTGATGGAGCCCGCCACCAGGCTGTTGGCCGGGTTGGTCGAGTCGAAGAACACCGCTACCGAGGAAGAGAAGCTCTTCGTGTCGATGGTCGCGGCGACGCCGAGGCTGGGGATGCCGCCCCAGTTCACGCCGACCTGCAAGGCCACGTTGCTCAGCTTGAAGGGCCCACAGTCCACCGCGGTGGCGCCCTTCATCGTCGCGGACATGAACGCGCCGCCGGAGACGAAGGCGGTGGTGACATCGAAGGTCTGCTGCTGCTTCTGGATCTTCGCGGTCAGCGAGCCATTGAGGAAGAAGCTCGGCTTGCCGTTGCTGAGCATCACGCCGAGCTTGTAATTGAACGGCAGGCCGTTGAGCTTCGACTGTTGCGAGAGGAAGAGCTGCGAGTCCTTGGCCGGGTTGGCGCCCACGGCCACCGTCACCCGCTGCGTGCCACCGAGCCCCAGCAGATTCATCACCAGGTTGTGCTGCTTGTCATTGGGGTCCAGCTGCCACTCGGCGAAGGCCATGAAGCCCTTGCTGACCCCGGTGGCGCCGGTGGGCAGTGACAGCTTTCCGGTGGAGAGCGCCGGCGTCTTGAACTGCGCCAGGTCCGGGAACTGGAACTTCGGGTTGTCGATGGACGAGACGATCAGCATCAGCTTTTGCAGCTTGACGACGTCCTCGATGGACTCGAGCGCGGAGAGGCCGGGGAGGCTGGAGAGCCTGGCCGCGCCGAGATCCATCCCCGCGGCGAAGCCCCACTTGCCAGCGGACCTGCTCGCCTCGAAGGCGAAGAGGCCCACCTTGTCCAGCGCGGCGGCGAGTTGGAGCACGTAGTCCTCGCCACGCTTCTGCACGAGCGCGGAGGCGGAGGAGAACGTCAGGTCGAAGTCCGCTGGCATCTCGCCCACGAGGTCGCAGATCTCGTTGATGAGGCCTCGCAGCTGGATGTCCTTGAAGTCCCCACGCAGGGCGAAGTTGGCGGGGATCTCATAATTCATCGCCAGGCGGAGGTTCTTGCCGAGCGACGCCGTGCCGGCGAAGGAGCCCGAGACCGAACCGGTCTTCGGAATCTTGAAGTCGAAGGACACGTCCCCGATGGTGATGCCGTTGCGGCCCACCGGAAGGGTCCACGGCTTGGGCTTGCCGGCCAGCTGCGTGGTCATCGAATAGGACTTGCCCGGCGAGATGCTGAGCCCCAGGTGGGTGACGGTGAGGTCGCTCGGGGCGGGCACGCCCGGCACGTGGCGCTTCATCAGCGACGCGAGCGGGAGGGTCTGGTTGTCCATCCGCGCGTAGAGGGTGAACTCGCCGAGGATGCTCTCGCCGATGACGGAGATGGGGACGCCCTCGATCGTCACGGTGCCCATGACGGAGACCGCGGTGGCGGTGTTCTTGCCGCCGAACGGCTCGAGGATGCGGAAGCGGCAGGCGAGGTTCTCGACCACCAGCGTGTCGTCCCAGATCTTCCAGCGGAGCTTGGGCATGCCCACCATCAGCACGATCGAATCCACGGTGGGGGTGGTACCTCCGGTGGAGAGCGCCAGCCCGAGCTCCATCAGCTCCAGCTTCTCCAGCGCGTTCACCGCGTCCTTCAGGTCCGCGGGCAGCGCGGAGACGAGGTTGTCGGTGCCGGCGATGTCCACCAACTGGCTCAGCTTGCCCAGCGTCACGCCGTTGCATCTGGCGGAGAGGAACGCGCGGGGCAGGCCCCACTCGAGGTTCGCGGCCAGGTCCAGCGTGATGCCGGCGCTCGCGACGGAGAGCCGGCCGGTGTAACCGTACCCGGGCTGGAACGAGGCGTTCGCGTCCTGCCAGTCGGTGGACGGCGGGGTGTAGATGCGCAGCGCCGCGTCCTCGAAGGCGAGCTTGCCGATCTTGAAGTCCAGCGAGAGCGCCGCCTTCAGGTGGATGCCCGGCGCCTCCGGCCGATCCCACACGAGCTCCCGCGGAGCGAGGCCCCGCGTCTTGTCCGTGAGCTTGGGAATCCGCACCGGCCCGTGGAGCACGAGCGGCTCGGCGCCGTTGATCGCGTACTCGAGAACTCCGGCCATGCCCTGAGGCCGCATCTTGCCGAGTACGTTCACGCCGGGCTCGAGCGGGACGCCGGAGTCCGGATCCTTCCGCGCGTGGGTGGAGACCGCGTAATACGTGTCGAAGAGGTCCAGCGAATCCACGTACGGCTTCTGCTGGGCCGAGACGTCCACCGGGGCATCATTGGTGGGGTACCCGGTCGCGTAGTTCCACATCGCGGGCAGCTTGGGGAAGCTGCGCGAGAACGTCCAGGCGGCGGGCCCCGGCATGCTGTCCCGCAGCTGGTAGCGGAGCAGCGCCTGCACGTTGCCCTCGCCATCCAGGGAGAAGCGGGCGGTGACGGGCAGGTCGGCGACGCCGAGGAAGGTCGACCGGCCGGTGATGACGACGGTGTTGTCCACACCATCACCCGGCCCCGGGGCGGCGTCCGAAATCACGAGGGGCTGGCCCAGATACGAGTCGTCCAGGAGCGCGTCCACGGTCGAGCCCAGGGCAGCGTGCGAGACGGTGAGCGTTCCACTGCTGGGGACGAGCGCGGCGCGCAGGTTCTCGAATTTCATCGGAATTCACCTGAGGCTCGATGGGACAGAGCCTTGAAACGAAGAGGGAAAGGGGTGCCCGGGAGGGCAAGAGGCAGCGGGAGCCGCGCCGGATGAGCCGCGCGGCGCGGCTCAGTGGGCCGTGCCGCTACTGGGCGTTCTGCGCGGGAGGGCCGGGATACAACAGCCTCAGGGTCGTGACGTCACCCAGGCTCGGGGTCCAGAGACCCGCCTCGACCTCCTGCCGGGTGGGGTAGTTCAACGGGCTGGGCCGCCCCATCTTCTGCTTCCACCGGGCGTAATTGAGCGATGGCTGGACCGCCCTGAAGAGGGGATCCGGGTTGGCATCCATGTACGCCTGGAGCTGTTTATCGTCGCAGTTCCACTCGTACCCCGTGGTCTCCGGGTAATGCATGATGGACCAGATGTCGTAGTCGCCAACGGCCTGGTAGCTGTCCCGCTTCTTCTTCAGCCCGTCGGCGAGAAACGAAAACGCCGCGGTCACGCACAGCCTCGGGTTATTGCCAGTGAAGGGGTTGTCCTTGGTCAGGCCCTCGACACGGTCGTTCTCGTGAAGCAGTCCCATGATGTGTCCGAGTTCATGGGGGATGCTCTTGATGTGATCATCCGCCTGCCTCTTCCACTGGATGTAGAAGGACCTGGTGCCGTCGTAGCCATTCAGGCCCGAGCCGCTGCCGTCGTTGTTCCTGGTCAGGTCGATGACCTTGTAGACCGGAGCATCCTTGCTCCAGATGAACTGGATGTGGGTGATGCCGTCGGCGTTGACGAACCGCATCCACCGCTCCATGCACTCTTCGATGGTGTCGACGAGCTTCAGCCGGTCGAGCGCCAGCTGTTGCTGTCCGCCTTCGGGCGTCGACGTGTCGGGGAGCTTGTAGTCGTAATAGATCTTGCCGCCCGGCCACTTCTTGCCGTCGTCCTTGAGCCGATGTCCCATGGTTCGGGTCCTCTCTCGCCGTGTACGCAGTGCGTAGAGAGAGACCCGTGGGATTTATTTTCGGGCAACGCCCCCCAAGATAGGGATGCCCCTGACGCAAAGGGAGCCCCACGGGCCGACACCCGCCAGCGTGGAGGGGCGGGGGCCTTGGGAGCGAGCGGGGACGTGCCCCACAGGTGGGCCCCACCCTGGCGACCTCGAATCCCGTCACAACGCAGTGGCTCTCCCGTCTAACCCGAATACCGACAGGAGATCTTGCCATGCATCAACTGACGAACGACGAACAGAATGCCCTGTACACCCGCTCGGCAACGAACACGGGGACGATCGTCACCGTCGCCGGGGCGAATGTGCGGGCCCACCCTTGGGTCGTGTTCGGCGCACCCATGTTCCAGGACACGAGTCCTGCCTGTTGGAACTGGACGCTGATGGCCGGTGACTCCACGGCGGGTACGGACGACCCCTCGCACGGGTACGACTCCGTGCGGGGAGCGCCACGGCCAATCGCCGGCTGCTGGGCGGCAGGTCAGGCGGCATCGACCGCCATCATCAACGACGCAAACCTCAGGCCGCCCGCTGGCTATACGTGGAACGAGCACGGGGTGCACGTCCCGAACACGAGCGATGTGGCGACATACCGTACCTGGTTCAACCAGGTGGTGCAGGCTGTATCCGTGAGGGAAGCCACCTATCACGGGTACACGGTGCTCAACTCGACGTGGGTCGCCTTGAACACCTTCGTCCCCGTGCGCACCAACTACTACGTCTGCATGTTTCCGGAGTTCGGGCTTCAATACGACCAGAGCTACGCGTTGGCCAACCATCGTCTGTACAAGCCGCCCATGTATGACCATTGGTGGCTGCAGGTGCCCGCAGGAGCCGGCCATTATGTGAGCCTGGACACCGTGACCAACAACTCCTTGCGCATCTTCCGCGATTCGCACATCTGGGCCAACCAGGCTCATCAGGTGTTGGTGATGAACGTGAATGGGATTCTCGACTCGCATCAAGCGAAACTCGAGGTGATGGGCCTGCTGACCTGAGCGCGGTGGTGAAGCTCACAGAAGGCGTGGTGCCCCGAGCCGGAGACGTCCCAGGCGCCCTGCTGTCAGGCGGCGGGTTCGATTCCCGCCGCCGCTACGAAGTCCCCGCCAGGGTGAGTGGAAGCTCCAGCGTGGCGACTGCGCCCTGGCCGGGCCCCTTGCTCTCCAGGGTGAGCTGGCCCTTGAGCATCTGCGCCGCCAGCGCGCTCGCGTGGAGCCCGAAGCCGTGGCCATCCTTGCGCGTCGTGAAGCCGTGCATGAACAGCTTCCCCATCAGCTCCGGTGCGATCCCCACCCCATCATCCACCACCCGGATGCGCGCCACATTGCCCGCGGCCTCCAGCTTCACCCAGAGGTTGCGCTTACCCTCGGGTACTCCATCCAGCGCTTGTCTCGCATTGCTGAGCAGGTTGATGAGGATCTGCAACACCTTGTGCTTGTCCACGCACACCCGGGGCACCTGCGACACCTGCCGATGGACGGCGACACCGTGGCGCTGCAATGACGCCATCTGGATGCGGAGCGCGTCGTCGATGAGCCCGGACAACTCGCACTCCTCCATCATCAGCGAGTTTCGCGCATACGTCTGCTGCACCTGGACGATGGCGCGGATGTGCTCCATGTGCCGGTCCATCGCATCCAGATCCTCCATCAAGCGCATCTGATCGCTCATCATGTCCTTGCCCAGCGCCGTCAGGTAGTCCGGAAGCTTGCCGCCGCGCGGGTCCTTCGTCAGGAAGTCCGCCAGCGCGCCCCGGTGTTCCACCAGCAGCGCCGCGGCCTGATTCAACCGGCCCACGCGCAGGGAACCCACGATTTTACGCATCATCTCCAGGTTGACCACGGCACTGGTGAGCACATTGCCCACGTTGTGCAGCACGTTGGAGGCCACCTCCGCCATGCCCACCTCGCGCGCGGTGTCCACCAGACGCGCCTGGGCTTGCCTGAGCTCGTAGGTGCGCTCCTCTACCCGCCGTTCCAGCTCGTCATTGGCCTGACGCAGCTCCGTCCGGGCGCGCTGC
Source organism: Archangium violaceum Cb vi76 (assembly GCF_000733295.1). Lineage (GTDB taxonomy): Bacteria > Myxococcota > Myxococcia > Myxococcales > Myxococcaceae > Archangium > Archangium violaceum. The sequence continues at coordinate 6,599 of NZ_JPMI01000197.1, read as the reverse complement.
ACGTCCGCGTACAGCCGTGCGTTCTCGATGGAGATGGCCGCCTGCGAGGCGAGGTGTCCCAGCACCGCCAGGCGCGCCGGGCTGAAGGCGTTGGTGGTCAGGTCGTTCTCCAGGTACAGGGCCCCGGCGAACCGCTCCCGCCGCATCAGGGGCAGGCACAACACCGAGCGCGCTCCACTGTGCGCCAGGTAGGCATCGGAGGCGAAGGGGTGGGGATGGGAGGCATCCCCGATGAGCACGTGTTCCCGCGTGCGCCGGACATAGGAGAGGAGCGTCCAGGGCAGCGCGTGGTGGCCCGCCTCGTCCGAGGCCTCCATGGCGCCCTCCGGCGAGAGCTGGAAGAGGGCCGCCACCGAGAGCCTGTCCCCCTCGGGGAGCAGCAGCGCGCCTCGCTGGGCGCCCGCGTTCTCCAGCGCCGCCTGCATCAGCGCCGTCACCAGCCGCTCCAGCACGATCTCCCCAGAAACCGCCTGCTGCGCCTTGAGCACCGTGAGCACGTCGATGCGGGTGGAGTCCGTGCTGCTGGTGGTCAGTGGATCCTGGGAAAGCTCCACGGAGACGAGCTCCGGCCACTGGGACTCCAGGTGCTGGACCTTGGCCCGCGCGCCCCACCGCAGGTAGGCCGCCCGGGCTTCGCGCGCGAAGGCGTGGGCGACGATGGGCGCCTGGCGTGTGCGCCAGAATTTCGCCGCCAGCTCACTGGCCAGCCCCACGTACTGCGTGGCTCCGTTCTCCCGGGCCACACGGATGGAGTCCTCGTAGGCTCGCGTCGCGTCCTCCGAGTGCCCGAGGAGGCGGGCCCGCTCCGCGAAGACGAGCCGCTCGAGGGCGCGGAAGTTCTCGGGGCACAGCTCCGCCCACTGAGCGAGCTGCCCGTGGTGCTGCTCGATGGCCTCGAGGAACTCCCGCTGCCGCTCGGGCGGGGCCCCCTCGAAACACGCGGCCAGCGTCAGGGCCCGGAAGAAGTGACCTTCGCGGGAGTTGAGGGTGCCCAGGTTGGCCCACAACAACCCGGCCGCCTTCTCCGCCGCGTCATGGGCTTCCGCATAGGCGCCGCACATGAAGCGGGACTGCATCTTGTAGACCCAGTAATGGCACCGCGTGCCACCCAGCCGCTCGGGCGTCATCCGCGCCTCGAAGTCCCGTTCGTCGAACCCCTCCCCGCTCAGGGTCTGGAACGACAGGGAGTGGCCCCGCATCTGTTGCACGTAGCGCTGGGTCACGAGATGCCACTCCAGCGGATCCAGGAAGCCCGCCTTGCGCAGGTACTCGCCGCGCACGAGCGACTCCTGGTGGACCTCGTCCAGGGGGTGCCCCATGGCGAGGCGGTTGATGACGAGATAGACGCTGCAATAGGTGGCGGGCGCGACCGCCCCCACTTGAAGCGAATGGTGCAGGCCGCTGAGGAGGAGCTCCTGCGCCCGGGCGAGCGGCTGGACCCAGTAATGGCTGAACTGCATGCCGAGCAGCACATCTCCCCGGTAGGCGGCCAGGTGGTAGCGCTCGACGAAGCCGAGGGCGAGCCGTGCGAAGGCCATTCCCTCCCGGTGGCGCTTGAAGAACGAGCCGGTGATGACGGCGAACCAGACGATTCCGAGCACGGCGGAGTCCACGAAGCCGTGGCGCAGGGTGAGGGAGACCACCCGGCTCAGGATGACGATGAGCAGGTGGGGGTCGGAGGAGTAGGCGCCCGGGAAGAGCTTGAAGAGGGCGAGAACGGTCAGCTTCACGTCCGGGTCGTTCATGGGAGGCAGCTCGATGAGGCTCTCGATGGGGCGCTGCCCCAACAGGGCCCACACCTCTTCATTGGCGGCGACGGCCTCCTCCCACGTGGTCCGCCGCGACACCGGCGAGCCCAGCAGCTCCAGGCACTCCCGGATGCTGTTCATGCCCTGCAGGTACTCACCCGTGGCGAAGTGGATGTCCTGGGTCAGGAGGTAGATGGCCACGGTGTCCGCGCGGGAGCGTGCCCGGGGGCGGAACTCCGCGACCTGGCGCCGCGCCTCGGAGGGGGAGCCGCTCATGAGCTCCGTGCGCGCCTGGGCCAGCCGCACCTCGAAGGCCAGGGCGTGGTCCGTCTCCCAGGGCTCCCCGGGAATGAGCGAGAAGGCCATGGCGAAGTAGCCGAGGGCGGGGATCAGCGCGAGCGCGGCCTGGGCCTTGCTGCCCGCCTCGGCGTTGAGCCGCGCGAGCTGGTGGCGCTCCGCGGGGTCCTCCATCAGCGCCACCCCGGTGTTGAGCTGGCTCACCACCTCGAAGAGGGACTCGCGCACCTGCTCCGGGGACAGGCGCTGGAGCAGCATCCGGCCGATGCGCAGGTGCACCTCCTGGCGCTGCGCCTCGGTGCTGAGCGAGTGGGCCGCCTGCTGGATGCGGTCATGCAGGAAGCGGTACGTCTCCGCCCCCACGCGCCCCAGCATGCCCTCGCGCAACGCGGGCTCGAGGCCCTGCTCCACCTCCTCCACCGAGGAGAGTCCCGAGAGGGTGCCCAACAGCTGGAGCGAGAAGGCGGTCCCCGCGCACGCCGCCAGCCGCAGCAGCTGCTGGGTGCCTGGAGGGAACTGGCGCAGCCTCCCCACCATGAAGTCGACGATGTTCTCCGAGTAGCCCCGGGCCCGGACGCCCTCGGCATCCCACCGCCAGCCTCCCTGGGGAAGGCGCACGAGCAGGCCCTCCTGGTGGAGCGTCACCAGCAGTTGCAGCAGGAAGAAGGGATTGCCCCCCGTCTTCTCGTGCACCAGCACCGCCAGGGGAGCCACCACCTCCGGGCTGGCTCCCGGGAGCGTCGCGCCCACCAGCTCCTCCACCTGCGCCAGGAGCAGCGGCTCCAGCCGGATGTCCGTGATGCGCGCTCCCGCCTCGCGCACCTTCTCCAACACCGCCATCAGCGGGTGGGTGGGGCTCACCTCGTTGTCCCGGTAGGCGCCGAGCCACAACACCGGAGGACTCTCCGGATGGGACATCAACTGCTCGAGCAGCTTCAGGCTGGAGGGGTCCGCCCACTGCAAATCATCCAGGAACACCACCATGGGGTGCTCCTGCGTGGCGAACACCGACAGGAACTGGCGGACCACCCGGAAGAAGCGGTGCTGCGCCTCGCTGGCGGGCAGGGCCTGGAGCCCGGGCTGACGGCCCACCAGCGTTTCCAGCTGGGGCACCATGTCCACGAGCAGCTGACCCTGGCCATCCCAGGCCTGATTCACCTGCTCGCGCCACCGGGAGAACTCCTCCTCGCTCCCCGCGAGCAGTTGCTGCACCAGGCCGCGGAGGATCACCGTCAGGGTGACATAGGGGATGTCCCGCTGGAACTGGTCGAACTTGCCGCGCAGGAAGAACCCACGCCGCTGGACCACGGGCTTGTGCAGCTCGTTGACGACGGAGGACTTGCCGATCCCCGAGTACCCGCTGACGAGCAGCAACTCCGGCCGGCCCGTGCGCGCCACGCGCTCGAAGCCCTCGAGCAGGGCGCTCACCTGCGCCTCTCGCCCGTACAGCCGTTGCGGCAGTTGGAAGCGCTGGGGCCTGTCCTCTGTCCCCAGCGGGAAGACCTCCTGCTCGCTCCGGCTCCACGCCTCGCGGCAGCGCTCCAGGTCCGCCTTCAAGCCCTCGGCGCTCTGGTAGCGCTCCTCGGCCACCTTGGCCAGCAGCTTCATCACGAGGGCGGACAAGGCCCGTGGTACCTGGGGATTCAGCTCGTGGGGCGGCCTGGGCTTCTGCGCCATGTGGGCGTGAAACCACTCGAGCGCGTCCTGGGCCTGGAAGGGCCTGCGCCCCGTCAGCAGCTCGTAGCAGGTGACGCCCAGCGAATAGAAGTCCGTGCGGTAGTCCACCGTGCGGTTCATCCGTCCCGTCTGCTCGGGCGACATGTATGCCAGCGTGCCCTCGATGAGGTGCGTTGGCGCCGCCTCCAGGTGCTCCACCTGCTGCAGCGTGGCCACACCGAAGTCGATGAGCCGCGCCTCTCCCGACGGCTCCACGATGATGTTGGAGGGCTTGATGTCCTTGTGGATGACGTCGCGGCGATGGAGCTCGGCCAGGGTGGAGGCAAGCGAGAGGGCCAGACTCAAGAACCGGGAGACCGCCATCGGCTCCCCCGTGGCCTCGGACAAGGCCTCCCCGTGCACCCGCTCCAACAGGAGCAGGGGCCGCCCGTGCAGGCGCTCACAGGCATAGGGCCTGGCCACCCCGCGCACGTCCCGCAGCCGCTGGAGGATGGCGAACTCCCGCCGGTACCGCTCGTTCTCGCTGGAGCTGGGGACGGGAGCCATCGGCGTCTTGATGATGAGGGGCACCCCATCGGCTTCGCGCACGGCTTGGAACAGCACGCTCGACCCCGTCGCTCTGAGCGTGCCCTGAATTCGGTAACCCGGGATGTCCAACATGAAGAAATGTCCCCATGGGCCAGAGCCACTCATCGCGGCTGCGTGACGCCAACCCCCAATGGTATGCGGTTCCATGCGGGGCACGGTGGGTGGAATGACTCCTAACCTGTAGGGGCTTCTCGGACGCTTGCTGGTCGGGGTACCGGGAACGCCGCCTGGCTCGTGGACGGCCCGCCGTTGCCGCGGCTCGCCGGAGGGCATGGAATCCGGTGATGATGGGGGGAAGTCCATGAGGAGAGCCATGAACGACATCTCCACCCACTTCAATCCGATGGCCCCCGACCAGCTCCACGACCCGTATCCGCTCTATGCGCGGATGCGGCGGGAGCGGCCCGTCTTCTACAGTCCCATGTTCGACCTGTGGGTCGTCACCCGGTACGCGGACATCTCCGAGGTGGAGAAGGACACCGCGCGCTTCTCCTCGGTGGGAGCGCTCGATGCCAGGGCCGAGCCACACCCCGAGGTGCGCGCCGTTCTCGCGCAGGCGTATCCTCGCTTCCTCTCCCTCGTCCAGAGCGATCCCCCGGACCACGCCCGCGTCCGTGCCGTGTTCGGCAGGGCCTTGAGCGCCCAGCGCATCGCGGCGATGGAGCCCACCCTCCGGGAGACGGCGGACGCGCTCATCGACGGCTTCATCCGCGATGGCAAGGCGGACCTCATCCAACGGTTCGCCTACGCGCTGCCGGGCTTCATCATCTGCGACCTGCTCGGTGTGCCGCGCTCCGACATGGAGCAGCTCAAGCGCTGGTCCGATGACAAGACGCTGCTGATGTCGGCGACCGCGCCCATCGAGCAGCAGGTCCAGAGCGCGCACGGCTTCATCGCGATGGAGCGCTACTTCCGGGAGCAACTCCACGAGCGGCGGCGCCACCCGCGCGAGGATCTGCTGACGCTGCTCGTGCCTCAGTCGATGGGCGGCACCGCGCCGCTGAGCGAGCAGGAGGCGGTGTGCAACGCCATGGACCTGTTCGCCGCCGGCCATGAGACGACGACGGGACTCATCGGCAACGGCCTGTGGCTGCTGCTCAATGCCCCGGAGCAATGGAAGGCCGTGCGGGAGGACCCCAGCCTCCTGCCCAACGCCCTCGAGGAGGTGCTGCGCATGGAGTCACCCATCCGCGGCTTCTTCCGGACGGTGATGGCCGATACCGCGCTGAGTGGGGTCACCCTCCCGAAGGGCTCGCGGGCGTTCATCCTGTACGCGTCCGGCAACCGCGACGAGACACAGTTCACCGAGCCGGACCGCTTCGACATCCACCGCGCCGACGCGAAGAAGCACCTGGCGTTCGGCAAGGGCATCCACTTCTGCGTCGGCGCCCAGCTGGCGAAGCTGGAAGGGCGGATCGCCTTCGAGCAGTTGCTGCGGCGGTTGCCCGGCCTGCGGCTGCGGACGGACGAAGCCCCGGTCTTCCGGCCCTACTTCATGCTGCGCGGCTTCGAGCACCTCCCCATCGCCTGGGACGTCTAATAGGCATCCGGCGATGATGGCTTCCCGCGCCTCGCCAGCGCCCACGAGCAGTCGCAAGGTGATGCGCAGGTTGTTCCGCGTCAGGCTCGCCTTCACGGCATGCAGGTGCAGCCGGGCGAGGTGCTGGGCAGCGCTCAGAAGGGACGGCGTTCAAGCATGTGTCCGGACATGATGTACTCTGGAGGAGACTCAGTGTAACCGCCCCGATCCCTGGCGCTCCTCCGGATGGCTGCTGGCTTCTCTCCGTCCCCTTGCCGTTGAGCACTTCGACGACGGAATGCACTCTCTCCTAGCGAGTGCGGAACACCCTCGTTGTGCCCTATGATTCATTCGGATTGGGTAGGGCTTCACGTCAGGACCGGCCATGAACGAACCACGTACCGTTGCGCTCAGTGCGTTAGGAGCAGCGACCTCCCTGGGAAGCATCGTCCAGGCGGCGGCGGCGGCACGAGCCGGCCTGGTGAGGCCTGGCGAACTCCCGGAGTGCTGGCACCTCGATGAGGAACTCAATGAACCGGTTCCAATCATCGGCCATCCCGCCTCCTGGCTGACAGACGGTTTTGAAGGGTTGGGGCGGTTCGCTCAACTGGGGCAGACGGCGTTGAGTGATCTGCTCGCATCGTGCCCACGAATCCAACTGCAGCGGGCCGGTCTCTTTCTCTCCCTACCGAAGGACTTCGGGCAGGAGGAGGACGGGGATGACAACGAAATGCAAGCCGTTGGAGACGAGGAGGACGAAGAAAACATGG
>NZ_JPMI01000196.1 GCF_000733295.1 Archangium violaceum Cb vi76 | reverse complement strand
CGCGCTCAGCTCGCCTGGATTGTCGATCCGGTCGATCTCGTCCCCAAGCATCGAAGCTGCCGCCCGAATGAGGTACGCGCCCCGGAAGCTCCTGGTGACGCGGCGGGCCTCAGCGGGCAACGGAATCTCATCCCCGTACTCGTCGCGCCCGAGCACCTTGTCGTCCCAGCACGAGAAATCCACGTATTCGCCCGGGCTGAGCTCGA
>NZ_JPMI01000195.1 GCF_000733295.1 Archangium violaceum Cb vi76 | reverse complement strand
CCGCGTCGGGACGCTGAGGCGAGCTCCAGGACGAGCGGGGGAGGGGAGGGCGCGGCAGAGGCGGTGGGCGCGGTGGGTGGCCTCTACCAGGAGGCCTGGTGGTGATGCTCCGGGAGGGGCCGGGACCAGGGGGCGGCGGTGCTGCTCTACTCTTCGGTGTGGCGGTAGCCACGCAGGTCAGCCGTCTCTGCGTGGCCGAGGTTCGTCTTGGCGAAGTCGGCGTGTTTGAAGACCTGGCCGTAGCGGCGCGCGGCCTCGTTGTGCTGATGGTGGAGAGCGAGCCGCTGCGCGTCGGTGGCGAGCCTCATGGCGGCTTCCAGGTGCTCGCGGATCTGCCGTGCGTACTGCTCGGCCTTCTGTTCGTCGGTTAGGAGCTGCGGCGGGGACTCTTGCGGAGGTGTCGTCATGGGAGGGAG
>NZ_JPMI01000194.1 GCF_000733295.1 Archangium violaceum Cb vi76 | reverse complement strand
CCACGTCGCGCAAGCTTGGCCTATTCCGGTCGCAAAGCTTTTTGAAGAGACTTTCGGGCATGAGCAATTCCGAGGCGAAGTCGTTCGCCTCGGTCTCACGCCCCGACGATGCATAGTCGCCGAGATTACCGTCGGTGCAGACGCTGAAATTGTCGGATGCCGGGTGCCGGAGGAAGTGTCCAAGTTCGTGCGCGACCACGAATCTCCATTTCGAGGAGTTGAAGGCAGCTTCTGAAACGACAATGACACCGTGATTTCCAGCGCGAAGTAGCCGGCCCTCCTCTTGCTGAATCGCTCGACGCTTCACAAGGACGTTGAGGTGATTAGCGATGAGTTCCACCTCAATCTCAGCGGGCTTCCGAATCCTCAGAGTAGAGATCAGGGCTCGTGCGCTTGCAACCGCTGCCGGATCCGGGCGTCGGGGCATGACCTACTCTTCCTCCTCGTCATCCTCGATGCTTCGCAAGAGTTCCATATCCTCGAGGAGGCCACGTAATTCCTCGTCGGTGGACTCCTCGGGCTTTCGTTTTCGGAACGCAGCCACAACCGCTGTGCCCATACGGGGGTGAGAAGACCGAAGCTCCTCCAGGCGCGCCAACATCGCAGCCTTACTCATCCCAGCAGGCACGGTGACCCGGGCACCTCTACCCTCAAGCCGAGCCCGCTTTTCCAAGGCCTTGGCTCGCCAGGATAATCGCTCCTGTTCCTGTAGCTGAGCGACAACCCCGGAGCCCATCTTCGCTAGAGCAACTGGGTCCAGCCCGAGCCTTCTAAGTTCGTCCGCAACGACGTCTGTGGGGAGAGCTGGGTCTAGGAGGTCATCGTCGAGCCCTTCCAGCGCGCACCACAGTTCCGTGTCCGTCTTGGCCTTCGGCGACATCAGGAATCCTCCATGGGCGTCCGCACGGCCGCCACA
>NZ_JPMI01000193.1 GCF_000733295.1 Archangium violaceum Cb vi76 | reverse complement strand
CGGCAGAACGCCCCGGGTGACGGTGACTGCCTCCTCGTAGGTGCCGGCGCCGAAGTCCACCAGCACGGCCTCACCGTCCCGAGCCCGGACGACGACGTTTGCCTCCTTCACATCCCGGTGCACCACGCCCTCGGCGTGCGCCACCGCGAGGCCCCGGGCCACCTCCAGCACGCGCCGGGCCACGTCTCGCGCGCTCAGGTTGCGCGTCCTGGCGTACCTGTCTAGCCGCTCGCCCTCGACAAAGCCCATCTGCAGCCAGAGGAATTCCGGCGCCTCCTCCGGGTACAGGCCCATGGCCACCACCTGCACCAGGTTGCGGTGCCGCAGCTTGAGAAGGATGGCGAATTCCCGCAGCACCCTATCCACGTCGGCATCGAGGGGGATGAACTTCAGGGCGTACGCCGCACCGCCCGGGCGCCGCGCCCGGTACACCGTGGCGAAGCCGCCGACGCCCACTAGCTCCTCCACCGCCAACCCACTCACCACCTCGCCGGCGGAGAGCTGGGGCTGTGCCCTCTCGTCCA
>NZ_JPMI01000192.1 GCF_000733295.1 Archangium violaceum Cb vi76 | reverse complement strand
CGACGAGGAGGAGTTCGTCAAGCGCCACTTGGAGCACCTCTTGTGGATTCGGCAGCGCACCGCGGCATGGCGCGCCGTCGCCGCTGGCGCTCCCGTGCCACCCCGGCTGTCCATCTCCATGAGTGGCCAGCACCACGTGGGCCCGACAACTGGCGCGCCCACCATCCTGCTCACGCCCATGATCCTTCCCTACGAGGACGCCTTGTGGTTTGCCCGCGAGGCGTTCGTGGGGAGGCCCCTCGTCGTCTATGGCGAGGGGCTCACGCGGGAGGATGTCTTCAACCGGGTCCACAAAGCCT
>NZ_JPMI01000191.1 GCF_000733295.1 Archangium violaceum Cb vi76 | reverse complement strand
CTGAAGGGCAGTCGATAAATCCCTCGCCGGAGCAGAGCGCGATCAGGAAGTGGAGGGGGCGAAGGTAATCGCCCATCCCGAGGCGCGGAGTTGGAGGGGGGGTGTACAGGTGGAAGCAGGCGAGAGCGGGGTTCAAACAGACAGCCCGGGGGCTCATCGCCTCGTCGGAGCCCGAGGCCCAGTCACACCACACGCAGCAGGGGACTGGCCGTCAGAAGCCAGCAGGCAAGGCGGTGAGCTGGCCCACCGGGCTGAGGTCGCCACCGAGGGAGGCCGAGTTTCCTGGAGCCAACTCCAGGAGGTGAGCCGGCTCGGCAAGCGTGCTCTGGCGCGCCCGTAGCGCATCCACCAGAGGCTGGCCGTGTGCGGCCAGGTTGTGCGCCAAGGCAACCAGCAGGGCGACACACTTCACCTTCTCCAGCCCCCGCACCGTCACCTCCGTCAGGCCGTAGCGCCCCTTCACCTGCGCGTTGACGTTCTCCACCAGGCCGGCGCGGGCCTTGTACTGCTCCTTGGCCTCGTCGGTGCGCATGCGCTCACGCCACGCCTCTACCTCGGGGGAATGGTCCCCCTGCTGCCCGGCCTGGGCCATGCGCTCGGGCACCGAGATGAGCGCTTCAATCCCCTTGGCCGCGCACTGCTTTACATCCTCGCACGTGGCGTGGTTGCCATCGGCCAGCAGGCGCTCGGGCACCTGGCCCGTACGCTGCTCAATCTGCTCCACCATGGGACTCACGCTGCCCATGTCGCTGCCCTGGTTGGTGACTTCCACCCCCACAATCGTTCGCGGCCCACCCAGAGTCTCCCCGGCCACTGCGAATTGCAGGTTGTAGGCGGGCCGGAAGCCCCCATCGGGCATCTTCATCACCCGCGCATCCGCATCCGTGGTGGAGGCGCGTACCTTCTGCTTGTCCGCCCCCTTCTTCCTGGCCTGCTGCTGCTTTATCGCCTCCAGCGCCGCGTCCACCCGGGCCTTGTACTCACGCGCCTTGGCCTCTCGTGTCGCCTGCTGCCCACGCGTCAGCTCCGGGTCGTCCTTCTGCGCCAGCACCGCCGTAAGGTGCAGCTCGGCCTGCTGCCGGCACTCTTGCAGCGACTGCTCTCTCCGGAACGAAGGCGCCGAGGCACTGGCCCTCACCCGCGTGCCGTCCTGCGCCACCTGCGTCAGGCTCACCAGCCCCTGCTGCAACAGCACCGCGAGCACGTCGGTGAACACCTGCTGCAACACCTCCACGTGCTCCACCCGGAACTGGCTCAGCTTGTCATGGCTCACCTCCACCCCTCCGGCCAGCCACTCAAACGCCCTGTCCTCCTCGCACCGGCGCGCCAATTCCGTCGCCGTCCCCACTCCCTGCTGAATCCCGTACACCCACAGCGCCAGCAGCAACCGCGGGCTTGTCACCGGGCGTCCAGCATGTCCCTCCACCGCCTTGGCTCCGGCCAGAAAACCGCTCAGGTCCAACGCCTCCACCGCCGCCGCCACCACCCGCACCGGGTGCTCCGGCTCCACCAACTGCTCCGGCATCTGCTTGAACAGCCAGCCTTGCGCCCTGTCCGGCTCTTTCGTCCGGACTCTTCCCTCTGCTGCCCGCTCTTTCTTCTGGTTCACTCCTCCTGCCTACTTCAGACGGCGCCCCTTTCACCCGAACCCCAGGGGTGGGGCTGCTCCTTCCCCACCCACCTTTTGGATCACCCGACTTGCCACCTCCGGGATTTATCGAGCGCTCTTGAG
>NZ_JPMI01000190.1 GCF_000733295.1 Archangium violaceum Cb vi76 | reverse complement strand
CTGGAAATACTAGCCGTTTCCGGCGTCGTAGTTTGCCAGATGGCTGTGTGCATTACCGACAACCCCCCCTCTGTTCCCCCTTCCTACCTAGCACCGCAGCCATCTGACACACCTAGCAACTTACACACACACAACTAGAGCAGGCGGCTTCAGCAACTTCGTAGCACTGAAACCGCAGATTGACCGACCTGGCACCGCTCGATACGAGGCCAGTCCGAAGAAGGGTAGGGGGAAGGGAAGAAGGAATGAGCCAGCCCGCACGGCAGTCCGTCTCCACACCCAGCGCCACCAACACGGCAGGAACCTTCGGGCTCCTACTGGCGACTCTGGGGGTCCTCGTGGTGGTCGGCGCTCAGCGGCTCCCGGCGGGCACGCTGGACCGGGCCCTCGCGCAGAACCTGCACCTCGTCCGCTGGGCCGCCGTCCTCGTCCTCGTCCCCGGCGTCCTCATGGGCCTGGGCGACTTCCTCCGGGTGCGCAAGCGCAGCTACCACCCGCCGTCGCTCCGCGTCCAGGTGGCCCGCAGCAGCCTCTATGGCTGCCTCCTTACGGCCGCCCAGTCCCTCGCGCTCTTCAGCCTTTACCCGCGGCCACTAGCCGACCTCGCGCACCTCGGTTGGTGGGCCCTCATGCCGCTGGCGTTCGCGGGCGCCTACGCCGCCTGCTTCTGGCCACTCCTCTTCCGGCCCCGCGTCTTCAGGGTGCGCGAGCTGCAGCCCTTCGCCACCAAGGCCAAAGCGCTCCTCTTCACCAACGACTTCCTCATTGGGAAGAGGGGAGGGGAGTGGAACACACTCGAGGGAGACCCGGACTGGGAGATCATCCCGGAGCTCGCCATGTTCACCAACATCTACTGCCTCGGCGGCATCGGCTCCGGGAAGACGC
>NZ_JPMI01000189.1 GCF_000733295.1 Archangium violaceum Cb vi76 | reverse complement strand
TCGGCGGGAGTTGGCGCGCTACCGCCACGCGCCTACTCCGACGTGGACAGAAACCATGTCCGGGGGCTTAGAGTGCCTAGCAAAACCTGGCTAGGGATGCGGGCCGTACAAGGGCCTAGTTGCTCACGCTGACGATGGCGCCTTCCAACTCGGCGGGTTCGGGCGCCTCGTAGAGGCCCTCGATGAGGTCGAACATTTCCGGCGTCACCTCCTTGGCGAAGGTCTCGCCCTTGGCGGTGTCGCGGCCGGCGACCCGGGCGCGGCGGACATCCTGCGGCGCGTCAACGAAGTGCCACTGCAGCGACAGGCCGGCGGCCTCGGCGATCTGGCTGATGCGCTCGCGGTCGGCGCGGCGCATCAGCCCGATGTCGAGGACCACCGAAGTCCCGGCGGCGACCACAGCGGCTGCCGTCGACCTGATCAGCGCCGCGCAGCGGCCGGCCCGCTCCAGCATCCACTGGAACTCGATGGGCCCGCGGACGTCGGGGCCGAAGAGGCGCGCGCCCCATTCGTCGAGGATGAAGGGGACTGGCGCCCTCCCGCCGGGCTAAGGCGTGGGCGTAGGTCGTCTTCCCCGCGCCGCAGGGACCGAAGATGACGTTGAGTTTGGCCGCCATGATGACCTCGCCGGGTAAGTCCTCCCAGGGGATGCCGATCTTGAGCACGAAGA
>NZ_JPMI01000188.1 GCF_000733295.1 Archangium violaceum Cb vi76 | reverse complement strand
TACTCGAAGACCACGGTCTTGTGACCGTAGGCGATGATCCGGTCCTCGAGGTGGCAACGGACGGCTTCCGCGAGGACCACGCGCTCCAGATCTCGTCCCTTGCGCTCCATGTCCGCGACCGTGTCCCGGTGCGATACGCGCGTGACACCCTGGGCGATGATCGGCCCCTCATCCAGCTGCTCGGTGACGTAGTGGCTGGTGGCACCCACCAGCTTCACGCCCTTGCGGAACGCCTGCCGGTAGGGCTCGGCGCCCGCGAAGGCCGGCAGGAAGCTGT
>NZ_JPMI01000187.1 GCF_000733295.1 Archangium violaceum Cb vi76 | reverse complement strand
CCTGGTCGAGCTTCTGGGCGTAGTGCGACAGGCGCGTGCTCGCTGGCAGAAGTTCCAGGCCCGGGACGTGGGGGTACTTGTGAGGCGTGAAGGGCTTGCCCTCCAGTAGCTCCACCACGGTGTAGAGCGGGGCGTGCTCCTCACGCACCTCCTCGGCGAGGCCCAGGAAGATGCTGGCGCCCGCGGACGGGTCGAAGTCCACCAGGAGGACGCGGAGGCCGCGAAGAG
>NZ_JPMI01000186.1 GCF_000733295.1 Archangium violaceum Cb vi76 | reverse complement strand
ATGGCTCCATCACCCGGCGCCTTGAGAGGCTGGCGAAGCAGTACCCGCGCGGAGGGTGGCCGGACGACCTGCAGCGGTGGCGGCGCAACATGCCGACGAGCCTGCGCAACGACTGGCTCTACGAGCTGGACGCGGACGCGAAGACGGACACCCTCGTGCTCGCCATCGTGGATGACCCGCGACGGGCCATCCTCGCGCCGAAGCCGGGCGCAGCGCGGAAGGCCCCACTCAAGCTGCCCAAGACGGCCTGCGAGAAGTGCGGCAAGACGGCCTGGGCGATCAGCAGGGACGGGCGCGTGGACTTCCAGTGCACGACCTCGGGCTGCACTGGCACAGCTCTCCGCCCCGAGCCAGCCCCAGCCCAGTCCGCGGGCCTGCCGTCCAAACTTCCAGGAGTGGAGCTCCTTCTGCGCGACACAACGAGTCGCTGGAGCCCTGCCACCGGCGAGCTCGACTACGTGAGCCCTCGGCTCCGCCAGTGGCGCCGCCTCCTCGAGGGGAAAT
>NZ_JPMI01000185.1 GCF_000733295.1 Archangium violaceum Cb vi76 | reverse complement strand
AAGAGGCTGCCACGCCCGAGGGGGCCGAAGGCGCGTGGCTTCGAGAGGAACACGTAGAAGTCGAAGACGCGCAGCTGCTGGCCGCGCAGGAAGGCCGCGGACTGGGCCCGCTGCTCGCGGAGGATGGGGTTCTCGGCGGCCGACAGCTCCGCGTAGGTGCGGAAGTAGCCCTCGCTCACCGGACGTGACTGGCGGAGGACCTGGAGCTGGTAGCCGATGGGCAGCGCGTTGAGGGCGGAGCGGCAGAAGGTAGCCAGCGCGTTGCGCTCGGCATTGGGCAGGGTGAGGACGGAGAGAGGGCGAAGGCGGAAGCCGCGAACGAGGGTGCCGTCCACCAGGGCGATGGCCCCGTCCCCCACCCACCAGTAAGGCAGGTAGGAGGCGAAGGCGGACTCATTC
>NZ_JPMI01000184.1 GCF_000733295.1 Archangium violaceum Cb vi76 | reverse complement strand
CGAAGAAGCAGACGCAACCGCCCGCCCGCTCCACCCTCCTCTCGCTCGCCAAGGAGATGGAGCGCACCGGCATCGGCCGCCCGTCCACCTACGCCCAAATCGCTGGCAAGGAGGGCGTCCTCCTCCGGCGCCAGTACATCGAAGAGGACGCCAAGGGCTTCATCACCCCCACCGTGCGTGGGCAGGCCGTGGACGAGGTCCTCGCCGAGGCCTTCGCTTCCCTGGTCGCCGTCGACTACACCGCCCAGCTCGAGGAGACGCTGGACGCCATCGCCGAGGGGAAGGCCTCCCACGTGGAGCACCTGCGCACCTGGTGGACGGACTTCGAGCGCCGCCTGGGGG
>NZ_JPMI01000183.1 GCF_000733295.1 Archangium violaceum Cb vi76 | reverse complement strand
GCTCCTCCGCGAGGCGAGCCTCTTCGGCAAGACGCGCCTCTTCCGCGAGACGAGCCTCCTCCTCCGCACGGAGACGGGCCTCTTCCGCGAGTCGCGCCTCCTCGGCGAGGCGAGCCTCCTCCGCCAGTCGCGCCTCTTCCGCGAGCCGTCGCTCCTCGGCAAGACGCGCCTCTTCCGCGAGACGAGCCTCCTCCTCCGCACGGAGACGTGCTTCTTCGGCGAGTCTGGCCTCTTCGGCCAGCCGTGCCTCCTCCGCGAGCCGTCGCTCCTCGGCAAGACGAGCCTCTTCGGCCAGTCGCACCTCTTCCGCGAGACGAGCCTCCTCCTCCGCGCGGCGACGGGCTTCTTCGGCGAGTCTGGCCTCCTCGGCGAGGCGAGCCTCTTCGGCCAGTCGCGCCTCTTCTTCCGCGCGACGACGAGCCTCTTCAGCGAGCCTGGCC
>NZ_JPMI01000182.1 GCF_000733295.1 Archangium violaceum Cb vi76 | reverse complement strand
CGGAAATGGACGAACAGTGGGGCTACGTCGGTGCTAAATCACGTCAGCGCTGGCTGTTTTACGCGTATGACAGGATACGGAGGACGGTTGTGGCGCACGTCTTCGGTGAACGCACTCTGGCCACACTGGAGCGTCTTCTGAGCCTGCTGTCGGCCTTTGAGGTCGTGGTATAGATGACGGATGGCTGGCCGCTGTATGAATCACGCCTGAAGGGAAAGCTGCACGTTATCAGCAAGCGTTACACTCAGCGCATTGAGCGACATAATCTGAATCTGAGACAACATCTGGCAAGGCTGGGACGGAAGTTACTGTCGTTCTCAAAATCGGTGGAGTTGCATGACAAGGTCATCGGGCATTATCTGAACATAAAACACTATCAGTAAGTTGGAGTCATTACCGACCATGTTTATTTCATACATTGTGGGTATTGTTCTTATTATCGCCGCTAATCAATAAAATCCTGCCCCATATCTACATGGGGCAGTTGTTCATTCTTTTAGTGTGGTAATTCACACGCCAGCAAAAACTCTGCCGTTCCTTCATCAAC
>NZ_JPMI01000181.1 GCF_000733295.1 Archangium violaceum Cb vi76 | reverse complement strand
ATGTAGTTAGAGTTTTCCTGCCTGGCCCAGTCAGGACAAATCTCTCTTACCCACCAGTCCCACAGTCGCTCAGACCCAACCAGGAAAGCACACAGAAACTTACATTGTTTACAAACTGTATGGCCATGGCAGGCTTCTTGTTATCTACTTCTTCTATCTTAAATTAACCCATTTCTGTTAATCTATACTTTGCCACATGGCTCGTGGCTTACCAGTGTCTTTACATGTTGCTTTTCATGGCGGCAGCTGGCAGTGTCTCTCTCCACTCAGCCTTCCACCTTCCCAGAATTCTCTCTCTCTTGTCCCATCCTATACTTCCTGCCTGGCCACTGGCCAAACAGTAATTATTTATACAGAACAATATCCACAGCAAGACACCTTTAATCCCGGCACTCAGGAGGCAGAGGCAAGAATTCTATGAATTCTAGGCTGGCCAGGGCTATATAGTGAGTTCTAGACCAGACAAATTACAGAGTGAGACCATGTCTCAGAACAATCAAACAAACAAAGAAGGTTTAAAAAAAATTAAAAAATAAAGATATATATTTGAAAATATTTCCTTTTAATCAGGGAATGTGATATTATAACTGCATTCATGTTTATGTTTTTTCTTCTTCATAACAAAGGGATTTCTAAGTCCTGTCTATTGGTGTACACTCTTAATCCCAGCA
>NZ_JPMI01000180.1 GCF_000733295.1 Archangium violaceum Cb vi76 | reverse complement strand
TACGCCTGCTCCCACAGGGAGCCGTCGGACCGGTCTGCCTGCTTTATCTGTTCTCTCCTGTTCTCCACCAAGAGGTGTCCTCGCTTCCCGGTTTGCGCCTCGCCGGAAAAAAAAGATGGCCCATCGCTAAATCCGCGGCTGCTCGACCTCTACTCGATCGGGCGGGCATTTCCAGCCCGTCCGAGGAGCTGCATGTATGCCGAAGTGGGCTGATTATGGGGTCTTTCGAGTGAAGTACAACCGTGACCACACCGCGATCGTCGAGGTAGAGGTCCGCCCAGACCTCGGAGAGAAGTTCGGCGACCCGCAGAAAGCGAGCCGCCAGGAAGTGGTCTCCGCCATCGACCGGCGCGTGACCTTTGTGACCGTGTACTCGCGCGACGGCCAGAGCAGGAAGGGTGAGGACGTCCGCACGGTCACCATTCAGGGAGAGAAATACCTCCGGACCGACAACAACTCGACCCGGGCGGACAACTTGGGG
>NZ_JPMI01000179.1 GCF_000733295.1 Archangium violaceum Cb vi76 | reverse complement strand
GCGCTCGACACCCGGCCTCCGTGGCCTCGCAGCATGACGGGCTCGCCCGTGCCATCCGCCAGCCCCACCCGCACCGTGCCGTCCTCCGACACGCTGAGCACCCGCTGCCCGTCCGGGCTGAATTCCGTCGGCCACACCCGCTCCTCGTACGCCGCGAGCACCACCGGCTCGCCCGCCCCGTCCGCCCTCCACACCCGCACCCGCCCCTCCTGCGACGTGGTGAGCACCCGGGCGCCGTCCGCGCTCAGCTCCGCCGACCACACGCCTCCTTCATGTCCCGAGAGCACCACCGGCTCGCCCGCCCCGTCCGCCCTCCACACCCGCGCCGTCCCGTCCGCCGAGCCCGTCAGCACCCGCTCGCCGTCCGCGCCGAAGGCCGCGAGCTCCACCCGTCCCTCGTGGCCCGCGAGCACCACCGGCTGCATCGCGCCCCGGTGCAGCGCCTCGAGCACCGTCGGGTGCCACTCCGGTGTCCGCTCCGGCTCCGCCACCTCGCGCAACACCAGCACCGCCAGCGCCAGGTCCCACTCCAGCAGCCGCCTCGCCTGGAGCACCCGCGCCACGTCCCTCGCGTACCGGGTGCGCTCGCGCTCCCGTATCTCCGCCTCGCTCGCCCGCGGCTTCTGCCCGCGCGCCTCCCGCACCCACTCCACCAGCCGGCCCCACCGGCGGATCAACGCCTCGTGCGCCAGCCTCAGCCACGGCTCCGGCGGCTGCCCCCCGTCCTCGCCCCGCACCACCAGCCGGTGCCGCACCAGCTTCTCCACCACCGCGTCGAAGGCCGCCGCCTCGTCCTCCCGCTCCGGGCGCAGCTGCTTCAGCCCCTCGCGCCGCGCGTGCGGGCTCATCTCCTCGCGCAGGTCCACCAGCCTCGCCAGCAGCCGCCGCGCCTGGTGCCGCTCGGCCTCCGGCAGCGACTCGTAGAGCCTGTCTCCCGTGCGCGCCATCGCCCCCACCACCCCGCCGAGCTCCTCGTACGCCGCCCGCGTCAGCCGGCTCCCCGCACGGCGCTCCCAGAGTTGATCCAACGCGTGCTCCAGCAGCGGGAGTGCTCCAGGCTCCTGCTCCACGTCCCGCCGCAGCGCCTCCACCAGCCCCGGCTCCAGATGCAACCCCACCACCCGCGCCGGACCCTGGATGATGTCCACGAGCTGCTCGGCCCGCGGCGGGCCCACGAAGAGCCGGTGCGCCGCCGAGTACACCACCGACTCCAGCTGTGGGCCCTCGTGGTCCACCCGCACGTGCTCGCAGCGCCCGAGCGCGTCCACCCGCAGCGTGGCCACCACCACCACCCGCACCTCCGGGGTGTGCGCCAGCCTCCACAGCGCCCGCATGAGGGCCTCGCGCTCCTCCACCGTGGCCACCTGGGTGAAGAGCTCCTCGAGCTGATCCACCACCACCAGCAGCCACCGCTCCGGCCCGGCCTCGCGCAGCCCCCGGGCCTCGCGGAGCACCTCGGCGACGGTGGCCCCCTGGCCCGTGGGCGCGCTGTCCTGGCGGTGCAGTCCGGAGAGCAGCGCGCGCAGTCTGCCGAGCGAGCTGAAGCGGCCCGGGCCCTCCTCCACCTCGAGCATCCGGTGAGCGCCGACCTCGCCGGGCCGCAGCACGACGGTGTCCCAGGGCTCGCGCGCGTCCTCGTGGAGGCGGGGCACCAGCCCGGCCAGCACCAACGAGGACTTGCCGCTGCCCGAGGCCCCCACCACCACCTGGAAGCGCGAGCCCCAGCCACCCATGGACGCGCGGACGCGCAGCACCAGCTCGCGCTCCAGCTCGCCGCGTCCGAAGAAGAAGCGGCGGTGCTCGGGCTCGAAGGCCAGCAGGCCCCGGTAGGGCCTGGCATCGGAGGCAAGGGGGTTGGCCGCGAGGGGCTCGTTCCGCACGGGCGCAGCTTAGCAGCCGGGGGCCTCGGGCAGGGGCTTCACCCGTGTTGCCCGGGAGGCGGGCGAGCGGGCTCGGCCGTGGGTGGGGATGCGGGTACGCTCCGCCCATGGCCAATGAAGCGCGTGACTACTTGCTCCGGCAGTTCGACACGGCGTGGGCGCTCACCTGGTACCACCTGGAGGGAGTCTCCACCGAGGAGTGCCTGTGGCGCCCCGCGCAGGTGGGACTCCATGTGCGGCAGGAGCCGGATGGACGGTGGCGCGCCGAGTGGCCGGAGCACGAGGGGTATGACCTCGGTCCGCCCAGCATCGCGTGGGTGACGTGGCACATCGGCTTCTGGTGGTCCATGGTGCTCGACCACTCCTTCGGCGAGGGGACGCTGACCCGCGAGGAGGTGCCGTGGCCCGGGACCGCCGATGGGGTCCGCGAGTGGATCCGCCGGCTCCAGGCCCAGTGGCGGGCGAGGCTCGAGCAGCTCTCCGAAGACGAGGTGCGCTCGGCACAGCGGACCCGCTGGCCCTTCCCGGAGCGTCCGTTCGGGGACGTCATCGCCTGGGCCAATGTCGAGCTCACGAAGAACGCCTCGGAGCTGGGTTACGCGCGTTTCCTGTATGCCGTCTCCAGACCCTCACCCCAACCCTCTCCCAGAGGGAGAGGGAGCTGACACGGGGGCAACCCCTGGGACTCGATACCCTCACCCCGTCCCTCTCCCGAGGGGAGAGGGGATATTGACGCTCCACCAGATGACCCGGCCCCCGGGTAGACGCACCGCCAACATTCTTCGCTTCGTTCTGCCCACCCGGGCCGTCTTCAGCACCACGCCCCTCCTCGCCTCCAGTCCTCCCTCGTCCGTCAACCTCCAGCGCAGCTCGAACTGGAGCCACTCCTCCTCCGCCTCCGCCGGGAATGCTCCCGCCACTCGCAGGCTCCCGGCGAAGCGCCGTCCATCCGCCAGCGGATTCGGCTCCACTCCCAGCAACGGGTTCTCCCGCGCCCACGTCTCGAATCGCCTGGCGAAGTCCGCTCCCAACGCCGCCGCCAGCATCGGCCACGTCCGCTGCACCAGCCTCCGGCGCTTCATCCCCAACGCCTCGGCCGCCGCTCCCACCCGCTCCACGTCGAAGCCCGCCGGCACCGGCTCCCCCATCCCCAACGCTCGCGCCAGCTCCGCCTGCGCCTTCGCCAATCGCTCGCGCGCGCTCATGCACCCCCGCCCTTCCACCGCGCCACCCCTCGCGCCTGCGCCGCCCTCATCGCCTCCAGCTCCGCGCCGAGCACCTCCGGCGGTGGGAAGTGGTCATCCCACTCGAGCAGCGCCGGCACCGGCCCCACCCGCGCCACCAGCTCCTCCAGCAGCACCAGCGGTCCCTCGGGCACCCCGTGCGCATGCGTGTCGTGGTACAGCCCTCCACGCTTCACCCCTCCCGCCACGTGCACGTAGGCCAACCGCTCCCGAGGTACCGCCTCCAGCACCTCCCTCGCGTCCGTCCCGTGGTTGAGCGTGTTCGCGTACAGGTTCGCCACGTCCAGCAGCACCCCCACTCCCGTTCGCTCCAGCACCCCCGCCAGCCACCGGGCCTCCGTCATTCCCTCGCCCGGCCACTCGAAGAGGCTCGCCACGTTCTCCAGTGCCAGCGGCACCGGTAGCGCCGCCTCGGCCCGCCGCACGTTCTCCGCCAGCACCTCCAACATCTCCCCCGTGCGCGGCAGCGGCAGCAGGTGCCCGCTCTCCACTCCTCCCGCTCGCACGAAGGCCAGGTGCTCGCTCACACACACCGCGCCCAGCCGCTCGGCCAGCCGCGCCAGCATGTCCAGCCTCCCGCGCTCCGGCGGCTCCGCGCTCCCCAGTCCCAGCGACACCCCGTGCAGCACCACCGGCACTCCCCGCTCCTTCAGCCGCTTCAACGGCTCCGGCAGCGGGCCCCGAGGCTCCAGGTGCTCGGCCAGCACCTCCACGAAGTCCACCCCCTCCGCCTCGTCGAGGTAGTGCGCCAACTGCCTCCTCCACCCCAGCCCCACCCCCGCTGGCGGCTTCAATCCCCGCCTCCTCCACAACCGCCGCAGCCTCCGCCGCAGCCGCCTCCCCCGTCTCCACCGCTGTCACCCCCGCCACTGTCACCGGAGCTGACGTCCCCGCCCCCTCCCGCGCTCCCCGGAGGCACCAGGTAGGAGCGCAGATCCCCCAGCCCCGAGCTCACCAGCAGCCCCGTGCCAAAGAGCGCCACCGCCATCGCCACGCTCCCGCTGTTCAGCGTCCCCCACGCCCCGTCCGCCTTCGCCGTCGTCCGCAGCGCCTCGTTGTCCCGCCGCAGCTTCGCCAATGCCTTGTCACCCCGCCTCGTACGCCAGGGCGCTCTCCCCAGCACCCGGAAGCCCACCACCACCGCGAAGAAGAGCAACACCACCAGGAACCCCACCGGCCTGTCGCGCGAGATCCCCACCATCATCTTCGCCAATCCCAGGCCCAGCGCCGGTCCGAAGAAGAGCCACTTCGGGTAACGCGCGTACCGCTCGGCCACCTCCGGCTGCATCAGCAGGCCCCGCCGGCGCAGCCCCTCCTCCATTCCGTCCAGCTCCCGGCCCAGCTTCTTCTCCAGCTCCGAGACATCCCCCCTCGCACCGGCCACCGCCTCGTACACCGCCCGCTCGAAGGGCAGCATGCGCGCGGGCGGCCCGGCCACCGCCTTCAGCACTCCGTCCTCCAGCTTCAGCGCCCCGGCATGCACCAGCGCCACCACCGCCGCCCTCACCCCTCCCTCCCGCCGCTCGAGCACCGCCACCTGGTACGGATCCAACTCCAGCTCTCCGGGGCGCGGCTCCTCCGACGGCTGGTTCAACGTGGACTGCCAGGCCTTCGCCGCGAGCAACAGCAGCACCAGGAACGGGATGTACACGCTCAGGAACTGCTCACCACTCCAGTCCAACGGGTTCATGGCTTCCCTCCTCCGGGCCTTCGCCCTTCTCGGGTCTCGCCTTCCCTCGCAGGAAGAACACGCCGGAGGTAACGGCTCCTCCTGTGACAGCTCCGTGAATCACATGGGGCGGGACGGTGACACCCGGCCCGGAGTGTCTCACGGGAGCCGGGGATGCCCACACAGGGGCAAGCAGGGACCTGTGGCACCCTCACCCCGTCCCTCTCCCGAGGGGAGAGGGGAAATTGACGGGGAGACGTGGAGCCTTCCGGTGACGATGTTCGCGAACTTGTCCGACTGTTGGACAAGTTTGAAGAGACCGCGCCCGGCGGGCGGCTCAGTCCCGGTGGCCCAGGGCCCGGTCCAGGTTGTACGCCGCGCTGATGAGCGACAGGTGGGTGAGCGCCTGCGGGAAGTTGCCCAGCGCCTCGCCCGAGGGCCCCGTCTGCTCCGCGTACAGCCCCACGTGGTTCGCGTAGCCCAGCATCCGCTCGAACGTCAGCCGCGCCTCGTCCAGCAGGTCCGGCCGCGTCACGCTCGCCCGCGTCATCGCCTCCACCAGCCAGAAGGTGCACAGGTTGAACGTGCCCTCCCTCCCCCTCGATACCCCGTCCGCGGTCGCCTCCGCGTCGTAGCGGAACACCAGCCCGTCCGATGTCAGCCCGCCCCTCACCGGCGGCTGGCGGAGGATGTCCAGCATCGACAGCATCCTCGGGTCCACCGGCGACAGGAAGAACACCAACGGCATCAGCAGGTTCGCCGCGTCCAACGCCATCGTCTCGTATGACTGGATGAACGCGCCCCGCTTTCCGCTCCAGCCCTTCTGCATGATCTCCTCGAAGATGGTGTCACGCGTCCGCAGCCACCGCGCCCGGTCCGCCGGGAAGCTGCGCTTGTCCGCCAGCCGGATGGCCCTGTCCACCGCCACCCAGCACATCATCTTCGAGTACACGAAGTTCTGCTTCCCCGCCCTCACCTCCCAGATGCTCTCGTCCCGCTCCTGCCAGTGGTCACACACCCAGTCCACCAGCTTCCGCAGGTGTCTCCAGAAGTCATACGAGATGGGAGCCCCGTGCTTGTTGTACAGGTACACCGAGTCCATCAACTCCCCGTAGATGTCCAACTGGAGCTGATGCGACGCCCCGTTGCCGATGCGCACCGGCCTCGCGCCGCCATAGCCAGACAGGTGCCACAGCTCCTGCTCCCTCGGCACCTCGCCGCCATCCAACGCATACATGAGAGGCAGGGGCGCGCCGTCGGGTAGCTCGGCGATGCGGGCCTCCAGCCAGCGCATGAAGGCCCCCGCCTCCTTCTTGAAGCCGATGCGCAACAGCGCGTACACCGTGAAGGCCGCGTCGCGAATCCACACGTAGCGGTAGTCCCAGTTGCGCACGCCCCCCGGCTCCTCCGGAAGGCTGCACGTGGGCGCCGCGACGATGGCTCCCGAGGGCTCGAACGTCATCAACTTGAGCGCCAGCGCCGAGCGCTGCACCACCTCGCGCCACCGTCCCGTGTAGCTGCACCCCGCCACCCAGTGCCGCCAGTAGTCCACCGTGCTCCGGAACAGCGCCTCCGAGGCCTCGTGCCCCATCACCGTGTCATGGCACGAGTCCGGCGCCCCCTCGCGCAGGCCGAACACCGCCGACTGGCCCTCGTGCAGCGTGAAGCGCCCGGTGACGCGCTTCCCATCCGTCTCCAGTGGCACCGACGTCACCAGCGTCAGCTTCAGCGTCTCCGACAGGAAGCTCGCCCCGCCGTGCAGCAACCGTACCTGATGCGCATCCCGCCCGTAGTTGAACGCGGGCATGCACTCCATGCGGAAGGCCAGCTCGCCGCGCACCACGCGGATGCGCCGCACCACCTCGCGCACCCGGCCCGCGTGGCATGCCCGGCCCATGGGCATGAAGTCCACCAGCTCGCCCACCCCGTCCGGCGAGTAGAAGCGCGTCACCAGCACGTTGCTGTCCGGCCAGTAGAACTGCTTGTGCACCACCCGCTCGCCGTCCACCTCCGGGGCGATCCGGAAGTGCCCCCCCTTCTCCGGGTCCAACAGCGCGGCGAAGACGCTCGGGCTGTCGAAGTGGGGGAAACACAACCAGTCCATCGTCCCGTCCGTCGCCACCAGGGCGACCGTGCGCAGATCCCCGATGACGCCGTGGTCCTCGATGGCTGGAGCGCGGGACGTCTTCTGCTGCCCATCCATGGCCGGCACCTCCCCTGTGTCCGGGCCCCGGCGTCTGCTCCTCCAGTGGCCTCACGGCGTCCAGGAGATGTATGCGTCCGGAGGGCCCGACGGGAGGCCGCGCCCCGCCCGCCCGGCTACCCGGCGGCCGGGTCACGCAGGGCGCGCAGCAGCGCCCGGGCGGGCGAGCCCCACTCCGCCTTCACGTTGAGCGGCAGGCACACCAGCTCGTGCACCCCCACCTTCACGTCGCTCAAATCCAGCCCCTCGATGATCCACACCCCGGCCTCGCGCAACTTCTGGTGCACGGCCACGCCGTCCGAGTGGAAGCCCGAGCGCGACACGTAATCCACGCCCACGCACGCCACCTGGCGCTCGATGAGCAGCAGCGCCGCCGCGTCCGACAGGCGCACGAAGTCCTCCCCGTGCGGCCGCTTCCACCACTCGCGCTGCGAGTTGCGGGTGCGCAACAGCAACCGCTCCCCCGCCCTCGGCTCGTACTCCGCCAGCGAGTCGGCGCGGATGCAGTCCACGTCGTCCAGCAGCAGCACCCGCGCCTTGCCCACCGTGGCCGTCAACGGCAACCGCTCCGTGTCCTCCAGGTCCAGCTCCAGGCTCGGCGGCGCCGTCACGTACGTCCCCATCCACGCCGCGCGCTTGAGCCACCCGGCCTGCTCCGCCGAGCTCTCCGGAAGCGCCACCCTCGAGGCCTCTCCC
Organism: Archangium violaceum Cb vi76; assembly: GCF_000733295.1. Lineage (GTDB taxonomy): Bacteria > Myxococcota > Myxococcia > Myxococcales > Myxococcaceae > Archangium > Archangium violaceum. The sequence continues at coordinate 5,466 of NZ_JPMI01000179.1, read as the reverse complement.
GCGCCCTCCTGCGATGGCTCCTCACCGAATGGCACCGAGATGTCCAGCCAGGCTCCCTCCATGTGCTTCTCCTCCTTGGGACTCCGGTGTCCGCTGGGGTTGAAAGACCCTCACCCTAACCCTCTCCCAGGGGGAGAGGGGACCCACGCAGTGTCACCCGTTTCTCACCCCCGGGAAAAGACGATGATGTCCTTGATGTGGCTTGCCTTACGACCCGCCACCACCTCGGCGTAGTCCTCGGGAGGGTGCCGGGCGGTGATGAGGCGCTCCAGGCCTCCGGGCCACTTCGTCCGGAAGCGCCCGAGGTCCGCCACCGCCGCCTCGAAGTCCTCCGGCGCCGCGTTCACCGTGCCGAGCACCACCTGGTTGTTCATCACCCATTGCTTCATCAGCTCGCCCTGGTCCAGCTCGCCCTCCTCGCTGCCAGGCACGCCGGTGAAGACATACACGCCGTTGGGCGCCAGGGCCTCCATCAGCTCGAAGCCCGCGCTGGCCACGCCCGCCGCCTCGTACACCACGTCCGCCCGCCCCCGCTGCTTCACCAATTCCTCCACCCGGTGCTGCTTGGAGGACACGTAGGGCACGCCCAGCGACTCGGACACTTCCGCCTTCGGGTTGGGCTTGGGCGAGCGCGAGTACATCGTCGTCTGGAAGCCCGCGCGCATCAGCGCCATGGCGCCCAGCAGGCCCACCGGCCCCGAGCCCAGCACCACCGCCCGGCCGCCCTTGTCCTTCTCCCAGGGCATGCGTGTCTGGATATGGGCCACCCCGCGCAGCGCCTTCTCGGCGATGGTGAGCGGCTCGGTCAGCACCGCCACGCCCCGCAGCTCGCGAGGCACCGGGTGCAGGTAGAGGGCGTCCTCCACGAAGAGCTCCGCACAGAAGCCGTGGGCCGCTTGAATCCCCCGCTCGGTGTACTCGCCGGTGACGCAGAAGTCCGAGTACCCCGCCCGGCACGGCGCGCACTCCTCCCGGGGGCACGGCCGGCGCACCCGCGGCACCACCAGGTCCCCGGGCTTCAGGTTCTCCACCTGCCCGCCCACCTCCACCACTTCCCCCAGACACTCGTGGCCGACGATGAGGTGCTCCTCGCCCTCGGGGGGCTTGCCGTGTTTCCGCTCCACCACCTCCTTGTCGGTGCCACACACGCCCACCTCCAGCGTGCGCACCCGCACCTGGGTGGGGGAGCGCAGCTTCGGCTCGGGCACGTCGATGACCTTCACCTCGCGGCCCTTCGGGAACACGGCCACCGCCTTCATCACCACCTCCTGTCAGTCCCGTCGATGCCCTGGATTCACCCGGAGCGCACCCGGGAAGGAGGCGGGAGCCCCGGTGGTGGACACTCGGGGGGGCGGGGTGGGTACCGGTCAACGGAGTGGGACGTGCGTTTGCGCGTGCTCGGCACCCGGGTGCGGGTTTATGACGGGGCCGTGAGTGATACCGCGTCCTCCATCACCCCCTCGCGCTCCCTGTTCATCGGCGCCATCGGCGTCCTGGCGCTGTCCGTGCCCTTCTTCGTCTTCGGACTGAGCTTCCTGGACACGAAGGCCCGCATCGAGCTGCAGTGTCAGCGGGGCGGGGGCTGTGCCCTCACCCGCAGCGGCTGGCTGACGAAGGAGCGGCCGCTCGCCTTCTACCCGGGGGAGATCCAAAGCGCCCGGGTCGAGCGGAGCCGCACGCCCCGGGGCGAGCAACAGAACATCTACCGTCCGGTGCTCGTCACCACGCGGGGCGAGTTCCCGCTGTCGCACCAGTGGATGGAGGAGGAGCGCGAGGCCAGCCGCACCGTCGTCTCGGTCAACCGCTTCCTCAAGAACCCCGAGTCGCCGGGCTTCACGCTGTGGCACGACAACCGGCCGCGAGCGAGCCGCCTGGGAGTCATGTTCACCGTGGCGGGGGGGCTGGTGCTGCTGCTCGGGCTGTGGCTCACCTGGCGCGCCGTGCGCCGCCGCCGCCAGGAGCGCGCCCAGGGCCCGGCCGCGGGGGTGTAGCGGGGAAGGGGGCTACCCAGGGTCAAGGGCCCAGGTGCCTTCCTCCCACCGCTTCAGTGCCTGCCCTGCTTTGAATGAGACCAGCCCCTCGCCCTTGGCGACGTCCTCCAAGACAGCTTTGGCCTCGGCCGTCCGATAGCGGAGCAGGTGCGCGGCGGCCATGACTCGGACGTCCGGGCGTGGGTGCTTGAACAGCACGGCCAGTGCGTCGCGTCCAGCATCACCGTGGGCCCGGAGCTTGTCGAACGCGGCGCCGTACTTCTTGGCGTGCTTGTTCCCGGTCTTGGCATCTCCCCTCCAGATGGCGTCGGTCTGCGCGGCCACGTTCTGCGCGAACTGTTCGACAAGTTCCTCCAGCTTCATCACCAAATCCCCTTCGTTACTTTGTCGATGGCAATCAGCCCGAACTCACGTTGGGCTTCGTACGACTGCGTGCTCAACCACTTCCGGACGGTCAGGATGGACGAGCCGGTGATATCCCGCTGAATGGACGAGTAGAGCGAGCTGATGCGGGTGTGGATGCCCTTGTCCAACGGGACGATGTTATCGGTGTTTTGAACGGCCTGGGCCCCGAACCGTTTCTCGTTTCCCGGCGTCTGCTCGACGATGTGGTGCCACTCCTTTCCCCGGCCCGCCGAGCCCATGGCCCGCTTGAAGCTCTTGTACGAGCCCCACGCCCTGAAGCCGTTGGGAGGAGCCTTGGCAGCGGCGCCGCTCATGGCCTGAACCGTCATGGCGACAGCACCAGGAGCAAGGGCGATGGTGACGGATTCGGCGCTCACGGCGACCGTCTCCACTTCCCCCACCGCCGCGAGCCGGATACCCACCTGCGTCTCCGCCTGCACGGTCGCCTGCATGGAGCCGGGCAGCTTCGACACCTGAGCGGCCAGCCCTGGCGCCGTGTTGCCGATAGCCGCCATGGCCAGCATGGCGAAGGCTCGCGCCGCATTGCGGCCCATGCGCTTGCCATACTGCTCGCCCGCCTCGCGCAGTTCGTTGAACGTGGTAGCCCGGTCTGCCTCCTCCATCAGCCGCTTGAAGCCGACGACGAGACCCCAGAAGGTATCGACGCCCACGTAGGAGATGAGCGTGGCGGTCATCACGGCCGCGAGGCCCTTGGAGACCGTCACATCGGGAATGGAGATGAGCACCATGTACGTGGTCCAGGTCCAGAGCACGGCCGCCACCATGGCGTGGGGGTCGGCCATGTCCTTGAACGCCTCCAGCATCTCGTCCAGCACGGCTCCCTTGGCGAGAGCCAGGGCCAAGGCAAACCGGCCATCGCCGTTGACGGTGGGGCTCTCCGTCAGCAGGCGCAGACAGTCCCCGGGCCTACCGGTGCGCTCGCACCAGCGCAGGTAGGCGCACGTCAACTCCGCCTCCGGCGTCGTGGACTGTCCCTCCAGGTGCTCGCCCGGCTCGAGCGGAGTGAGGCGGCGGCTGGGGAACTCGTACGTGTACGAGCCGCTCCGCGCCTCCACCTCGAACAGCCGCCGCGCTGCTTCCTGGGGCAGAGTGGGAGGCCGCACATCCCGAGCCAGTTGCGACACGGCCTCCTTGAACTCGCCGTTGCCCAGCGCCACCGGCCTGGCGCCAGAACGAGGGGTGAAGACGATGGTTTCGGTCTGGCCCGTATCCAGGCGCACGACCCGAGAGGCAGTACCACACCCAACGAGGAGAAACAGCATCACAGCCGCGCGGCACAGCTTCATGGGGATTCCTCCCTGCCACCTCTCCATGGGTAGCCAGCCCAGAAGAATACCAATAGGTTCAACACAACCCGGAGCGGGGTTCACGGAAAGGTCTCGCTGCCGAGGATGACAGGTCGACCTCCGCTCTTTTCGGAGTGCAACTCCGGTACTCCACGGCACCAGCCGAGTGTACCTGTGCCGCGTGGTCCCAATACGCTCCAACCAGCGAGCCAATTCACCAGCAGGCCATTGGATGTGGTCGAAGTGGTATTTCGGGATGAGGCCCATCTTCCGCTCGTTTTGGAACGCGGTCCGACGACGACCGGTCCGTTCACACCGGTGAGGTTGATGGAGTAGGAGCGAGCAGGTCGTGGGTTCCAAGAAGGGGGAGGCGGCACTAAACGGCCAATTGCCAGATCTCGTGCTGGGAGTCACACAGCGCGGGACATTGAGTGAAACGATGCAGGACCAGTCGGGCGATCTGGGCGCAACTGCGCAACCAGTTGCTCAGTATGAGAACCAGACCCGTTTTTCCTCTATGGTCGGTCCATGACGAACCGACGCCGCAATCCCACGAATTTCCCCAAGAGCATTTCCGTGGCCCGTGTGCTGGATGATGCAGAGGCGCGCCTGCGCACTGTCCTGAGACCCGACGAGAGCATTCATACATTCATACGGGACGCCGTCATGGCCGAGATAGCGAAGAGGGAAGCCTTGGCGCCGGGCCTCGCGCGGCCAGAACAGCTTCCCCATTTCTGGCTCCCGCATTTCTGGCCGGGTTCATCTAAAGCGCGTCATACAGCCATCGTTTTTGCCTGTCCCGGACAGCATGAACGAGAGCAGAGACGTCCGGTTGCCGAGACGACAGGGAAAAATCTGAACATCCTTCTTGAATTCCTTAATCAACGACATCCGGAAATTTTTCCCAGCACCAACCGATATGACTATGTGCTGGCGAACTCCTCAGACCAGGTTCACTTCAACGAACTGACGGACGACACTGAGCCTGAAAACTCCGAGATCCTGACCCCACTAAATGTCGCCCGATTGTTGCGGGATATCAGCGGGTGCTCGACCGTGCTAACGATGGGCAGGTGCGCAAGCGTTGCCCTGGACGCTGTGGTTCAACAGGGGTTCAGCGGCCGGGTCATTCCATGCAACTGGCACCTGTCATTCAGCCGCCTAAACACCAGCATCCCGACCGATGCCGCAGGTAATGAGATTCAAGAAGAGGGACATGCAGCCACAGTCAAGCGAATTGAGGTAGTGGCCGCGGAAATCTTGGCTGAGATTGAGACTCAGCCGACGTCGGGCTTGGCCAAGACATAGTGGCGTCGCAGGGTCGGCTCCCGGATCTTCCATTTCTCCCTCGGGAGGACGCCCTCCCTGCTCAGTATGAGAACGAGACCCAAGCCGAGTGGGTGTCCCATGTTCAAGCACGGTGTTCGCTGTTACTCCGTTCCTCAGAAGTCCTGTGGGTCGGTCCATTCAAAGTCTTCATCTCCCCAGTCCTTGCGAGAGTTCAATTTTTCACCCAGTCTCTTGATGAGATCCTGAAGGGCCTCCACTTCTGTCCGTCCGAGTCCTACATCCCCATCGGGAGTGCCATTGGCATTTCTTACACACACATTGGCAACCGCGAAGAAGCCCCCGGAACCTTCTTCGAGAACCTTGATCTTGTATTTGGTCCATGGAATACCGCGCATGTCGCGAATCTCGAAGACGTTGACCACCCGCGAAATGCTCGCGGCACCATGCAGATCGATTGCCCTCCAATCCATCTG
>NZ_JPMI01000178.1 GCF_000733295.1 Archangium violaceum Cb vi76 | reverse complement strand
GATTTCTCCCTTCTGGTTTGTCTTACCAAGCCCCGAAAGACAAGATCCGCCCATCTGGAGCGAGATCAATATACCGCCCGTTCTTGACATAGCGAATCACGCCCCCCACCGCTTCAGTGCCTGCCCTGCTTTGAATGAGACCAGCCCCTCGCCCTTGGCGACGTCCTCCAAGACAGCTTTGGCCTCGGCCGTCCGATAGCGGAGCAGGTGCGCGGCGGCCATGACTCGGACGTCCGGGCGTGGGTGCTTGAACAGCGCGGCCAGTGCGTCGCGTCCAGCGTCACCGTGGGCCCGGAGCTTGTCGAACGCGGCGCCGTACTTCTTGGCGTGCTTGTTCCCGGTTTTGGCGTCTCCCCTCCAGATGGCCTCGGTCTACGCGGCCACGTTCAGAGCGAACTGCTCGACCAGCTCCTCCAACTTCATCACCAGAGCCCCTTCCAGATGTTCTGGATGGCCAGCGACCCGAATTCACACTCGCCTCGACGGCCCGTGGTCCCTTCAGGAGATGAGCTTCGAGCCGATGATGCGCAGGATCGACGAGAGCCAGACCAGGGCATAGGCGGTTGGGGGACGTTGGCCGGACGCGATCTTCTCCACCTCGTTCCAGTCATCGGACAACTGCCCCATCGTCAGCTCGGACTCGGGTGGGGGGGTATACACCGAGTACAGGTGCTTCTCCGGGATGTTCCAGTAGAAGTCCTCGGTGACGTCGAGTTCCGTACGGCCAGTTCGCTCCAGATGGTCGAACAGGGCATTTACTGCTCGTCGCAGATCGGCAAGCTGAATCTTCACGGTTCTCCTCCCAAGTCCCTGATGGCCTTCTCGAACGCCCTGATCTCATCCTCCAGGTGCTTGATCCGGCCATTGATGATCCTCTGCCGGACAGCTGGTGAGGGGGCGTTCCTCAAGATGCCCTGATTGTCGAAAGCATCGGGGTTGGCCTTGTAGAGCCGAGCTGAGCCGTTGGATGTCGCGGGGCGCCGAGGGCTCACGCCGCGGACCGGGCCTGCTCCTCCGCGTCGAACGGAATGAATCGATCCGGATACGGCCGGGCGGCGGCGTCCACGTCGGCGCGGAGGACCTCCTCCATCAACCGCTCGCGTCCGAAGAGCTCGTAGTACTCGGGCATCCCATCCACGATGCCGCGCGCCACCAGCGGCAGCAGCCACTTCGCGAGGGTCAGCCCCGGGGCGTCCAACTGGCTGCGCGCGTAGTGCACGTGCCCCACCTCGTCCACCATGATCTGCGCGAACAACTCCTCGATGCGCGCCAGCGGCTCCGGCTGGTCCGCGAACAGCTCCCGCGCCTTGTGCAGCAGCAGGTGGAACATCGCCACGCCGGTAATCTCCCCGCACAGAATCAACGGCAGGCCCAGCTTCTTCGGCAGCCGCGCCATCGTCTTGATGAGCCATTGCTGAACGCGGCTCGGCTCCAACATCTCCATCTCGAGCCCGATCACCCGCAGCACGTCCCGCAGAATCCGCGTGTGATAGAACTCCTCGATTCCGATGTACGTCGTGGGGTTGCCCGGATCTCCATTGCGCTCCGCGGTGCCAATGCGGTGGGCGTACTCGACGCCGAAGCGCTCGCCCCGGTTGGTCTTCGCCACGCACAGCGCCCAGAGCGTGGGCTCGTCCAGCTTCTCCCCGGGCCGGTACCGCACGTGGCAGCGGTCGAACACGTCCTGGCTCACCACGGGCGCTCCCGTTCGCCGCACGGGCCGCTGGTCGATCCGCTGGTAGAACGCCTCGCGGACCGAGAACGTATGGGTTTGCCACTGGGGCTCGCCGTCGCGCCCGCGCAGGTAGGCGAGGTAGCGCCGGTGGAAGTCGGCCTTCTGCGTGGGGGTCAGAGGCGTGAACAGGTCGGGCACGACGGAAGACTCCTGCTTACCTTGGGGAAGGTACTCCGAGGCTGCCAGGGCCCCAGGACTTCCGTCAAACGACCCTTCCCGCCCACCTCCGGCCACGTCCACTTCCTAGCGGAGTGGAAGCTCCAACGTGGCCGTGGCCCCCTTGCCCGGCCCATCACTCTCCAGCAGCAGTTTGCCTCCCAGCAGCTGCGCCGCCAGCGCGCTCGAGTGCAGGCCGAACCCATGCCCGTCCCGGCGCGTGGTGAAGCCGTGCGAGAAGAGCCGGTCGCGGATCTCCTGCGGGATGCCCACGCCGCTGTCCACCACCTGGATGCGCGCCAGATCCCCCTCCAGCTGGAGCCGCACGAACATCCGCCGCTCCCCCTCGGGCATCCCGTCCAGCGAGTACTTGGCGTTGCTGATGAGGTTGATGAGGATTTGCAGCACCTTGTGCCGGTCCACGCGCACCTTGCGTGAGTCCATCAACTCCCGCGTGACGGTGACGCCGTGGCGCTTGAGCGCCGACATCTGGATGCGCAGCGCGTCATCCACCAGCTCCGACAGCTCGCACTCGTCGATGAGCAGCGCCGTCTTGGCGTAGTTCTGCTGCACCTGGACGATGGAGCGGATGTGCTCCACGTGCCAGCCCATCTCCGTCAGTCCATCGCGCACCTTCGCCTGCTCCGCCAGCAACTGGTCGGTGAGCGCGGCGAAGTAGTCCGGCATCTGCAACCCCCGGGCGTCCCTCGTGAAGAAGTCCCCCAGCTGCCCACGGTTCTCCTCCAACAAGCCCGACACCTGCTTCAACCGGCCGAGCCTCGAGCCGGCCACCGTCTGCCTCAGCACCTCCAGGTTGACGACGGCGCTGGTCAGCACGTTGCCCACGTTGTGCAGCACGTTGGAGGCCACCTCCGACATTCCCACGGCGCGCGCGGTGTCCACCAGGCGCATCTGCGCCTCGCGCAGCTCCCGGGTCCGCTCCTCCACCCGCGCCTCCAGCTCGTCGTTGGCGCGCCGCAGGGCCGCCTCCGCGTGCTGCACGTCCGCGTACAGCCGCGCGTTCTCCATGGAGATGACGGCCTGCGAGGCGATGTGCCCGAGCAGCTCGAGGCGATCCGGCGTGAAGGCCTCCGCCGCCAGGTTGTTCTCCAGGTACAGCACGCCGTAGAGCGCCTCCTGGCGGAGCAGCGGCAGGCACAGCACCGAGCGGGCCTTGCCCCGCTGCAGGTACTCGTCCGCCGGGAAGACGTGCACCCGCGTGGCGTCGCCGATGAGCACGTGCTCGCACGTGCGCTTCACGTAGGAGATGAGCGTCCACGGCAGCTCGGCCGGCGCGCCCTCGGGGGGCAGGACGATGGGGGCCTCCGGGGACTCGCCGGAGATGGCCACCACCCGCAGCGTGTCCCCCCGCGCCAGCAGCAGCGCGCCGCGCTGTGCCCCCGCGTTCTCGATGGCCACCCGCATGAGCGTGGTCACCAGCCGCTCCTGGACGATCTCCCCGGAGATGGCCCGCTGCGCCTTCACCACCGTCAGCGCGTCGATCTGCGACGAGTCCGTGTCATACGAGGACTCGCGCTCCGAGGCCCCCGCGAGCACGAGCTCCGGCCACCGGGCCTCCAGGTGCTTCACCTTGCCCTGTGCGCCCCAGCTCCGGTACGCCTCCCGGGCTCCCCGGGCATACGTCTCGGAGATCGTCTGGAAGCGCCGCCCGCGCCAGTAGTTCGCCGCCAGCTCGCTCGCCAGCGCCACGTTCTGGATGAAGCCATGCTCCCGGGCCGACTGGAGCGCCTCCTCGTACGCGCTCATGGCCTCCTCGTTCCGGCCCGTCACCCGCGCCAGCTCGCCCGCGAGCATCCGCTCGGGCGCGAGGAAGTTCCCGGCGCAGTGGCCCGCCCACTCCGCCAGCTGCCGGTGGTGTCCGCGCAGCTCCTCCAGCCACCGCTCCCGCTGCCCGGGCGCCGCGTCCGCCAGGCTCGCCGCCAGCGTCAGCCCCCGGTACAGGTGGAAGTCCAGCAGTTGGATGTGGCCGATGGAGGTCCACAGCAGCTCGGCGGCCTTGTCTCCCGCCTCCCGGGCCTCGCCGTACGCGCCGCACATGAAGCGCGCCTGCAGCTTGTGAATCCAATACCAGCACCGCATGGTGCTCATGCGCTCGGGGGTGAGCGAGGCCTCGAAGGCCGGCTCGTCGAAGTCCTCCCCCGTGAGGGTGTCGAACGAGCGCGTGAGCCCGCGCAGCTGCTGCACGTAGCGCTGGCTGCCGCGGATGACGTCCATCACGTCCTGGAAGCCGGCCCGGCGCGCGAAGTCGAAGCGGGCCACCGACTCCGCGTGCACATCATCCAGGTGGTGGCCCAGCATCAGGCGGTCCGTGACGGTGTGGTTGCAGCAGTAGCAGGCCACCTGGAAGTCCCCGCCCTGCAGCGCGTGGTGGAAGGCGCCGCGGATGAGCTCCAGCGAGCGCGCCATCGGCCGCGTCCAGGGGTTGATGATCTCCATGCTGTAGAGCGCCATGCCCCGGGCCGAGGCGAAGCCGTGGCGCTCCACCAGTGCGCAGGCGAGCTCCCCGAAGGCATGGCCCTCCCGGTACTTCTTGAAGACGGGACCCAGCACCAGGCCGTACCAGGAGTAGCCAATGACGGAGGCCTCGCTGTTGCCATGGCGCAGGCTCATCGACACCACCCGGCACAGCTGGAGGATGAGCAGGTTGTTGTCGAGGCAGCACGCCGGGGTGAACAGGGAGGCCAGCAACCCGATGATGGCCTTCATGTCCGGGTCGCTCATCAGGGGCAGCTCCAGGAGGCTCTCGATGGAGCGCCCTTCCATCAGGGCCTGCACCTCCTCGTGGGCCTCCACCACCTCCTCCCAGGTGGGGCGCGCCGGCAGGTGCATGCCCAGCAACCCCAGGCCCTCCAGCAGACACGAGGCGGCCTCTTCTATCTGCCCGCCGGCCCCCATGTGCAGCTCGCCCTTCAAGCGGTAGACGGCCGCGGTGTCCGTGATGCTCCGCCGCTTCGTGAGCAGCACGTCCACCAGCTTGCGCCCCCCGGCGGCGTTGCCATTCATCAGCTCGCTGGCCGCCTGGTCCAGGCACAGCTTGAAGGTGAACTCCGGGTCCACCGTCCAGGGGTCTCCCGGCATCAGCTCGAAGGCCACCTTGAAGTACGCGATGGCCGAGCGGTACGCCGCCGAGCTCCGCGCCTTCCAGCCCGCCTCGGCGTTCAGCCGCGCCACGCGCAGGCGCTCCTCGGGCGTGGTGAGCAACTCCAGCCCGGCGTTGAACTGCCCCACCACGTCGAAGAGCTTCTCGCGCAGCTCCCCGGGCGTCAGGCTCGCCAACAGCAGCCGGCCGATGCGCAGGTGCACCGCCTTGCGCTCCTGCTCGGGGATGAGCTCCTGGGCCGCCTGCTGGATGCGATCATGCAGGAAGCGCATGCACTCCGGGGCACTGCGCGCCAGCATGCCCTCCTCGAGCGCCGGCTCCAGGTGGTGCTCCACGTCGAGCGGCTCCAGGCCGGAGATGATGACCAGCTTGCGCAGCGCGAAGTCATTGCCCACGCACGCCGCCAGGCGCAGCAGGGACCAGGTCGCCTCCGGCAGCTGGCGCAGCCGGCCCACCATGAAGTCCACCACGTTGTCGGAGTAGCCCCGGGCCCGCACGCCCTCGGCATCCCACCGCCACCCGCCTTGCGGCAGGCGCGCCAGCAGCCCGTCCTGGTGCAGCGTCACCATCAACTGGATGAGGAAGAAGGGGTTGCCCCCCGTCTTCTCCAGCACGAGCGCCGAGAGCGGCGTGACCACGTCCTCCCCCGCCCCGGGCAGCGCGTCCGCGATGAACCGCCTCAACTGCTCGAGGCTCAGCGGCTCGAGCCGCACGCCGGTGAGGCGCGCGTCCGTCTTGCGCAGCTCGTCCAGCATCAGCATCAACGGGTGGGAGGGGTTGACCTCGTTGTCGCGGTAGGCCCCCACCCACAGCACGGGCGGCACCTCCGGGTCCGCGAGCAGGTGCTGGATGAGATTCAGGCTCCCCAGGTCCGCCCACTGCAGGTCATCCAGGAACAGGACGAGCGGGTGCTCGCGGGTGGAGAAGACGCCGAGGAACCGCTCGATGACGCGGTGGAGGCGGCGTTGGGCCTCGGTGGGCGGCAGCGCCACGACGGCCGGCTGTTTGCCCACGACGAGCTCCAACTGCGGCACCAGGTCCACCAGCAGCTGGCCCTGGCCTTCCCACGCCGCGAGCAGCCGCTCACGCCACGCGGCCAGCTCCGCGTCGGTCCCCGCCAGCAGCTGCTGCACCAGCCCGCGGATGGCCTGCGCCAGCGTGGCGTAGGGGATGTCCCGCTGGAATTGATCGAACTTGCCCCGCAGGAAGAAGCCGCGCCGCTCCACCACCGGCCGGTGCAGCTCGTGGATGACGGCCGACTTGCCAATGCCCGAGTAGCCACTGACGAGCACCAGCTCCGGCTTCCCCTCGCGCGCCGTCCGCTTGAAGCTCTCCACCAGGGTGGCCACGGAGGCCTCGCGCCCGTAGAGCCGCTGGGGCATCTGGAAGTGGTGCGGGAAGTCGTGCTCACCTGGCGGGAAGACGTCCCGCTCACCGCGCAGCAGCCGCTCCCGGCAGCGCTCCAGGTCCGCCTTCAACCCATCGGCGCCCTGGTAGCGCTCCTCGGCCACCTTCGCCAGCAGCTTCATCACGATGGCCGACAGCGACGGCGGCACGGACTCCAGCAGCTCGTGCGGCGGCTGGGGATGGCTGGCCAGGTGGGCGTGGAACCACCCGAGCACATCCCTCGCCTGGAAGGGCAGCGCGCCGGTGAGCAGCTCGTAGAAGGTGACGCCCAGCGAGTAGAAGTCCGTGCGGTAGTCCACCGCCCGGTTCATCCGCCCCGTCTGCTCCGGGGACATGTACGCCAGCGTCCCCTCGATGGTGTGGGACAACCCCGAGTCCACGTGCTCCACCCGCTGCAGCGTGGCCGAGCCGAAGTCGATGATGCGCCCCTCCCCCTCCGGCGTGAGCATGAGGTTGGAGGGCTTCAGGTCCTTGTGGATGACACCCCGCCGGTGGATTTCCCCCAGCGTCGACGCCAGGGAGATGGCCAGCCCGAGGAAGCAGTCGAGCTCCAGCCGTTGGCCCACGCGCTTGGACAGGGGCTCGCCCTCCACCTCCTCCAGCAGCAGCAGGGGGCGATCCTGGACGAGCTCGCAGGAGTGCACCCGCGGGACGCCCTCCACGTTGCGCAGCCGCTGGAGGATGCCGTGCTCACGGCGGTAGCGCTCCCACTCGCGCGGGCCGGGCGAGGGCTGCGCGGGCGTCTTGATGATGACGGGCCGGTCGTCCGCCCCACAGACGGCGCTGAAGAGGAGGTTGGCGCCCGTGGTCCGCAGCGCGCCCCGCAGGGTGTGGCCGGGGATGTCCATCATGATTCGTTTGGCCTCAAACCAATCGCGAGTGTTCTGCAACGGACATATCACGAGAGCCGAGGCGCCGACGTCACGGCTGGAGCGGGAGCTCCAACGTGGCGGTAGCTCCCTTGCCCGGCCCCTCGCTCTCCAGCAACAGGTGGCCTCCCAGCAGCTGCGCGGCCAGCGCGCTCGAGTGCAGGCCGAATCCATGTCCGTCCCGGCGCGTGGTGAAGCCGTGCGAGAAGAGCCGCTCGCGGATGCCGTGAGGGATGCCCACGCCGCTGTCCACCACCTGGATGCGCGCCAGGTCCCCCTCCAGGTGGAGCCGCACGAGCATCCGCCGCTCCCCCTCGGGCATCCCATCCAGGGCGTATTTGGCGTTGCTGATGAGGTTGATGAGGATTTGCAACACCTTGTGCTTGTCGACCCGCACCCGGCGTGAGTCTTTCACCTCGCGGGTGACGGTGACGCCGTGGCGCTCGAGCGCCGGCATCTTGATGCGCAGCGCGTCATCCACCAGCTCCGACAGCTCGCACTCGTCGATGATCAGCACCGTCTTCGCATAGTTCTGCTGTACCTGGACGATGGAGCGGATGTGCTCCACGTGCCAGCCCATCTCCGTCAGTCCATCGCGCACCTTCGCCTGCTCCGCCAGCAGCTCCTCGGTGAGCGCGGCGAAGTAGTCCGGCATCCGCAGCCCCCGCGCGTCCCTCGTGAAGAAGTCCCCCAGCTGCCCACGGTTCTCCTCCAACAAGCCCGACACCTGCTTCAACCGGCCGAGCCTCGAGCCGGCCACCGTCTGCCGCAGCACCTCCAGGTTCACCACCGCGCTCGTCAGCACGTTTCCCACGTTGTGCAGCACGTTGGAGGCCACCTCCGACATGCCCACCGCTCTCGCCGTGTCCACCAGACGGGCCTGGGCTTCCCGCAGCTCGCGGGTCCGCTCCTCCACCCGCGCCTCCAGCTCGTCGTTGGCGCGCCGCAGCGCCGCCTCGGCGTGCTGCACCTCGGCGTACAACCGCGCGTTCTCCATGGAGATGACGGCCTGCGAGGCCAGGTGCCCGAGCAGCTCGAGACGCTCGGGGGTGAAGGCCTCGGTGACGAGCTCGTTCTCCAGGTACAACACGCCGTAGAGGTGCTCCTGGCGCAGCAGCGGCAGGCACAGCACCGAGCGGGCCCGGCCCCGCGTGAGGTATTCGTCGGCCGGGAAGGCATGGGCCCGCGTGGCGTCGCCGATGAGCACGTGCTCGCGCGTGCGCTTCACGTAGGAGATGAGCGTCCACGGCAGCTCCTGGGACGTCCCCTCTTCCGGCTGGACGATGGACTCTCCCGGTGAGACGCCGCAGAGGGCCATCACCCGGAGCTCGTCACCCCGCGCCAGCAACAGGGCGCCACGCCGGGCTCCCGCGTTCTCGAGGGCCACCCGCATGAGCGTGTTCACCAGCCGCTCCTGGACGATCTCCCCGGAGATGGCCTGCTGGGCCTTCACCACGCTGAGCGCGTCGAGCTGCGTCGAGCCCGTGCTGTCCTCCACCTGGGAGGAGTCCACCTCGGGCGCGAGGTCCGGCCAGCGCCCCTCCAGGTGCTTCACCTTGCCCAGGGCGCCCCAGCGCAGGTACGCCTCCCGCGCCGAGCGCGCATAGGCATCGGCGATGGTCGCGAAGCGCCGCCCGCGCCAGAAGTCCGCCGCCAGCTCGCTCGCCAGCGCCACGTTCTGGGTGAAGCCGTACTCCCGGGCCGCGTGGACCGCGTCTTCATAGGCGCGCGCCGCCTCCTCGCTCCGGCCCGTCACCCGCGCCAGCTCCGCGGACACCATCCGCTCGGGCGCCAGGAAGTTCTCGGGGCAATGGCCCGCCCACTCCGCCAGCTGCCGCTGGTGCCGCTCGATTTCCTCCAGCCACCGCCCCCGCTCCCCGGGCGCCTCCCCCGGCGGACACGCGGCCAGCGTCAGCCCCCGGTACAGGTGGAAGTCCAGCAGTTGGATGTGGCCGAGGGAGGACCACGCGAGCGCGGCGGCCTTGTCTCCCGCCTCACGCGCCTCCTCGTACGCGCCGCACATGAAGCGCGCCTGCATCTTCAGAATCCAATACCAGCACCGCAGGGTGCTCATGCGCTCGGGCGTCAGCCCCGCCTCGAACGCTTCCTCCTCGAACTCCTCACCGCTCAGCGAGCCGAACGCGCGCGTGTGCCCGCGCAGCTGCTGGATGTAGGCCCGCGTGAAGCGGATGACCTCCCGCACGTCCTGGTAACCGGCCCGGTGGGCGAAGTCGAAACGGGCGACCGACTCCGCGTACACATCATCCAGGGAGTAGCCCAGGGCGAGGCAGTCCGTGACGATGTGGTTGCAGCAATAGCAGGCCACCTGGAAGTCCCCGCCCTGCAGCGCGTGGTGGAAGGCGCCGCGGATGAGCTCCAGGGAGCGGGAGATGGGCCGCGTCCAGTAGTTGATGAGCTCCATGCTGTAGAGCGCCATGCCCCGGGACGCGGACAGATCGTGTCGCTCCACCAGCGCGCAGGCGAGCTCGCCAAAGGCATACCCCTCCCGGTACTTCTTGAAGGTGGGCCCCAGCGCCAGGCCATACCAGGAGTACCCGTGCACGGCCGCCTCGCTGTTGCCATGCCGCAGGCTGAGCGCCACCAGCCGGGAGAGCGTGAGGACGAGCAGGTGCTCGTCGGTGAAGAGCGCGGGCGTGAAGAGGGCGCCCAGGATGCCGAGCACCGCCTTCAGGTCCGGATCCTCCACCAGCGGCAGCTCGACGAGGCTCGCGATGGAGCGCTCCCCCAGCAGGGCCCAGACCTCGTCGTTGGCGGCCACCACCTCCTCCCACGAGGGATGCAGCGCCATGGGCATTCCCAGCCGCTCCAGGCCCTCCAGCAGACAGGAGATGGACGCCTGGATCTCCCCGGTGGCCAGGTGCAGATCGCTCCGGAGGCGGTACACGGCGGCGATGTCCGCGGGGGTCCGCGCCCGGGACAGCAGGACTCCGGCCAGGGCGAGCGTCGCGGCGGTGTTGCCGCTCATGAACTCGCTGGTGGCTTGATCCATCCGCAGCTTGAAGGCGAACGCGGGCTCCGTCGTCCAGGGGTCCCCCGGAATGAGCTCGAAGGCCGTCGTGAAATAGGCGATGGCCGAGCGGTACGCCGTCGAGCGCTTGGCCTTCCAGCCCGCCTCGGCGTTGAGCCGCGCCACGCGCAGGCGCTCCTCGGGCGTGGTGAGCAACTCCAGCCCGGCGTTGAGCTGCCCCACCACGTCGAAGAGCTTCTCGCGCAGCGCCTCGGGCGTCAGGCGCTCCAACAACAGCCGGCCGATGCGCAGGTGCACCGCCTCGCGCTCCTTCTCGGGGATGAGCTCCTGCGCCGCCTGCTGGATGCGATCATGGAGGAAGCGGAACTCCTCCGGGCCACCGCGCGCCACCAGGCCCTCCTGGAGCGCGGGCTCGAGGCCGTACTCCACCTCGTCCGGCGTGAGGCCGGAGACGAGGGCCAGCATCTGGAGCGGGAAGACATTGCCCACGCATGCCGCCAGGCGCAGCAGGTGCTGCGTCTCCTCCGGCAGCAGGCGCAACCGCCCCACCATGAAGTCCACCACGTTGTCGGAGTAGCCCCGGGCCCGGACGCCCCCGGCATCCCACCGCCACCGCCCCTCCGCCGTGCGCGTCACCAGCCCGTCCTGATGCAGCGTCAGCATGAACTGGATGAGGAAGAAGGGATTGCCCCCGGTCTTCTCGAGCACCTCGGCCGAGAGGGGCGCGACGATGTCCTCCTCCGCTCCCGGCAGCGCGTCGGCCACGAGCTGCTGGAGCTGCCCGCGGCTCAACGGCTCGAGCCGGAGCTCCGTGACGGGCGCACCCGTCTTGCGCAGCTCGCCCAGCATCAGCATCAGCGGATGGGACGGGCTGACCTCGTTGTCGCGGTAGGCCCCCACCCACAGCACGGGCGGCACCTCCGGGCCCGTCACCTCAGGACCCGTCACCTCCGGGCCCGTGAGCAGGTGCTGGATGAGCCTCAGGCTCGCCAGGTCCGCCCACTGCAGGTCATCCAGGAACACGACGAGCGGGTGTCCCGCGCTGGAGAAGGCACCGAGGAACCGCTGGAAGACCCGGTTGAAGCGGTGCTGTGCCTCGGCGGGCGGCAGCTCCGCGACAGCCGGCTGCTTGCCCACGACGAGCTCCAGCTGCGGCACCAGGTCCACCAGCACCTGGCCCTGGCCTTCCCACGCCGCGAGCAGCCGCTCGCGCCACTCCGCCAGCTCCGCGTCGGTCCCCGCCAGCAACTGCTGCACCAGCCCACGGACGGTCTGCGCCAGCATGGCGTAGGGGATGTCCCGCTGGAATTGATCGAACTTGCCCCGCAGGAAGAAGCCGCGCCGCTCCACCACCGGCCGGTGCAGCTCATGGACGACCGCCGACTTGCCAATGCCCGAGTAGCCGCTGACGAGCACCAGCTCCGGCCGCCCTCCCCGCGCCGTCCGGGCGAAGCGCTCGAAAAGGGTGGCCACGGCGGCCTCGCGCCCGTAGAGCCGCTGGGGCATCTGGAAGTGGTGCGGGAAGTCGTGCTCGCCCAGCGGGAAGGCGTCCCGCTCGCCGCGCAGCAGCCGCTCCCGGCAGCGCTCCAGGTCCGCCTTCAACCCATCGGCGCCCTGGTAGCGCTCCTCGGCCACCTTCGCCAGCAGCTTCATCACGATGGCCGACAACGACGGCGGCACGGACTCCAGCAGCTCGTGCGGCGGCCTCGCACGCAGGGCCAGGTGCGCATGGCACCACCCGAGCGCGTCCTGTGCCTGGAAGGGCAGCGCGCCGGTGAGCAATTCGTAGAAGGTGACGCCCAGCGAGTAGAAGTCCGTGCGGTAGTCCACCGCCCGGTTCATCCGCCCCGTCTGCTCCGGGGACATGTACGCCAGCGTCCCCTCGATGGCGTGGGGCAGCCCCGAGTCCACGTGCTCCACCCGCTGCAACGTGGCCGAGCCGAAATCGATGATGCGCCCCTCTCCCTCCGGCGTGAGGATGAGGTTGGAGGGCTTCAGATCCTTGTGGATGACGCCCCGCCGGTGGATTTCCCCCAGCGTCGACGCCAGGGAGATGGCCAGCGACAGGAAGCGGGTGATCTCCAGCCGTTGGCCCACGCGCCTGGACAGGGGCTCGCCCTCCACCTCCTCCAGCAGCAGCAGGGGGCGATCCTGGACGAACTCGCACGTATGGACACGGGGTACACCTCCCACGTCCCGGAGCCGCTGGAGGATGCCGTGCTCACGGCGGTAGCGCTCCCACTCGCGCGGGCCGGGCAAGGGCTGCAGGGGCGTCTTGATGATGACGCGCCGCTCGTCCGTCCCACAGACGGCGTGGAAGAGGAGGTTGGCGCTCGTCGCCCGCAGTGGCTCGAGCAACGTATGGCCCGGGATGTTCATCATGGTATGGCCTCAAACCGACTCGGTTTTTTCGGCCACGATCGGCATCTCCCCCCTATCCACTGCTCCCCGCATCCCTGGCAGGGAGCAACGCCCGTTCGATGAGCGCCTTCGTGGCATGCTTCGCTATGACAACCAGCACTGATGGCATGAACCACGAGTGTTCCGCAACGAACACCTCATCGGGAGGGCTGAGATACGCTCGAGGCCTTGGTGAGGAGGGCCATGAAGCACGACGAGCACATCCGGGAACACGCGCGTATCACCCAGAGCCTGGACGCTGAGCGGGAGAGCCTGTTCGAACAGGTGCCGTTCGCCCGGGAGTTGGAGCGCGGCGCGGTGGACCTGAAGCGCATCTCCCGGCCGGTGGTGGCCGTGGCCGGCACCGCGCGGGTGGGCAAGAGCACGCTGCGCGGGGCCTTGGGCCCGGACGTGCCCTGGAAGTGGTTGGAGGTGGAGTCCGGCGGCTCGGAAGGCGGAGGCCTGAGCGTGGGCGAACTGGCCGAGCACTGCCTGATGGTGCTCGCGCCGGGAGCGGCTCCGTCCCCGGAGGTACTGGCCTGGCTCCAACAGCTCACCGAGGCGTTCCCCGAGGGCTCGCTCCAGGCCGTGCTCACGCGCTGCGATGAACTGCCCGAGGGGGTGTCGGCCGGCACCGCGCGCGAACGGCTCGAGCAGGTGCTGCGGGAGGCGGTGCCCCAGCGGAGGGTGCCTGTCTTCACCGTCTCCGGCACCACGGGCGAGGGGCTGGAGGCCCTGCGCGAGGAGCTGGCGGAGGGGCTGGCGCAGCGGCAGCGGGTGCTGCTCGAGGAGGCGCTGAAGGACTGGAGCGGCGTGCTCGCGGACGTGCACGCGCTGCTCGGAATGAAGGACCTGGCCGGGCTGCGGCCGGAGACGCTCGCGCGCCTGCGGCTGTGCCTGGACGAGTTGCTGCGGGAGGAGAGCCAACGGCTGGAGGGCGAGCTGCCCCGGCTCGTGGAGGAGAGCGTGCGCGAGTTGGAGTCGCGGCTGCCCGAGGCCCAGCGCTCGCTGACGCGGGCCTTCCGGGAGAAGCTGAGCGCGCGGGTGGAGCCACGGTCGCACGCGCTGCGCCAGCGGCTCGACGAGGTGCTGGAGCGCGAGCTGGCGCGGGAGGTGGAGGGCGAGGCCCGGCTGGAGTTGGAGGACCGCTTCGGCCGGCTGGTGGAGCCGCGCTCGCTCTTCTTCGACTGGGGCTTCGCGCGGACGGGCGGAATGGCGGGCGTGGGCGCGGCGATGATGACGGGCGTGGCGCGCAGGCATGGAGGGTGGGCGGTGCTGGGGGCGGCGCTCGTCGGAGGCGTGCTCGCGGGCCTGCTGGGCAGGGGAACGAAGGTGAACACCGCCGAGGAGCTGAAGCGCGTGGTGGCCGAGCCCCTGCTGGAGGACTCGCTGCGGCGGCTGAAGGAGGCCACCGAGAGCTCGCGTGCGGATGTGGCGCGGATGTGCGGGCTGCTGCGAAAGGTGGCGGAGATCTTCTCGCCCGAGCAGGCACGGGCCTACGACGTCGGACAACTGGGACGGGCCGTCACCGAGGCGGAGGGCCGGCGGGAGCAACTCGGCCGGGAGCTGACGGAGCTGCAGTGGAAGGACGCGCGCGCGTAGGGCCTCGAGCGGAGGGTCTCGAAAGGAGATGGCTCCCGCGAGGAGAGCGGCATGATGAAATCCTCCCTCATGGCTCTCCACCGTCCACCCAAGTCCGAGTCCACCGAGCGAAACGCCCCGTCCGTCGAGGCGGCCTTCCAGGCGTCACCGGAGGAGATGGTGGCGCAGATTCTGGACGGAGAGCTGCACCTCAGCCCTCACCCGGCCCGCCCGCATGTCAACGTGGCGTCGAACCTCCTTGGCCTTATCGGAGGTCCCTTCGTGTTTGGCAGGGAGGGACCAGGCGGGTGGAGCATCCTCTTCAAACCAGAGATCCATCTCGGCCCGGGCCCGGACAAGCTCGTACCAGACCTTGCGGGGTGGAGACGCGAGCGCCTGAGGCGCGCCGAGGGAGGAGTCGAGCTCCCGGCGCACTACGACCTCGCACCGGACTGGGCGTGCGACATCCTCTCCGAGCGCACGCGGCGCAGGGACAAGGGCCAGAAGATGCGCATCTACGCCCGGGAAGGCGTGCGGCACGTGTGGCACGTGGATCCGCTGGCCCAGACGCTCGATGTGTTCCGGCTCATCGAGAGGGAATGGCTGCTCGTCCATTCCTTCGCCGGAGACGAGCGGGTGCGCGCCGAGCCCTTCGAGGCCATCGAGCTCAATCTGGCGCTCGTCTGGTCCGAATAGCTTGCGCCCGGAGGCTCCGCCTACTCCGGCTGACCTTCCACGCTCATGCCGGGAGTATGTCGCGGGGAAGCAGGACGCGGAAGGACGTACCCGCCTCCACCGTGGAGCGCACCTCGAGCTCACTTCCCGGGAGGAAACTCCGTCCCAGGACAGAGACTGGAATCAAAGGCCACACGGGCGGCAGGACAGGAGCCCTTCTTTCCGTGAGGCACACACACCTGGACGCTTCCCGTGCAGTGGCCCCCGGTGTCCGTCCGGGCGGTGAACCGGAGCTGGTACAGACGGCCGGGACCCGAGCCGCTTCGCTCGGCGCGCAGCTCCACCGTCGAGCCACCGAGTCCTCGGACATCCGGGCACGCGCCCTCTCCCGGTGCCTCGCTCTGGAGCACCCGGTCGATGGTGATGCGCACCGGACTTCCATCGGAGCTCGCCACCCCCTCCACGCCCACCGGGACGAAGCCATGATTCGGTGGCCACAAGGTCGCGACACCGGGCCGGGCTCCACCACAGTCCACCGTGACCTCCGGGCCCGGCACGCTCGTCACCACCGCGAAGTTGCGCGCCCCCGCCGGAGCGGTGCCCTCCACCATCGCGAGCAGCGTGTCGCTCGTGCCCGGAGCCACGTCCTCTGGCACCTCGAGTTGGACGGTGAGGGCCCGGCGCTCTCCACTGCCGAGCGTGAAGGAGCCTGGAGAAACACCGGTGACGAAACCCCGGTCATCCCGCGCGGTGAAACGGAAGGTCGCCGGAGCGCCGGAGTTCTCCACCTGGAAGGTATAGGAGGTCCTCCCCGGAACGAGCCTCTGGGATGACGGTGCGAAGAGACGCACGGTCTGGGATTGGAACCGCCGGCTCAGCACCCGCTGCCAGGGTTCTCCGCCAGGCAGGGTGCCGAGGGCGTAGACGGTGAACGGACGCGAGGGAAGCGCCACCGTCCCCGTGAGCTCCAACGGAGGGCCACCCGGCTCGGGCGTCAGCTCCAGCGGCTGGAGGAGCGCTCCCGCGGTGTCTCTCAGCTCGAAGCGCGCGGAGGCGATGCCGCCGGAGAGCCCTGCCACCACCGTGGAAGGACTGGCGAGCACCGGAAGGCCCTCCAGCGCGAAGTATCCCTGGTGCCCCGGACGTCCGGCGGTCTCGACGAGCGCGAAGCGATCGAAGCCCACCGGACTCTCGCCGAGCACGTGGAGGGAGTATCCACCCGCCGGGTCGAGGGTCGCGGTCCACACGCCGGGCGCCGGATCGAGCACCGTCACCAACACGCCCGTGGAGAGCTGGAGACGCCGCACTCCCGGCTCCACGCCCAGCACCGGTGAGCCATCGGGCCGGGTGAGGCGCAGGGACGGGCTTCCGCTCAGGGAGAAGGTCACTCGCGACAGCGTGGAGTCGACGGGCACGGGGAAGACGGCCCGGGTCCCCCCGCGCTCGTCCGCCACGGAGAGGAGCTCCACGGTGTTGGCCCGGACGGTGGCATCGATGAGGTGGGTGAGGGGCGCGGCCTCGAGCGGCTGGAGCAGGAAGACCTGTCCGCCCGTCTCCGACGCGAGCCGCTGGTACTCGGGGGAAGCATCGGCGAGGCCTCCACACGCGCCGGACAGGAAGGCATGGATCCGCGTCCCCTGGTGCCAGGCGAGGCTGCTGACCTGGGACGCCAGGTGGCCATCCCGGGAGGCCGCCCGCGGGGTGAAGAGGAAGAGCTCCCCGCCCCCGCCCGAAGCACCGAGCGCCTGGAGCGCCGCCGCCATGGACGGTCCGGAGCAGCCACCCCCCGCCGTGGCCACCAGCGTGCCAAGGAGGCGTTTGAGCTCGAGCGGATCATGGGTAACGGTGAGCGGACCGGTGGACGCCTCCGTGAAGGACACCAGGACGTAGCGCAAGGGCTCCTGGTCGGTGCCGATCCGGGAGTCGACGAGCTGGGAGAGCTGGGCCTGGAACAGCGCGAGAAGGGGACCGAGCCTCCCCGTGGGGCCGATGGCCAGGGTCAAGGTGGGGCCCACGCCGAACAGGAGCTCGAGCTCGCTCCGGGTCAGCCGGGCCTGGAGATCCTGGATGAATTGCCTGCTCGCCTCCACGGCCGAGTCCGCCGCCTCCGTGTGCAGACGGAAATGCGGTGACAGGAGTTGATGGAAGGTGTCCTTGTTGATGCCACCGGAGGGTCCGGGTCCGGTATCGAAGGGCCCACCATGGCGGCACTTGGAAGCGGTGGCGGGGACCTCGTTCTCACCGCCGTAGTAGCCACTGGTCAGCAGGGGCGTGAGGAGATTGCCGCCGCAGTCGAGGAAGAGGCTCCCGTCCGAGAGGAGGACGGGCTCGCAATCCTCACACGTGGGAGTCTCCGCCCCGGCGGAAGCGGGCAGCGGCTCGCCGGAGCGCCACAGACTGGGAAGCGCGCCCGCGTGACCCGCTTCGAGCCAGTTCGAATGGGAATGGAAATCCTGGAGCGTGTGGAGGGCCTGGCCGAGCTGGCTCCGGGCGCCCCGAGCATCCCCGGCCCGAAGGGAGAGGACCACCCCGTCGAAGAGCGCGACGAGCCGCTGCTTGCCCGGAACGAAGCTCTCGCCGTCGAAGTGCTTGAAGCCATTCGTCTGGTCCTGGTCGACCTCGGCGTTGGCCTGGACGATCTCCCCGATGGCGCTCCGCATCGCGCGGGTCTGGTGCGATGTCCCGAAGAACTCGGCACCGAGCTCCGTCATCACCCGCTTCGTCATGTCCTCGTGGGTGACTCCGGTTCCGCCAAGGCCACACTTGAGCCCATTGGTGGGACAGAAGGCTCGGGCGGAGGAACCGGGGAGCACGAGCAGGACAACGACGAGGAGGGGCCAGGAGGGCGGGAGAATGGCGCGGACCACATGTCGGGATGTCATTTCCCGGCATGGGTAGACCCTCTCACCGGCCCGTGCAGGAAGTGCCTCGAATGACACACCGGGATGCGTTCATGGCCAGACGCCGGCACGCCCCTCGCGTCGGCTGGTACACGAGGCTGGAGGAACGTCACGTCCCGCTGGCTTCGCCCCGGAGCCTCCGGGCAGCGAGCTTGATGGCCGCGCGGATCCGCACATACGTCCCGCACCGGCACACGTTGTCACTCATGGCCGCGTCGATGTCCGCGTCGGAGGGGTCCAGGTTGTGCCGCAGCAACGCCACCGCGGCCATGATCTGCCCGGGCTGGCAGAAGCCGCACTGCGCGACGTCCTCGTCGATCCACGCCTGCTGCACGGGGTGGAGCCCCTCGCCTCCGAGTCCCTCGATGGTGGTCACCTGGCGGCCCGCCACGCCGCCCACGGGCTGGATGCAGGGACGGAAGGCATTGCCCTCGAGGTGGCTGGTGCACGCGCCGCACACCCCCACCCCGCAGCCGTACTTGAGCCCCGTCACTCCGAGTGCATCCCTCAACACCCAGAGCAGGGGCGTGTCTTCCGGCGCCTCCACCGAGACCGTGTCGCCATTGAGCGTGAAGTGGTGGACCGGCATGTTCAGGCTCCTGCCTCGAGGATGGGAAAGCGCGTGGGCAACGTGCCCGTCCCCCGGGCGAGCGCATTGCCCAGGGCGGCGGCCGCAGTGGGGTAACCGAGCTCGCCCACCCCGCCGACCCGGTCATCCGAGCGGACGAGGTGCACGTCGATGGTGGCGGGCGTGTGCTTCATCCGCAGCCAGCGGTAGTCGGCGAAACTGCCCTCGCGCACGGCACCCGCGTCGATGTGGAGGCCCGCGCTCAAGGTCGTCGACAGGGCGTCGATGGTGGCGCCCTGCAACTGGGCCTCGATGCCGCGAGGGTTGATGGGCAGGCCCACATCCGCGGCGATGACGACCCGCAGCACCTTGGGCTCCGCACCGCTCACGTCCACCTCGACGAGGTGGGCGATGGCACTGTCCCACTCCTCGTGGACGGCCACGCCCTGCGCGACCCCGGACGGGAGCGCCCTGCCCCACTGCCCCTCGCGCACCACGGTGTCCAGCACGGCCTCGAGCCGCTTCGACGAGAGGTGCGCGCGCCTCAGCTCGACCGCGTCACGGCCCAGCTCCCGGGCCACCTGGTCCACGAAGAGCTCGTTGGCCACCGTCACCTGGCTGCTGTACACGGAGCGGAACGAGGCGGTGGGGATGGGAATCGGCACCTCGCGCAGCTGCTGCGTCACCAGCCCGAAGCGGTACGGGACCTTCTGGGACAGCGCGAAGAACGTCTGGCTCGTCACCCCGGGCAGGACCGTGCCCACCAGCGAGGTGAGGAGATCTCCGAACCCGTGGGGGAACTCCACGGTGGGGATGACGGAGCGGTGGTGCCAGCCGAGGATGGAGCCGCCCGAGCCCAGATAGGCGAGGAGCCGGTGATGACTGGCCGGGCGGTAGCGGCCCTGACGCATGTCGTCGTTGCGGGTCCACATCAACTTCACGGGCCTCCCGAGCGCCCGGGACACGAGCGCGGCCTCCACGGCGGGCTCGTTGAAGAACCTCCGGCCGAAGCCACCGCCCGCGCGCGTGGTGTGCACCGTGACGCGCTGTGGGGTGAGTGCCCAACCGAGCGCCTCGGCGACCTCGCGCTGGGCGAACTTCGGATCCTGCGCGCCCAGCCAGAGCTCGGCGTGGTCCGAGGTGACGCGGGCGACGCAGCTCTGCGTCTCCATGGGGGCGTGGGCGAGATAGGGAAAGTCGAAGCGGGCCTCGAGGGTGCGCGCGGTGAACAGGGGCGGGAGGGGACGAGAGCCCATCCCATCGCGCAGGCGGGCCTCGATGTCCGCGTCGGAGAGGTGGCTGGCGGGACCGGGAGCCCAGGTGATGCGCAGGGCATCACGGGCCGCGAGCGCCTGGGCGAAGCTCTGGGCGGAGACGGCCACGCCCGTGAGCAGGGAAACCACGCCCACCACACCGGGCATGGCGAGCGCCGCCGACGCGTCATGACTGACCACGGAGCCGCGCAGCGTGGGAGGCCTGGCCACCACGGTGGGCAGCGCACCGGGAATGGACAGGTCGAGGGCGTAACGCGCCTTGCCGGTGACGATGTCCCGGGCATCAATGCGTCCGGTGGGCTGACCGACGAGCGTGTACGAGGCCACGTCCTTGGGCAGCGGGGAGACCTCGGGCAGCAGCACGCTCGCCGCGTCCCGGGCCAGCTCGCCGTAGCTGGCGCGGCGGCCATCGGGAGCAAGGACTTCACCCCTGGAGGTAGTGAGGCGGGAGGCGAGGAGTTGCCAGCGGTGCGCGGCGGCGGTGACGAGGCGGGCGCGGGCACTCGCGGCGGCGGCGCGCACGGGGCCGGCGAGGTAGCGCATGGTCGAGGACAGACCGGTGAGTTGGATGAGCCAGCGAGGATCCGCGTCGGCGGTGCGCACCTCCACGGAGTCGAGGAGGGTGTCGAGTTCCTCGGCGACGAGCATGGCCACGGCGGTGGTGATGCCCTGGCCGATCTCGGTGCGAGGCAGGGTCGCCACGACGCGCCCATCGGCCTGGATGGAGATGTAGAGGTTGAACGAGGCCGGTTCCGTCTCTGCGGGGCCAGTCTGCGCGAAGCTGGAGTCCAACCGCACCGCGACCATCAACGCGGGCGAGGCCACCACCCAGGTCAGGAACCGGCGGCGATCGATCACCACCGGGACTGCCGTGTCAGGCTTTAGCGGGTCCGCCATGCGAGGAGTGTGACACACCCCTCGCGTACGTCTCAACGACCTGCCTCCAGCTCGACCCACGAGCATCGCACGGGATCAACCTGGGAGTCGTGGCACCCTCACCCCGTCCCTCTCCCGGAGGGCGAGGGGATATTGGGCGATGATTGGTAGGAATTGGGCCTCCTTTTTGGTAAAGACTTTCAGAGGTCTCCCCTCGGGGTCGTCGCCTCGCACAGGTGCTCGATGAAGTCCGGCAGCAGTTGCGCCGAGAGAATCCAGATACGCCCCTCTCCCAGGTCCACCAGCTTCGCCTTCTCCGTGTACCCCGTGTGCTCCGTCTCCACGTAGTGCACGAACACGCTCAGCCCTCTCGCCCGGTACCACTCCGCAGCTCCCGCCAACAACGCCAGCAACGCCTCCTGACCCTCCGCTGATGCCTCATCCACCAGCGAAATGACCCGCAGCCCGTCCAGCACGTGGAACAGGTTCAACCCCGCGTGCGCCGTCTCCAGGATGCCCACCGCCAGCGCGCGCCCGTCCTTCCGCGCCACCAGCACGTCCCGCTCACGCTTCAGTCCGGCCTCGGCCCACTTGCGCTTCAGCCCTTCCAGACCGAACCGCTCCGGCACCAGGTCCAGCGCCTCCCGGTACGCCTCCGGCCTCGTCTCCTTCAGCCGCTCGAAGAGCGCCGCCTTCTCCTCCTCCGTCGGCGCCCCCAGGCTGAAGCCCTCCGGCATCTCCCACTCCCGCTTCGCGTCCGCCTCCATGAAGCGGAACGGCACCACGCACGCCTGCCCCGTGTGCTGGTACCACTCCGCGAAGTCGAGCGCCGTGAAGCGCACCCACCTCACGTTCGCCTCGCAGTACGCCAGGAACCACTTCACCTCCGGGTCCGTCTGCGCCGGCTCGAAGCCTCTCAAATACACGTCCCGCAACGCCTCGCGCGCCGTGCTCCTCAGCTTCTCGTTGCGCGGCTGGTGTCTCGCCAACTGGTGCGCCAGCCAGCTCCCCGAGTATGGCTTCAGCCACGACAGGCTCGCCTCCACCGTCTCCCCGCTCGGCATCGGCCTCACCACCCGGTACCCCAGCCTCCGGTTCCCCTCCAGCTTCTCGTGCGCCTCCCGGTACTCCGCCTGCATCCGCTCGAAGTCCCCCGGACTCTTCCCCGACAGCCGGAAGTACCCCGAGCGCTCGAACAAATCCCACGTCCCCCGGTTCCAATCCCCCGACACCCGCGTGTTCGGATGGCTCTGCTCCTCCACCAGCCGCTGCCAGCGCGCCAGCTCCCGCTCCCCCAGCGGCTCCACCTTCATCCCGCACCGCCTCCCCAGCGCCGTGCCCGTGATGTTGCGCACCTCCGCACGCATCCTCACCGGCTCCTCCCCCGGCTGCCCCACCTCCAGCTCCGGCAGCACCAGCCCCGGGTACAGCAGGTCCTCCCCCGGCTGCGTCGCGAATGACAAACCCTCGTAGGAGATATCCGTCAGCTCCCGCTCCACCCGCACCTGCGGCCACAGCGGATGCCCGAAACGCGCCACGCACCCGTCCCCCGCAGGCGCCCTCCTCAGCTTGCGGTGCCGGTAGCGCATCAGCTCCCGCGGCAGCGGCACGCCCCACAGCCCATCCTCGTACACCGCCTGCTCCACCCGGAAGTGCAGCACCGAGCTGAAGCCAAACACCTCCAGCGTGAATGGCACCGGCGGCAGCGCGCCCATCACCTCCCACGACACCCGCCCGTCGTACTTGTCGTAGAGCGCCGCCACCAACTCCACATCCCCCGCCTCGCACCTCGCCATGCCCCGGCACCGTCTCGCCGTCAGCGCCTCGAAGATGCGGCCAATCCTGTCCACCCGTGTAATCCGCTCCCGCCAGATGGGCAGCGTGCTCGGCGCCTCGAGCTGGCCTTGATCCCTCCAGCCCTCCAGCATCGTCACGATGTGACGGCCCTGGTCCAACGCCGGCGCCACGAAACGCAGGCTCAGCTCCGGCTGCTCCTCCGGGCCGGGCTCATAGACATTCATCACCTCGGCCCTCAGCATCCGGGCCTCTCCTCCCAACCCCAACAGCACGTTCGTCCGCTGACCCGGCCTCAGTCCCGTGGGCCTCGTCAGGCTCAACGTCAGATGCTCCGGTGACAGCTGCACCAACCTCCCCGCCGAGTGCAGCTCCCCTTCCACCTTCGCCACCGCCGCCAGCCCCGGTCCCATTCGGTACCCCAGGCCGCTTTCCCGCGTTCGCACGCGCTCCGCCTTCTCCGTCGCCATGGGAGCTCCGTTTGTCGTGGAGAGCCGATTTACGTGAACACTGAAAGTTTTTTGCCCCACCGTCGTACCGGTCACCTGGATGGAATTTCGGTTCCGCCAATGTGGACACACGCCAAAGCCCTTGCAGCGGCACCCCGGGGCCGGATCTCCGGAAGCGTTGCTGCCCAACCCCACCCCCGTGTCGCGCCAGACAGTGAACAGCTCCCTCGTACCGCCGGTAGGGATTGCCCTCTCCTCCCGTCGCACCCAGGGCATGGGCATTCCGTGCACCCTGGAGTTTTCTTTTGGTTCTTGAGAATGGACCTCCGGACACTTCACCCCTCCAGCTCCGAGCGGTGCCGGATTCAGCGGCTCGGGAGTGCTCGGATGTGGGTGGAATCCGTTGTCATTGCGCTCTCACGCGAAAATCACGGTGGAGATTTCCGCGCTGGGACTGCCGGTTCTACGAGCGGGATTTTCGCGAATGGCCGGTTCGAGGTGTCCCCTGGCGCCGGCATGGGGATGCGCGCCGGGGCATGGCCACTACGAGGCGCTCTGCTGCTTGGAGTCGCCGGCTTCGTCAGAAGCGCGGCCCAGGAGAAGGGCCACGGCCTCGCGCATCTCCGGGTGCAGCGCGCTGAGCGCTCTGTCCACCGAGGGAGCATTCTGGACAGCAAGGGCATCGGAATAGGGGGGGATGTCCTCCGTGAGGATGCCTCGCTCACGCAGGCGCCGGTAGCACTCCAGGACGTGGGGACGAAGGCGGGGAACGCGCGCCAGCCGGGGCATGTGGGCACGGAAGGCCTGGGCGAGTGCCTCTCTCGCGATCAGTTGAGGGTCATCAGTACCCGAGGAGGAGTCCAGCTGCCATACCCTCAAGGCATCATGCTCATCAGGGAACGCCTCCGAGAGATGATCGAGCGTCTTCAGTAGATCCTGGCAACGACCGGGACTTTCACTGCCAGGCTCTTCCCAATCCCATCCATACCAACGCTGGAAGAACTCCGTCAGCAATAGCAGCCGCTGCCGGACGGGTTCGCCCTCGCGCATCTGCATCCAGATCCGGAAGAGGCGGTCCGTCAGTTCGTAGTAGCGGCTGCGCTGATCCTCGGGCCGTCCTCCTGGACGGACGAACCGCTCGTCACCGAGTCTGGTGATGTTCGCGGTCACCTGCGGGGTGGTGAGCCGCGTCCTGCGCCCGATCTCCGCCGGGGTCAACGGGCCTTCAGCCAATGCCATCTCGGTCAAGACGCGGACCATCTGCGGTGAGACATTGGTGAGGCGCGCCTGGTAGTACGGAGTCACCTCGTCGAGCAACTCGAGGAGCTGGGTATGCAGATCCTCCGTGACGCCATGCCGCAGGACTCCATACAGCGCCAGCACGAGTCTTGGATTACCTCCGCTGAAGTGGAAGATGGCCTCGAGGCGGAGCTTGACCTGTTCCATCCTCCCGAGCAGGTTCTCATCCTGGTCCCATTGCGCACGCGCTTGAACCAGCCCGATGACCTCTTCCCTGGACAGCTCATCGAGCATGCTGATCTGGAAGAAGTCATAGAAGGGAGCGCTGTGCTCGACCGTGGCCTCGACGTAGCTGGTCGCCGTGGCGAGCAGGATGAAAGGAGGCTCCTGCATCAGGACCTCCCTCAAGCGGCTCTGGTCCCGGCGTGCCGTCAGCTTCCGATCCAGGAACTGGCCCAGGTTCTCCAGAACGACGAGGCAGGGCTTCCCATGTTTCTGCCTCCACGCCCTCAGCCGATCGATCGCGAGCTCCTCCACCCTGCGCGGGTCTCGCTCCTGCGCGAAGGGAGAGACCTTCAACCCCTCCAGGCGGATGAGGATCTGCTCGAGCAGCTCCGCCACACTGGCGATCTGGTAGTGCTCCTCCGGCAGGCGGGCGACGCCCCAACCATGGTTCTGCCGCAGCCTCCGGCTGAGCAGCTCGGTGAAGTGGCTCTTGCCCGAGCCACGAGGCCCTATCAGCAGCCAGTGCCGCGTGCTCGGACCGGCTCCATCCGCGAGCAGGTCACGCTCGAACGCCTCCAACTGCGGCCACCGCCCGACGAAGGTCTTCTCCAATTCCTCGAAAGAAGCCCGGGAGGGATTGAACAGCAGGGGCCCGCGCTGGCTCATGGCTTCCTCCGGATTCCCGGAGCGTTTCGCAGCCACCAGTCCTTCAGGAAGTTGCTGTGGAAGCGCACCTCACCACCGCTGCGCGTCACGTAGTAGTCGGACTCGAGCCGCGCCACCAGGTCATCGAGCTCGACCTTGTCCAGACCATGCCGTAACAGCACCATGCGCAGTTCATCCACGTTGCTGACGGGCGCACGGGCCAGCTCCGCGAGCAACAGCCGGGCCGGCTCCTCCAACGCTCCGTAATTGCTCTTGAGCCGCGAGTGGTAGTGGCTGAAGCGTGCGCGGTTGGGCGGACCCAGGACGCGGGATTCGTAGGCCGGCTGGATGTGCTCCACCAGCAGCCGGGGCCAACGCTGCTGCCTCATCTCCGACATGCACTCGTTGATGAGCACCTGGAGGAAAAAGTGCACACCCGTGCCCGCGGTCTCGACGATCTTCCGGGGCGTGCCCTCCTCGAAGGGCACGCTCTCGCCCTTGAGCACCTCGGTCACGAACTCGATGGCCCTGTCGAGCGGCAGGGGCTGGAGCTGGAAGCGCTCCAGATCGTTGAGGACCGCTTCCTGGGCGAGCCGCTCCAGACGCGGCTCGATGTTGACCGAGCCACCCAGGAGGAAGCGCAGCATCAGACCCTGCTGGGGCCTGCGCTGGGCGCGGACCCACCGCAGAAAGCGCAGACAGCCCTCCTGGTCCTTGTCGAGGAAGGTGTCCACCATCATGGGAAACTCGTCGATGACGATGAGCAGCGAGCCCTCCAGCCGCTGGAGCTGACCCAGCAGTTGCTCGGCCAGCTCGGGCCATTGCTCATCCCGGAGCGAATCGCGCAGCTTGAGCTTGAGATCGCCCAGCGCCCCCACTTCGACCTCCGAGAGCGCCCCGGACACCCAGCGCACCAGCGAGGTGGGAAGCTCCCGGGTCTTCTTGAACACTCCCAGGACCGGATCGAGCTGCAGCAGATTGGCCGCCAGCTCGGTGAGGAACTGGGCGGGCGTCTCGACATACTCCACATCCAGCTGCCGCACGCTCCAGGCGGGCCAGGGCTGATCATGCAGCGCGTACATCAGTGACGACTTGCCCCAGCGCCTCGGCGCCGTGAGCAGCACGCTCCCCCGCTCCAGGAGCTTCCAGACCGCTTCGACGTCTCTCTCCCTCCCCCAGAAGTCCGGTCCCCTCGCTGGTGCCCCTGCGATGTTCCTCGGTGGCATGTCGGCCCCCTTTCAGCTGCTCGAGTCGTGCAACGAGGATATTGCGCAACGAATCCATTGCGCAATCGACCCATTCGCATGTCCTCCCTCAACGAGATCGAGTGATTTCAAAGGATTACGATGAAAATCACGGCGGTGGCTTTCACCTTGGGGCGCTGAGTCCTATAAGCTTGGTTTTCTCGAATGGCTGGGTCGAAGCTCCCCTTCGCGCCGGGTGATGTGCGCGGCCGGCAGATGGGCAACTACGAGGTGCTCTGCCGTCTGAGCACCGGTGGCATGGCGGAAATCTTCCTCGCCACCAAGCGGGGCCTGGCCGGCTTCCACAAACCCGTGGTGCTCAAGAAGATCCTCCCGGACATCCAGGGCCAGGAGGAGTTCGTCCAGATGTTCCTGGACGAGGCCAAGGTCACCGCCGCCTTCAACCACCCCCACATCGCCCAGGTGTTCGACCTGGACGTGGATGATGACGAGCTGTTCCTCGCCATGGAGTTCGTCCCGGGCGCCACGCTGCTGGAGATGGCCCGCGCCTGCCGCGCCGCCAACGAGCCCATGCCTCCGGGCTTCGGGCTCGCGGCCGTGAGGGACACCGCGCTCGCGCTGCACTACGCGCACACCTTCACGGATGCGCTCGGCCAGCCCTCGCCCGTCATCCACCGCGACGTGGCCGAGAAGAACATCATGGTGACGTACGAGGGCGTCACCAAGCTGCTGGACTTCGGCATCGCCAAGAGCCTGTCCGCCGTCAGCCGCACCGCCGTCGGCATGGTGAAGGGCACCAGCGGCTACATGTCGCCGGAGCAGATCCTCGGCGAGCCGCTGGATGCGCGCAGTGACTTGTTCAGCCTGGGCGTGGTGCTGCACGAGTGCCTCACCGGCATGCGGCTCTTCCCGGGCAAGGCGCCCATGGCGGTGATCAACGCGGTGCTCAAGGGCCCCATCCCCGAGCCCTCGCGCATCAACAAGGCCATTCCCCCCGAGCTGGACGCCATCGTGCTCAAGGCGCTCGCGCGCAAGCGGGCGGACCGGTACGCCACCACGCTCGAGTTCGCCCGCGCCCTGGAGCGCGCGGTGGGCCCCCTCATCTGGTTGCCCGAGCAGAGCAGTGAGTTGCTCAAGCGCCTCTTCGCCGAGCGCCTGGAGCAGACGCGGCAGCTGCTGGCCAGCAGCGGCCGGGCCGGCGTGGACAGCACGGGCGTGGTGAAGCTCGCCCAGCTCTTCCCCGACAAGGACGGCCCCACCCCTCCGCCTCCCGCCGCGCCGCCCCCGCGCACCCCCACCCCCAGCGCGCCGCGCCTCCCCACCATCTCCGCGCCCCAGCTCTCGCCACCCGCCCCCGCACGGCCGGATCAGACGGAGCTCGTCCCCTACCCCGTGGTCGCGAAGCCTCCCGCCTCGTCCCCGGGGGACAAGCGCACGGCCTCCTCCTCCCAGTTCCCCGCCACGCCGCCTCCTCCTCCCGAGGAGACCGGGGTCCTCCATCCGCCGGCTCCCTCCTCCACCTCCCGCGCCCGCCCGGCTCGCGCCCAGGTGGATCCCTCGACGCTGCCCTCCCTCCCCGTCCTCACCGAGCCTCCCAGGCCCCCGCAGTCCACGCCGGCCCGCGCCCAGGTGGATCCTTCGACGCTGCCCTCCCTGCCCGTCCTCACCGAGCCTCCCCGCCCGGTGCGCTCCCCCACGCCCGTGGAGCAGGGCCGGACCGCGTCACCGGAGCAGACCCGGGCCGAGCCGCGGCGCGGCCTGGGCCGCTCGGACGCCGCGCCCTCCCTCCCGGAGACGCGCGAGCCCGGGCTGAAGACCGCCATCATCCGGCCGCAGCGCGCCACGCCCACCGGCGAGCAGCCCGCCGCCTCGGACCCGGACGCCACCCAGCCCCGGTACGACTCCACCCGCACGGGCCGCCGTCCCTCGCTGGCGCACCTGGACGCCGTCACCCTGCCCACCGGCTCGCCCACGTTCCCTCCCGGGCCCTCCACTCCCCCGCTCCCCTCCGAGAGCCCCACCGTGCCCGCCCGGCGCGCGCCGCTGGCCCGGACGCCGGCACCCGAGGACGATGAGCCGGAGCCGCGCACCATGCCCGTCCTGCCGGCGCTGGCCCCGCCCTCCCGGCTGCCCGCGGTGCCACCCGAGGACGACGAGGGGCCCGAGTTCCTCACCACTCCGTATCTCCGGCCGCCGTCCACCGCCTCCCGGCCCATGGAGCCCGAGGATGACGACAACGAGCCGGAGCCGCGCACCGTGCCCTTCCTGTCGCCACCGGCCCCGGCCTCCCGGCCCCTCCCCGGGCCCCGGGACGAGGTGACGGACGAGGAAGACCTCACGCCCGCGCATCCCCAGCCCATCTCCCGCCGACACACCCCGGTGAAGCGCGGAGGCGACCCCTCGGAAGAGGCCACCGTGGCCAACGAGGCCTCGGAGGCACCTTCACGCCGGAGGGTGCCGTGGGCCGCGCTCCTCGTCCTGCTCCTCATGGGAGGGTTCGCCGCCCTCGTCGCGCTGAGGCTGGATGGAGGGCTCGTGTCCTCGCGGCTCTTCCCGCCCCCACCCGCGGCCAGCGAGCCTCCCGCCACGAAGTCCCCACCCGAGGCCCAGGCAGCACCCGCCAACCCGGTTGATTCGACCCCGGCTCCCGAGGCTCCCGGGTCAGCCGCCGCGAGCGCCACGCCGGAGACAGCCGCCCCCGAGCCCACCGCCACGCCGGAAGCCGGTGCCACGCCGGAAGCCGGTGCCGCACCGGAAGGCAGCGCCCCACCGGAAACCACGGCCCCCACCGACGCCCTGGCGGCGGCACCCACGGAGGCGGACACCGGCACCGCTCCGGGCTCGCCCGAGGCGAAGGCCGAGGCCCCCGCCGCGAGTGGGGAACCGGCGGAGGCGTCCCCGAAGGACGAGGCACCCCAGGCCGAGGCCCCGGAGGCGACGCAGGCGGCGAAGCGCGGCAAGGTGACACCCTCGCGCCGGACGGCCCCACGCACCGCGTCCAACGTGGAGACATCGCCCGAGCAGGTGACGACCGCCGACGAGGCGGACCGGGCCTGGCAGGCCCTGGAGCGCGAGCGCACGGGCGCGGCCGAGCCCTCGGGTGACAAGGGCTTCCTGACGCTCGCCACGGAGCCCTACGCCAAGGTGTACCTGGGCAACCGCGCGCTGGGCGAGACGCCGCTCTTCCGGGTGCCCTTCGCGCCAGGCAAGCACACCCTGCGGCTGGTGGCGCCGCACTTCAAACCCCTGAAGCTCCAGGTGGAAATCCAGGCGGGCGAGGTCACCTCCATCCGCGCGCCCCTCGAGAAGCTCGGCCGGGAGTGAGCGGCCGGGCGGCCCGCGTGCAATCGCTCGCGGCCGGGTGCGTACCGTGAAGGACACGAGGCCCCGCGCCTCTCCCTTCTCCGAGGTACCCACCATGCAGCTGCGCTCCCTGCTCCTCCCCGTTGCCCTCCTGGCCTCCACGTCCGCCTTCGCGCAGGACGCCGCCAGGGCGGGGCAGATCGAGGTCCCCGACTTCCGCGGCGTGGCGGTGAGCCACGGCATCCACGCCGAGGTGAAGCCGGGCCCCAAGTCGGTGCGCCTGGAGGGCAACAAGGACGACCTGGCCCGCGTGAAGCTCGAGGTGAAGGACGGCGTGCTGACGACGCAGGTGGAGAAGGGCTCGTCCTTCTTCAACAAGGGTCTCAAGAACGTACGCCTGTACGTCACCAGCCCGCGCGTGGAGAGCGTGGCGGCCAGCGGCGGTGCCGAAGTGGACGCCGAGGCCACCCGCGTGGACTCCTTCGTGGTGGCCGCCAGCGGTGGCTCCGAGGTGGAGCTCACCCAGGTGGACTCGAAGAACGTCCAGGCGGCGGCCAGCGGCGGCTCGGAGCTGTCGCTCGAGGGAAGCACGGGGGAGCTGAAAATTGCCGGTAGCGGCGGATCCGTCATCGAGGCCGGCAAGCTGCGGCTCGAGTCGCTCCACGTGACGGCCAGCGGCGGCACGCGCGTCGAGGCCTCCCCCGAGCGCAGCATCCAGGGCAACCTGTCCGGTGGCTCGACGGTGAAGGCCGGGAAGAAGCCCGCGAGCGTACAGGTGAACAGCTCCGGCGGTTCTCAGGTGCAGTACGAGTAGCTCTTGAAGTAGGACTCGCGGGCGATCACGAGGTACCGGGGTGGAGACACGGGGCTGGGGGGCTCCATGTCTCCACCCTTCTCGTTTCCAGGGGCTCCCTCCGTCGAGCCGGAAGATGCCCGAGGCCGCCATCGCCGCCTCCAACTGCATGCGCCGGTGCGCCAGCATGCCGTCGAGCTGCAGCGACAGGCCCGCGAACAGGTTGCCCAGCGTGTCCTGCATCGCGAGACCGAGCACCACCGAGACGATGGCCGAGGTGGCCAGCAGGCTCGTCAAGTCGATGGCCAGCTCGGCGCGCAGGATGGGGACCACGGCGATCACGTAGAGGGAGATCTCCACCACGTCCCGGAGGATCTTCGGCGGCGGGGTGCGGATGCTCAGGCGCGTCACCGTCAGGATGGCCAGCGACATGCCCGCGCGGATACTGCCGAAGGCGAAGGTGAGCATCCACGCCACGTGCAACAGCGGGAGGACTCGGGGATGCAGCGAGTCGCCGAACTGCCCGTCCACCACGCGCAGCACCAGGAACGTCATCAGTGAGGGTATGGTCCCATGACGACCCTCACCCCCCGCCCTCTCCCAGGGGGAGAGGGAGCATGCGCAACCCATGAAACAGCACGCCCCCTCCGCCGAACGCAACCGCGAGCCCCTCCTCTCCGTCCTCCGCGACTTGTTGCCCTCGCGCGGCACCGTGCTCGAGATCGCCAGTGGCACCGGGCAGCATGCCGTCTTCTTCGCTCGCGCCTTTCCGGAGCTCGTGTGGCAGCCCACGGATGCGGATTCCATCGCCCGCTCGAGCATCGAAGCCTGGCGCCGGGAGGAGGGTCTGCCCAATGTGCGCGAGCCGCTCGCGCTGGATGCCCGTGCTTCCACCTGGCCCGTGGAGTCCGCCGACGCCATCGTGTGCATCAACATGGTCCACATCTCCCCCTGGGAAGCATGTCAGGGATTGATGCGAGGCGCCGCCCGGGTGCTGCCATCCGGAGGCCCGCTCATCCTCTACGGGGCGTACTTCATCGAGGGCCGGCCCACCGCGCCGAGCAACCTCGCCTTCGATGCCTCGCTGCGCGAGCGGAACCCGGCCTGGGGCGTGCGCGAGCTGGGCGCCGTCACCGCGGAGGCACGGGCCCATGGGCTGGAGCTCGACCAGGTCATCGACATGCCTGGCAACAACTTCACCGTCGTGTTCCGCAAGCGCGAAGGGTGAGGCTCACTTCGGCCGGAAGTCGAGCGCCACCGAGTTCATGCAGTAGCGCAGGCCCGTGGGCTCCGGGCCATCGTCGAACACGTGCCCGAGGTGCGAGCCGCAACGGCCGCACACCACCTCGGTGCGCACCATGAGCCAGCTCCTGTCCTCGTGGGAGTCCACGGCGCCGGGCAGGGCCTGCCAGAAGCTCGGCCAGCCCGTGCCCGAGTCGAACTTCGTCTCCGAGCTGAACAGCGGCTGGCCACACGCCGCGCAGTGGTAGGTGCCCGCGGCCTTCAGGTCCCAGTATTTCCCCGTGAAGGCCCGCTCGGTGCCCTGCTTGCGCAATACCTTGTACTGCTCGGGCGTGAGCTGCTGCTTCCACTCCGCATCGGTCTTCTGGACGGCGTACACCTTCGTGCCCTCCTCGTGTGAATGCCCGGGCTCCGGTTCCCCGGCCGCCAGCCCCCCGAGCACCAGCAGCGGCAGCAACACCCGCACCCCGCGTCGGCTTCGTCTCTCCTGGCTCATATCTTGTGGATAAGTCGCTCGGCCCCTTCCGGTTACAGGAAGGCACCGGCTCCGTCCCCAAGTTCTCCACAATCCGGCCGTCCACTCTCCCACGGTGCCGGTGCACGAGCCTCCCCGTGGCCGCCCGCTTCAGGTAGGCAGAAGGCCATGCCACGAACCCTCGGGGCCTCCGGGCCCACCGTGTCTCCCCTGGGCCTCGGACTCGCCGCGCTCGGCCGCCCCGGGTACATCACCCTCGGCCATGCGAAGGACTTCGGCGGAGCTCGCTCCGTCGAGGCCATGGAGCGCCAGGCCCATGAGGTGCTGGACGCGGCGTACCACGCGGGCCTCCGCTACTTCGATGCCGCCCGCTCCTATGGCCGTGCCGAGGCCTTCCTCGCCTCGTGGTTGAAGGCTCGCGGCCTGCGCCCGGAGGACGTCGTGGCCGGCTCCAAGTGGGGCTACACCTATACCGCCGATTGGCGCGTGGATGCCGATCGCCACGAGGTGAAGGACCACTCGCTGCCCACCCTGCGCCGGCAGTGGAGTGAAAGCCAGACACTGCTCGGACCCTGGCTGCGGCTGTATCAAATCCACTCGGCCACCTTCGAGAGCGGCGTGCTGGAGGACACGGGAGTCCGGGAGGAGCTCGGGCGGCTGAGGGACTCGGGGGTGCGCGTGGGGCTGTCGCTCAGTGGGCCCCGGCAGGCCGAGGTGTTGCGGCGTGCCCTCGAGGTCCAGGCCGGCGGTGCACCCCTGTTCTCCTGCGTGCAGGCCACGTGGAACCTGCTGGAGCCGTCCGCGGGCCCGGTGCTCGCCGAGGCCCATGCGGCGGGTTGGGGCGTCATCATCAAGGAGGCCGTGGCCAACGGACGGCTCACGGCGCGCGACGAGGATCCAGCGCTGCGTCCCCTGCGCGAAGTGGCTGGAGAGCTGGGCGCCACGGTGGACGCGGTGGCCATCGCCGCGGTGCTCGCGCAGCCGTGGGTGTCCGTGGTGCTGAGCGGGGCCACCACCGTGGAGCAACTCCAGAGCAACCTGCGTGCGCTGGAGGTGAAGCTCGGAGACGAAGCCCAGGACAAGCTGCGCCGCCTCATCGAGCCACCGGAGACCTACTGGGCGAAACGCTCCGCCCTGCCGTGGAACTAATCAAGTACCCTGGCGATTGGCATGCGCAATGACCTCATGCCAGGGGACCGGCTCCCAATCTGGCAGGACCACGGACAGCGCCCATTCGAGCGCCGCAGCGGGTTTGAGCGCGGGAAGTGGAACCCGGACCTCGGGCATCGCCTTGAAAGAAGGGCCCACGTGACAATGGAACAAAGCGTGGCCGCAAGCTCCCGAACCCATATGGCGGTCATCCAAGTGGGCGGCCACGATGAAGGGCTTCCGCGTAACGCTCCTGCTAAAGGGCTTCCGCGTAACGCTCCTGCCCTCAAGCATGACAGTGAGCTGGCCAAGCCGTTCGTTGGCTGAGTCGGTGAGCGCGAGGACGGTCAGGCTCGCTTCCGCCAGGTTCGGGGCGAGCTTCTTCAATGGCTCGGACCAATCTTTTCTATCCTTGCCACGGGGCGCCGCAATGCGCCACTCGCGAAGGCCGGTGTGCGGGTTCTTCGAGTACGTAAAGCGGTTGAAGAGCGATGATTCAGCGTGCCCGCTTTCAATGAGCCTCCGCAGCACCCGGCGGATATCACTCAGTGATGAGCCGCCCGTCGCCCTCAGGGCACGATGTGCGTCATGAAGCTCGAACCAGTCGTTCATCGTCTCTCCAGCAGCGACGCGCGATAGCTAAGAACGACGTTGCTCGCATCCATCGGAATCTCTTTCGCACGCCAGCGCGCGAGCCACTCCTCTGGAGAGGCGCCGGCTCCCGCCTCGAAAGCGCGGCGCTCCGCCTCGACATCGACTTCGGCAAGCAGTTCGGGATCCGGATCACTGCCACGAACCCAGCTCGCGAGACTCGGAGCCTCGCGGAGCGCCCGGGCCCCATCCCCATCCCGCAGCAGGAACAACACGACAGGGTACGCACGCTTCGGTTCGAGGAATTGATCGCGAGCACCGTCGAGCTCCTCGACTGCGGCGCGCTCGTTGGCGGGGAGCAACAGCACGAGGGAGTCCATGTGGGTACGGGCATCCTTCACGGAATCCGTACGCACAGAGGTCTCGACGGCTGCAATCGACTCCACCTCGCTGACGAGCCAGTCGCGCACCCCGAGATCTGGGTAGTACACCACGACAATCCCGTCTCCACCGTCGCGCTGAATCGCGTTCGCGATGCTCGCTACTGGATCTGGCATTGGTGGCCTCAGAGCAGGGACTTGACGATGGGGTGAGGCCGCATGACGGGTTGGCCCTTCTCGTGCCGTTCGAGCAATACGCCGTGAGCGAGCAGCCGGAGTTTCTGCTCGAGCGCCATGTTGCGTCCGTCCTTGCCATCGACGCTCCGAAGTGCGTCGTCGTCGCCTGGAGTCAGAAGCCGACGGAAACTCTCACGTTGATCAGCGACTGCTTGCGCGACATGTACGGGCTCTGGCCAGTCCTTGCCATCCAGAATACGCGCGTAGGAGACAGCATCCGCGAGGAGCTGAAGGAACGAGCGGGGAATTCCTCCGCTGAGCCGCGCGCACGTATCGAGCACGCCTCCCGGCGCGCCGAAGGTGTCCGGCGCCTGTGCGATCGTTGCCTCGTCGAGTCGCAATCGGCGCGCTGCCACATTCCGGAAAAACTCGACTCCGGCAGTTCCTGCCTGGCCTTCGACTTCAACGGGAGGTACGACAACCAACTTTTCGCCCGGAACGATCACCGTCTCGGCGCCCGGCCCATACGCGGCATGCCAGGGTACTACCACGACGATCTCGACTTCAGAGTGCAGCCCCTCCAATGCGTCAAAAACAAGCCGGGCAGGCTCGGGCGGCGTCTTCTCAAGACCATCAATGAGCAGCGTGACTCGGCCCTGGGTGCTCTTGCGCGCAATCTCGCGTATGACGAGAATCGCCAGATCCCCAACGTCCCGTTCGCTCCGCACCGGAAACATGCCTGTGACTTTTGGTGCAACTCCGCCCGCCAGAACTCCATACATATCGAGTTCGTCGAGAAGTGCCGGAGTGATCGGCAAATGAAGAGCCCTCACCGCAACGTAGGCAAGTCGTCCCGCGACTCGCAGCAGTGCCTGCTCAGCCGTCAGTGTCCGCATGTTTTCAAAGCGGTCGAGAGGGACGAGGCAGGCGATGCGGCTGTCTTTGAGTGCCTGGGCCGCGAACGCCAGTTCCGTGCTCTTTCCGACGCCAACGGGGCCTACCACGAGGAGTGGCGAGCGGCCGGTGAGAATCCAGTCGGGAATTCGAGGCGCGTCCATTGGCCGCGGGACGTACGCCACATCGCCGGGATCAAGTGGTCGGTTTGGTGCGAGTCGAGACCAGTCAGGGAGCAAAGGGGACTCCTGCCTTCATCAATAGCCCAACAACAGGATCGTTCAATGATACCTCGGCCACATACCGGAGACCGTGCATTCCTTCACCGGGGCAGCGGGGCCGTCAGCGTGGAGAACATCAGCTTCAGCGCCGCGTCCTGGCCCACCAACAGCTTCGTCGAGGCCACCACCCACTTCACCGTGCGCCGCGACACCTTCACGGCCCGCCGCTCCAGCACCGCCGCGTTGCCATACAGCTTGCGCAGCGTCATCACCGCGAGGAACAGCGGCCACAGGCAGAACAGCCGGATGCCCCGCTCCTGTCCCGGCAATGCCATCACATACTCGAAGGCCTTGCGCAGCTCCCGGTGCGCCACCGCCACCATCTGCCCGTGAGCCTTCATCGCCTCGCCCCGGTTGCCGGGCTCCAGCAGTGCCTCGGGCGTCAGGCCGTGCTGGGCCAACAGTGTCCTCGGCAGCCAGCAGCTACCCCGCTCCAGGTCCTCGCGCACGTCCTTGAGGATGTTGGTGAGCTGCAGCGCGTTGCCGAAGGCCACCGCCCGTGGCTCCAGCGCCGCCGCGCGCTCGGCGATGGCCGGCGAGTACCACTGGAAGAGCCGCGTCAGCATCTCCCCCACCGTCCCCGCCACGTAGTAGCAGTACTCCAGCGTCTCCTCGAGGCTCGCCAGCCCCAGGCCTCCTCCCGAGGCGCGCCCCTTGTCCCCCATCTTCCCCATGCCCTTCGTCATGGTCGCCACGCAGGCCGCCACGTGCTCGCGCACCGGGGCCGCGTGCAGCGCCAGCGCCTCCAGCACCCGCGCCGTCCCATCCACCAGCCGCACCTCCGCCTCCGGCGCCTGCGCCCGCAGCACCCGCGCCCCCTCCTCCGAGAAGCGCCGCGCCTCCGCCTCCCACCCCGCCGGCAGCGTGCTCAGCCGCGCCAGCTCCGCCAGCAACACCTCGCTCGCCGGGCCGTGGGCCTCGTCCTCCAGCGTGTCGGCGATCCGGCACAGCAGGTAGGCCACCATCACCGCCGTGTCCAACGGGCGCGGCAGCACGGGAATGTTCAACGCGAAGGTGCGCGACACCGCCGGCAGCACCTCCCGACAGAAGGAGATCGCGACGGGTTCGGTCTGCATCGGTTTCCGGGTCGACGCGGGAGGCTGTGACGGCTCGTCCCTGGACATGAGGACGTACGGACGGTCTTCCATCGCTCTCCCACTCGGCACGAGGCTCGGGATTACCCCAGACCGGCGCCGCGTGCACGCACTCCGTTCTTCTCCCTCACCGTTCCCCTGGCTGCTTCGCCGCCGGCACCTGCCCCGCTGGCTCCAGGGCGTTCACCACATAACCGTCCCCCTCGAGCGTGAAGCGCGCCCGCACCTCCTGTCCGGGCTGGAGCGCCTGGCTCCGGTCCGGAGCGAAGCGCGTCTCCTCCGTCAGCTCGAGCGGGAAGACGGCCCCGCCATGCCGCAGCCACAGTTGCTCCCCCCGCACGCTGACCACCTCGCCGTAGAGCTCGCCCGCCCGGGCTTCGTCGCCGGTACCGGCCGTCCCCGAGCCGCCCACGCCCGCCTCTTCGTCGGTGACGGGAGTGTCATCCGGGGTGACGGGGGTGTCATCCGTGAGCGGCGTCTGGCGGAACTCGTCCATGTTGTCGGGGAGATCTCCGCCCCACTGCTCCTGCGCGCCCGCCGGGGCCACCAGCCCGAGCACGGCGAGCCATGCCAACGCCTTGCGTGCCATGGGAGCCTCCTGTGTCTGGGTTCTCCTCTATGGAGATGGGGTGCCCGCGCCGCCCACGCCCGGTGTCCGTCCCCGGGGAGGGAGCGGGAGGGAGGGCCTCGTCCGAGAGCAGGAGGGCCAGGAGGGCGCCTTCCTCCGCGAGGCCGAGCGGGACGATGTTCTCGGGAATCCGCAGCGTCACGGGAGCGGGCGGGCCGCGGGTGGCGTCGCACGTGCGCCAGCCCGTGTAGCGGTTGCCGGCCAGGGGCAGCGAGTAGGCACAGCCGCCCATGCTGCCGGAGATGCCCGTGGGTGTCAGCGTCAGCTCGGCCGGGTCCGCGCCGAACCAACCGCGCAGGACGAGCCCGGGCTGGGGGGTGCGGCGGACGGCGTCGAGCTGTACGGACGCTCCGGCCACTTGGCCGCTGATGGAACCGTCCCCGCGCCACTTCAGCTCCACGGGCTGGCCCTTCAACGTGCCGCGCAGGCCTCCCTGGGCACGGTGCAGCTCGAGCCCGCCGCCGGAGATGGATTGGGGGCCCACCTGGAGCTGGAAGCGGCGCTCGCCCACCTGGAGCAGGAGGGGCTCCTGGGCGGAGACGGTGACCTGGGCCGTGGCGGACGGTCCCAGACACAGCACCAGCACCGCCGCCAGGGGAGCGAGGAGGCCGCACCGCGGAAACGGGGGCTGTGTCACGGTGTCACCGCCTTTCGTCGATACCCTCAAGCTAGGGGCGGGAACGCGAGGCAGGAACGGGTGCTCCCCCGGATGCTCCTCGGGCGTCCCTCCATCGAAACGCGTCTGGCGGAATGCGGAGAATGCCTCCGGATTCACGGCAACACCTGCTCCAGGGTCGCAAGCAGCCCCTCGAGTTCGGATTCGCGCTCCGGCTCGAGGCGGATCTGTACTCCAAATCGCAGGGTGACCTGGCCGAAGATGAAGCGAGCCGGGTTGCTTCGCTCGGAGACATCCTGGCGGAACAGCTTCAAGGCCTCGAGGAGTACAGACCGGGGAGTTCCATCTGGAGCGAGCACGTCCAGATAGGAGTGAACGGTATTGCGCCCAGGCGGAACGGAGATGGATTGACGATCCGTGGGTGTTCCAGGCTCCGTCTCCGGGAGCGAGGAGGCATCCTCGGGCCAGGGAAAGTCCCGGCCATGCAGGTACAAGAAGGCGTTGACGCCCGTCTGGCCGTTCCGGGACACCCGATGCGCTGTGGCGTACATCAATTCAACTCGTAGTGACGAAGGGGACGGTGCTGGCCGGGCACATCATCGAGCAACCGCCTGCCCGAGGGAAATCGATCCAGGGCCTCCTGGGCCCTTCTCCGCTCCATGTCAACGAACCCCCGCAGCACGCCGGTCAGTTCCGCGCCGCGTCCATGCCTCGACAGCAACGTGGCCAGCGACTCGGGCGGCTCACCTGGAAACATCCCCCGAACGTATTGAACGTATTCCTGTTGAACCCTCGCCACCTCCTCCTTCAAGGAGGGGCTCAGGGTGAGCAGGCGGAACTCCAGCAACTGCAGGAGCTGCAACTCGACGCTCTCGTCCGAGCCCCACATCTCAGGCACCCGGAGGAGCGATTCGAGCCGCTCGTCAATGAATTCGAGCAGGGTCCGTTGCAACAGGCTCATTGCTTCACCGCCACTTCCTTCTCGTCCCAGTCCCGCCAGGCCAGGCGGTCGGGGTACAGGTAGTGCTGGTCAAGATAGGACTGCTCGGGAGTGCCATGGGCCCCGGTCAGTGCATCGACGACATGCTGTTGCACGTGCACGGCGACATGCTCCCACCAACGTACCCCCCGCTTGGGAACCAGGAAGCGACCTTCAACAGGAACCAGCTTGTGTGCTCGCGCCGCCACCTCGAGCTGACGAGCAATGGGGAGGAGCTCCCTTGCAGCCGACTCACAGCGATTGCTCTCCGCAGGGTACCTGTCGAGCACTTCGGACACAGCTTCGAGCTGAGCGGGTAGCCAGGAGATGGTCATCCCCTGGAACGTTAGACGCCGCGCGGCGGGAATGCACCCTTTTCGTGACCTGAGAGGTGATGTTCCGGAATCCCTCCTCTCCGGTTCATGCGACAAGATTCATGGGCCGTCTCACGGCGCCGCGCGCACTGGATCCTCGTGGTGATCATGTCCCGGCCCGCCGAACGTCCCCGGCCAGGGCGCCTCGGCCGGCTCCAGCCCCGGCAGCGTGAAGCGCTGGAATCGCGCCCGGCTCTCCGAGAAGGGCGGATCGCACTCCCCGCAGCTCGTCGCCCCGTCCATCATCGTCAGCGACCCCGGCCCCAGCTCGAAGAGCTGCGGAATCGTCCGCGGTG
The DNA here is from genome assembly GCF_000733295.1 of Archangium violaceum Cb vi76. Classification (GTDB taxonomy): domain Bacteria; phylum Myxococcota; class Myxococcia; order Myxococcales; family Myxococcaceae; genus Archangium; species Archangium violaceum. The sequence goes on along the minus strand of NZ_JPMI01000178.1, from coordinate 28,567 downwards.
TGTAGCCCAGCTCGCACCGGAAGGCCTCGCTCCCATCCCCCGCCCTCACGCCCACCAGCACCGGCTGCCGTCCCTCCGTCGCGAAACCCAGCACCATCGTCCGCTTCACCCCTCCCTCCGGCCACGCCCCCAGCCGCAGCTCCTTCGATACGAAGCTCGCCCCCGCCGGCAACTGGTACGTCCACTCCCGCTCCAACCCCGGCACCGCGTACCCCTCCAACCGCGGAGACTCCAGCGGCACCACGTCCGGGTTCACCGTCGCTCCCGCGGGGCTCGGCACCAGCACCTCGCGCGTCGCCACCGCCCTCCCCAGCTTCAACGGCAGCGTCCCCACCGGCTCTCCATCCGACGTGCGCAACGGCTGCGTCCCGCCCTCCGGCATCAGCAGCCCCCGCACCAGCCCCAGCTCTCCTCCCGGAAAGGGCAGCGTCCTCCTCCAGCGCGGCACCCCATCCGACGAGAACGCCATCACCAGCGTCGGTGCCCCCGCCCTCAACGGCGCCCCCGGGTTCACCGTCGGGCTGAACGTCACGTACAGGTCCCCGGCGGGATCCGACGCCAGCCCGAACGGGTGCGGGTGGTTGCACTCGGACAGCAGCGGATCCTCCAGCAGCTGCGCCGACACCAGCCCTCCCGCCGCGTCCAGCACCACCAGGTAGTACAGCCGGCACTGCGTCCTCGAGTCCTGCCCCGCCGGGTACGCCTCGAAGAGCGCCGCCAGCCGGTCCGGCGCCATCACCGCCAGCCGCGCCATGAAGAGCGTCGAGGACTGCCGCGCGATGTCCGGCCTCGCCCTCCCCAGATCGAAGCTCCACCGCGGCGCCGCCGTCGCCCGCTCCATCAGCGACACCGTCCCCTGCTGCGGCAGGTCCATGCACAGCAGCCGCTCGTTCCACAACATGCACCGCCGCCCCGTCACCTGCGCCTGCACTGGCGCGTCCCCCGCCGCGTCCAGCACCGGCTTCTCGAAGAAGCCCGCCAGCGTCACGTCCCCCTCGGGGCCCACCAGCAGATCGTGCAGCTTCCGCTCCTGGGCCGCCGCGTCGTACGTCCAGTCCGGCACCAGCGGCCTCGCCGGCGGCCGCTCGCACACCGAGCCCCGGCACCGCCCCTCTCCCTGGCACGGCGACGCCGGCGCGCACACGAAGTTGTCCGGAGGATCCCTCTTCACGCACGCCCCCTCCACGCACACGTCCGCCAGGTCGCACCCCCGGGCCTCGCCACAGAAGGTGCCGTTGCGAGCGGGCCTCGACTGGCAGCCCCGCGCCGGATCGCACCACCCCTCCTGGCACGCCCCATCCCCCGGGCACGGCGGCGCGGGCACCGACTGGCACCCATCCAGCGGGCCGCACACGTCCGTGGTGCACGCGTTGCCGTCGTCACACACGCGCTCGCGCCCCTTGCAGCGGCCCTGCTGGCACACCGCGTCCAGCACGCACGCGTTGCCCGGATCGCACCCCGTGCCGTCCTCCAGCACCTCCTCCACGCACTCCTCGCGCCCGGTGTCGAACCGGAAGCGGTGGCAGGCCGAGGGCATGGGACAGGGGGGCGCCAGCCGGGCCTCCCCCGACAGCGCCAGCGTCACCGTGCGGCCCGCCTCGTCCGTGCCCACCAGCGTGGCCGAGAACGCCCCCTCGGCGCTGGGGGCGAAGCGCACCTTCACCGTGGCTTCCTCCGAGGGCCTCACCTCCGGGGGCAGCCCCTCCGCCGAGAAGGGCCCCTGCACCCCGTTCCACACCACCCCCACCCCGGAGCGGCCCGCGCTCACCACCCGGACCGAGGCCTCCCGCGAGGCACCCACGTACGTGGCCGGAAAGGCCAGCGCCTCCTGCGAGAAGCGCACCTGGCTGGAGGAGCCCACCAGGGGCGGTTGCTCCTCACGGCAGGCCCCCAGCAGCCCGCACAACAGCATCGCCGCCAGCACCCGTCCCCAGCCGTCCACTGTCGTTCCGCGCGCCATGCGTGAGCCCCCGCTCTCACGCCTATAGCCCTCGCCCCCCCGAGCGACGAGGGGGCCCGCCCCACCTCCACCTCCCTCCCGTTCACCAGCCCACCCTCGCGCGCACTGGCGTTTCTACGGTCCACCCCCGGGCGAGCCCCGCCAAACCCCCGGAATCACGGGCTCCACCCCCGGTATGCTTCTGGCAGGTTCCCAGGTCATGGCTTCCATCGAATCCGCCATTTCCGAGCAATTGGCGCAGGCCTTCACGGTCTGCATCCCGTACGAGCTCCAGCCCGGAATGGACCAGCTGCCTTCCGACACCCGGCACACCCTGCTGGGAGAGCTCTTCCGGCTCGCCGTCCAGGCCTGGCAGGAGCGATGCCTGCTGCCCCGCCACGGCCCCGTCACCCTGGAGTTCCTCCTGGCCGGCTGCGACGTGGGGATCGAGCTGGACGCACCCCGCGCCCGCCTCACCCTCGTCTCGCTCATCCGCGGCCGGCACTGAGGGCTCGGGCAGGGACGTCCGGCGGGGGCCGTTCTCCACAGTTCCACTTGTCCCCAGGGCCCTCTGTTTCTGTACTGAGTGAATAGGTATTTATATTGATCAGGGGTAACAGCAGGGGCTGTGGGCTTGTGGAGAAGTCAGTAAGCTCGCGGAACCACTGAGGAATCCCGAACCTGCTACATGTGGGGAAGTTGGCGCTTATCCCCGGGCTTCCACAGGGTGTGGATCATCCCCTGGGTTATCCACAGCGCCGGCCCCCGCCATCCACAGGCCGTCCACAGGGTGTGTGGGCTATGGTGCGGCCATGCATTCCGCCATTCCCGATCCGCACCAGGGCGAGCGAATCGGAAGATATCAGGTGCTCACCCAACTGTCGGTGGGTGGCATGGCCGAGCTCTTCCTGGGCTACACGTCGGGGCCGGGCGGGTTCCGCAAGTATGTAGCACTCAAACGGGTGCTGCCGGACGCACGCGGGGATGATCAGTTCGAGAAGATGTTCCTGGATGAAGCGCGCATCACCGCGGCGCTCAACCACCCGAACATCGGCCAGGTATTCGAGCTGGGGCAGGACGGCGAGGGCTTCTTCCTGGCGATGGAGTTCATCGCGGGGCAGAACCTGAACCAGGTGGCGCACGTGTGCCGGCGCCGGGGCAAGGTGCTGCCGGCGGGCTTCAGCCTGGCGGTGGTGCGGGACGTGTGCCTGGCGCTGCACTACGCGCATGCCTTCACCACGCCCGGGGGCAAGCCCTCGCCCGTCATCCACCGGGACGTGGCCCAGAAGAACGTGATGGTGACGTACGACGGGGGGGTGAAGCTGCTGGACTTCGGCATCGCCAAGGCGCGCGACGGGGTGGTGCGCACCCAGGTGGGCATGGTGAAGGGCACCACCGGGTACATGTCCCCCGAGCAGGTGCGGGGCGAGCCGCTGGATGGGCGCAGTGACTTGTTCGCCGCCGGCGTGATGCTGCACGAGCTGCTCACGGGTGAGCGCCTCTTCTCGGGGGAGAACGAGCGCCAGGAGATGGAGATGATCCTGGACGCGCCCATTCCGGTGCCGGGGGAGAAGGTGCCCACGCTGCCGCCGGAGGTGTCCACGGTGGTGCTCAAGGCCCTGGCGCGCGAACGGGAGGAGCGCTACGCGAGCGGCCGGGAGATGGCGAGGGCCATCGAAGCCGCGGCGGGCGGGCTGCTGATGGACGCGGAGCAGCGCGCGGCCTTCATGCTCGAGCACTTCGGGGACCGGATGCAGGCGACGCGCCGGCTGTTGGAGAGCGTCGAGTCGGCGAAGGAGCCGGTGGACTCGGAGACGGCGCGGATGTTGGGGGGCCGGGAGGATCCGGGGATGGCCTCCACGGCGCCGGACTCTCCACGGCCGGGTACGCGTGCGGAGAAGCCGGAGGAGACGCGGCGGGCGGATCCGAAGGAGACGATGCTCGCGCGGGGCCAGAGGGCGAGGAGGGCGGAGACGGGGGAGGCGCCGGCGACGGGGGTACACACCACGGGGAGGCGGGTGACGCGGGAGGCGCCCCTGGCGGAGAGGGACACGCGGACGACGGAGCAGCCCGCGCGGAAGGGAACGGGGATGTTCTGGGCGGCGCTGATCGCGCTGCTGGTGGTGGGAGGGAGCGCGGGCTACGGGGCGGTGAGGCTGTTCTCGGCGATGAAGGCCCAGGAGGCGGACGGGACGCCCATTCCCATGCCGCTGGCGGACATGTCACCGATGACGCCCATCGAGCCTCCCGGGGGGCAGAAGAAGGCGGAGCCGGAGCCCACCGCACCGGCGGCCGAGCAGGCGCGGGCTTCGGAGCAGAAGCAGGAGCCCGCGGAGGAGCCGGCGAAGAAGGACGGTGACGACGAGCCGGTGCGCGGCGTGAAGCAGGGCACGCTGACGCTGGTGGTCCTGCCGGAGGCCGAGGTGTTCCTGAACGGGCGCTCGTTGGGGAAGACGCCGCTCATCAAGAAGCCGGTGCCGGTGGGCAGACACCTGCTGCGGATCAAGGGCGCGGATGGAAAGCGGCGGCAACTGTCGGTTCCCATCCGGGCGGGCAAGACGACGCAGTTCAAGCTCAAGCTGGCGGACATCCCCGAGCGCTGAGCCGGGGTGTTGTCACGAGCGGGTGCCCTACCCGATGAAGATTTCAGCGACCTGCTGGCTGTCCACGCCCTGAAGACGCTCGAGGACGAAATCCAGACGTTCCACCATCGCCGGCCTGCTCCGATCCTCCGAGAGCACGTCGCGCAGACGCTGGAACTCGCCCATGACCGTGGGCAGATCCTCGACATTCACGCTGGTTCCCGTCTGGAACAAGGGTAGCCAACCGAGCCCGAGTTGCTTCGCCAGTGGCACCCACTCACTGCTGTAGGCCCCCTCGGGTGCCAGCGGAATGTAGAGCTCGTCCCGTTTCGGGTCCTTGAACTCGATCAAGATGGCCACGGACATGCTCTGCCTCCTGCCTCAGGGGGTCCCGGGATTGATAATCCGGGCTGGCCCACGTGCCGCGCGCAACGGCTTCGTTTCCTCCAGCATGTTGGCCCTCCTCACTCATTCCGGAACCACTCCGCGGGGATGCCCAGCGCCTCGAGGATCCGCTCGGGAGAGCGCTCGCCCTTGATTTCGCTGACAACTGGCATGAATGAGTCCTCCCGAGGCGGCTGCGCGAACTGCCCGATGCACTCGCCTCCTTCAAGTCTGTTGACAATAAAGACGTCCAAGCCTGGGGAGGCGATCACTCCATAGACGATCGCATTGGGGAGGCGCTCCGACAGGTTGACATCAGCGAATCCTATGTCGCCCGTTTCGCTGGAGACCCGCACGCCTCGTGGTGTGTCCTCCAGGTGGTAGCGCCCCGGAGAGAGGGGTCCTCCGTATTCTTCCTCCAGCGCGCGATGTGCCTCGGAGGCCCGAACGCCTTCAACCCATGCGACATGCCGCAACAGCGTTTTCGCGACGTGGCTCAGTGGTTCCTCGCGGCGTGGCAGCGGACAACCCAGGGACGTCGCCAGGGCCTCTGGATCCTCCTCCAGGACATCCGGAGTGCCCTTCCTCCATGACATGACGGTCCACGGGTCGTTGGCGCGATCAATCGAGAACACAGGCTCGTCACATTCGAGTGAAAGTTCCTTGGCGATTTGAATCTCGGCGCCTACGTCAATGGGGTTTGTTCCCACGAGGGCGTGGTAGCGGCCACTCCCAAGGCTCATCTCGAAGGGCGGCCCTTCTTTGTCCTCCTCGCCTTTCTCCAGATACAACGCATCGTAGGCGCGGCTCTCCAGCCGTGTTGGCTCACCTGACGCCAGGACTGCCCACAGGGGCCGTCGGCTCATGGTGCCCCTCTGGTCAAATCCTCAGGCAACTTGATGGCGGCGCGCAACTGCCTTGTCTCTTCCAGGGTGTGCGGAGCCGAGCGATGGCCATGGGGCGCAAGTCCCCGCGAGAGCTCGAAACTGAAGATGACGTGGAGGTGGAGATCGCGGTCCACGCTCCGAACCGTGCGAGTGCGCGGCGGGTCATTGCCGAGATTACCCGAGCCGTGACGGGAGATGACCCCGAGGAGGCAAACGCCGGAGGCAGGATCATCTTCTCCGAGGGACCGGGGCTTCCGAATCGGGCGCAGTCGAAATCGGAAGAGTCCGAGGGCTGAAGTAGAGCCGGGCCGGGGCTTGAAGTGATGCAACTCCCCCGCGTCGAGACAAGCGGGCGGGGCCCTCTTCAAAGCCCCGGTCCCACAGTCAAAGCCGGGAAGGTCACGTTCCCGATGACGAAGGTTCGTTGGCCGTCAGCTTCCCAAAGCTTCAGGGTGAAGGGGCCCTCTGTCCTTGCGTCCGGTGCCATCACCTCGATCCAGACGCGGCGCCACTCCCCTGGGGGGATCGGCTCGGCTGGCCAGAAGGATGCCTCCAGTTGCTCCCCCTTGGGTCCGACCAATACCGCGCCTTGCAGTGTCCACGACTTCGCCGCATCCGGGTTCTCCAGCCACAACCCGATGGCGACCCGACCAGGAGCGCGGAAGGCCGTTACCGTCGTCTTCGCGAGGGAGTTGCTCTCGCGTGTCGTAATGCGCTTGGTGATGTCCTGAGAAGGGATGCCCTTCTCGTCCACCATGCCCGAGGCGAACAGCCCGAGCAGTCCAGCAGGCCGGTCATGTTCCGCACGAATCCGTGCGTTCTCGGCGCGCAATTCCGAGTTCTCCTCGCGCGTCTTCCTCAACTCGGCCTGGACCGAGTCCACCGAGCGTGCATGGCGGAAGATCGTCACCTGCCGCTCGGCAATCGCCGGATGAACGACCAATCGGAATGTCGCACACTCGGGAGAAGCAACATCAGTGAAGCACACCGTCGCTTGGCTGGGCTTCTCTCCGCGTATCTTCTCCGAAGGGACGAGCGTAAGAGTGCGCTTCCCAGGGTCAGCTACTTCGAAGCGCTCGCGACTCTCCAGCGTCAGCTCGTCCGCTCGTAAGTCCGAGTCGAAAACGAAGGTGGTTGTCTGTCCCGGGCTGATCTGCACTTCGGCAACTTCATCCGTACCATCCGCCGCCAGCTCGATGCAGCGGCCTTCGCTCTCTCCGGGAGGAGGGCACGTCTGCGAGGCGACGGGAGTAGCCGCGAGAAGCAGCACCAGGAACGTAGTAGGCGACGAAGCAAACACGGGAAGAAGACTCCGAAGAACGATGGTGCTGACCGCTCGACTGGCCCTTATTCGAAGCTGCTGACGGCATTCACCACCACCGTGGAGAAGATCCGTGCGCTCTCCGGGCCTCCATCCGGCTCCCGAATGGCTCCTCGCCCTCCCTCCACGTCCCTCATTTCCAGGCAGACCTTGAACGTGTCTCCGCCCGGCACTTTGGCTTCGGTGATTCTCCCGAATACGCGCCCGTCGCCGAAGATCAGCCGCCCGGACAAGAGCGTTTTGTTCGGCAACTTCCCCCATTCCCCAACAAGCCTGAGGGTGGTGTCCCCCTCCTTCACGGTGACGTTCGTTGCGTCCCTAATGGTGAGGTGAAAGGTGGCGGGATGTTGGCCTTCGACGCCGAGCGTCTTCATCGTTTCGACCGCACCTGCCGGACACGGAGCAGGTTCCGGAGTCGGCCGCACGTGTTGGGGGGTCGGACATCCCGCCAGCGCATTGCAAACCAAGCCCGTACCGATGACCTTGGCAGCGCGTCCGAGAACCTTCGTCTTCTTCTGTTGGGGCTTCTCGCTGCTGTCGTCCATGCGAAGCATCGTGATCATCACAGGCGCAGAAATGGAGCCCATCGCGGGCTCGGCGCCTTCTCCGCTTGGAGGATCCAGCGGCTTCGCGGATTGTGCCACTTCACGACCGGACTCGGCTTGTCGAGTGGGAGTGGCCTCGGACGACGCATCGAGTGGCATCGCCCCAGGGGGAGAGCGCAACGAAGTAGCGAACAGGAGCGCGCTGAGCACCACAGCCGCGCCTCCCGCTGCTGCGGCGAAACGAGAGCGACGACGCGACACCGGAGGGGTCGGAGCTGCTGCCGCTCGTGGCGCTTCGAAAGGGGCCGGGGCTTGGGATGCAGGAGGCGCAACCGGCTCCGGGACAGGGCCAGCAGCAACAACGGGCGCCTTCTCTTCCGGGATGGCGGCGAGCACTTCGGCCACGGGAGCAGGAGCCTTCTTCGGTGGCTTCCGGCCTCTCCGGTGCTCTTTCTTCAGCCAACGTCGGAGCCAGCGCTTCGAGTCGGCCACATCCACCAGCGCGGGATCTTCCTCGGTCGTCCTGGTGTGAGGCGTGTCCGGCTCGAACAGCGGGAGGTCCCAGCTTGCATCGGCCTCGGCGTTGGCCATGGCCGCATCGAGCGCCGCGCAGAACTCGACTACGCTCCCGTAGCGCGCCGCCGGGTCCTTCTCCAACATCCGCATGCAGATGTCGGAGAGCGTTCGCGGCACGCGGGGATTGAGAACGTGCGGCGCCACGGGTGTCTGATGGAGGATGCGCTCTGCGAGCCCGCCCTCTTCTTCGTCCTCCCGGTCTCCGAACGGAAGGATGTCCGTCAGCAGCCAATAGAACGACACCCCGAGGGCCCAAAGCTCGTCCGCTGGGCTGTAGTCGTAGCTCCCGGAATCGTTCTCTCTGCTGAAGCGCCACGCCTCCGGCGCGCGGAACTCGATGGTTCCCGGCGGAAGGCGCGAGCTGGTCGGGGCTGGGAGCCCCGTGAGCGTGCTCACCCCGAAGTCGATCAGCAGCGGCCTCGCGTTCCCATCCCGGATGATGACGTTGTCCGGCTTGAGGTCCCTGTGCATGACGCCTTGCCGGAGGACTTCCCCGAGCGTCAGGCCGATATCCAAGATGATGCGCGCGGACCTAAGAGCCGAGGGATTCTCCTCCGACACATACGTCTCCAGTGTCCGGCCCCCGGCGAACTCCATGACGATGAAGGGGTGGCCGGTGTCGGGGTCCGGCCAGTAGCCGCATCCAAAGAAGCGGACGACATCGGGATGATTCAGGTGGTTCAGGATGCCGATCTCGCGCCTGGCCCGGTCATTCAACAAGCGGCCCTGGAGGATCTTGACGGCGTAGAAGCATCCGGCCTGCTCGGCCTTGTAGACGTGGCCGTAGCTGCCTCTGCCGAGCTTCTCGACGATGAGGTAGCCCCCGACCAGCTCTTTGGTTTCCGGCAGCCTGTAGACCAATCCCACGACGCACCTCCGAGAACACGGAGCCTAGCAATTCCGAGGATGACGAGCTGCACGCCGCAAGCCCCGGCCCCCCGTCCATCGTGGTAGACGGCCACCATGGACGAAGAACTTCAGCGCTCCCTCGGAGAAGTAGCTCGCGCTGCTCGGGAACGCCTCGGACTCACTCAAGCCCAAGTTGCCCAGAAGGTGGGGCTCGTTCCAGGAGTCTACGGACGTATCGAGCGTGGCGACATGATGCCGTCCGTCCCGAGCCTGCGGAGGATCAGCATCGTTTTGGGTATCTCGTCCGACGCGCTGATGGGAGTGAGCCCTTCTCAGGTTGCGGCCACAGTCGATGAAGCTCCCCCAGAGGGCAACCTCTCGCCGGAGCTGCGACGCATCCTCCACCAGCTCCGGACGTGGTCGCCGAAGCGCTTGAAGGTGCTCAGCAAGGTTCTGACCGTACTTGCTTCGTCCTTCGAGGATTGAACCAGGTAGAGCCATCGCCTACTCGGCCTGATCATCTGGCTGTTGCGCTGTGTGTTTCACCAGCGCATTGGCGGTGCTGAGCATGACGGATACCTGCGCAGCGTCCATGCGGCGAATCGTTCTCACCAGTCGGCGCAGCTCGGGCGGATCATCTGCCTCGGGTTCAGGCTCCTTCAGCCACGAAGGAGCCTTCTCGATATCGAGTGCCAGGACGACGTTCGCATCGAGGCGAAGCACACGGCACAACCTGCGAAAGGTCGCAACGCTCGGGAGTAGGTATCCTCGCTCAATCCGACCGAACACTTCGGTGACGATGCCAACGCGGTCCGCGACATCCGCCTGGGTCAGCTCAGTCTTCTTGCGAGCTTCACGCACGACCGCTGCCAGATGGGTCATCAACTTCTTCTTCTCGCTCTTCCTGCTCGTTCTGCTCGGTCCAGGGGTTACTGGACGCTCAGCGCCTTCGGCCACGGGAGGACTCCAATCTCGACAGGGTGCGCTGCTTTCCGCTTGAGGGCGGATGCTTTCTCGAGGATGTCGGCCAGCTCCGCCGCTGCCTCCGTGGCGCCGAAGGGCTGGCGGAGACTGCGTAGATACGCGCGGAGGTCATCACGCATCTCAGCAGCCGATTGGTAACGCTCGGAAGGGTCACTCCGAAGAGCCCGGTGAGCGATCTGCTTCAGAGGGGCCGGGGCTTGCCGGGCGATGCGCTCCACATCATCGGGACCGAAGCGGAGGAGACGATCCGCGAGTACCTCGATTGAGGCCCAGGCGGAGTGCTCGGCCTTCACGCCCGAGACGAGCCGAAGCGCGCGCCTGGACACCTCAGATGGCAGGACGTCTTGGGGGTCGAGCGGATGACTCCCCGCGATGATCTCCAGCAGCACGAGCCCGAGCGAGAAGATGTCCGCCCTGCTGTCTATGCCCTTGGGAGAGAGGAGACCGGCTCTGCCCTTCTGGGAGATAGAGCGAATGATCTCCGGAGCCGCGTAGGCGAAGTTTCCTCGGAGCACTCGCGGCGGAGTTGGAGCCCGCCCGAGTAGCTCGGAGAACGCGGCACCGAAATTCGTGAGCTTCACGCGACCGTTCCGTCCAAGGCGGATGGTCATGGGACTTACGGCACGGTGAATGATGTGAAGCGGGTGGCCTCGGTCATCCTCGCAGTGGTGGGCGTAGTCGAGGGCGTTGGCCACCTCGGCGGCGATGCAGGCGGCGAGGGCAGGCGAGAGCTTGCGGCCCAGCAACAGTGCGGAGCCGATGACAGTGGCCAGGAAGGCTCCTGGCGTGTGCTCCATCACCACGAATGGGACGCCCTGATGCTCCGCGAGTCTGAAGACGCGAGCGATCTTTGGATAATGAAGGTGCTCGGCGAGCTGAACTTCCTCGATGGCTCGGGTCCGCCCCTTGAGGCCCTCCGGGACTTCTACCTGCTTCAGGACAACGAGCCTCCGGCGTGCCTTCTCCTTCAGGGGCCTGCACCACGAGAGAAACAGGGTGTCGTAATCCACGTGTTCGAGGAGGGAGCGGAAGACCTCGTACCGGAAGCCTCCTGACTCGAAGGTGAAGCGGCCTGTCTCCGTGGGCGGGTTGCCGGTCCCGGTCATGTGGTCTCCTGTGCGCTGCGGCGCGCGTAAGAGGAAGCAGAGGTCCCCATTGGTCACTTCAAACTTGCTCCATCACGTACCATGGAAGGGCGGAGAAATGGAAGCAGTCCCACTAGGTAGGTCATCACCTCCGGGCATCCGGCAGGAGTAGGACGGAGTCTTGGGACGGACAACCAGGTGCGATGCACCTACGGAACGGGGATGCGGCCGACTCAAGCCCCGGCCTCTCGTGGAACTGCGCCGCACAGGGCTGCCCGTCGCGAAAACGACAGGTGCGACGCTGGTTCCTGGCCGGAAATTGGCGGTGTCGGAGGGCGGTGATACCTCGCGCTACAGGAAGACCAAGGAGGAGAAAATGGCACGTGGCGAGGCAACGGACCCACCCCGCGAAGACAGCCCCAAGTCTTCGGACTCCAAGAAGGCCATTGAGCGAGTGCGACTCGCCATCAGCGGCGCGGCGGCACTCGCGAAGGGGGCTGCGACAACGGATCCTGCTACAGCGGTTGCTTCCGCTCTCCTCTCCTTCATTCCTTCGGCCTTGAGTTTCGCAGTGCCCCAAGTTTTCGAGCGCAAGAAGGCCCGTGCGCTGGCGTGGTGGGACGAAGTGGTGTTCGCCAACGCGTCCGACGAAGGTGCTGCTGCCGAGATCAAGGCCCGGTTAGACAACGATCCCAATGCCCAAGACGCCATCATGGCTGGTCTACGGGATGCGCTGGACGCCACAGCAATTGAAGTCCTGCCAGCACTCGCGCTTTTGACGCGCGAGTATGCCCGTGCAGGTCAGAAGCCTGATCGATTTTTCCGAGGCCTGAGCCGGGTACTAGTCGATCTCGTTGCTGAAGAGTACGAGCCGCTTCGTCTGTTAATGCAGCACACTGCGACTGCTCCTCACTCCGATGAAAGAGCGCAGGTTGAACTGCAACTCAAGCCTGCCGATGAGCGCGCGCCCACTATGGAGACGACGGAAGTCGCTTGTTGGAGCCAAATTGCAGGCTTCGCTTGGCTTCCAACCCCAATCCCCCATGCTGCTCGCTTGTTTCAGCAACTCAAGGTCAATGGGCTTGCCTCCGACATTCATGCCGACCGTTGGGGCGCCCCGGCCCGTCCCTTTTCCATGTCGAGTCGTGCGCCGCCCAGGGCACCCGCTCCACCCTCACTCCATGCTCCCGGCAGCGCACCCGGCGCGGAGCGTACCGCAGCCAGAAGATGGTTTCTCCCAGCGCCAGGTGACGCCACAGGCGCCCAGGTTTCGTGTCGTAGCCTGGGGCGGGCCGGCCGCACACTCCACAGCGCGCCTTGCGCTGGCGCGGGCGCACCTGCACCACCACTCCCTCGGGCCCCAGCTGCACCCCGCGCACGCTCATCCCCTGGATGCGCAGCACGCGCCCTATCACCTCCTCCACGCTCGGCCCCGCCACTGCCCACCTCCCCGCCAGCACTCGCAGGGGCGGCACGCACTGCAACTCCGCGACCAGGGCTCTTGCCAGAGTGACAGCCGCCTCTTCCGACTGCCCTTCTTCCGTCTCTCACCGGAGACCCTCCGTCCACCGAGGCGCGCCCACCTCAGCTACAGAAGATCCCCGAGCTCATGGCGCACCAACCGGGGCAGCGGTGCGGGCGGGTGGCCCCGGCGCGGCTCCACCCACAGCCGCGTGCCCTCCCCCCAGTTCAGCTCGCCCGCGGCGACCACCTCATCGCCTGCCTCCACCACGAGGGTGCCGGGGTCCATCACCCGCAGGGAGAGCACGCCGCCTTTCCAGTCCTCGAGACGGGGACGGAGGGCCTGGGCCCGTGCGTGCACCTCGCCCGAGAGCGTCACCCGCACGCGTCCCGACTCCTCGCCGGCCGCGCTCATGCTGGTGAGAAGGTAGCTCGTCACCAGGAGAGCCCGGAGGGTCTTCGAACAGGGGGAGACGGGGCCCAGGCAGCCCTCCCCCGCCCCAGCACTTCGGTCCTCATCCGCCACGGCGCCGGCCTTTCCTCACAGGAGAAACGACCCAGGAGGATAGGATTCGGGACGCCCAACAAGACAGGGAGGAAGGCGCCCCCGCCGGGACGCGCGGTCAAACCAGGCTGGAACCACTCAAGGCTGGGCGTCCAACCGCTCCAACAGCCGGACCAGCTCCGCCACCGAGTCCACCGCCAGCTTCTCCATGACGCGGGAGCGCTGAAGGCGCACCGTCTGCTCGGCCGTGCCCAGCTCGGCGGCGATCTGCTTGTTGAGCATTCCCCGGGCCACCAGCCGGCACACCTGCCACTCCCGGGGAGAGAGCGTGGAGAAGCGGGAGCGCAGCGCCTCGTGCTCCTGCTCGGCGCGGCTCGCCGCCCGATCCCGCTCCAGCGCCCGCTCCACGGCCGCCAGCAGCTCCTCGGTGCTGAAGGGCTTGGCGAGGAAGTCCACCGCTCCGGCCTTCATCGCCTTCACCGCCGCCGGTATATCCCCATGCCCGCTGATGAAGACGAGGGGCTGCTTCCAGCCCGCCCGGCCCAGCTCCGCCTGCAGCTCCAGCCCGTTGAGCTCCGGCATGCGCAGGTCCATCACCACGCACCCCGGACGTGGCCCGGGTCCCCGCTCCAGCATCTGCCGCGGGTGCGAGAAACCCTCCACCTCATACCCCTCCACCTGGAACATGCGCGTGAGGCCACGCAGCACGGAGGGATCATCATCCATCACGAACACCGAACCCCGCGTGGAAGGTGGAGGCATCTGCACGGCGAGTCCCCTGTACGCTGGCCCGCTGTACCCCCGGCGGCGCGCTCCCAGCTTACACGCCAGGACTCCGGGTGCGTACCCCGAGGACCCGGTCTACACTCCCGGCCCCTGTATGCGCCTCCTGGTCCTGTTGCTCCTGGGGTTGATCACTCTTCCCGCCGGGGCCTCCGAGCAGGTGAAGACGGTGCTGTTCTTCGTGCCGGAGGACGCCACGGTGCCGGCCATCGCGGACCTCACCCAGGGGTTCCAGCGCACGATGACGAACGAGGGGCGGGGGTCCGTCGTCGTCAACATCGAATACCTGGACATGGGCTGGTTCGAGAGCACCGCGTACGAGCGGGCGCTGCGCGACTTCTTCCTGGTCAAATACCGTGAGCGGCGGCCCGAGGTCATCGTCGTCTACGCGGACGCCACCCCGTTCGTGCTCAAGCTGCAACAGGAGTTGTGGCCCCGGGTGCCACTCTTCTCCATCTACAACGATGCGTTCCTGGTCGACACGCTGCCCCGGAGCCCCTCCGTGAAGGGCAACTGGGCGGACCTGGATATACCGGGCACCGTGCGGGCGGCCCTGGAGCTGCTGCCGGACACGCGCCATGTCGCCCTCGTCCTCGGCTCGAGTCTCCGCGAGGTGGCCGCCTGGGATTACGTGGCGCGGGAGGTCCGCGCCGCCGCGCCGGGCCGTGAGCTCATCGCCCTCACGGGGCTGACGTTGGAGGAGCTGCGGCAGCGGGTGCGGACGCTGCCCGAGGACACCGTCGTCATCGTCGTGGGCTTCATGCAGGACGCGGCGGGGCAGAGCCTCGTCACCCGCGACGTGACGCGCCTGCTGCACGCCGACGGGAGCCCGCCCCTCTTCAGCGTCCACGGGACGATGCTGGGCAGTGGCATCGTCGGGGGGATGCTGATGGACTACGGACTGCTGGGCGAGGACGTGGCGCGGCGAGCCCTGCGGGTCCTCCGCGGCGAGCCCCTCTCCTCCCTGCCGTCCGGGGCCCTGGAGTCCAACCAGCTCGCCTTCGATGACAGGGAATTGGCGCGCCTGGGCATTCCCACCCGCCGGCTACCGCCCGGCAGCGTGGTGCGCTTTCACGAGCCCGGCCTCTGGGAGCGCTACCGCTGGCAGGTGACGGCCTTCGCGGCCGCGGGCCTGTTGATGCTGGCGCTCATCGTCGTGCTGTTGCTGGAGCGGCGGCGGCGCATGGGGGCCCAGCGGCTGAACGGGGTGGTGCTGGATTCGCTCCCGGGCTCCGTGGCCATCCTCGACAGCGGTGGGGGGGTGTTGCGCGCCAACCCGGCCCCGAGCCGGATCGAGGGCCCGGATGGACTGCCCGCCAGCAAGCACTGGGTGACGGGAGGCGCCTGGCTGGAGCCCTTCCGCGAGGCGGTGCGCGCGGGCCATGGAGGGCTGAAGGGCGTGGTGGAGCTGGTCGAGGACGTGCTCACCAGGCGCTCCCATGAAGGCGTGGTGGAGTTCCGGGGCCTCACGCCGGGCACCTGGTTCGAGCTGCGCGCCCGGCGATTGGAGCGCTCCGAGGGGGGGGCCGTCGTCTCCCTGGTGGATGTCACCCCCCGCAAGCGCGCCGAGGAGGAGGCGCGTCAGGCCCGGGACGAGCGGGCCCACCTGGAGCGCGTGGCCGCCGTGGGGGAGCTGGGCATCTCCATCGCCCACGAGCTCAACCAGCCCCTGGCCGCCATCCGCACCAACGCCGAGACCGCCCAGCGCCTCCTGCAACGCACGCCCATCGACACGGTCCTGCTGCGCGAGGTGCTCCAGGACATCATCGCCGACGATCAGCGGGCCGGCGAGGTCATCCGCCACATGCGGGCGCTGCTCAAGAAGGGTCAGTCGCAATACGCCCCTCATGACTTCAACGAGCTGGTGAGTGGGGTGGTGCGTCTGGTGGGCACGGACGCTCAGCTGCGCGGGGCGAAGCTCACGCTCCACTTGTTCGACGCTCCCCTTCCCGTCTGGGGAGACAACGTGCAGCTCCAGCAGGTGGTGCTCAACCTGATCATCAACGCCCTGGATGCGGTGGGTGACGTCCCCGGGGATCGGCAGGTGTGGGTGAGCACCTTCCGGCAGGAGGGCCAGGTGGAGCTGGTGGTGGAGGACACCGGCGTGGGGCTGAGCGAGGAGCTCTTGAAGCGCATCTTCGAGCCCTTCTTCACCACCAAGCAGGAAGGGCTGGGCATGGGCCTGTCCATCAGCCGCTCCATCCTCGAGGTGCATCGCGGCCGGCTCCAGGCCGAGCACCGCCACGCGGGCCGCGGTGCCCTCTTCCGCTGCACCCTCCCGTCCGCCTGAGGACAGGCACATCGTCCCACGTTTGTCAATTCAACATAAAGCTCAATGGCCTGCTCCTGGTGGGCTGGCCTATAGCTCCGACCCGTCTTCGCGAGGTCCTCTCGCGCATGAAAGGGGTATCGGATGCTGTCTGGTTTGTTGCCACCCATTGGTTTGGAAATCCCGGTCAGTGGCTACGCGGTCAACGTTCCGTTCCAGGTGAATGTCCTCGGACTCCTCCATCTGGACTTCAAGGGAGGTATCAGATACCGGGTGGAGGCCAACCTTGGGAGCGGTCTCGGTGGCGTGAAGCTGAAGGTGCTCGGCTTCGAGCAGTCGGCCGACAGCCCCGTGCTGGGCAGGGTCACCCTGAGCATGGCCGATACCGACGTGACGCCGCTCAGCCTGCTCGAGCTCATCCATCATCTCCCGCCGACCTTCCGGCAGACGACGTTCCTGGATCTCCAGGTGACGATCGAGAAGCCACCCGGCGGCGGTCCGCCCCTGGCGCTGGCGAGCAGGAATACGTTCACGCTGCTCAACGACAGACTCACGGTGTTTCCGCCGCAGGGGGCCGTCTACCAGCTCCAGAAGCCCGTGGAGCTCACGCCCGTGGGGGCGCCGGACCAGGTCGTCGCCCAGATTCTCCAGTTCCCCATCACGATGTCCCACAACCCGTAGCGCTACCGCTCACCGGCGGGTGCTTGCTGGATATCCGCTGCAACGGATTCCCCCTCTTTGCGTGAAGGCGAACATGAGCGATCAATCCATTCACGTGTCGGAGGACAACTTCGATGCGGCCGTGCTGAAGGGCGAGCGCCCGGTCCTGGTCGAGTTCTGGGCAGAGTGGTGCGGCCCCTGCTTCAGGCTTGCTCCGGTGCTGGAGGAGATCGCCGGTGAGTACGCGGGCAGGCTGACGGTGGCCAGGCTGAACATCGACGAGAACCGCGCCCTCGCACAGCAATACGGTATCCAGCGCATTCCCACCCTCCTGCTGTTCAAGGAGGGGCAGGTGACCGCTACCCGGGAGGGGGTGCCGTCCAGGTCTCAACTGGGCGGCTTCCTCGACGCCCACCTGTAGAGCGCTCGACTCCCCATTATCTGTCAATTCAGCACAACACCACCCCAGGAGACACCATGGCTGATCGCAAACTCTTTTCATTCATGCAGCGGCCGGACCAGGAGTTCATCTTCGAGTTGACCGATCCCGCGAAGATCCAGGAGGCCCAGGACATCCTCTCCGGCAAGGAGACGATGAAGGTCCACGTCATGGGCAGGATCGTGAAGTCGCGCAAGGACTACAACCCCCACTGGGAGTACCACCTCGATCCCGCGACCATCAATTTCTTCTCCGTGGCCATCGAGGTATGCGATGCCGACATGAGGTACGTCCAGGACCACCTGGACGAGGTCGGCGGCGCCTTCCTCCCGGGCTTCATCTGGTGCCCGTGGAACTCGAGGCTGCACCGGGAAGTCCCCGCTTGAAAGCGTGACCGGCGCGCTTCCTCCTCTTCCCCACCCACGCGAGGCCAACCATGACCACCTCCGCCACAGTCAAACCGCCGCGGGCCCCCAAGGGCCTGGAGGCCTATCGTCCGCCCGCCTCCATGCTGAAGGGCACGCATGGGGACGTGATCTGGTACCGCGATCTCGACAGCAACAGCCCGGCCTGCCTCGCCAATGCCCGGAGCAACGAGCTCGTGGTGTATCTCTCGGAGAGCGTTCACGGTGAGCCCATCGCCGTCTCGGGCATCATCGCCCTGCCGAAGAAGGCGCCCATCGACGGCGCCTATCCGGTCATCAGCTGGGCGCATGGCACCGTGGGTTGCGCCGACCACTGCGCGCCGTCCCGTGACACCGTGGACGGGGAGGCGCACCGCTTCAACGTCTTCCCGCATCCCCTGCTCAACAAGTTCCTGGACCGGGGTTGGGCCGTGGTCATGACGGACTACGAGGGCCTCGGCACCGAGGGCCCTCATCCCTACCTGCTCGGCAAGTCCGAGGCCCGCGGCATCCTCGACATCGTGCGGGCCGCGCGCCAGCTCCACCCGGAGCTCTCCGATCAGTTCGCCATCGTCGGCCACTCGCAGGGAGGTCAGGCGGCGCTGTTCGGCGCGCATCACGCGCCGGAGTGGACACCGGAGCTCACCTTGCGCGGCGTGGCGGCGCTGGCCCCCGCTTCCGCGATCGGATCGCTCGTCGAGCTCGCCTGCGCGGGGGATGCGGCCAATGAGGGCCATGCCTTCATCGCCTTGTTCATCACCGGGGCCCTCGCCGGGGATCCGAGCATCAAGCGGGAGGAGGTGCTGACGCCGGAGGCCCTCGAGGTGTACCACCATGTCGAGGAGCGGGGCCGGATAAGGCTGGGCTACGGTGACTCCTGGGGGAGGTTGACGGGGAAGCAGCTCCTTCGCCCGGAGGAGAGCGCGAGCAGGACGGCGCTGTTCGAGCAGTTCAGGGCCATGCACCCGAACCTCTCCATCCAGGCGCCGATCCGGATCTCCCAGGCCCTCGCCGACCAGCGCGTGAACGCGGCCCTCACCTTCATTCTCCAGGGGCAGCTCAAGAACACGAACGGGGACGACCGCGTCACATACAGGCCGTACCAGGAGGTCGCGCCGGTCGATGATCCCGAGCTCGGGCCCCACTTCGGGCTGATCAACACGGACTCGGACGCGGTGACGGACTGGCTCGCCGGCCTGCTCCCGAAGGTGGAATAGCGCTTCGTGGCCCTGGCCCCGGCGGATGGTCTCCGCCAGCCAGGGTCACGCAGGCATTCGCTCCCCTCAGGAATCCGTGGGCGTGTCGTCGGTCGCTGGCACGGTTCTCGCGGCGAGTTGCAGCAGCTCGTCATCGGAGAGCTGCTCGGTCGCCATCGAGGAGGGCTCGGCCTTGACGCGATCCACCTTTCCATCGCGCGCGAAGTGGAACTCGCCGATGGACTGGCCGGGAATCTTCGCCGCGTCCACCCGGGCCTCGTTGAGCATGGGCTTCATCTTGTCCAGCGAGACCTTCTCCTTCACGCGGCCGATGAACCAGGAGCGGATGGTGTCCCGGCACTTGTAGTCGAAGTCGCCGGGGCTCTGGGTCGCCAGCATCAGCCCCAACCCCGCCGAGCGCGCGCGCTTGAGCAGGTTTTCCATCGGCTGCTTGGTGGACGGCTGGCGCATCGCGGGCAGGTACAGGTCCGCCTCGTCGAACATGAGCACGGCCTGCAGGGTCGTGGCCGGGTTGCGGTTGAGCCAGCGCGTCGTCTCGATGAGCAGTTGCGATACCCAGAAGAGGACGCTGTTGGTGTCTCCCAGGAACTTGGTGCTGATGATGCTCAGCCGCGTCCTGCCGGGCCTGGCATGCACGCCCCGGCCGAGCAGCAGCTCCAGATCGAGCTTCTCGGCCTCGCTGCTCATGAGGTGCCTGGCGTCGATGCGCAGCCGGTCCAGGTCATCGGCGAGCTTGTCGAAGAGCTTCGTGTCCAGCCGGCCCGCGGCGTTCACCAGGTGGACATCCTTGTCGCCGATGAACTTCACCAGCGTCTCCAGCGTCACTCCCTCCGGCACGAGCTGGACGAGCTGATCGATCGCCTGGGACAGCAAGGTCCTGCAGGACTTGTCCCGGGGGTTCTGCCGGTAGTCCAGCATGCCGGCCAGGGCCTCGGCGGCGTGGCGCGTGGCCTGCTGCCGCTCGTAGTCCGAGAGCGTGGCGAGCCCCTCCGGGACGATGGGGATGCCCAGGGGACGGCCGTGGGGATGACCCGGGGTGAAGAAGGCCACGTCGAGCCGCTCGTGAAGCAGGGCCCGGCGCTCGGCGCGGCGCGCGTCGTCGATGGGGCGCGTCCAGAAGGACTCGGAGGCGTAGCCGGCCAGGTCTCCCTTGCGATCCACGAGGATGACGGGAATGCCTTGCAGCAGCAGTTGCTCCACCAGGTTGAGCGCCAGGGTCGTCTTGCCGCTGCCCGAGCCTCCCAGGAACGCGGCATGCCGGGTCAGCTCCTCGGGGGAGATGAGCACGGGCTCGCGCAGCAGGCTGTCCGTCTCACCGATGCGGACGGGCTCCCGCTTGTGCGTGGGCGGCGGTGTCACGCTCTTCTCCGTGGAAGGCGCCCGCGGACCCGTGGCTGGCTTGGAGGCCGGGGGCTCGCTCCGGGTGGCCTGGGGCGCGGAGGCTCCGGGCGTGGAGGTCACCGCCTGTGTCCCGAAGGGGGGCGTCTCGGCGGGGGTGGACCGGGAGCCGGGCGACGGCGGGGAGCGCAACTGCTCCAGGCCGAGGATGTCCCGCACCGGCTTGAGCTGGGTGATGGGCTGGTTGGTGCGCAGCCAATAGGCGAAGTCGGGACGCGACTCGTGCTGCTGGCGGAACTCGCGCAGTGCGAGCAGGGTGCGGCTGTCGCTGTCCTCGAGCACCGCGCGGCGGCCTCCCCTGCTGATGAGCTTGCCGAGCTGTTCGGCGGTGGCGCCCCTGGCACTGCTCGGGAAGTCGCTGGTGCGGACGACGACGGGAGTGCGTGCCTTGCCCGCGTCCTTGCGCACCTGTTCGATCTGGTTGGCGAGCGCCCCGCGCTGGGTGCCCCGGTTGCACAGGGCCACGTGCAGCTTCCCGTCTCCCGGCGAGACGTCCACCTGGATGACGTCGTCGGCCAGACGCGCCTCGAAGCGGTGCCCCGTGTCCATCTCGTCCGCGCACGCCCGGAGCGCCCAGACGAGCAGCTTCGCCAGCTCCGGATCCTCCTCGGGCGGTGACGTGTTGTACGCGGAGCGGAAGTCGTTCCACGCCTGGTCCAATGCCAGCGTCTTGTGGGGCTCGGGCTGGGGATCCACCAGGACCTGGTTGCTCTCCAGCGGGAAGCGGTCCGGCAGTGCGCCGTCGCGGATGGCCTGATCGCGCCAGCGGCGGCACGCGTCCAGCACGTCACGCGTGCTCTTGCCCGAGAGTTGCTCGAAACCCTCGTGGGGGAAGGGGTACGTGGGCTCCGCCGGATCGAAGAACGCGTCCTCCATCGCGTAGAGGTGCTCCAGCCGGCGCTCGATGATCAGCCGCGCCTCCTCGGCCGTGCGCTTGTTCTCCAGCTTGATGAGATCCGGATCGCGCACGATGCGATCCAGGATGGACTTGTTGAGGTGGCCGCTCAGGCCATTCCAGAAGTTGTGCAGGCAGCTGATGACGACGATCGACGAGGGCGCGCGCTCGGCGAAGTCACAGAGCATGTGCATGGCCCGTCGGAAGGCCTGGGTGTTCGCGGTGTCGACGTCGAAGCCCTCGAGCTGATCCACGCACAGCACCAGCGAGTGGTTGAGCGCGGCCGCGAGCCGTCCCAGGTGCTCCACCATCTCCTGTGGATGGTTGTCGTAGATGCGCGGCACCAGCCCGCCCAGCACCTTGCGATCGCTCTCGGACAGGTCCTCGCAGCGCAGGTACTTGAGCACCCGGCTGCGGATGCGCGTGTCATCCCGCTGGAGGAAGAGCAGCGCGCGCAGCAGATCCAGATCCAGCTTCTTGAAGCGCGGCTGTTTCTGGAGATCGTCCGCGGCGAACTCCACCAGGTTGGGAATCTCCTCGGGATCCGCCTCGGCGTCCGCCAGCATGGCGGCCACCTGACCACACTCGGAGAGCAGCGCGTCGGAGAGCTTCTGCAACCCGGAGCGGGCCTCGGCGGGGTCGAGGTAGGGCTGGTCGAGCGAGTCGATGAGGTTGGAGAGGACGTAGCGCCCGTAGTTGGACGTGGACGTCGTCATCTGCATGTAGCCCACGAAGCCGAGAGAGCGCTCATGGGCCATGGCGCGGAAGGCGCGCAGCAGGTGCGTCTTGCCGCAGCCCGAGTCTCCGAGCAGCAACAGGATGCGTCCCGAGTCCACTCCGGGCGGCGTGGTGGCACGCAGCAGCAGGCGCTCGAAGGTGGCGCGTGCTTCCTGGTGCACCGTCTCCACGTCGAACGGATCGTCCCGCCAGATTTCGTGCCGGTGCTGGATGGAGTGGAAGACCTCGGTGCGATCGGAGAGGAAGGAAGCGAGGCGGAGATCGGTCTGGGTCATCGGCAGTCCCCCGGGAGCCGTACAGAGGTGGAGTTCTACAGGGCGATGAAATGGAAGGTGGAACCGAGGTGGTGGATCTCCGAGGCCCGGACATCCGCCGGATCCATCAGCTCCACCATGTCGGCGCGGCTCAAGGACAGCAGGCGCTTCTGGTTGGCCTCGACGAGCCGGTTCTTGAAGGACTGCTCGTCCAGGCCGTGGTCGCGCATGGCGCGCCAGACGTGGGAAATGAAGACGCGATCATCCCCGAAGCGCCCGGTCGCCGACGTGCGGGCGGTGTGCAGCACGCGCTCGGCGAAGGCGGGCAGGGCGTCCTCCACGGGGCGGGGCCTGGGCGCGGGAGCCTCGGGGACGCGAGCCGGGGCCGGGGTTGGGGCCGAGGCCTCGGGAGTGGGGATGAGCCAGGACTGGAGGGCCGCCACGCGGAGGCTCTCCGTGTCCGTGCGCCGGGCCCCCACGCCGCGCGCGGCGAGCTGCTGCATGGCCTGCGAGGGTTTCACCTCGCGCGAGGCCTGGAGCACCTTGCCGAGCAGGAAGGACTGCACGTTGGCCATGTTGAAGGGCTTGTCCGTCTCCACGCCGAGCTGCTTCCAGCACAGCTCGTCCCGCACGGCGTTGAGCGTCCGGGTGCCGACTCCTTCCAGGCCGAGCTGCTTCTCCACGAGCACGGCGCGCAGGTTGTCCGCCTTGCCCAGCCTGCCCGCGTTGGAAGCGGGCAACCCCAGTGAGATCGCCGCGAGGTGGGTGATCCGGAGCTTCTTCCAGTTGAGACCCTTGGAACTCTTCAGGCCGAGGAAGTCCAGCGCCCGCTCGCGACCCTGCTTCGTGAGGGACACGCCCTTGCGCGCCGTAGGCTCGAGGAGCCCGTCCGATTCGAGCGCCGCCAGTGACTCGTCGAGTCGGGTGCTCCACTCCCCACTGCTCCACCGGTGCGAGGCGAAGGGCGCGAGCGCACCGGACAGCGCGCCGCGAGTGCCCTTGCCCTCGGCACGCGTCAGCAACCACACGAGCACCAGCTCGCCCAAGCGAGACACCTCATGCCCCTCCATCTGCATCCTCCCTGTGACGCCGGAATGAGACTACTTCCAAGATAGTGTCGCGGATTTCCTCCAGCCGTGCCACTACATCCGAGGCGAGGAAGCGGAGCACCAGGTACCCGTGCCGCTGGAGGGCCAGGTCCTTGCGCCGATCGCGCCGGTAGGCCTCCTCGTCCTGGAAGTGGTAGTAGCCGTCCACCTCGATGGCCACCTTCAACCGATGCGAGAGGAAGTCCACCTCGACGGGCCGGTTGTTGAGGCGGAAGCCGGTCCGTTCGTTGAGCTCGAAGAGGCCCTGGGTGGCGGGGAGCGCGTCGAGAAACGAGCGGAGGAAGCTCTCGGCGCTGCTGCGTGCCTGGTCCGCCGCGGCGGGCTCTTGCCGGGAGGCCTCCAGCTCACGGGCCGCCTCGCCGTAGCGGGCCAGCACCTCCTCCGTGACACCATCCGCGGCCAGCCGGGCCAGGGAATTGGAGAGCGCCTCCGGGGCCCGGACACCGAGCTTCGCCAACCGCCGTTTCAATTCCTCGGGGGAAGGCGCCTCCAGCTCCAGCAGTCCCTCGCGAACCAGGGCCAGGGACTGGCTCTCGCCGCCGCGCAGGTACGTGTCGAGCGCGGGCCGCTCCGCGTGGAGCGCCACGACGAGGGAAGGCACGGCGTCACACAACCGGGTGGCTACCCGGGCCGCGCTCGCGAGCCACCCGGGACCGGAACCGGAGAGCAGGAGGGACGGAACGGTGCCCACGGGGACGAGCGCGTGCAGCGCGGTGAGGGCCCGCAGGGGCTCCCGCTCGAAGGCCTCGAGCACCGCGTCGAGTGGTTCGCCGGACTTGTGGGGAACTTGTGGAGGTTGGAGCAGGCACCTGCACGCGGCGGAGATGTCCCCGGTGGTGAGGGCGGGGAACAGTTCCTGGAGGAGGACATCGCGTTCGTGCGGGGTGCTTCCGGTCAGGCGTGCGCGGAGCTCACCCGGGGCGAGGCCCGCGGTGGCACCGAGGAAGTCGGCCGCATCGGCCTCGAGGTTCCGGGTGCGGCGGAGCGTCTCCATCCAATCGCGGATCACCCCGACCTCCCCCGCGGCGAGTGAGACACAGGAGGTCTGGCGGCGGGAGCCGAGCCATTGGCGCCAGAGGGAGGCCGCGGTGCCGGGAGGACCGGCGAGCACGGTGAGCGTGGGGATGCCCTGCTCACGCCGACGCTGATGCCGCTCCAGCGCTTGGAGGACGAAGGCATCACTCCGGTTGTCTGGCCTGGGGAGGGGCACGGGTGAGAAGCGTCCTAGAAGTCGGGGCATGGCAGCAAGAGCCCCTCCCCCATGGCTGTGTCTGGCAGTGGTCACCTCTCACGCATGATGCCCGGCCCCTACCGGATTCCCTCTACCACTCGGGTGGTATTGTTTCCGGGGGGCTTTCATGTCTCGACGCGCGATGCTCGCTGTCGTGGTGGGGTTGTTGGTCCTGGGGACCGGTTGCCCGGATGTCTACGGGAGGGGTGGCAAGCTCGATCAGGCCATGGCCAAGGACATCAAGGACATGCAAGAGGAGCGAAGGCGTGAGTTGATGGAAAGGCGGGAGGACATGGATGACGATGAGGGGTCACACTGTCCCGAGGGCAAGGTGGAGGTTCGCGACTGCACCTCGTATCCGTGCAAGGTGGAATGCCAGTGAGGTGGAGCACCCTCCTCGGTGGCATCGCCGGGTTGTTGTTGCCGGTGCCCTTGATGCTTCTCGCCGGCGAGATTCGGCGGGAGCAGCGGGCCGAGATGTCCCCTGCGAGGGAGCAGGTGTCTCCTGTCCTTCCACTGAGTGAGCAGAAGGCACTCCAGACCTTCGGGCTCGATTGTTCTGGAAGTGAGGAGTGTGAGTCTCCTCTCGGCTGCTTGTACTTCGCAGGTGAGCGCCAGGGGTTTTGTGGTGGCAGCACGTGTCGGGAGGACTTCCAGTGCGGTGAGGACTGGATGTGCCGGACGGTCCATACGCTGGGGAGTGAAGCTCTGGTACGCACCTGTATCCCTCCTGGGTTGAGGAAGGAGGGTGAATCATGCGTGCAGTCCCTGGGAATGAAAGAGGAGACGTGCGCGATGGGGTTCCGCTGCACTGCGGGCTGGTGCGGCCGCTCCTGCCAGCCGGATGAGCCCACGAGTTGTCCACAGGGTTTCTTCTGCCGCGAGGGGCTCGACGGTCCCTCCTGCCTTCCCACCTGCGAGACGACGGGCTGTTCTCATGGTCAGGAGTGCGTCTCCCTGGGAGAGGGCATCTCGGTCTGCGCGGTGGTGCGCGGGGAGAACTGCCAGAAGGTGCCCTGCTCCGAGGGTGGCCTCTGCTCCGTCTGGCCTCCGCGCTACGAGGACTCCCGCCTGGAGCTGAAGATGGCTTGTTCCCGGGTCTCCTGCTCGGACGGTGGGCCCGCGTGCCCCCCGGGCACTTCCTGTGTCCAGGGGCTCTGCCGCCACCCGAGTGAATCCGGCCCCCCAGACGCCGGACCCCCGGTGTCCCCACCGCGTCACCCGTAGTCCCCCTCCCCCGCTCCGCGTGCTTTTTCTGTCGCGCTCGCGCCTCCGTGCGTCTACTCACCGGGTATCATCCTCGCACCCCCCCAGGAGGCTCCCGTCCCCATGGCCGCGCTCACCTTCGGCTTCCTCATGGATCCCCTCGAGACGGTCCGGGTGGACCATGACTCCACCTTCACCCTCATGCTCGAGGCCCAACGCCGCGGTCACCAGGTGCGCTACTTCGAGCAGCCCTGGCTCCGCTTCAGCGGCTCCTGCGCGGAAGCCCGCATGCGCACCGTCACCGTGCGCCGCGAGCCCGGCCGCCACTTCGACATCCTCGACGAGCAGGTCCGCCCCCTCTCCAGCCTCGACGTCCTCTTCCTGCGCAAGGACCCTCCCGTCGACGCCGACTTCCTCCAGGCCACCCAGCTCGTCGAGCTGTGCAACGGCCGCGAGCCCGTCTTCCTCAACAACCCCACCGGCATCCGCGACGCCAACGAGAAGCTCTTCGGCCTGCGCTTCCCCGACCTCATGCCGGAGACGCTCATCACCCGCGACCTCACGGCCATCAACGAGTTCGTCGCCCGCCACCCCCAGGGCACCATCCTCAAGCCCGTCGAGGGTTTCGGCGGCCAGGGCATCGTCTTCCTCCAGCCCGGTGACCGCAACACCCGCTCCCTCCTGGAGATCATCACCCTCGGCGGCAGGAAGGCCATCGTCGTCCAGGCCTACCTCCCCGAGAGCCGCCAGGGCGACAAGCGCATCATCCTCGTCGATGGCGAGCCCTGTGGCGCCGTCCTCCGCGTCCCCGCCCACGATGACCACCGCGGCAACATGGCCGCCGGCGGCACTCCCGTGAAAACCTCGCTCACCCCCCGTGAGCTGGAGATCTGCGCCCGTCTCAAGCCCTCGCTCCAGGAGCGCGGCCTGTACCTCGTGGGCATCGACGTCATCGGCGACTGGCTCACCGAGGTCAACGTCACCAGCCCCACCGGCATCGCGGAGATCGACAAGCTGGACAACACCAGCGTCGAGGCCAAGGTGATCGACACCGCCGAGCGGCTCGTGGGCCAGCGGCGGCGCTGATGCGCCGGGTCAGTACCGCATCGTCAGATCCATGCCCAGGAACCACCGCTCGAGTCGATCCTCCAGCGGTACCGAGAGCGAAATCCCGGGCTGGAATCCCGGCTGGCCGGTGGCGCGCCGCAACGAGAATCCGACGGAGTGATGGAGCTCGCTCCTCGAGGAGGGGCTCTCCGTGTACCGGGCGCCCGCGATCTCGAGCAGGGTGACGAGGGATTGATAGCGATAGGCGAACCCCGCTCCCCAGCGAGGGGAGAATTGAAAGGCATCGTAGAAGGCGGAATACCCATCCCAGCTCCTCCAGCTCGAGCCCCGTGGTGGCGGCCCACTGCCTGAGCAGGGGTGACTCCATCTCCCGGATGAAGGCGTACTTGTATCCGGCGGCAATCGCCCCGGCCGCCTCCCGGCCGAGCTCCTGTTCGAAGAGATACCCCACCGCGCAGATGCGTCCCCGCGAGTCGATGAAGGTGGGGCGCCGCGCATCGGGGTGGCCGTCGTTCCGGGGGAACTCGCCTCGCCGGACATAGGCCTCCAGCCGCTCGAGACTCCGGGCCCTGGCCTCGCGCGCGGCCGGGGAGAGCTCCGCCGTGGAGCGCCGCCGCAGCCGCTCCAGCACGTATTCCAGGTGGACCCGGATCCGGAGATCCTCATCATCCTCCACCGTGGGAGGCCGCCCGAAGCGCTCCTGGAAGCTCTCATCCCCGAGGATGAGGTTGACGGTGTCCGTGTGGAGCCGCGCGGGTGCCGGTGGCGCTCCACACGCGAGGAAGCCCGCCATCAGGAGAATGGCGGAGACAGCCAGATGCCGGGATGGGGTCATGGGAGCACCCTGACGCATCGCCGGGATCCGGGCCGCACCCGGGGCTCATGGCTCCATCATGATTTCATCATCTCAGCGGGACAGACGCCGCTGTGTGCCCTGCTCGCTCAGCTTGCGCGCCAGATCCCGGGCGACCTCGAGGTCGAATGGCTTGCGCAGCCACTGCAGGTCCGCCCGGCCGATGCGCTTGGCCACCTCCTCCCGGGAGATGTCCGAGAAGGCGCTGCAGATGGCCACCTCCAGCCGGGGATCCTTCTCCAGCATGTGGATGATGGTCTCCAGCCCGTCCCACCCTGGCGGCATGCGCATGTCCACGAGGGCGAACGTGTAGGGACGCGACTCCTCCAGGGCGGCGATGACCTTCTGGTATCCCTCCATCCCCTGTGAGGCCGTGTCGATCATGAAGCCCGAGTCCGCGGACGCGGCGGGTGGAGCGGTCGAGGCCGTGGCCGGCGGAGCGCCTCCGAAGAGCTTCTTCTCGAGGTTGTCCAACGACGAGGGGCGCGATCTCTGCCCCAGCACCCGGCGCCACACGTTCAGGATGGCCGGGTCATCGTCGACGACCAGGATGCGCCTCGGACCCTGTGCCTCCGGCCTGAGTCCACCCGGCGACGCCTGGCGTATACCCTGTCCCTGAGCCCCATCGAGGGAGCCAGCCATCCAGGGAAGGTGCGGCTGCCACGGGAGTTGCGCCGGCTCGATGCTGCTGTTCGCCATGGGGTTTGTCCTCCAGGGCAGTCTACTCCGGCTCCTCCAGAGCGGACCATTCAATGAACGAACGAGGCGAACGAAGGGTTGCTCGCCTACACGCCCTGTTTGTCAGGTGGCCAATGGTGGCCCCGAGGGGTCCCAGGCCCTCGGGTGGGGCTCACGGAGGGGAAGCCGGGGTGCCAGATACCCTCACCCCGTCCCTCTCCCGGGGGGAGAGGGGAGGTCGCTCGGG
>NZ_JPMI01000177.1 GCF_000733295.1 Archangium violaceum Cb vi76 | reverse complement strand
GGGGGAGAGGGGAGGTCGCTCGGGGTGGGGGAAGGGGGGCTCGGGAAGGGGGGCTCGGGAAGGGGGCTCGGGAGGGAGGCTCGGGCGGGTAGGAGCTCGTGCCGGGGGAGCTTTCGCGCTCCTCAGTGGCTGGTGCCGCCGCTCCCACCCGGGCTGCCGCTTCCCGTCCCTCCCGCCGCGCTCCCGGGCGCTGGGGTCACCTCTCGCTCCGTGGGTTTCACCGAGGGAGTCGTGCTCGGGAAGAGGCTCGGCGTGTAGTCCGGCTGCCTCACCGCCAGCTGCCCCTGCCTCGCCAGGTCCATGGCGATGCCCAGGATGCGCGCCGCTTCCTCCGGCGCGTGGAAGCCCATCGAGTTCTCCGCCTCCACGAAGTCCACCATGAACTGCGCCCGCCGCTGCAGCTCCATCGCCGTCTTCAGGTCCGCGTCCGTCTTCCCCGCTCCCCTCGCCGCCTTCATGTCCCCTATCAACGCCACCACCGCGTCCAGCGCCCGGTTGCGCAGCTCGAAGGTGCGGTCCTGGATGGTCGTCACGCGCTGCGTCAGCTCCGCCTCCGGCCAGTTGTGGCATGTCTGGCAGGCCCGGTTCACGTTCAACAGCGGGCTGCGCACGTGGTGGTCGCTGATCTTCAGCGCCCCCTCCCGCTTGTAGGGCATGTGGCAGTCCGAGCACGACACGCCCGAGCGCGCGTGGATGCCCTGGTTGTACATCTCGAACTCGGGGTGCTGCGCCTTCAGCACCGGTGCTCCCGTCTCCGCGTGCGTCCAGTCCTTGTGCGGGTTCTCCGTGTAGTACGTGAGGATGTTCTCGATCTTGATGCCGTTGGCCCACGGGTATGTCAGCCGCTTCTCCGGGCCCTTGAAGTAGTACTCCACGTGGCACTGCCCGCACACGTACGTGCGCATCTCCTGCCGCGTCGCCTGCGTGTTCACGTCGTAGTTCTGGATGCCCTGGCTCGCCTTCAGCGCGCGGATGCCCTCCAGGAAGCCCGGCCGCGTCACCCGCAGCTGCATCGTCTGAGAGTCATGGCAGTCGATGCACGCCACCGGGTGCTCCACCCGCTTGCGCGCCTCCATGTAGGGCATCTGGTTCATCTTCTCGAAGCCCTTGATGAGGTCTCCCTCTCCCAATTTCTTGTACGGGACGTACACGGACGCGTGGCAGTGCATGCACGTGCCCGGCTGCTTCGTCACCTGCTGCCGCTCGGTGAGGGTCTGGTCCTCCAGCATGTACGCGTGGCCGCGCTCCTCGCGGAAGTCCACCGCGAAGGCATAGCCCGCCCAGAACGTCTTCAGCCGGGGGTCCTCCTCCAAGCGGGACTGCGCCGTCACCGTGCGCGGATCCGTGGCCGTGGGCGCGCGCGGCACGCCGTCACTGCCGCCGTACTTCGTGCGCGTCATGTCCACCGTGCGCTGGTAGTCGTCGTACTGGAGCGGGAAGTTCTTGCCCCAGATGGCCGGGTCCACCGTGTCGTCGGTGAGCTCGACGACGCGGTAGAAGGGATTCCGGGCTTCCTGCTTGCGCTCCATGATGTTCACCGCCAGCGCGGCGGCCCCTACGGCGGCGCCCGCGGCGAGCACCATCGCGGCGAGCAGCAGCATCATTCGGCGGCGGGTACGCGAAGCTTCCATACAGTGCGGTTCCGTGAGGAGGGGTGGGGGTCAGGGTCCGTGTCCGACGTCGTTGTGACAGCGGATGCAGGAGATGGAGCCATCGTCCCGCTCGTCCCGCGTGGAGGCCGCGTGCGCGTCGATGGCCTGGACGATGGGCTGGTGGCACGAGCGGCAGCGCTGCTCGGTGATGGCGCGGTTGTGCGGGGTGATCTGAATGGGCTCGTGGAAGCCCCCCGCGGTGAAGGCCACCGAGTGGTGCCAGCCATTGCGCGCCTTGGACAGGTACTTGCCCACGAAGCCCGGCGGCGTGTGGCAGTCGTTGCACACGGCCACGGTGTGGTGACTGGAGTTGGTCCACTCCGAATACTGGTCCTGCATCACATGGCAGTTGGCGCACGCGGTGGGATCGTCCGTCATGTACGAGGCCCCCTTCGCGTAGGCGAAGGTGAAGCTCCCGATGCCGATCGCCACCCCGAGGATCGCGCTCAACCCCAGGCTGAGCCAGGTGAAGGCCGAGGGTCTCCGGCGCCTGGGGCCATGACTGGACTCAGGTGCAGGCGCCTCGTTGGCCACGGTTCAGTCTCCTTCTCCAGTGATGGAGAGCGTGTTAACACAGCCCCTGTCCGGGCTGGACTCATTTGTGATGTCGATCGTGTTCAGGGTCGCCGTCAGCACGCGGCGGCCCTGGCGAAGGGACACCGAGCCCGAGGCGCTCAGCTCCAGCACCCGCGTCCCCCCGTCCGAGGCGCTGGTGGAGCGCACCACGACCGAGTCGATCAGGAACGAGCCGAGCACCTCTGGCCCCTCCTTCCGCCCGCGGGCGTAGACGTCCCCCACCAGTGGCAGCTCGAGCCCCGTGGACGGATCGATGACGTGGAACATGGCCCTCCGCCCGTCATCCATCTGTTGCAGTTGCACGGTGGGCGCGAGCAGATAGGGTCTGAAGGGGCACTGCCCCATCGGGGTCGCGGTTTTCACGGAGTACATCCCGGAGATGTCGGGGCAGCCGCTGATACACGGCTCCGGGTCCGCGCCGCAGCCGCTGGACGCCAGGGCCAGGAGTACGACAGGAAGGGAGACGTGCCTCATGGGGCTCGCACGCTGTGCATTCCTTCCAGGCCGCCAACCCCGGCCCGGTGGAAAAACGCGTCTTCCCCACGCTCATGAACAGCTCGCTAGAGTGAGGGTCCTTTGTCCGACACTGACGAGACGCTCGACTCCATTGGCACCGCGGGCGTGAAGCTGTTGCAGCGCCGGAGTGGTTACCGCTTCACGCTGGATGCCGTGCTGCTCGCCGCCTTCGCCGCCACCGAGGGCGGGGAGGCCGGAGGCCCGTTGCTGGAGCTCGGCGCGGGCAGTGGTGTGGTGTCCTTCCTGCTGGTGCGCCAGTTCGGCCTCGGGCCGGTGGACGCGCTGGAGCTTCAGCCCGAGGTGCATGCGCGCCTGGTGCGCGCCGTGGCCCTCAATGACTGTGAGGGACGGGTCCGGCCGTTGCTCGGAGATCTGCGCGAGGCCCGCTCGCTGTTCGCCCCGGGAGCGTATGCGCACGTGGTGTCCAACCCGCCCTTCCGTCCGGTGAATGCCGGCGTGCGCAGCCCGGATGAGGAGCGCGCCCTGTCCAAGCAGGAGCTGGCGTGTGATGCACCCTCGGTGGTGGCCGCGGCCCGGCACGCGCTGGCTCCCGGCGGACGGGTGAGCCTCGTGTACCCGGCGGCCCGCGTGGCCGAGGTGCTTGGACTGCTCACGGCCGCGAAGCTGTACCCGGTGGCCCTGCGCTTCGTTCATGCGCGCGTGGAGGCCCCCGCTACCCGTTTCCTCGTGCACGCGGTGCGCGACAGGCAGCGCGGGCTCGCCGTGCGTCCTCCGCTCATCGCCCATGGCTCGGGGCCTGGGGGTTATTCGCCCGAGGTCGCCTCCCTCATGGAGCCTCCCCTCGCCGAGCGCCTCGAGCCCGGGTGATTCACGGTGGGGAGGACGGGGACTGGAACCCTCACCCCGACCCTCTCCCGGAGGGAGAGGGAGAGGAGGGGGCGGTGTACGGGGTGACGCTCAGGCGGCGTGCGGCGGCAGGACGACCCGGAACACACTCCCCTTCCCCACCGCGCTCTCCACCTGGATCTCCCCTCCCATCCGCTTGACGATTCCATGGCAGATGGAGAGCCCCATTCCCATCCCCTCGCCCGCCGGCTTCGTGGTGAAGAAGGGATCGAAGAGTCTGCGTTGCTCCTCCGGTGGAATCCCGCGGCCCGTGTCCGAGACCTCCAGCATCACCCAGCCATCCTCGCGCCGGCGCGTGCGCAGGGTGAGCTCGTTCCGGGCCGTGTCTTCCTTCGTCATCGCCTGCCCGGCGTTGAGCAGCAGGTTGAGACACACCTGACCGAGCTGGGAATCGCTGCCGAGCACCGGGGGCACCTCCTCCAGCTCCTGGATGATCCGCGCGCGTTGCTCCAGCTCGTGCAGCGCCAGGTTCAAGGAGCGTCTCGCCACGGCGCGCACGTCGACCGCTTCCAGCCGCTCGTCGCCGCCACCGCCGCGAGCGAAGAGCCTCAACTCCTTGACGACCTGGTTGACCCGCCGTGCCCCTTCCAGGCTCTCCTCGGCCACCTGTCCCAGCTCGGTCAGATCTCCACTCACGGCGCGAGGGTCTTCCGCCGAGCGCGCCAGCTCCGGCAACTGCCTCGCGAGGAACGCCAGATTCGCCGTCACGTAGGCCATGGGATTGTTGATCTCATGCGCCACCCCGGTGGCCAGGGTGCTCACCGAGGCCAGCCGCTCCGTCAGCAACGCGCTCTTGAGCCGGGCGGCGTCCTCCGCGCGCGCCAGCGCCACCGCGAGCTCCGCGTTCGTCCGCGTCAGGTGCGCCGAGAGCGTCTCGTTGACGTAGCTGAGCTGGATGAAGTCCGCGATGAGCAGCATCCCCGCGCACAGCCCCAGGTTGATCATCGCCAGCGCGAAGAGGCGCGGCGCCTGCCACACATAGAGATCGGTGAGTAGATCCACCACGCCAGCGACGAGCATGCAGAAGATGACCGCCGCGAACACCCGATCCGCCGCGCGCTCGCGGCGATGAAGGGTGGCCACCGTCAGCACCGTCACGTACAGCACGATCATGAAGATGTAGAGGGCGAAGAGCCGGTAGAGCATCGTGAGCCCGGCGAGCGGGCCGAGTGCCTGCACCCCGAGGAAGGCGCCCGCGAACACCCCGCAGACGGCCCGGTGGACCTTCCCGCCACGGGTGAGGTGCCCGAGGCAATAGTGCTGGGAGAACTCCACCATCGACCAGACGATGCCCACCACCGTGACGGAGATCATCGTGAAGGTGAGGGGCGAGGACTGTCTCAGGGGCAGCAGCCCGATGCGGGTGCCCAGATAGAGCGCCGCCGCGGCGATCACGAAGAAGGTGGAGCGCTGCAGGGCCCGCCGGGAGGAATCGGTCTCCCGGCGCGTGAACATGCCCAGCAGCACCAGCATGAACGCGAAGAGGGCGAGCGCTCCGTTCTGGAAGAACTGACGGATGTCGCTCGCGCGCAGGTAGTACGGCAGCAGCCGCTCCCGCGTCCCGAGCAGCATGCGCGCGTCCACCACGCCATCGCTTCCGGGGAGCGTCCACTCGAAGTGGAGGGCGATGACATTGGAGCCCGGATGCAACTCCCGGCTGTCCACCCTCCAGGCCTCCAGCCCATCCACCTCGCCCTTGAGTCCCCGGATGGACTCGTCCGTCCGGCCCACCTCGTGTCCGTTCACGAAGAGCGTCACACGGCTGCTCCGCATTCCGCCCAGCGTGAGGAGCAGGGGTTCGCCGTGCAGCGAGGCAGGCAGCTCGAACCGCTTGCGCGCCCAGGCCCGGTTGGCCCGGTACCCCTGCGCGGAGTAGCCCCCGGGAAAGCGGATCTCCCCCCACCCCGAGTCGTCATACGCGGGGTCCGCCCACCCCACCCCGTCGCCTTCCTGGAGCTTCCATGTCCCGTTCAGGCGCAGCACGTACGGCTCGAGGTGGGCGGGCAGGACGTACGCGTCGATGAAGAGCCAGCAGACGAGGAATGGGGCGGCCACCGCGAGCAGCACCGGGATGCGGCGAGCCAGTGTGTTGATGGGCACTGCCAGCGACCCCCCGCGCAACGCGTGAACGGCGCAATCAGCGGAGCCGGATGTTACCAGAGGCGCCCCCCTCCCCCTTCCACCGGGGTGGGTGGGGCTCCCCTCGGGGGGGAGCCGCCTTCTGTCCGTCAGTCAACTCAGGGAGCAGGCGGGGGGAACAGGTACTCGAGCACGTTGCCGAAGCGCGCCGCCCAGGACGCCTCGTTGTGCCTGCCTTCCTCCACCTCGGTGTACTTGAGGTCGCCGTCGAGCACCCAGCCCTTGTTCTCCAGGGCGTCGCGCAGCAGCCGCGTGTCCTCCACCGTCTCCTGGCTGCTGCTGCCCTCCTCGGTGCCGATGTCCACCCAGATGCGCAGCGGCGGCTTCCCGGACAGCGCCTCCACCTTCGTGACGATGTCGTTGTTCCCCCAGAACACCGACGGAGAGATGACGCCCAGGCGGGTGAACGTGTCCGGGTGCTTCATGCCCAGGTACATGGTCACCAGGCCGCCCAGGGACGAGCCGGCCAGGCCCGTGTACTCCGCCTCGGGCTTCGTGCGGTACTTGCCGTCGATCATCGGCTTGAGCTCGTTGACGATGAACTGGCCGTACGCGTCCGCCCTGCCGCCGTTGGCGCCGTCCACCTCGGGGTAGCGGTCATCGGGGACCTGCGTGTACTCGGGGCCCCGGTCCGAGGTGTTGTAGATGCCCACGATGATGAGCGCGTCCACCTTCCCGGCGCCAACGAGCTCATGGGCCGTCTCGTCCACGCCCCACTCCCCGGCGAAGGCCGTGGTCGCGTCCATCAGGTTCTGCCCGTCGTGCATGTACAGCACCGGGTAGCGGCGCTCGGTGTTCGTGTCGTAGTCCGGCGGCAGCCAGATGATGACGTCGCGCTTCTTCAGCAGCGTGTGGGTGGGCGTCACGTCGCGCAGGTATTCGATCTTCCCGGTGAGCTCCCCTTCGGGAGGCGCGCTGAAGTCCGCCCACGACCCCACCGAGAGCGAGACGCGCTGGAATCCGCTCCCCGTCTTGTGGAAGCGGTTGGTGGGGAGCTCGGCGCCCGTGGCCGTCTTCTCCACCTTCCCCCAATCGCCGCGCGTCACCTTGTACTCGAGCGACGTCTCCGGCGGGAAGGCGAGCTCGATGGCGTAGCTGCTGTTCATCGCCTTGTAGAGCTTCACGCCCGCCGGGTTCCAGCCGCCCAGCAGCTCATGGTTTCCGGCCAGGTAGATGTCATCGTCCGGGGGAGTCGTCGCTGGCACCGCGACCACGAAGACGGTCCGCGGCTGGAGGCCACTGCTCGGCTGGCCCCAGCGCTCCACGTTGAAGCTCACGTTCTCCTCGTTCTCGCGCGCCTCGAGCCTCCTCGCGGGCATCGCGTTGCCCAGCATGTCGATCGCCGTCTGCTCGGACGGCGCGGTCATCCGGATGGTGTAGACGAGCAGCTGGTTCTTGGGCATCCGTGCCTTGACGGTGAAGGTGTTGCCGCCCTGATAGACGAGCTCCAGTCCCTGCCCGGAGGGGCCCTTGAACGCCGCGTCCTCGCCCGAGAGCAGGAGCGTGGCGTTCACGGGGGTCTCGGGCGGCACCGTCACGTCGAACTGCACGTCGGAGTAGTTCTGCTCCGGAGTGGGTGTCGGGGGTTTGGGGCAGCCGGTCAGGGCCGTCAGCGTGAGCAGCAGCAGGAGCGGAAACCGCGTGGGGAGTCGGTGCGTCATGTTCGTGGGGACGGCGGGTGAGGGGGGAAATCCGTTAGAAGAGGTGCTTCAGGGCCCGCAGCCCGGCGCCGGACGCTCGCCCCGGCGGTCATACAGCTCGCGGAAGAGGCGCAGGGTGCCCGTCGCGGAGAGCTGGAGGCTCTCGTGGGTGTCGAACCACAGGCCCCGGCAGGTGTGGCAGACGTCGAGCGTCACCTGCCTTCCATTGTGGGCCTCGAAGGACAGCTCGGCCATCAATCCCTTGCACTCCGGGCACTTCATCGCACCTCCAGGGCGCGGCGCAGGACGTGGAAGACACTCTTCTTGTTGCCGAACTCGGCGAGCACTTGTTTGACGGGCTCGAAGCCGCCGCGCTTCCAGAAGCGCTGGCCCGCGGCGTTGTGCTCGGACACGGCGAGGCGCAGGTACGCGGCGTCCCGCGGGAGCAACCATCGGGTCAGCGCGTCGAGCAGCCTGGTGCCCAGTCCCTGGTTGCGCTGAGCCGGTTCGAGCACCAGCAGGCCGAGGTACCACTCGCGCGGCTCGGGATAGTCGCGGATGACGTCGATGGCGCCCACCAGGTGGCCCGCGCCATCGAAGACACCCATGCCGAACTTGTCGTCGAGCGTCTTGCCCGGAGGCAGGTCCGTGAGGAGCTCGCGGATCATCTGTGTGGGGTCGGGCGGAGAGCCGTAGTGGAGCTCGAGGTGCTCCAGGCAGCGCTCGCCCAGCTCGCGGATGATCGGCGTGTCCTCCTCGGAGACCCGCCGCACCCGGTACTTCCCGACCTCGAACAGGGTCTCTGCCCGCGGACTCATCGTGCGCCACATGCGGGCGGCAACCCTAGCAGGTGGGAGGGAGCTGGCCCACCCGGGTTCGCGGGTGGTGTGGCCTCCTCACTCGGCGAGCCCTGGTGGGGTGCGTCAGGGGTTCGTCCCGGTACCCTTGGCCCGGCGGATGCTTGAGGGCGGCTGGCCATGTCTGGACCGCATGATCTCCTCGCCCGCTACACCTTCGGCCACCCCGAGCGGGCCGCCGCGGAATTGCGCGCCGTATTGCCCGCGCACGTCGTCTCGGAGGTGGACTGGACGTCCCTGCGGCGGGAGCCAGGCAGCGTGGTGGACCCCGAGCTGCGCGAGACCGAGAGCGATCTGCTCTTCACGGCCCGCCTGCGCACGGGACAGCCCCTGTTGCTGTACGTGTTGCTGGAGCACCAGTCGTCGGTGGATTCGTGGATGGCGCTGCGCATGCTGCGCTACGTGGTGCGGCAGGTGGAGCGCTGGAGACAAGAGCACCCGGAAAGCGCGCTGCTGCCTGTCATCATCCCGCTCGTCATGTACCACGGGCCGGACGGGGCCTGGACGGCGCCGCGCCGGGTGGAGGAACTCTTCGAGCTGCCGGGGGAACAGTGGAGAGCGCTGGTACCACGCTTCGAGTACCTGCTCGATGACCTGACGGCCGAGCGGGAAGAGGTGCTGAGAGCGCGCTCGGGTCCGCCGCTGGCCCGGTTGGCGTGGCTGGTGCTGCGCTACGGACGCACCCAGGACCTGGCCCGGAAGCTGCCGGATTGGGTGGCGCTCTTCGCGCAGGTGGAGGCAGACGCCGAGGGTGCCGAGCATCTGGTGGTGATTATTCGTTATCTGGTGTGGGTGGGGGATGCGGCCGTCCACACGGCGGCGAGACGGGTGTTACATTCGGTGCTGGATGAGCAGCGAGCGGAGGAGCTGATGGGTAGCTGGGCCGAGGAGATGATCGAGCGGGGAGTCCAGAAGGGTCTGGCCAGGGGCCGGCAAGAGGGGCGGGTGGAGGGGCGTGCCGAGTACGTCCTGCGGACGCTTACCTCGCGTGGCGTGCGCGTGGACGAGGCGGCCCGCCAGCGCATCCTCACCTGCACGGACATGGCCACCCTCGATCGTTGGTTCGACCGGGCCCTGAACGCCACCGCCCTCTCCGACGTCTTGGAGGACCTGGCCCAGTAGCTCAGCCCACTCGGGATCGGGGCCGGCGCACCTTCACCGCGCCGCAGGCCCGCGCATGGCGTGACAGGACCTCGTCGAGCGCCGCGTCGTCCAGCTTCACGCCCTTTTCCCTCCACAACTTCTCCACACGCAGCACGCCCTCCTGTACGCGCGCCTCCAGCCTTCCCACCAGCTGGCCACGGTGCAATAGCGGGCACACGTACCAGCCCCAGCGGCGCTGCTCCTCGGGCTTGTACACCTCCCACACGTACTCGAAGCCGAAGAGCTGGTTCACCAGCCCCCGGTCCCACAGCAGGGCATCCAGGGGGCCGAGGATCCGCATCCGCTCGTCCGGCGCCGTCACGGGCCGCGAGCGGAAGCCCGCGGGAGCCAGGTAGCGCCGGGGTGAGCCAGGCAGTGCCACCTCTTCCAGCAGGCCCTCGCGCACCATGGCGTCCGGCAGCGGCGAGGTGCGCACCGGAGACAGGGTGGACCAGTGCGGACCACTCGCGCGCGAGAGCAGGCCCGCGGCCTCCACGCGCTCGGAGAGGGCCCAGCGCGCGAAGCTCTCGTCGCTGGTGTGGCCGGCGGGTGCACGCGCTACCTCGGGGAGGGCCCGGTGCGGCACGTCATAGCGTTTGCCCCCGGGGCCACGGCCGCACACGACGATCTCACAGCGCGTCCACAGCACCTCGAGCGCCATGGAAGTGGCCTTGCCCGTGCCCTTCCACCCGCTCCAGTCGAGCGGCTGCACCGCGCCGTGGTCGGTCAGCTCCGCGGCGGTGAGGGGGCCATGGGCCTCGAGCTCCTCGAGCACGGCGCCCAGCACCTTCTCGGGCAGGCGTTCCAACCGTGTGGCGAGGCGCCACCAGGGGGTCTCCAGCGAGTGCTCGCGGTAGTGGGGGAAGGCGCTGGCGGGCAGGAGGCAGCGCTCCTTGGCCCAGTGCTCGAAGGCATGGCCGGGGTAGAGGTGGCGGTACACGTCTCCCTTGGAAATGCCGTCCACGCGCGCGAGCGCCACGAGGTCCGCGTTGGTGCCGATGACGTCGAGCGGATCCAACTGGATGTGGCGCAGGTGGCGCAGCAGCGCGCGCACGCCCTCGGCGCCCTGGGGCCAGGAGGCCGTGGCGAGCCCGAGGTGGCTGACGAGCCAGGCTCGTGCCTCATCGACGGGGAGTGTCACCGCGGGAGGAAGGATCGTCTTGGGCATGGTCAAGGTCCGGACCGGCGCAGCGAGTCCACGATGAACGTCTTCAACGCCCGCGCCGCCGCCGTGAGGTACTCCTCGCCCCGGTGCACCAGCGCCACCTGCCGCCTCGGGCCTCCCTTCTCCACCTCCACCACGTCGAAGCCTCGCGACGCATGATCTCGCGCCATCAGCGCCGGTAACAACGCCATCCCCAGGCCCCGCTCCACCATCCGCCTCAACCCCTCGGCGTTGTCCATCTCCACCGCCACCCTCGGCTTCAGCCCTCGCGCCTCGCACGCCGCCTCCAGCGCGTGCGTGCCCGCCATGCCCGGAATCACCACCAGCGGCTCCTCCACCACCTCCGTCAGCGCCACCGGCCTCTTCAGCTTCGTCAGCCGATGCCCCCTCGGCACCGCCAACACCAGCTCCTCCTCCCACAGCTTCTGCGCCACCAGGTCCACCCGTCTCATCGGCAGGTTCACGATGCACAGGTCCAGCTCGCCCCGCGCCACCCGCGCCTCCAGCTCCTCGTGCGTCCCCTCGCTCAGCCTCGGCAACACCTCCGGGTAGCGGCCCTTGAAGGCCCTCACCAGCTCCGGCAGCAGGTACGTCCCCACCGAATGCAGCGTCCCCAATGCCACCGTCCCCCTCGGTGTCGTCGTCAGCGCTCCCAGCTCCGCCGTCCCCGCCGCCAGGGCCTCCAGCGCCCTCCTCGCGTACGGCAGGAAGCGCTCCCCCGCGTCCGTCAGCACCGCTCCTCCCGGTGCCCTCACCAGCAGCCGCACCCCCAGCTCCGTCTCCAACGCCTGCAGCTGTCTCGACAGCCCCGGCTGGGACACCCCGAGCTGCCTCGCCGCCACCGTGAGCCGGCCCTCCCGCGCCACCTGTACGAAGGCCCTGAGCTGTTCCGTGTTCATGCGCTCTCCGCATCCACTCTATGCGCCAGATGCGGTTTCCGCATGCTCCCCGGAGGAGTACTCCTTCCTCATGGACGCCTCCCCCGGGCTTCAGCCCGCCGCCCTCCCCGGCACCGCCCGGCGCATGGCCACCACCGCCGTGCTGCTCGGCCTCGTCGTCTCCGCCTTCGAGGCCACCGTCGTCACCAGCGCCATGCCCACCCTCACCCAGGAGCTCGGCGGCCAGCACCTCTACTCCTGGGTCTTCTCCTCCTACCTCTTCGCCTCCACCCTCGGCATCCTCCTCTTCGGCAAGCTCGCGGATCACCTCGGCCGCAAGCCCGTCTTCTCCGCCGGCATGGGCCTCTTCCTCCTCGGCTCCGCCCTCTGCGGCTTCGCTCAATCCGTCCCCGCCCTCATCGCCTTCCGGGTGGTGCAGGGGCTCGGCGCCGGCGCGCTCCAGCCCACCACCATGACCATCAGCGCCGACCTCTACACCCTGCGCGAGCGCGCCGCCGTCCAGGGCCTCTTCACCGGGGCCTGGGGCGCCGCCACCGTCGTCGGGCCCCTCATCGGCGGCTGGCTCGTCATGCACGCCTCGTGGCGTTGGGCCTTCCTCGTCAACGTCCCCGTCGGCCTGCTTGCGCTCGCCCTGCTCCACGCCTCCTACCGGGACCCTGCCCGCTCCTCTTCCCGCGTCGATGTCTGGGGGCCCGCCCTCACCGGCGTCTCCCTCGGACTGCTCCTCTTCGCCCTCGAGCGCGGTGGCTCCTCCGCCCTCCGCCTGTCCCTGGCCCTCGCCGCCTGCGTGGGGCTCGCCACCGTCGTGCGCCAGCAGCGCTCCTCTCCCTCCCCGCTCGTTCCCCTCGCGCTCCTGCGCGATCGCACCGTCCTCTGTGGCGTGCTCGGCGGGGTGCTCGGTGGCGCCCTGCTCTACACCACCACCGCCCTCGTCCCCCTGTGGATGACCGGGCGCGAGGGCCATACCCCCCTCCTGGCCGGACTCGCCCTGGTGCCGCTGCTCGGCGGATGGGCCTGTGGCTCCACCTTCGGCGTCCGAGTCTT
Source organism: Archangium violaceum Cb vi76 (assembly GCF_000733295.1). Lineage (GTDB taxonomy): Bacteria > Myxococcota > Myxococcia > Myxococcales > Myxococcaceae > Archangium > Archangium violaceum. The sequence goes on along the minus strand of NZ_JPMI01000177.1, from coordinate 55,804 downwards.
CCTGCGCGGCGGCCTCCGGGCGAGCGCCGGAGGTGGCTTCGCCCTCTGTCTGGGGGGAGCCTGCCTGCTCGCACTCGCCGTCTCCCGGGACTGGGGCACCCCCGCCGCCTTCGTCAGCCTCGGGCTGATGGGACTGGGCCTCGGGCCCGCGGCCTCCACCTCCCTGCTCGGGCCCCAGACGCGCGCCCCCTGGCACCACCGCGGCATGGTCACCAGCGCCGTCTACGCCACCCGTATGCTCGGCGGCTCCTTCACCCTCGCCGCCCTGGAGCTCGTTCCTCCCGGCTTCCCCGTACGCTTCGCCGTCATCGCCTCCCTCGCTGGCGCCGCCGCCCTGTCGCTCGCCCTCTTCGCCCCCGGCCGCGTCGTCACCGAGGCCGACGCCGCCTCCTGAGCCCGGCTCCCGCTCGCCTCCCCTCCGGGCTCCCGGGCGGCGCCTTCCGGACCAAGGGATTCTTCGCTCCCGGGCCCCAGACGCGCCATGATGCGCCCCCATGGGAAGCACGAGGTATTTTTCGAAGCGGCTTGGGGCCCCCCTGGCACTCCTGCTCGGAGCGCTGGTCATGGGCCCGGCCGCGCGCGCCCAGGACGCGAGCCCTCCGGAGCCCGCTCTGGAGCCCGGCCCCGCGTCCACCGCGAGCCCGGCCGAGGCCGCCCCCGTGCCCGCTTCCTCCCTGACTCCTCCCGTTTCAGCCCTCGAGCCGGAGATCACCCACTGTGGCGACACGCAGGTGGGCAACGGCGAGGGCATGCTCCGGCCGCTGGGGCAGGGCTTCTACGCGGATGGCCGCCGGGTGCGCCGGGGCTGCACGCTGCTGTTGCAGCGCCCGCTGAAGAACCGTCCGCCGGTGCCCTTCGCGCCGGACTCCTTCCGTCCCATCGGCTGCGGCTACTTCCGCTACGCCACCAGCATCTACTGGGGCCGGCCGCTGAGCGCGGAGGACCAGGTGGACGAGCCCAACGGCCAGCGCGCCGACGTGCTCACGCGCGTGGACCTGGCGGACGCGGAGACCTTCGAGGTGGACGCGGACTGCCGGCCGCGGGACGCGCGCTTCTTCTACCTCAACCACACCGAGCGCCCGGAGCTGCCCGCCTTCGTCGCCGTGCCGCGCGGGGATGGGCAGGGGTACGAGGAGCTCGGCTGCGGCTTCGTGCGCTACGAGGGCCGCGTCTTCTTCGGCACCCGGCTCGTGGAGGGGGTGCATGCGCCGTCCTTCACGCCGGTGCTGGGCCGTCTGCCGTACCTCGAGTGCGGCGCGGGCATGTACGGGAAGGATCGGGCGAAGGTGTGGTGGCAGCACCAGTTGCTGCGCGGCGCGAAGGCCAGGACGTTCCGCGTGCCCAAGGAGGAGAACCCCGAGTTCCGCGTGGCCTGCAATGGCAAGCGCTCGTTCCAGCTCGCCTCCGTGGACAAGAAGCCGAATCCCCTGTGCCGCCCCAAGAAGGCCGTGAGGAAGCGCGGCGGCAGGTAGACGGCTCCGCGCGGGGTCGGGACCCGGGTGGGCGGAAGCCGGGTCATTTCTTCAAGACCGATGTGTAGGGCCGGGCTGCCGGGGCAGGTTCGAGTAGAGGTTCTCTCCCTCAATGAGGGCCTTCACCGAGCTTGCTCGATGCCGTCAAACGTATGGCCAAGGCATGGTGAGCATCGTTGGATCCGAACAGAGGTGCTCGAGAATGAGCGCCTTTTTTTCGTCCAACTTTCCGGGGTCGATGCCAGCCTGCTGGAAGACCGAGCGGATTCCGCCCAGCAGATACTCCACGGCAACGCGGCATCCTCCCGCCGACGAGACAATGACATCGAAAGGAAGAAACACGGTGAATTCTACATCCTTGTCTCTCTTGAAGACGGTCGGTCCTTTTATCTGATTATCCGATATTTGTGTGTCCGCACTGACGCGGACCACAAGGTTGAATCCGGTGCCATACTTCTTTTCGAAATCGGCAGCAGCGTTGGTGGCAGACGATAGTTCGTCTCCCAGCCAACGTTGCATTTGATGTGAAAAAGGAAAGCTCACACCGGGTTTTGTGTAGATCTGCCCGATTGACACTCTCATGAAGGGAAGCTCCATGGGGTGTTGTTGAACGCTTACGATGGCTTCCATTTCATGTGCCTTCAACCTTCTCCAAGTCCATCCCCTTCAGCTTCGCCCCTCGGAGCGCCTCGGCAGCACGAGCTCCGCAGACAAACACCGGAGCCTTCTCATCTCCGGACCCAAACTCCAAGTCCGTGCGTGCAAATGCCAGCTCGCCGATCGTCTCGCCATCCACCAAGAACGCTGGGGCTGCGCCTGCCACCGATTCATACTGGCCGCATGCATCACATTTCTTGATGAATCGCGTCCCGCGCCTGGCCGAGTCGAAAACCACGGTATGGGTCGCCCTCAGCGCGAAATGGTCGCCAGTGAGCGGAGTGAATTCCAGACCCGTTAAACCGGTACGCTCATAGACATCGCGGAAGCGCCCTGACACTACAAAGACACCATCGTAGCTGCTCGACACGTCATGCCGTAAGCGCCGCGGGATGGATACGACGCCGAGATCCTCTTCCCACTTGGCTACCAATAATCCGCAGGACGAACACCGCTTCACATCATTTCGATCCTTGAAGAAGCTCAGATCGTTGTCGTGCCCGTACATGGTGAAGAGTGGCATGACATCTCCTGGAGCTAGAGGTGGGGGTGTCGCGGCGGTGTTTGCCTTCAATTGTCCAGCAATGAGGCCATCCCATTGTTCTCACAGTCAGCCCTCGGGAGTCCTCCATTCGAAAATCACTTTGTCGAACCGATCGAATACCTTGTACGTCCCGCCTTCGAACTGCGCTTCTCGGAAATGCTCCCGCATATCCAGAGAGCCGGTCCGATCGGTCACCCACTTTTCGTCGCGCTTGGAGCCGGCCGGGTCGAACAACTCCGCAAGCCAGGCTTCACCTGAATCCCTGTTCAAACAACGGCTGACCTGGATACGGAATTTCCGTTCCCGACATGTCTTCGAGAGTTTTTTCACGGGCAGCATCAGCTGAAACCCGGAGTCAGAGACTTTTCGAGCCGCTTCGACAATGGGCTCAACGACCGCGGGGTTGTCACCGTGCATCCGAGCGATGGACGATAATGAATCCCTCAAGGTCTCGAGGGTCATCTGGTCGCGTGTTTCCCCGCGCGAGCCATAGAATTTCTTGAAGTCGAAGTTCTCGGCGAAGAAGTTGGAAGTACCAAGAGCCCGCATGTACTGCGGCTCCGAGCCGCGGGGACCGCACGTCGCCGTGACCCGGCCGCTTCCGTCCAAGGTATAGCCTTTGGGCAGAAAATGCGTGAAGAGCTCCGTGACGTGATGGGTGAGCGCCCTGAATCCCTTGTTGGCGGGAGGTGCCGCCGCCTCGCTGGCCATCATCGTAACAGTCGTCAATCGCATGTGCTCTCCGGGATTCAGTACCGGCCACCGTGTGAAACCGTATCAGACTCTCCATACGTCCGGGCGTACCCTTCTCGAGACGAGACCCGAGGCCCTGGCCGCCGGTGAAAGGTTGAAGGCATGTTGCCCGCGTTGCGCGCGGGCAGGAGGGGCTCGTTTCAAAAGTCTCGTTGCTTACTGTATCGCTTCTTCCATCCAATGAGGTCGCCAGCAAGGCCATCGCTCACATCCCGAAGTTGCGGGCCCTCGCTCATCGATAAGGATACGGTCTGCTCTTGTTCAATGGTCCAGAGCAGGTGATGCAATGTCGTGTCAACGATCGCAGGCACCAAGGCATTCAGCACTGCCCGTTGCTCATCGCTCCAGCCAGCTAGTAATTCCTTTACTCTTGCGGCGGTGCTTCCCTTCAATTGTCCAGCAATGAGGCCATCCCATTGTTCGATGGATTCATCGCGAACGCGCGTCATCAAAAGCTTCCCGAATGCCTCGAGTGCCGGATCTTCCATTGCTCTTCTCCCCTGGGTGAATCTTGTTTGTTCCTGGAGCGCGCTCCAGAAAAAGGTTGGATGTTAGTTCCAAGGTATCCGACTTGGTGCTCGGACTCCCTGAGCCCTCAGATTTAGCAGTGATTCCGCGACAAGCGAGCGTGCTTCCTTGGCGGGAGCACCCCCTGCAATGAGAGATTCCACGGCTATACGGGTGTGCTCTCTGAGCGAATTGGGTCGTCCACTTGAATGGAGCGCGTCGAACAGTTGCCGTTGCTTTTTCGTCATGTCCTCATGCACCCATCCATTCTTTTTCATGAAGTCCTGGCTGATGCTGAATCCTTTGTTGGGATTGTACCCGGCAAGACCCCGGAACCCAGCCTTTGCGTGGACATGATGTCCTCCAACCTGGCCGTACTCGCCCTTGTCTTTATTGGGGGCACCACACTTTTTCTTGGCCAGACCCAGGGGATCGATGGCGGAGAGCGGGTCCTCGGGGTAACCGTAGAGGCTGGGGCCAGCCTCCAGCCCTAGCGGGTCCTGGCTGATGTAGCGTCCAGCATACGGATCGTAGTAGCGGAAGCGGTTGTAGAGGAGGCCTGTCTCTTCGTCCTCGTACTGTCCCGGCCAACGCCAGGGGCACTGCTGGAGGGACACGTCGGCCTTGCCCACGCCGAAGGTGTCCAGTTGCATCCGCCAGGCGAGTTGCCCCAACTCGTCATACATCTCGGTGGGAGCGCCCAGGTGGTCCGTCACCACGGCGTATCGCCCGGTGGCGTCCTCCCTGACCAGTGGGGCGAAGCTCTCCGGCTCGAACAGCCAGGTGGTGACGTCTTCGGCGGAGGCCACCTCGTGCAGGGGGACGTGCCCGTCCCATACGAAGCGCACCTCGCGCTCGGGGGCTGTCTGGCCTTCCGCCTCCAGTACCACCTTCCGCGTGCGCCGGGCCAGTGCGTCATACTGCAGGTGCACGCGCACTCCATCCGGCCGATGCACCTCGGAGAGCAGGCCCGCTCCATTCCAGCCATAGCGCCAGGTTCCCTCGGGCGTGTGCTTCTCCGTCAGGTTGCCATCGGCGTCATGGGTGTAGCGGGTGCCGTCTGCTTCCTGCAGCCGCCCACCCGGGCCGTAGCGCCTGTCTTTCATCCCGGGGTGACGGTAGAGATTGCCCACCGTGTCCATGGTGCGGTGCTGGATGCTGCCGTCGGGCCTTCGCTCTCCCACCAGCCGCCCCCAGGCGTCATGGAGGTACTCGGTATGGCCGTGCGCCGCGTCCGACATGGCCGCCATCTGCCCCTCGGGGCGCCAGCGCCAGGTGCGTTGGGCCACCGTTCCACCGCCCACCAGGGTGCGCCGCTCCGTTGGGAGGCCAGCCTCGTCGTGCTTCCAGGTTGCAACCACCCCGCCCGGCATCCACCGCGACACCTCCAGCCCGCCCGCATCCCGCTCCATGCGGACCGCCCACTCTGGCCTGCCGGGTGAGGTGTACGTCACTCCCCTTACCGTCCCGAGTGCGTCCCGCAGCAGCTTCTGGTGCGCTCCCAGGCTGCTCTCCACCTCCACGCGGTGGCCGGATGGCGAGTAGCGCGACGTCACCTCCCCGTCCGCCTGCTTCTCGGCCACCACCCGTCCCAAGGCGTCCCTCGTCAGGGCCACCGTGCCCCACTCGTTCTCCGCCTCCACCAGGGATCCGTCTGCCCGGTAGCGGAAGGCGTGGCTGGTGCCATCGCTGTACTCCACCCGCATCAACCGCCCGGCCTCGTCGTAGGAGAGCCGCCGTGTCCGACCGCTGGGCTGGGTGGCCTGTGACAGCCGCCCGGCCGCGTCGTACTGGTAATGCCACGCGGCCCCGTCGAAGCCCTCCTCGCGCACCACTCGACCCAGCTCGTCCCGGGTGAAGCGGTACAGCTCGCCCACCTCGTTCTTCACCTCCACCAGCCGGCCCTCGGTGTCATGGCGCCAGCTCAGGCGGGTGCCAGCCTCCTCACGCCAGGCGGGCCAGTGGAAGCCCTCGTAGCCCAGGCTCACCCGGCGCAGCGGGCCCCTCTCCTCCAGGAGGTTGCCCTCCGCGTCGTAGCGGCCCTCCCATACGTCGTGGCCAGGTCCCTCCACCCGCACCTGTCTGTCCAGCAGGTCGTACCGCACCCGCTGCTCTCCACCGCGCGCGTCCCGTACGGAAACCCTCCGGCCCCGCCGGTCGTACTCCAGGCGTACCTGCCCTCCCGTGGGCAGGCGGACGCGGGTGAGGTTGCACTGCGCGTCGTATCCGTACTCCGTCCGCTCGCCGCCCGCGCCCACCTCCGCTACCCGCAGGCCGTTCGCGTACTCGTAGCGCCGCGTCTCCTCCAGCGGGTTTGTCTCCGCCAAGAGCTGGCCACGCACGTCATAGCGCCAGCGCCAGGTGCCGCCGTTGGCGTCAGTGGCCTCCTCGGGCAGGTCGTGGGCGTTGTAACGCACCGCCACCGAGGCCCCGTCCGGCCCCACCACCTTCGCGCAATTGCCGCGTGCGTCGTACTCGTAGAAGGTGGTGTGGCCCAGCGCGTCCGTCTCCGACACCAGCCGCAGCGCCTCGTCGTACTCCTTGCGCTTCTCCCCCCCCAGCGCGTCCACCTCGTTCACCACCACGCCCCGCCCGTCCGACTCGTACGTGGTGGTGTGGCCCAGCGAGTCCGTCACCTCGGTGATGCGCGCCTGCCGGTCGTAGCGCAGCCGGTGATCGAAGATGCCGCCGTCCCCCCACGTGCGCACGCACCAGGCGTCCGGGCCCTGGCCGTCGTATTCGAAGTGGAAGGAGAGGCCCGTCCTGTCCGTCTCCCGCACCAGCAGCCCGCCCTCGTAGGCGTAGCGCAGGGCGTGGCCCAGGGCGTCCCGCGCCTCCAGCAGGTGTCCCGCCTCCGAGTACACGTAGTGGTTGTGCGTTATCTGCCCCGGCTCTCTCGGGTGCGGCAGCGCGACACGCAGGAGGTGTCCCGCCGCGTCGCACTCGAAGAGCACCCGCCGGCCCGCGCTGTCCCTCACCCACCTCAGGTGGCCTGGTCCGTCGTACTCGTACTCCACCGAGTGCCCCGCCCGGTTGCGCGTGCGCACCACCCGGCACAGCCCCGGCCGAGCCTCTCCCGGCACTCCCCGCAGCTCGTGCGTGAGGCCCTCCGCCGACTCCACCTCCCAGCGCCGCTCCCCCAACCGCCGCAGCGTCAGCCGGTCCATGGGCGCGTACAGCTCCGCCCCCACCTCCAGCCGCTGTTTGGGAAGCGCCGTGGTATCGAATTCAATCTCCCGCCCATCCTCCGCCCGGTACACCACCCGCCCCGCTTCCTCCCAGACGGCGAGGTCCAGCGAGTGGTTCCACCCGTACCCCATCCCCGTGTTCCGCCACCCCAGGCTGGAGGAGTAGTGGCGTGTGAAGCGCAACGGAATGGGCCCTGGCAACTCCCAGTCCGTCACCTCCGTCACCACCCGCCCCGTCACCACGTCCACCGGGTGGCCCGTCAGCGTGCAGATGGCCTTGTGCACCTTGTCACGGGCGCGCGGGCCCAGCCCCGCCTTGTCCATCACCCGCGCCACCTTGCGGTGGATTCGCTGGGACAGGGCCTTCATCTTCCGGCTGCCCTTCTGCAGCTTGCGCAGCTTCTTCAGGCCCTTGAGCAGGCCCGCCATCGCCACCTTCCCCATCAGCCCCGACATGGAGATGGTGGGCGGTCCTCCCACGATGACGGGCGGCCCCGCGGGAATGGACAGCGCGATGGAGGTGGGCAACTGCAACGTCTTCGCGCTCGGCCCCTTCTTGCGCGGCGGCGACGGCATGCCGATGTCCTGGCAGCTGAGCACCGGCAGCAGCATGTACGTGAAGGGCTCGTCCTCCACCACCACGGTGGAGCTGCCCATGAACGTCTCGTTCTCGTTCCCCGGAGGTTTGGCGAAGACGCCTCCAATCGGGAAGTGCGGCGGCAGCGTGCGCCCGCCCGTGCCCGCCTGTGCTCTCGGCAGCCCGTTCACCACCACCGTCGCCCCGATGATGGGCAGGTAGTCGAACGGGTCGAACACGATTCCGATGTGCGGATGGGGAATGGGCACCACCGGCCCGGGCGGAGTGATGATGAAGTGGATGTCCACGCCCAACACCGGGTCCAGGTGCTTCACCGCTGGCATCATCGCGGCTGCCCTCCCGCGGCCGGAGCCTCCGGCCGCCAATCACTTCCCAGGATCGACTCCACCTCCGACTCCATGGCCCGCGCCGCCTGCGCCCCCTGCCGCTCGTGGCTCAGCCGCACCAGCGCCTCCGCCATGTAGGGCAGCGTCGAGGTCTCCCGCGTCCCCGCGTCCATGGCCCGGCCCACCTCCCACGCGCGCTGGCCGTGCTCCCACGCCCGCTCCACCTCCTTCGTCACCTCGCGGCACCAGCTCGCCATCCGCCAGCACTCCAGCTCCATGCGCGCGTCCTTCAGCTCGCTCGCCAGGGGCGCCGTTTCCTCGTACAGCGCCGCCGCCTCGGCGTACTCCTGGGCCGTCACCCGCGCGGCTCCCTGTGCCATGCGCGAGCTCAGCCGGAGCTGCGCGCCCTGGGGCTGTCCCTTCGCCGCGGACTCCCCGGCCGCTGCTTCCGCCTGCTGGTACTGCTCGAGCGCCTCCCGGGGCCGCCCCGCCCCCAGCAGCGCTCCGCCCACCGCGAAGTGTGCCGCCACCACCAGCTCGTACAGCCCCTGGCCGGCCGCCACGGCCACCGCCTGGGCCCCCAACGTCCGCGCCCTCTCCACGTCCCTCTTCGCCGCCGCGTTGCCCAGGCGCACGAAGAGCTCCCGGAACTGCCCTCCGGGGCTCTCCAGGTTGCCGGCCTCCTGTGACAGCTCCTCCAGCGCCCGTCCCATCTCCAGCTTCGCCGGTATCGTCACCACCTTGTCGGGCCGTGTCTCCGCCAACGGCTCCAACACCCGCGTCCTCACGTCGTCCAGCACCACCAGGCGCACGTGCGCGGACCGCGCCTTCTCCACCGCGCTCCCCAGCCACTTCAGCCAGGCGCTCGCATCCGTCCCCTGCGCCGGCAGCAGCACCACCACCAGGTGCTCGCACAGGCTCTCGTAGTGGCTTCGCAGCCAGTCACACGCCGCGAGGAAGGCCTCCACGTCCGTCTCTCCCTCCTTCACCGGCGGGCACTTCCAGCCCGACAGCCCCTCCTCCTCCAGCCCGGCGCGGCTCTCCTCCTCCATCCGCACCAGGGCCTCGCGCAGCGCGTACCCGTACCGCTCCGGCTCGTCGAAGGGCTCGTCCAGGCGCAGGAAGAGGTCCGGGCACTCCCCCATCCGCTCATCGCCCTCCTTCTCCAGGAAGGCTTCCACCATCCGCACCTCGTCCGGCTCCACCAACCAGCGCAGCAGGCGCGCCTCGGGCAGTTGGGCGAACTCCATCCACTGGTCGTGTAGCAACTCCAGCCGCCGCTCCACCGCGTTCTTCCGCACCGTCATCGGCTCCTCCCAGCGCGGAGAGCCTCGTCTCCTTCCCCGCGGCTGGTGGCCCATGTCCGTTGGTGGGTGGCGAACGCGCTGAACGGCTCCCAGGCTAGACGAACGCTTTCATGCCCCTCAACACTCCATTCCGCTTCCAATCACCCCATGCCTTTCCGCTCGAGGTGGATGGATTCGCAGCCCCTGTGCGGCTCATGAATCCGTTTCATCCCGCCGTCGGGTCTTCCAGTGGCTCCGGCATCACCCACAGCGCCGTGGACTCCGCGTAGCCCTTCTCGAAGGAATCGAGGATCGGCGGCCAGCGATCCCAGAACGTCGCCCAGACATACTCCGTCGGCTGTGAAGTCATGGGATTGCCGTCCCGGTCCTCATGGGCATACGCGTAGTCCGCCAGCGTCCACTTCAGTGTGCCGAAGTGCACCACGAGCATCGGTGTCATCATCCTCATCACCTCCGGGCGTGACACCTCGTCCGTCTGTGCTTCCGCCGGCGCGAAGGCTCCCTGCACCGCGTCGTGCTGCTCCCTCCAGGCCAGGTAGTTGTTGGCCACCGCGATGAGCGCCTCGCGCTCCGTGTACTCCTCCGTGAGCCGCGCCCGCTCGTACAGCGCGAACGCCGCCACCACCAGGCTCCTCCCCTCCACTCCCGGGAAGAGCACGTCGAAGGCGTAGGGTCTCGGGGTGTCCTGTGCGTGGGTCCGCGCGTAGTCGTAGGCGAGCCGCGCCTCCTCGGGCCTCGCGCCGGCCAGCGGAAACTCCGACAGCACGCGCTCGGGGCTCACCCCTCCGGCGGACTGGCGCCACGCCAGGTACGCGTTCGCCGCGCCGCCGATGTCCGCGAAGATGGCCACGTTGCCCCCGTGCAGCGTCCGCTCCAGCGTGAGCACCACCGTCTCCGCCTTGTCGAGCGGCGACCACCCCGGTGCGCCCCAGTACAGCGTGGCCAGGCGCGACGCGGTGGTGGTGAGCGTGCGCGCATCCGCCAGCGCCTCGCCATTCATCCCCGTGGTGAGCGCGCCGAGCGCCGAGGCCACGTCCGTGGGCAGGCCCCGCACCACCAGCTCCAGCGCGAGCTGCTCCACCGTCAGGCGCACCGTTCCCGTGAGGCCCACCCGCTCGAGCGCTTCCAGCACGGACAGCGAGGGCCGCCCCCGGGCCGCGTCGAGGATGCGCCTCGCGAGCGCCGTGGTGAGCATGCCCTTGCCCGCCGCCTGCGAGGCGTGTGGGGCGAAGGCGAACCAGTTGGGGCGCAGGCCGCTCGTGCCCCCGGGCTGGAAGTCCGGGTCGAGCAGCGTCTGGAAGGCATTCGCGAGCTGGATGTAGCCCTCGGTGATGCGGCGGTTGTCCTCCAACGGGGTGGCGCCTTCCGCGGCGCGCGCCGGTGGGGCGGACAGCAGGGCACTCAGCAGCAGCATGGTGAGCAGGCGCACCCGGTGTGGAGTGCGGGCGGAGGTTTCCAGCATGAGGGGACTCCCGGTGTGGGGTCGGAGAGGGGAGTCCAAGGTATTCATCGTGTGTCAGGCTCCAACCCCACCAGGACACGGGGGATTCACGGAGCCAACCCGATGGCTCCGGCACCCTCACCCCGTCCCTCTCCCGGGGGGAGAGGGGAAATTGGCGCGCGCTCAGTGGCAGGTGTCTCGCCCCTGGTCCAGCACGCCGCCTCCCACCGGGAGGAATTCCCACGTGTACGCGCCGTCCTCCAGCGTCAGCTTCATCAACCCGAACGTGCGCGCCTGGCGTACCTCGCTGTTCGGCAGCGTCGGGCCGAAGGCGTAGGCCGTCATTCCTCCCGTCCCCACCACGAACTGCCTCAGGCCCCGCTCCGGAGCCGCCTGTCCCTCGGGCGTCTGCGGAGCGAAGCGCTCGTAGAAATGGTCGTGCCCCGCCACCACCACGTCCGCCCCCGCTTCGTACAGCGCCTCCCACAGCGGCTTCACCCACGCGTTGTCCCGCCCCAGCCCCGAGCTGAACAGCGGCCGGTGCATGTACGCCAGCGTGCACCGCGCCGCGTGGGCCGCCAGGTCCTCGCGCAGCCACCGCTCCTGCTCCGCTCGCGCCCTCTCCGGCAGCTCCGTGTTGAGCGCCACCACGTGCCAGTCTCCCAGCTCGTAGCTGTAGTAGCCCTTGCCCGGCTCGCCCGCCGCCTCGCCGAAGTACTCGAAGTACGGGCCCGCTCGCGCCGAGTGGTACTCGTGGTTGCCCGGCACCGGCCTCGTCCGCTGCTTGTGCCTCCCCCATGACGGCGCGTAGCACCGCTGGAAGTCCTCCGCCGTCCCGTCCGGATAGGCGTTGTCTCCCAGCGTGAAGACCGTCCCCTCGATTCCGTCCAGCATCGCCGCCGTCGCCTCGTCCCGGTCCGACTCGCAGCTCGCGATGTCCCCCGCTCCCACCAGCACCTGGGGCTGGCCGGGCCTCGTCTCCCCTCCCGGCGTCGTTCCGGACGCCCCTCCCGGTGTCTGGCACGCGCCGAGGCTCAGCAACAGGGCCGCGCTTCCCGCGCGGCGCGGCAGATGTGTCAGGCTCATGGGGATCCACTCCGGAGTCGTTCTCGCAATCCAATGAGAAGCCATGTCCGTAGTCTGGGAGGAATCGTGCGCTCGGGTCTCCAGGGGCTGCTGCCCATGTCCGTGCTGATGGGCGTGATGACCGCGGGATGTTGGGTGCTCGACCCCGGCATCGAGGTGGATCCCGGCTACTACCCCTCCGAGGACGAGCCTCCAGCCGGCGCCTGTGTCTCCCGGCTGGTGCCCTCCGGCTCCGTCCAGACGGGCCCCGTTTCCATCGGCTACGGCGGGGGCCAGGTGGCCGTGCGCTCCGTGCACAAGGTGGACGTGGATGCCATCGAGGACCGGTGCGTCAGCCGGCTCGAGCTCACCCTGTCGCTGGCCCAGGGCGCCTGTCCCCTGAAGCTCGTCTTCGGCGCGGGCAATGGATCCTTCGGCGGCCTCACCGAGGTGCAGCTCACGGCGGACTCGGCGTGCCCGGGGTTCCTGGACGCCGTGGAGGGGGTGTACAGCTCCCCCGCGGGCTTCGCTCCCTGGAGCTACCTCGGACCCCAGGAGGTCCCCGAGCGCCAGGCCTCCTCCGTGTGCCTGGAGCCCGTGCGGCTGGGTTTTCCGGACCGCGTCATCCGTCTCTATCGCTCGAGCCCCTCTCCCGCGGAGCTGGCGGTGAACCTGAAGGGCCTGGAGTTGAATGGACGGCTGCTGAGTACGGGCGACGCGAATGGGAGGTGTTTCGACCCTTCGGCCTGCGGGCCCGGCCGGCACGACGGGGGGGATGGCTGGTGCGTCGGGTCGGGCTCGTGCTCCCCGGGCTACCACCTGTCTCCCACCGGGGACTGCACGCCCTGACACAGGGGCCCCTGCCGACCTTCCGGCCACGCGTTGTATGAACTTGTCCAACTGTTGGACAAGTTCGTGAAGACCGCGCCCGGCAGCGGCTCTCCGGCCTCCTCAGTCCGGCAGCGTGAGCGTCACTGTCTGGGTTTGCACGTGGCACTCGTCCTCGCCCACCGTGACCGATTGTCTCGCGGTGCGCTGGCCGTCCGCGCTCGTGGCCGTGACGACGTAATTGCCCGGCTGCTCGTAGCCCGTCACCCACGTGTCGCAGTTGCCCTGCGTCTGCTCGCTGCCATTGCACAGCGCCAGTTGCTCGGCGCTTCCATTCAGCGAGAAGGTGACGCGGGCGTCCCGTACCGGATTGCCTCGCGGGTCCACCACGTTCACCTGCACCGAGGCGCGCGCCTCGAGGGTACAGAAGTCCCCGCCAGGAAGACCGCAGGCGGACAGTGCGACGGACAGGGTGAGGACCGCGGCGATTCGCATGAGGTCTCCTCTCGGGGGGAAGACCCTCACCCTAACCCTCTCCCAGGGGGAGAGGGGATCTACGCGAGGCCCAGTCTTCCCAGCGTTACCTCGCGCACCTTTTGAATCCTGAATCGGTAGAGGAACGCGTCCGCGAAATAGTGCGCCAGCACGATCGCGTTCGTCACCGTCACCCCCAGCGTCCACAGCGGCTCCTGCCTCAGCAGGAAGTTCGTCGCCGACCCTCCCGTGCTCGCGTCCACCAGCAGCACGAAGGGACTCTGCGCCACCCCCACCACGATGAGCGGCAGCATCACCCCCACCATCGCCATCCACACCGCTCCCCCTCGCAGCCTCGACTCCGCCTCCCTCGCCGTGGGCTCCAACATCCGCCCCGTCAGGAAGAAGTACTCCAACCCGTGGATGCCCGCGCTCAGGATGACTCCCCACGCCGGCCACGCCAGGTACACCGCCACCACCGCCGCGTGCCCCAGCACGTACAGCCGCCTCGGGCCGCTCGGCCCCGCCTGCCCTCGCAGCGCCGCCACCAGCAGGCCCACGAACACCCCCCACACCGCCAGCAGCACCCACGTGGTGCCGTACGGCAGCATCCCGCCCTCCGCCTGGCCCACGTTCACCAGCGGGAAGTCCCCCGCCCGGCTCGTCATCGGCACCGCCAGCGTGCGCACCATCATCAACACCAGCGCCAGCGGTACGAACACCCGCTGCAGCCGCCGCTCGGCCTCCGACAACGAGGGCACTCCCGCCACTCGCGCCTTCAGCCCGTGCAGCGCCCACAGGCCCTTCACCTGCGACAGCGTGTGGTGCGCCGCCAACAGGTGGATGCCCGCCGCCACCATCAGGTTGAGCTGCGGCGCGTGCTGGCTCGCGTACCACAGCAGCGCGAAGCACACCGCGAACACCCCCGCCGAGCCCCCCACCAGCAGCCTCGCCTGCGTGGGCGTGGTGTGCAGCAGCTCGCGCCTCACGCCCACCAGCAGGAAGGTGAGGATGACGTGCGTGCCATTGAAGAGCACGTACTGCGACGCCCACCGGCCCAGGGCCCGCGAGTACCCGTCCACCCCCTCGCCCGTGGTGCCCGCCAGCCACGCCGAGAAGAACGTCAGCAGCGCTGGCATCAGCAGCAGGCTCACGTCCACCCGCGGGGAGAAAAGCCACAGGCCGTCGAAACGGACGGCGGAAGCGGTCGGGGCCGCCGGGGGAGCGAGTGCGGGCGCGGGCTGGGACATACCGCGCCCAGTATAGGACGCTTACCGGCTTTCCCCCGAGCCCGCTCGGCTGCTCCGCCGTCGAGCGCTGGACGTCCCTGTACGCATTTCTCGGGATGCGGCCCCGGCGCCTTTAAGATGCGCCCCCTCATGCGCTCCCGCTCTCTTCTGCTCTCCGTGCTCGCGCTCTCCGCCCTCGGTGGCTGCGCCACCGCTCGCGGCCCCTCCTCCGCCGAGCCCGAGTCCGTCTCCCACTCCCAGCCCGCCGACGAGGGCTCCGCTGGCAGTGCTCCCGCTTCCGCTCCCGCGGCTCCGGCTCCGGCTCCGGCGGCTGCTCCGGCTCCGGCGGCTGCTCCGGCTCCGGCGGCGGCCGCTCCCGCTGCTCCGGCCGAAGACCCTCACCCCAACCCTCTCCCAGAGGGAGAGGGAGCTTCCGCGGACTCGCTCTATGCCCGCGGCGTCGAGGCCCTCAAGGCCAAGGACGCCCCCGCCGCCATCGCCGCCTTCTCCTCCTGCACCCGCGCCGCCCCCTCCCGCATCGACTGCCACTGGGAGCTCGGCTGGGCCTACTCCGTCCTCAATCGCTGGTCCGACGCCCTCACCGAGTGGTCCTCCGTCCAGAAGCTCGACCCCAACCATCCCGACCTCGAGGACGCCCTCACCCAGGCTCGCGGCCAGTCCTCCCTCCAGCAGAAGCTCGCCCAGGCTGACTCCCAGTCCGCTCCCCGCGCCGCTCCTCCCAAGGACGCCCGCGTCCGCATCCGCGCCGTCGGCGACGTGATGCTCGGCACCGACTTCCCCGAGGGCCTCCTCCCCCCAGACGACGGCGCCTCCAGCCTCTCCTCCGTCTACCCCCTCCTGCGCGACGCGGACCTCACCTTCATCAACCTCGAGGGCCCCCTCTGCGACAACGGCGAGACCAAGAAGTGCCGCCGCGGTGGCAACTGCTACGCCTTCCGCACCCCCACCCGCTACGGCAAGTTCCTCGTCGAGGCCGGTGTCGACCTCGCCTCCACCGCCAACAACCACTCCGGTGACTTCGGCGAGCTCTGCCGCCGCGAGACCGAGGCCACCCTCGACTCCCTCGGCATCCCCTGGAGCGGCCCCGCAGGCTCCATCGCCACCCTCGAGCGCAATGGCCTGCGCATCGGCATGGTCGCCTTCCACACCTCCCCCTCCTGCAACCACCTCAACAACACCGCCACCGCCACCGCCCTCGTGCGCCAGGCCCGGCAGAATCACGATCTCGTCCTCGTCTCCTTCCACGGCGGCGCCGAGGGCTCCAAGGCCCTCAACATCCCCAAGGGCCGCGAAATCTTCTACGGCGAGGACCGGGGGGACTTGCGTCTCTTCACCCACGCCGTCATCGACGCCGGCGCCGACCTCGTCCTCGGCCACGGGCCCCACGTCGTCCGCGCCATGGAGTTCTACAAGGACCGCCTCATCGTCTACTCCATGGGCAACTTCGCCACCTACGGCTCCTTCAACCTCAAGGGCCCCCAGGGTCTCGGCATGGTCGTCGACGTCGAGCTCGACTCCCAGGGCCGCTTCCGCTCCGGCCGCATCCTCCCCACGAAGCAGGAGGGCAGGGGGATTCCGGTGCCTGACTCCGCGGGCGAGGTCATTCCCCTCGTGCGCCGCCTGACCAACGAGGATTTTCCCGAGACCGGCGCCGTCATCGGAGCGGATGGCTCCATCTCCTCGCGCAAGGGCCCCATCGCCACCGGCGCGCAGTAGCGGCGCACAGTGGGGGTCCGCCGGGTAGGAGCACCGGGACGGATACCCTCACCCCGACCCTCTCCCGAGGGGAGAGGGGATGTGTGGCCAGGCTGTGTTCCCGCTGGGGCTTCCTCTGTTTGTTCTTCCGAGCGTCCGGGGTTCTTTCCCGGGCGCTCTCGTTCTTTCCGGGGCTCAGCGCGGCAGCACGCAGATGGCCATCACGTCGTGTATCTCGATGCCCGGGTCCCTGTCCTCCTCCACCTTCCCTTTCACGGGCTCGGTGAAGAAGGCACCCTGGTTGTTCTCCTCGTTGTACTTGTTGTGGAAGACGGCCAGGCCCGAGTGCACGAACAGCGCTTGGAGGGGCTTCTTCTGTGGCTCCTCCACCGCATCCGCGTCCCCGCTCCGCCACTCGTGCAGCGTGCGCTGGCGGCAGGGCGTCGTGCAGTGCTTGCCCTGACACAGTTCCTTCGGGCTCCATGTCACCGTGCCCGCTCCCGCGTTCTTCGCCACCGCGTCCTTCTTCGTGAAGCCGTACTCGCGCAGCAGCCCGGCGAGGCTCTCCGGAGGTGACTTCCAATCCAGTGGCGCCTTGAACTCCGCGTCCGCCCGCTTCAACTCCGCCCAGGCCCGTGTGTCCTCCTCGGCGGACGCGGGCGAGGGCGGCTCCGCCACCGTCCGGTGCGGCACCTCCTTCCAGCCCCCGCCCGCATCCACCACCAGCCAGCCGAACTCGACCGTCATGAAGCGGTGCGCCCCCTCCCGGTTGACGGTGTAACGGGTGCGGAAGAGCACCGACCCCTTCCTCGCCGCCAGCGGCGTGAGCTTCACCTCCAGCGACGAGGGCCCCGTGGCTCCCGCCGTCCCCGCCACCATCAGGCTCAACAGCAGCATCAGCTTCATCGTTCGTGTCATGGCGCGTCAGCCTGATGCGTCACTCCTTCCAGGGCCACTTCCGTCCCGCCTCGTGGATTTCATTCCTTGTTTGTGTTCATACGAGTTCGTCGCCACTGGAGTCGTGTGCGCAGGTGCCCACCGAGCACGCGTCACGCGGGTGCGTTACAAGGGTCGAGCCGTGACTGCCCTCCATCTGTCGCGCTTCTCTTCGCTCCGTGCTTTCGGGCACCGGAATTTCGTCTACGTCTGGTCTGGTGCGCTCGTCTCCAACATCGGCACGTGGATGGAGATCCTCGCGCTGGGCGTCTTCGTCACCACCGTGACGGGCCGCGCCGAGGCCACCGGCGGCATCGCCGCCATCACCTATCTTCCCGCGCTCGTCCTCTCCCCCGTCGCCGGGGCACTCGCGGACCGCTTCGATCGGCGCTCCTATGTCGCCGTGGGCACCCTGCTGCACGCGCTGCTGGCCGGCATCCTCACCGTGCTCGCCTTCACCGGCCACCTCACCGTGCCCGCCGTCGGCGTCATCTCCTTCCTCAACGGCTGCGTCAGCGCCCTCACCAACCCCGCCTTCTCCGCCCTCGTCTCCGAGCTCGTCCCTCCCGAGGATCTCCACAGCGCGGTGAGTCTCAACTCGGCCCAGTTCAACCTCGGCCGCATCATCGGCCCCGCGATCGCCGCCGTGGTGCTCTCCGCCCACGGCATCGCCTGGGCCCTGCTCGTCAACACGCTGTCCTTCGTCGCCGTGCTCGTCGCCCTGTGGCGCGTGAGCCCCTCGGCCAGGGCCAGCTCCCTCTCCCAGGACGAGCTCTGGCCCGGCATCGTCCGCGGCGCCCGCGTCGCCCGCGAGGACGCCGGCATCTTCCTCGCCATGATGGGCACCCTCGTCATGTGCACCCTCGTGGCCCCCTTCATCGGCCTGGTGCCCGTCTACGCCATCCGCGTCTTCAACCAGGGCGCCGCCGCCACCTCCCTGCTCGTCACCGCCCAGGGCGTCGGCGCCGTGCTCGCCGCCGTCATGCTCGGGCCCCTCGTCACCCGGCTCGGCCGCCAGCGCGTCCTCGAGGCCTGTCTGCTCGGCATCGGCCCCATCGCCGCCCTCTACTGGATGGCCCCCACGCTGCACCTCGCCGCGCTCGCCATGGTGGGGCTCGGCTGGTTCTACATGGCCACCCTCACCGGCCTGAATACCCTGTGCCAGCTGCGCGTCCCCCGCGAGCTCCAGGCCCGCATCCACAGCCTCTACAGCATGATGCTCGGGGTCGGGTACGCCGCCGGGGTGTGGGCCCAGGGGGCGCTCGCGGATCGCATCGGCGTGCGCTTCGTCACCGCCAGCTGCGCGGTGCTGTTCCTGGCACTGGTGCTCACCTTGAGGCTGTTGCGCCCCCGCGCCTTCGACGCCACCGAGGCTCCTTCCAAGCTGGTGCCCGCTGGGGCTCCGGGCTCCGCCGCCGTGCGCCTCGAGAGCTCCGGGGAGTTCTGAGGCGCTGCTCCGGGCGGTTCAGGCTAGTCGTCGCGGCGCAGGGGCTCGTAACGGTCGTACACCTCCCTGGCCAGGGTCTGGAATTCCTCCTCGACCTCGGTGCCCAGGACCGTGCGGCCGTTCTCGTCGAGCGGCTGGGCCTTGGGAGCCCACGAGAGTTCCGCATCCAGGAGCCGCCGTGCCATGTCGGGGTGTCCCAGCTTGAAGATGACATAGGCCAGCAGGGATTTCGTTCTCCCCATCTTCCGCGTGATATCCACCTCATGGATGACGGCGAGCGCTTCTTCGTAGCGCTGGAGGCCGATGAGGCACTGCCCCTTCTCGAGCCGGGCGGCCACGTAGTGTGGATTCGTGCGGAGCGCTTGTTCGAGCACCTCGAGGGCTTCTTCCCATCGCTTCAGCTTCGCCAGCGCACCGCCGATGTTCCCCAACAGGAAGTTGTCCTCCGGTTGCATCTCCTGGACGGTCCTCAAGCAGCTCAGTGCCTCCTCGAACCTGCCGAGCTTGTCCAGGTATTGCGCCCGGACCAGCCAGTAGTTCGCGTTGCGTTGCTTGCACTTGTCCAGGCACGCCAACGCATCTTCACCGCGGCCATGGAGGTGGAGCCAGTCGGCCCTCCCCATCCAGGCCTTGTCATCCTCCGGGGCGAGCATGCAGAGCGTCTCGTAGGCCGCGAGCACCTTGTCCCTCCTGACCTCGTCATCGGGGAGGACGGCACGTGTCTTCAGGAGCTCGATTTGTTTGTAGCGGAGCCTGATGTTCCTCGGGTCCCTCACGAGCGCCGATTCACATTCGGCGAACTCCACGATCTTCAGGATGGTGTCGGCGAGCTTCAAGGCGGCGCCGCTGGGCCGCTTCTGGCTCTCGGCCTCATCGGGCACACCCGCGCGCTCTCGTTTCCGCCGGACCTTCGCGAGGGAGAGGACCTCGGGTTTATTGGCCACGAAGTTGCGCAGGGTGACCTTCTGCCCGACCGCGAAGAGGCAGGCCGCGGGAATCACGGTACAGCCAAGAGGAAGCTCGATGGGGGGCGTCCGCTCTCCATTCACGATGAACGTGAAGGTGTCGCTCTCGGCGAGATCCAGCTCCACGGCGATCACTCCCGAGTCCGGGAGGGTCGGGAGGCCCGAGTGCAGGGCCTGCTGCCGGGTCACGATCACTCCTCGCAGCGGATCGTACGACCAGGAATTCCCTCCCGCGCCCAGATAGCCCGGGTGCACCCAGCAGGCAGGCTCCAATATGACGCCGACGCCGAGCCGCTGCTGCCGCGAGGACTCGATGACGAATTCCCAGTAGAAGTGGCTGCCCTTGAGCTCGCCCGTGGCCAGGGCGCGGAGGAACACCGGCTGGTACTGGGATGAGTCGGGTTTGTCCCAGGACAGCGTCAGGTTCTCGTTCGAGACGGTGAGCGGCGCCTGGACCGCCAGTCTGTCCCACGTGAGCCGTGTCTCCACGGGTGCCGCACTCGAAGCATCCTTCTCCATCGGGCAGGCCCTCCCCTCGGCGGGTGAAGGCCTCCATCCTACCGGGATTTCCGGGCTCCGCCCCCGGTCCGCTCTCCCTCACGGGGGGAACACGGGGGCGGGCACCCTCACCCCGACCCTCTCCCGGGGGGAGAGGGAGGGATTCCTACTTCGAGTCCACCGTCAGGACCATCCAGCGGTCCGTGGCGTGGTCGATGCGCACGTTGTTCGCGCCCGAGTCCTGCAACTGCACCAGCACCTTCTCCAGGAACTGCAGCTGCTCCTGCGTCGCGTCCACGAACACGTTCTTCGAGCCCGGCCCCTTCGCCTTCGGCTTCTTCGCCGCCGCCGGCGCGCCCGCCTCGTTCGTCAGCACCGGCGCCGCCGCCACCACCCGCTGCTTCTCCTCCACCGGCGTCTCCTCGGGCTCGCTCACGCTCTCCTCCTCCTTCTCCACGCTCTCCGCCTCCCGCAGAGCCTGCTCGCGCAGCTCATTGAACGTCTTCGCGTTCAGCGAGGCCCCGAACTTGTCCTTGTACGCGTCCATCGCCTCGTTGCGGCTGATGTCCGGCTGGTTGCGGAAGAGGTCGAGCAGGAACGCGTGGCGCTCCTGCGCCTGGTCCTGGGAAATGCGTGCCATCGTTGATGTCCTCGGTTTGCTGCGTACTGCGGAACTGCCGAACGCAGGGCGGCGCAAACTACCCGAGCCCCGCCTGGAGCGGAAGTGGCCCCCAGCGAACCCCCACCCCACATCTCCCGACGACTTCCACGGCTCCCTTCGCCAGGGTGTCTTCCGGCCCCGCTGCGGACCAACGGGTCCAACAGTCGGACCCGTTGCTCCCCATCGCGGCCGGAACCTCCCCCCTGACGGGGACTCCATCCTCCTGGCTCGGAAGGTGGGGCTCAGCGCTGGAGCGCCACCGCCACCGCGTCCGCCAGCGGCGTCGTGGCATGGCCGATGAGGCGGCGCAGATCTCCCGACGCGCCGTTCAGCTCGCCGCGAGACGCGCCGACGTCCGAGTCCGCCAGGATTCCGGCGAAGGGCCCCGGCACCCCGGCTCCCTCCAGCACGCCCTGGTACTGCTCGGGCGGTAGGTCCTTGTAGACGATCGTCTTGCCCGCCTTGCGCGACACCTCGGCGGCCAGCTCCGTCATCGTGAACGCGGTGTCTCCCGCCAGCTCGTACACCTTGTTCTCATGTCCCGAGCCCGTGAGCACCGCCACCGCCGCCGCCGCGTAGTCGGCCCGCGTGGCCGCGGCCACCCGGCCCTCGCCCGCGCTACCCAGGATGGCCCCTTGCGCCAGCGCCGGCCCCAGGTTCTCCGTGTAGTTCTCCG
Source organism: Archangium violaceum Cb vi76 (assembly GCF_000733295.1). GTDB lineage: Bacteria > Myxococcota > Myxococcia > Myxococcales > Myxococcaceae > Archangium > Archangium violaceum. The sequence goes on along the minus strand of NZ_JPMI01000177.1, from coordinate 34,516 downwards.
TGTACCAGCCGTTGCGCAGCAACACGTACGGCACGCCCGAGGCCCGGATGAGCTCCTCCGTGGCCTTGTGCTCCGCGGCCAGTGCCAGCCCCGAGCGGTCCGCGTGCAGGATGCTCGTATAGGCCAGCAGCTTCACTCCGGCCTTCCTGGCGGCCTCCACCACCGCCTGGTGCTGCGCCGTCCGCTGCCCCACCTCGTTGGAGGAGATGAGCAGCGCCTTCTCCACTCCCGCGAACGCCGCCCCGAGCGTCTCCGGCTGGCTGTAGTCCGCCTCGCGCACCTGGACGCCGCGCGCGCGGAGCTCCGCGGCCTTCTCGGGGTTGCGCACGGCCGCGATGACCTGGTGGGCGGGGACCTTCTCGAGCAGCTTCTCGAGGACGAGACGGCCGAGCTTCCCGGTGGCTCCAGTGACGAGAATCATGGGGTGTTCCTTTCCTGGCGTGAGGACTTCGTCGAAACGCAGGACACACCCTAACGGCCATGCTTACTTTTCGTAAGTACCTACCTTGAGGTAAGCTACTGACATGACAGCGAGCAAGCAGCCGAAGCACCTGCGCAAGGCGATGGCGAAGTGGGCCGAGCAGCGGGGAGACCTCTACGCCGCCGCGTGCCCGTCCCGGGGCGTGTTGGATCACGTCACGAGCCGCTGGGGCGTGCTGGTGCTCGTGGCCCTGCTGGAGGGCACGCACCGCTTCAGTGAATTGCGGCGGAAGGTGGCGGGGGTGAGCGAGAAGATGCTCGCCCAGACGCTCCACGCGCTGGAGGAGGACGGCTTCGTCGTCCGCGAGGTCTTCCCCGTCATCCCTCCCCGGGTGGACTACAGCCTCACGCCCATGGGTCAGGAGGTCGCCTCGCACATCGAGGCCCTCACCGACTGGATCGAAGACAACCTGCCCCGTGTCTTCGCCGCGCGCGCCCAGCACGTCTCCCGGAAGTCCGCTCCCGAGGGCGGGAAGGCGGGCCGGGCCGGACGGCGCGAGTCCTCCGCCTGAGAGGAGGCGGGCGCCGGTTCAGCGGCTCGGGGGGAACACGGCCGCCATCTGGCGCAGCTGGGCGAGCAGTTGTCCGTCCCGGCTCCACAGCTCCGCGAGGTCATCCGCGTAGCCGTGCGCGGCGTGACGGGAGTGGCCGGTGCGCAGGTAGAAGGCCTCGGGCGAGGCGTCGAGCGGCAGCGGCGCGTAGAAGTGCGCCGTGTAGTCCATGGTGGCGCCGTTGCAGAAGCCGTCCACGCGAGCGAAGGCCGCGGGAGGAAAGGCATCCAGCAGGCCCACCACGAGCGGCGCATCGAGCGGCGTGGGGACTCGCGGGCGAATCCACCCGCCCACGCGGGCCTCGGCGGCGCCCGTGTAGGGCACGGCGCCCACGCACCAGCGGTAGTCGAACTGAGCGCCGAAGGTGGGCAGCATGGCGCTCGCCACGGGGGGCACGTCGTCCGGAGGCGGCACCCTGGGCGGGCGCGCGTCCGTGTAGACGAGCGGCGTCTCGCGCGAGGTGGCGAAGGTGGCGCTCGCCAGGCACGTCACCTGCCCCGCCTGCTCCATCCGCGCCGACAGGTGCGTCACCTGCCGCCCGGCGCGCTCCGTGCGCACCATGAGCGAGGCCTCGCCCTCGGCCACGGGCGCGCAGAAGTGCACGGTGAAGGAGCGCGGCGCACGGGCCGGCTCGTTCAGCTCGCGCATCATCGAGCGCAGCAGCGCGCCTCCGAGCATGCCGCCATAGGCGCCGCGTCCCTGGAACCACTCGGGGCGGATGTGTCCCTGGTAGCGCCCCTCCCCGAGCGCGTTCCAGGTGGTGGCGGTGACGAAGGGCGAGTCGGAGGCGGGGGTGGACATGGATGCAACCTAACGAAGGCCCGGGACGTGGGCCACGTTCCGTGCGTCGGTGCCAGGTGCGTACGGCGCGTGTCAGTGGAAGGCGCGGGTGCGTACGCGGCGTGACGTGGGGGGCGGCGCGGTGCTACAGCCTCCGGCTCCGTGAGGGCTTCACCGTGCAGGGCGCGCTGGGCCTGGGCGCTCTCTACCGGCCCGCGCTTCCCGGCTTCAGCCCGTGGACCGTGACGGTGGCTCCGCGTGCGCAGTTGTCACCTGGCTGGTCCCTGTGAAGCGCGCACTCCGGGTGCCTGGATGGGCAGGCGTGCTGGGCTGAGAATCGCGCTTCATGCGGCTCATGCGCGTCTGGCTGGTGATGTCGTGCCTGGTGCTCTCCACGGGTACCGCGCACGGCACGATACCCGTTCGCGAGACGGTGGCCGCGCAGGTGATGGGCGCGGACTCGCTCAGGGCACATACGCTCAGCCTCCTCGCACGAGGAGAGGTGACAGGGGCCATTGATTACTGGGCGGTGACCACTGGTAGAGCCGCACCCTCCTGGCTGTTCGCGCTCAAGACGGCCTTCAGTGCGAGTAAACAGGTCGCGGGGGCCTGTCAGGGAGTGGCCCGGTCCATCCACACGGCCTTCACTCAACTGGGAGGCAATCCGGAGTTCGTGGAACTGACCACCCGGGACGACCAGAAGTTTCGCTATATCATGTTCAAGATGCTGGACGGCCGGGACCTGAATGTGTCGAAGAACGGCTATCATGTCCTGGTGCGGATGAATGGTCGTGCTTACGACGCATACACTGGTGCGGTGGGCATGCCGTGGGCGGAGTACGTGAGCCGGTTGGGCGCACTCTCGGATATCACCCAGAAGGTCATTGAAGTCCTGCCGGAGACGCCATGAGCCCTCAATCTGGAGCAAAGCCTGTCGTCCCCTTGCATGACTTGCTGTTGCGCATCCGCGAGGATATGCGGAACCGCACAGCGGAGCCGTATCGCTACATCGGGATGCCAGATGTGGACCACATGGCGTGCTTCATCGGGGGGTATGGATGGTGTCTTCACCTCCTCGGGGTCGATGAAGGCGCGGATGTGTTGTTCGGCGAGTGGCTGCATTTCATCAAAAAAGCCTGGCCGGGCCAGGGCTGGGAAACAGCCTATCTGGAGGAATTCCACGGCGATCACCGGCGCGCCCTGCTCAAGTACCTGGACTTCGTCGCCGAGTTCCGTGCCCTTCCGCCCGAGGCCCTGGCGTCCATCGAATGGAGGCCTGGGGGCGAGCATCCCTCGGGCCGGGTGCCCTCCCTGGTGCCCGTGCATCCACCGAAACCCACGCTGGATATGCTGTTGGAGGTCCGTCAGGAGATCGGTGACAGGCAAGGCCGACTCTTCCTGTTCATCGGTCCCATCGAGGTGAAGCGCATGGCTGGCTTCATCGATGGCTACCGGTTGTGTCTGGCTCTCGCGGGCGCCCGTGACGAGGAATATCCCCGCTTCGAGCGCTGGCTCCATGAGGCGAAAGGTGTCCCCGCGGGTCAGGACTGGACGTTGCCGTTCCTCGAGTCTTGTGATGGAGACGCGGAGCGGGCCATCCGCCGGCTCCTCGAATGCGCCGTGGAGTTCCGCTCGCTCCATCCGTTGCCCACGTGAACCGCTCCCCCCTCCTCCAGCGGCTCACGTCGTGCGCCCGGCCTGCTTCTCCACGTACTCCTGCAGCTTGTCCAGGGTCTGGGCCCCGCCCTCCACGGCGCCGTACTTCTTCACCGCCTCGAACGCCTCGGCCGTCGGCCACACGCTGTGCATGGTGAGCCGCGTCTTGCCTCCCTCGTCCGCGAACGTCACCGTCACCTGGAACTGCTCGGGCTCCTCGCTCGTGCCGTGGCTGTAGACCAGCCGCTCGGGCCGCACCACCTCCCGGTACGTGATGAGGTTGTCGAACTCCCCGTGCTCGGCGTGGCTCATCAGGTAGTGCCACGAGCCTCCCGGCTTCACCTCCATCCGGTGCGTCTTCGTCGTGAAGCCTCGCGGACCCCACCACCTGTCCAGGTGCTCCGCCTCCGTCCACGTCTTGAACACCAACTCCCTCGGCGCGTTCAGGACCCGCACCCGGACGAGCTCCCGCTCACTCATGCTCTTCACGTCCCGCTTCATGTCCATCATGTCCGTCTCCTCGTTGGCCCGTTCCCCCTACTTCCGGGGGCCCTGCTTCTTCTCCGCCCCCTGCAGCTCCTGCAGGTAGTCGTCCAGCCGGTCCAGCCGCTCCTCCCACAGCCGCACGAAGTGCTCCGCCCACTCGCCGGCCTCCTTGAGCGGCGCCGTCTCCAGCCGGCAGGGTCTCCGTTGCGCGTCCCTCCCCCGGGAGATGAGCCCCGCTCGCTCCAGCACCTTGAGGTGTTTGGAGATGGCCGGGAGGCTCATCGCGAAGGGCTCGGCCAGCTCCATCACCGTGGCTTCCCCTTCCGCCAGGCGCGCGAGGATGGCCCTCCGCGTTGGATCCGCGAGGGCCGTGAAGGTGGCATCGAGACGGTCGGACGGCATTCGGGTTTAACCTTCTGGTTAATTAACTCAGAGGTTAAATAGGCGCCGCACGGGCCGGTGTCAAGTCACGCCTGGCTTGGAGTCGGGCTCCTCATGCACCCGCCCGTCGAGCGGGCGCTCGTCCCTCCCCGGGAAGCTTGGAGCGCTCCCGGTTCGCCCCACATTGAACCTCGTAGGGTCGCGCAACCCGCGCGTCCGCCTTCCACGAGGAGTCTTCACCATGGCCGACCACGAGAAGCGGAGGAAGTACGACCCCGTGCACCCCAAGGAGCGGGAAGACGAGAAGCCTCCCTTCTCCCCCGACCGGGTCGAGCGCGGTCTCGAAGCCGATGACACCCTCCCCCTCTACTCCGCGGACTCCATCCACGGCACCCGCGAGCAGAAGTTCGCCCTCGACAGCGACGCCGAGGTCGGAGGGTATGTCCCGGACATCCGCAGCCCCATCGACGAGGCCGATGAGGAGATCCGCATCCTCCGCGGACAGGAGGAGCGGGAGAAGGATCGGGACTGAGGGACTCGATTTCCCTCACCCCGACTTCCCTCACCCCGACCCTCTCCCAGAGGGAGAGGGACTGACCCCGGTGTCCACCGTGTGTGCCCCCTCTCCCGCTGGGAGAGGGCTGGGGTGAGGGTCTGCCCCTCACCCCGTCACCTCGTTACTTCTTCGCCGGGGGCGCCACCGGCTCCTTCGCCACCAGCTTGCCCAGGTTCATCGGGCCCACCTGCTCCTGGATGACCGCCGGGTCTCCCACCAGCACCACCTGCATCGCCGCCGGGCCCAGGTACGCCTCCGCCACCCGCTGCACCTCGGCCGGCGTCGCCTTCTCCAGCCCCGTCACCGTCCGCGCGTACTCGTCCATCGGCCTGCGCAGGAAGAACAGCGACGCCGCGCTCGAGCCCAGTCCTTCCACCGACTCGAACTCGCCCGGAATCGCCCGGATGAGGCCCTCGCGTGCCGCCGCCAGCTCCTTCTCCGTGATGGGGCGCTCCTGTATCCCCTTCATCTCCCCGAAGAACTCGTTCAGCGCCAGCCCCGTCACGTCCTTGCGCACCGCCGACGAGGCCGTCAGCGGCCCCACGCCCAGCCGCGCGTCCGCGCTCGCCCCCGCCCCGTAGCTGTACCCCTTGTCCTCGCGCAGGTTCATGTTCAGCCGGCTGCCGAAGAAGCCGCCGAACACCGTCGTCGCCAGGTCCAACGCGTACTCGTCCGAGTGCCCCACCGCGATGCCCGGCCGGCCCACGACAATCATGGTCTGGTCCAGCCCCGGCTTGGGCACGAACACCACCTGCTGCCTCGGCGTCGCCGCGGGCGTGGGCGGCACCGGCGGCGGCAGGGCGTTGCCCTTCCAGTCGCCGAAGTACTTCTTCGCCAGCCCCACCGCCTCGTCCAGGGTGACATCCCCCGTCATCACCAGCGCCGCCGCCTTCGGGCCCACGCTCTTGCCGTAGAAGGACTTCACGTCCTGCAGCGTCAGCGTGTCCACCGTGGCCGGCAGCCCGCTCACCGGGTGCCCGTACGGGTGCTCCGCGCCGAACACCGCGTCCAGGTACGCCTGCTGCGCCAGGAAGCCCGGGCTGCCCATGGCGCGCACCAGCTCGGCCAGTTGCAGCTTCTTGCGCCGGTCGAAGTCCTTCTGCGCCAGGTTCGGTTTGCGCACCACGTCGGACAGCAGCGCCAGCGCCGCGTCCGCGTGCCGCTTCAGCACCCGCGCTCCGATGAAGGCCCCATCCGGGTTCACGCTCACCGCGGGCGATACGCCCAGGTCCTGGAAGGCCTGGTCCAGCGCCGTGGTGTCCTTCCCGGCCGCGCCCTCCAGCAGCATCTTGTACGTCACGTCCGCCAGGCCCCACTTGCCCTTCGGGTCCTGCGAGCCTCCCGACGCGAACGCCACCCCCGTGTACACGAGCGGCAATTCCTTGCGCGTGCTCACCAGCACCGTGAGCCCGTTGTCCAGCTTCGCCTGCTCGAACCTCGGCAGCACCAGCTCGGGCGGCTCACCGGGCTTGGGCGGCTGCTGGCGGAAGGCGTTGGGGTCCTCCGGCGGCGGAGCCGGCGTCTCGGGGGGCTTGGGGGCCTCGGGGACGGGCTCGGGGGCCGTCTTGCAGCCGGCGGCGAGCGCCAACACGGACAGGGCGATGAACAAGCGGCGCATCAGTGCGTCTCCTTCGCGGCCGAGATGGGGCCCTTCTGCGTGGGCACGGCGTGCAGCACCACGCGGGCATCGGACTGGAGGAAGTCCCGGGCGAAGTCGCGCACCCGCTCCGTCGTCACCGAGTCGTAGCGCCCCAGGTCCTCGTCCAGGTAGCCCGGGTCTCCCGTGTAGTGGTTGTAGCTCTGCAGCACGTCCGCCTTGCCGCCGAAGCCACCCACCGACTGCAGCCCCGCCAGCATCTGCGTCTCGAAGCGCGTGCGCGCCCGGTCCAGCTCCTGCTGCGTGATGCCGCCGCGCCGCACCTCCTCCAGCACGGCGTCGATCTCCTTGGCCAGCGCGTCACTGGACACGCCGGGCCGGGCCACCGCCTCGATGAAGAAGACGGACTGCGCCCCGAGGCTCTGCTGGGCGGCGATCACGCTCTGCGCCAGGCCCTTCTCCAACACCAGTCGCTTGTAGAGGCGGCTGGACTTGCCGGTGCCCAGCGCGTTGGCCAGCACGTCCGCGGTGGCGTCCTCCTCGCTGAAGTACGGCGGGGTGAGCCAGGCCATCATCACCTGCGGCAGCGTGCCCACCGTCTCGTCGTGGCGGATGACCTTCTCGGCGGTGTGCTTCACCGGGGCCACCGTGGGCTTCTCCGGCTTGGGGCCGCCCGGCAGCGTGCCGAAGTACTTCTCGATGAGGGCGCGGGCCTCCTTCGGGTCGAAGTCTCCCACCACCGCGAGCGTGGCGTTGGACGGCGCGTACCACTTGCGGAAGAAGCCCTTCACGTCCTCCACGTTGGCCGCGTCCAGGTCCTCCATCGAGCCGATGACCTTGCCGTGGTACGGGTGCGGCGCGGGGAAGAGCGCCTTCCACAGCTTCTCCAGCGCGAGGCCGTAGGGACGCGTCTCCACGCCCTGGCGCCGCTCGTTCTTCACCACCTCCTGCTGGGTGCGCAGCTTCTTCTCGTCCAGCGCATCCAGGAGGAAGCCCATCCGGTCACTCTCCAGCCACAGCGCCGTGGCCAGGTGGTTGGTGGGCACCGTCTCGAAGTAGTTGGTGCGGTCGAAGTTCGTCGTGCCGTTGAGATCATTGGCACCGAGCTGCTCGAGCATGGCGATGTGCACGTCGTCCGGCACGTGCTTGGAGCCCTGGAACATCATGTGCTCGAAGAGGTGCGCGAAGCCGGTGCGGCCCGGCTGCTCGTGGTAGGCGCCCACGTGGTACCAGACATTGACCGCCACCACGGGCAGCTTCTTGTCCTGGGCCAGGAGGACTTCCATGCCGTTGGGCAGCGTGTACTTCTCGTAGGGGATGGCCAGTGCCTCACGCCCGGGCACCAGCGGTTTCGCCTCTTGCTGCTGCTGCTGGGCGAAGGCCGGTAGGCCGAGGGCGAGGACGGCGGCGGTGATGAGCGCTTTCTTCATGCGGGCTGAGTGCCTCCTCGTTGTGCAGAGGCAAACGCTTAGCACGTGCTTCGTTTCTCGTAGAGCGGGAATCCCCTCGGGAATCGGGTTTCGGGCATGTGCTCGCGGTGGGTCCCCACGGGGGCAACCCGGGGCGTCAGGCACCCTCACCCCGTCCCTCTCCCGGGGGGCGAGGGGTTCTTTGCACCGGTAATTCCAGACGCAGGCGAGCGCCTCCCTCGGCCCGGTTCTCCGCTGTCAGTCTTCCCCCGAATCGCTCCACCATCTCCCGCGACAGGCTCAACCCCAGCCCCGTCCCCTTCTCCGGCCCCTTCGTCGTGAAGAAGGACTCGAAGAGCCTCGGCAGCACTTCCGGCGGGAAGCCCGGTCCGTTGTCCTCCACCAGCAGCGTCACCTTCTCCCCCTCCAACCTCCCCATCACCCGCACCTCCCCGCCCTGCACCCTCGCCTCCTCCAGTGCGTCCCCCGCGTTCACCAGCAGGTTCAGAATCACCTGCGCCAGTCTCCGCCTCGTCGCGAATACCTCTGGCAGCTCCGCCGGTATCTCCACCGTCAGCTTCGCCACGTGCTTGAGCCGCACCCCCGCCAGCCGCGCCGCGTCCGATACCACGTCCGCCAGCACGCACTCGCAGGGCTCCTCCACGTCCATCCTCGAGAAGCCCTTCAGGTCCGTGACGATCTGCCGGATGCGCTCCATCCCCGTGCTCGTCTCGTCGAAGACCTCCTGGAATTCCTGCCGCAATTCCTCCTTCAGCGGCTGTGCCAGCACCTCCGTGCGCAGGTACTCCAGGTTCGAGCCCACGAACGCCAGCGGGTTGTTGATTTCATGCATCACACTCGCCGCCAGCCGCCCCACCGTCGCCAGCTTCTCCGACTGTGCCCGGTGCCGCTCGGCCTTCGTCAGCTTCTCCATCGACTCGCGGCGCTCGCGCTCCACCCTCGCCTCGTTCTCCGCCGTCTGCGCCTTGCGGAACTGCGACGAGCCGTACACCCCGAAGAACGTCGACGACGTCACCATCCCCGCCCAGGCCAGCGCGTTCAGCGCCGAGCCCTCCGTCCTCATCACGATGGCCAGGGCTCCCAGTGCACACGTCGCCCCGCAGACGATCGCCGGCTTCGTGTCCCCCGGCCGGATGAGCGCCACCAACAGCGGCATCGAGGGCACCAGCGTCATGTAGGGACTGTCCATTCCCCCCGTCAGGACGACGATGCTCATGAACAAGCCGCTCATGAGCGCGGTGTGGATGCGCAGCAACAGCGACAGCCAGCGCTCCCCCAGCATCATCACCAGCCACGTGTAGAGCAGCATCTCCCCGGACCACAGGACCCGCACCACCAGCGTCGCGGGGCTCGGCTCCCGCAGCATGAACAGATCCAACGGGTAGAGCAGGAGGATGGAGACCGCGAACACCCCGCTCATCCTCCACCGCCGCCCCTTCTGCTCGCGAGAGGAGTGACGTGTGATCATCCCGGCGTCCGGGGGCGGCAACAGCGCAGACATGGGCTCGGCGGGGCTCCAGCGAGGGTGTCCGGCGATGCTATGACGCCCCCGCGGCGCCTGAACAGCCGGGCTTCCCCTCACTGCCGGGTAGCGAGCACCACGCACAATCCATGGTGTGCGTACTTCTCCGGCAGTGCGTCCCGCCGCACCTCCACCCGGAAGCCTCGCGCCTCCAACAGCGCCCGCGCCCGTGGAAGCAGGAACGTCAGGTAATACATGACGAAGGGCGGATCCCACACCGCGTTGCGCACCCGCATGGCCGCGTTGAAGGCCTTCGCCATCCAATAGCCCGGCCTCAGCCGCGAGGGCTCCTCCCCCGTCACGAACAGGAATCGGCCTCCGGGTTTCAGCACCCGGTGGATGGACTCCACCAGCCGCGGCTCGTCCTCCTCGGGAATGTGGCCAAAGGCGCCGAAGCTCGTCACCAGCTCGAACTCCTCGCGCCACGGCAATTCCAGTGCATCCCCACGCACCCACTCCAACGCCGCGCTCCCCGGTGCGTCCGCGAGTCCCTGGCGCGCCTCGTCCAGCATCCCCTGGCTCAGGTCCACCCCCACCACCCGCTCGTGGCACAGCGCCCTCAGGTGGCGCATCGCCGCTCCCGTGCCGCAGCACACGTCCAGCGCGCTCGCCACGCTCCCCGGCGGGCCCGCCTGCTCCACGCTCGCCTTCAGCACGTCGTCCGGTGTGCGGAACGGCGTGTAGTCGAACTTCGGCGCCAGCAGATCATACCCCCGCTCCACCGAGCTCAAGCCCTGCCGCACCAGCTCCACGAAGCTCGGTCCCTTGGGATGGAACATGGCTCAGGCGCTCGCGTGCAGGGGCTCGACGAACATGGGCAGTCCACCCTTGGGCCGCAGGGTGACGAGCGGCTCGGGCTCCACGGTGTGGCCCGGCACCGCGCGCAGCCGGAAGTGTTGCAGCACCTCGGCGATGATGAGCGTGGCCTCCATGAGTGCGAAGTTGTTGCCGATGCACAGCCGTTGGCCGCCGCCGAAGGGCATGTACGCCAGGCGCGGGCGCTGCGCCGTCTGCTCGGGCGAGAAGCGCTCCGGCTCGAAGCGCTCCGGGTCCGGCCACAGCCTCGGGTTGCGGTGGAGGGCGTAGGGCGCGGTGACGACGATGACGCGCGGGCTGGCGGGGATCCGCACTCCGCCGAGCTCGTCCTCCTTCACCGGCTGGCGGGCCATGATCCACGCCGGCGGGTACAGGCGCATGGTCTCCTCGAACACCTGGGTGAGGTAGCGCAGCTGGGGGATGTCCTGGGCCGTGGGCGAGCGGCCGCCGAGCACCCGCTGGACCTCGGCGCGGGCGCGGGTTTCCACCTCGGGATTCTGGGCGAGCAGGTGCCACAGCCAGGCGAGCCCGTTGGCGGTGGTCTCGTGGCCGGCGAGGAAGAGGGTCATGGCCTCGTCGCGCAGCTGGGCGTCCGTCATGCGCTCGCCGGTGTCGGCGTCCTGGGCGGCCATGAGCGTGGCGAGCAGATCATCCCCCTGCGTCTCGCCGGCACGGCGGCGGGCGATGATGTCGAAGACGACGGCGTCGAGGGACCGCATGGCCTGGTGGAAGACGCGGTTGCGCGCGGTGGGGAGGAAGTCCGGGGCGTAGAGGCCGAGCGAGAGGATGCGGCGGTTCGTCTCGGCGAGGGCGACGGTGAGCGCCTGGCCGACACTGCTGGCGTCGCCGCTGACGTCTGTGGAGAAGAGGGCGCGGCCGACGATGCCCAGGGTGAGGTGCATCATCTCGGCGCTGACGTCGAGGGGCTCGGAGGCCGAGGGGCGGGCCCGCCAGCGCGCGAGCATCTGCCAGGTGGCCTCCACCATGGAGCCGGCGAGCGCGGCCAGGCGCTCCTTGTGGAAGGCGGGCTGCATGAGGCGGCGCTGGCGCTTCCAGAAGTCGCCCGAGCTGGTGAACAGGCCATTGCCGAGCACCGGCCACGCATCGCGCACCAGGCTGGAGGGCTTGCCGTACCGGTCCGCGCGGTCGACGAGGACGTGTTTGACGAGCTCGGGGTCGGTGACGGAGACGAGGCTGATGGCGGGCCCCATGCGGAGGCGGACGAATTCTCCGTACTCCTGGTGGGCGCGCACGAAGAGCTGGAGCGGGCTGTGGCGCCGCTCCTGGATGCTGCCCCAGAACCAGTGGCCCCGGGGTCCCGGGGCCTCTCCCAGCGTGCGTGCTTCCGGCATGGCGCGTCCCTCGTGTGAGGCCGGTCCCCGGGCGGAGACCGGACGAGCGTGACGCTAGCGGCTGTGCCGGGTGGGACGCACGTCCCTCAGTGCATCGAGGTGGCCTCGGGCTCCTGGTAGGCGCCTCCGGAGGCACCGGTGCGGGCCTCGAATTCCTTGCAGCCGCTCATCCCCGTCACCTGCAACTCGAACTCCCGCAGCTCGGGCTGTGTGCACTGGGCGACTTCGGCGTCATCGGGTTGGGCGTTGTGGCTGTTGAAGAAGCGGCAGCCCTTGCAGTTGCCCCAGGTGTGTTCCGCCATGGCGATTCCCTCGTTCGGAAGTGACCCTCCCTTTCGAGGGTGGGGGTGGGCGATGGCGGCAACAAGCGGCGCCTGCTCCACCCTTCGAGGAAGGGGCGGGCGGCTTCGTGGGATACTCGGGCCCATGCCCCCCGCCGACGCCTCGGGCGCCACGCTTCCCCGCTGTGCCGTGCACCCGGACGTCCCCGCCGAGGGCATCTGCACGCGCTGCGGCGGCTTCTCCTGCCCCGGGTGCGCCACCCGGGTGCTCGGCGCCGTCTACTGCGCCGCCTGCGCCGCGCTCCCCGAGGTCAACTACCTGGAGGCCTTCCGGCTCAAGCTGTGGGGCCGGCGGGACACGTGGGCCTGGTTCCTCGGCCTGGGGGGCCTGGTGATGCTCGCCCCCGGCCTCACGCTGCTGCTGCACGGGGACGCCCTGCCGGGAGCCTTCCTGCTCGCCTGCTCCGCGGTGGGGGTGGGGTGTTTCTTCGGCCAGCGGTGGGCCCGCGCGGGGCTGCTCGCCCTGCCCGTGGGCCTGGGGGCACTCGGCCTGGTGTCGCGGGAGCCCCTGCTCCTCGTCCCCGCCCTGTTCCTCCTGGGCATGGGGGCCTCCGTCCACCAGGACCCGAGGCACAAGCTCTTCCACCGGGTGTCCATTCCCGAGCGCGCCCTGCTGCGGCTGTGGAACCGTCACGAGAACAACCCCCTGGCCCTGGTGGGCCTGCAGCTCGGGCTGTACGGGGTGTTCTTCCCGCTCTTCGCGCCGCTGGCCCTGGCGCTGGGCCTGACGGCGCTGCGGCGCGTGAATCCCGAGGCCCGTCCGCCGATCGGCCGCCGGGGACAGGCCCTGGCCGCGACGGGACTGGGCGCGGGCTCGCTCGTCCTGTGGGTGTGGCTCTGGCCGCGCCTCACCGTGCTGCTGGGCGAGCTGCTCGCCACGGGTTAGCGCGGGCCGGTCCGGGACTCTCGAGGAAGGCCGCACGGCCCCCTCCAGGGTGGAGGCCTGGAGGGGGCCCGGTCCCGAATCCGAGGTGGGAGGCACCCACCGCGTGCGGACCGGCGATCCTGGCGCACACTGGGAGAGCACGCGCGGTTTGCCGGTTCGGGCTGTTTCGAAAATAGAGACCCCGGAGCGGGTGCACCGGCCACACGCCGGGGAATGTGGGGCGGAGGCAGGGCGCGTCCCACCCCGAAGTCCATGGAGGACAAAGGGCCGGGAGGCACTTGAAGTGAGTGGGGTCGCGGGGTTGGACTGGCTCCATGAAACCGCCGCGCCCGCCGTGGCGAAATCGCCGAAGGAGGCGAAGCGCATCTCGTTGGACGTCACCCGGGCCAACGTGCACGACGTGCTGCGGATGCTGGCGGACGTGGGCCGGTTGAACCTGGTGGTGTCCGAGGAGGTTCAGGGCACGGTGACGCTGTCGTTGCGCAACGTGGTGTGGACGGAGGCGCTGGACGTGGTGCTGGCCTCGCGCGGGCTGGGCATGGAGCGGCGGGGCAGCATCCTGCGCGTGGCGTCGCTGAGGACGCTGCAGGAGGAGGCCGAGGCGCTCGTTCGCCTGAAGGCGGCGAAGGAGCAGTCGGCGCCGCTGCGCACGTGGCTGATTCCGGTCAACTCCGCGCGGGCCTCGGAGTTGCTGCCGCACGTGAAGGGCGTGCTATCGCCGAGGGGCAGCGTGAGCGTGGACGTACGCACCAACACGCTCATCGTCACGGACGTGGAGGCGCCGAGCCTTCCGTAGGTGCATGCTCCCTCGGGGGAAGACCCTCACCCTGACCCTCTCCCAGGGGGAGAGGGGACACCTCGCGGCCGTACCAGCTGAGGGCGAGCAGCACATCTCCCCGCCAGGTGGCGTACAGGCCCCCCTCGAAGTCCACTCCGGCGCGAGCGGTGAGGGCGAGCCCCCAGGGCCCCAGCCGCCCGCGCGCGCCGAGCAGTGCGCGCACGGGCACCCGGGGGCCTCCATCGCGCAGGAACGCCTCGAGTCCGGCCTGGGCGCCGAGGAAGCCCTCGAACCGGGGGCCCCCGAGGCTCGCGGTGAGGCCCGCGTGCGGCCCGAGTCCCAGGTCCGCGGGGCCTCGCACCACCCCATAGGCGGTGAGCCCGAGCTGCGCCGAGACCTGGAAGGTGCCCGTGCCCGAGGTGAGCTGCCATTGGCCGGCGCCGCGCAATTCCAGCACCCCGGTGGAGGGGAGGATGAAGAACTCGCCACCGAAGGCGGTGGGCCGGGACTCGGAGACGGGGGGCGCGGCGAGGAGGAAACCCAGGCCCACGCCCTGGGTGCCCCCGAGCAGCGACAGGTGCGAGGCATCCACGCGGCCGCGCGCGGTGAGGACGGGGGCCTCGGCGGCGGCCACCGGGGCGAGCAGCAGTGCACTGGCGAAGACGTGGGCCTTCATCGCGCGGTTACCTCCGTACCGGGCACCTGGCGGATGTCATCGGCGCCGGTGCCCTGTCCGGCCAGCGCGGCATGGAGGAAGCGCGAGAGGACCTCGGCGATGCGCTCGTGCGCGGTGTCGAGCGGCACCGTGGGCGCGCAGCCATCCTCCACGTCCCGCTGGTCGCTGGAGGTGAACTGGAAGTGGGTGACGCCCTGGAGGACGGCGAGCACCGTGGGCGCGGGGAGCCGGGAGGCCTCCTCCCGGACGCGGGACAGCTCCGAGAGGCAGTCCAGCTCTCCGGCCAGCGAGAGCGAGGGCACCGCGAGGGAGGGGATGCGCTCGGCGTCGGCCGGGTCCGGGTAGCTGGCGAGCAGGGCGAGGGCCGCGAAGCCGCCGTCCAGGGCGAGCTTGGCGGACACGACGCCGCCGAGCGAGTGGCCGGCCACGGCGATGCGCGAGGGCTGGACGAGGCCCTCGAGGAGCGAGCCCTCGGGAGGAGTCGTGAGGAGCTCGCGGGCGAAGTGGCCGTTGTCGATGGCGGACAGCGGCAGATCGAGCGGGTGCGAGGGCATCGCGACGACGTAGCCGCGCGCGGCGAGGGACTCGGCGAGCCAGAGGTAGCCCTCGGGGGCCACGAAGCCACCGTGGACGAGGACGAGCCCGGGGAGTGGAGCGCCATCGGCGGGCCGGGCGGGATGGCCCTCGGCGTCCGAGGGGAAGACGACGCGCACGGACACGAGGTCCGTGTGCCGGGCGCGCACCTCGAAGAAGGCCTCGGAGACGGGAGTGGGCCCGGTGCCCAGCAATCTGCCCGAGGTGGGCGCGGGAAGCGCGCAGCCGGACAGGGCGCACACGAGGGCAAGGAGGAGGAAGGACAGCGGGGCCGGCTTCATACGAGGGGCTCGCGGAGGCTCACGGGTGGGCACTGTGTAAGGCCCGGAGCCGCGGTTCGCCAGCGCGTGTGGGAACCCGGGGCGCGCGATACCCTCACCCTGTCCCTCTCCCGGAGGGCGAGGGGCCGGTGACGAAGTTCGCGAACTGGTCCGACTGTTGGACCAGTTGGTGACGAGCGCGCCCGGCGGGGGCTCAGTCGCCCACGATGCCGACGCGGACGCGGTGGTGCTCGGCGCCGAGGGCCGTCTTGAGGGTGAAGTCGGCCACGTCCTCGGCGTAGACCTGACGGCCGCCGGTGGGCAGGGACTCCACGGCGGTGCGGTACTTGCCCGTCTTCACGCCGCTGGGCATGACGGGAGGGCACACCACCACCCAGTCGAGCTCGCTCTCCTGCAGCACCTGGAACGCGCCCCGGTGGTCCTCGAAGGCATGGCGCAGGAAGGGCGGCAGGCCGTGCTCTCCGGCGAGTCCCCCGGCCGGGTGGGGCAGCAGCCCCGCGGCGCCCACCGTGACGAGCCGTTTGAGGCCCTCGGACTTCATGGCGGTGACGATGGAGCGCGTGGCCTCGGTCACCACCGTGACGGCGTGGGTGGCGTCCCGGGCGCCGATGGCACTGACCACGACCTCGGCGCCGCGGAGGGCCTCGGCCACGGTGGTGCCGTCCTCCAGACTGCCTTTCTTCACGAAGAGCCGCCCGTGCTTCAGGCCCAGCCGCTTCGGGTCGCGGACGTACGCCGTCACCTCGTGCCCCAACCCGAGCGCATCGTGCACCAGCGTGTGCCCGACGCGCCCCGTCGCTCCGAAGACCGTCAACCGCATGGGTGTTGCTCCTCCGAGCCGCGTCCCGTGTACAAGGACCGGGCCCGTCAGGCCCTGGCGCGGACGAGCGCGGCTCCGGGTGTATAGCGCCCCCGGCCCACGCTTGTCCGCAAGCTGTTCACGGCACGAGCGTCCGGAGGCGGCCGGTGAAGGGGGGGTTCCCGCTACCGGGAGGCCCGGTGTGTGGCGTCAAGGTGACGCGGGCACCTGCGGGGCCTGGGTCAGGTGCTCGACCGCGACCGTGAGCTTGCTCATTTCCTGCTGGAAGCCCTGGATGGCCTGGCCGTGCCCGTGCAGGCGCTCGTCGTGCCGCTCGAGCGTCTGTTCCACCACCTCCAGACGCGTGTCGTGCTGGTCGAAACGCTTGGAGAATTCGGACCGGAGCTTGTTCATCTCCTGGTGCACGGCCTCGAGCGTCATCTGCTGCGAACGTTCGATTTGAGCCAGGAATCGGATGCCCCGTTCCTGCTGCTCCTCTCGGAGTTCCTGGATGGCCGCGGCCAACTGCCGGTCTCGCACCTTGCTGTTGACGATCTCCTGGTCGACCTTGAGCGTCACCTCCGTGAGTCGCAGGTCCATGCCGCCCAGAAGCAGGCCCGTGCGCTTCTGACCGTCTTCCAGCGATTGCAGGCGCTGCTCCAGCCGCTGCTGGCCCTGCTCCATCAAAACCAGGATGCGCTGCTCGCCTGGCGTGAGGGACTGCTCGCCCATCCCCATGGGCACCGACGTGGATCGATCCATCGACGCACTCCTCCTGTGGTGACTTCTCCAGTAGGTTGACCCATGAGGTCACCTCAAGTCAAGTCACCGCACAGGTCAGGTGTCTGGATGTCCGCCCTCCGGGGCGGCGCCGTTCACTCGCCGGTCAGCTTCGCTTCCAGCTCGTCCAGCTCGCGCTTCACTCCGGCGTCCGTTTCGCGCAGCTTCTCCACCTTGCGCACCGCCGAAATCACCGTGGAGTGGTCCTTGTTGAACCGCGCGGCGATCTCCGGGAACGAGCCCTTCGTCAGCTTGCGGCTCAGGTACATGGCCACCTGCCGCGCGTGCGCCAGCGCCTTGTGCCGGCGGTCCTCCTTCAGCGCCTCCACCGGCACCTTGTAGAACCGCGCCACTTCCTTCTGGATGCTCTCCACGTCCACCACCTGCCGCGACGGCAGCACGTCCTTCAGCACGTGCGAGGCGAAGTCCACCGTCACCGGGTGCCTCGACAGCGAGTGGATGGCGCTCACCTTCACCAGCGCCCCCTCCAGCTCCCGTACGTTCTTCTGGAACGCCCGGGCGATGAAGTGCGCCACCTCGTCCGGCAGGTCCAACCCCTCCATCACCGCCTTCTTCTGGAGGATGGCCACCCGCGTCTCGAAGCTCGGCTCCTGGATGTCGGTGATGAGCCCCATGCTGAACCGGCTGCGCAGCCGATCCTCCAGCCCGGGCACCTCCGCCGGCACCATGTCGCTCGTCAGGATGATGGCCTTGCCCTGCTCGTGCAGCGTGTTGAACGTGTGGAAGAACTCCCGCTGCGTCTCTTCCTTCCGCCCCAGGAACTGCACGTCGTCGATCATCAGCACGTCGCACTCGTCCCGGAACTTCCTCCGGAACTCGGGCATCCGCTGCTCGCGCACGCTCTCGATGTACTCGTTGGTGAACTGCTCGCTCGACAGGTACACCACGCGCTGCGTGGGGTCCCTGTCCCAGATTTTGTTGCCGATGGCGTGCAGCAGGTGCGTCTTGCCCAGGCCCGTGCCGCCATAGATGTAGAGCGGGTTGTAGGCCCGGCCCGGGGTGTCGGCCACCGCCTGGGCCGCCGCGGCCGCCAGCTGGTTGCTATCCGCCACCACGAAGTTCTGGAAGGTGAACCGGGCGTTGAGCCGGGGCGGCCGGCTCCCATCGGACTTGACCGCTGGTGCGGGTTGCAGCTCCGGCGGAGGCGCCAGGCCCGGCACCACCTCGTAGCCCAGCCGGCTGGGCGTGTCCGTCACCCGCGCCAGCGTCGACTCGAGCAGCCCCCGGTAATGGTCATCCACCCAGTCCTGGTAGAAGCGGTCCGGCACCGCCAGCACCAGCGCGTCCTCGCGCACCTCCAGCGGCTGCATCCGGTTGAGCCACCCCAGCGCGTAGTCCTTCCCGTCCCGCTTGAGACAGTCCAGGAGCATCTCCCAGACATTCTCGGCACTTGGCTGGACAGGCAGGGGGCGGGCGAGCGCGTTCACGAAAGGCCTCCAGGACCCCGGCGAGGCCGCCAGGGAGGGGGCCGTCCGTGCTAACAGGCCCCCCCTGGGCGATCAAGTTTGCCGCCCCTCCTCCTGTCATTCCGCGACCCTACACCCCCTCGTCCGATCTCAGCCCCCACCGGAATCCCCACCCCCCTCCCACCGGTTGTGGTGCGAGTCTTCCCACCCCCCGCCCGTTTCACCCCGGGTGTGGGGCGCAAAAGGGGGCCGGTCCATCAGATCCGGACAGCCCGGAGTGATCCGACATTGACTTGGGTGGGAGATCGGGTTACGAGCGCCGCCTTCCTCAGTCTCGTGGATAAGGGCGCCCACTTCACGTTCGGGCGTCTCGTCGTCCCAGGAGTCCAGCCGTGTCCAAGCGCACCTATCAACCCTCGAAGATCCGGCGCAACCGCACCCACGGTTTCCGCAAGCGCAACTCCACCAAGGGCGGTCAGGACGTGCTCAAGAGCCGCCGCGCCAAGGGCCGTAAGCGCCTGGTGGTGTCGTCCTACAAGAAGTAGCTGGGACGCTCGCGTGAAGGCCGAGGGCCAGGCGCCACCTCGCGACGAGCGCTTTCCCAAGGCCCTGCGCCTGCTTACCCGGCGCGAGTTCCTCGAGGTCCAGGAGAAGGGTCAGAAGCTTCCCTCTGACAGCCTCCTGGGACTCGCCCGGCCCAACGCCCGGCCCTACAGCCGCGTGGGCCTGACCGTCTCCAGCAAGGTGGGCAATGCCGTGGAGCGTGCCCGCCTGCGCAGGCTCCTCCGGGAGCTGTTCCGCAAGCGTCGTGGGCAATGGCCCTCCGGTGTGGACGTAGTCCTGGTCGTGCGCCAGTCCGCCAAGGATGCGTCGTTCACGGACCTGTCTCGCGCCTTCGATGGCATCACCCGCAAGCTGCAGAGGTTGTTTCCGTCCGGCCCCCGGGAGTCCACCCGATGAGCCCTCTCGCCTGGCTGCTCGCGCTGCCCATCCGCTTCTACCGGCGCTTCCTCTCGCCCCTGCTCCCCCCGGCCTGCCGCTTCCACCCCTCCTGTTCCTCGTACGCCCTCCAGGCCCTCCACAAGCACGGGGCCCTGCGCGGCTCCCGCCTCACCCTCTGGCGCCTGCTGCGCTGCCAACCCTTCCACCCGGGCGGCTTCGACCCGGTGCCCTGACGGCTCCCCTCTCCCTATGAACGATCTGGATCCGCTCTCGCCCCACTCGGCTGACTCCCAGCGGCGACTGATGGTGGCGCTCGCCCTCGCGATGGCGCTCACCTTCGCCTACACCTATTTCTTCGCCCCGCAGGGGCCGCCGCCCCAGGCCGGAGGCGCGGACGCGGGGCAGGTGGTGGCCGGCACCGACGCCGGCACGGCCGCTCCCACCGCGGGGGCGGACACCACCGGGACGCCGTCCACTGGGACGGGCTCGGAGGCCCCCGTGGCCGCCGCCGAGGCGACGCCGCCCCCGCCGGTGCGCACGCTCGACTTCCAGCGCGAGTGGGCCCGCTACTCCTTCTCCACCCAGGGCGCGGGCCTCGTGTCGGCCGAGCTCCAGGGCCAGAAGATGCGCGAGCAGGGCCAGGTGTCCATCGCCGAGGGCTACAAGCTGCTCTTCGGGGGCAACGTGCCGCCTCCGCCGCAGATGAACCTGGCGCAGCCGGTGGCCGGCCAGCCCCTGCCGCTGTCCGTGTCCATCACCGGCCCCGCGCCCCTGGCGGCCGACGCGCGCTACGCCGTGGCCGAGACGGGCACCCCCGGCGGCACCCTCTTCACCGCCCGCCAGGGCCCGTGGGAGGTGACCAAGAGCCTGCAGTGGCCCCGCGAGGGCTTCGAGCTGCTCTACACGCTGCAGGTGAAGAACACCTCGGCGCAGGCGGCCACCGGCGAGCTGCAGGTGCACTACAACCGCGCCATCGACCCGAACAACGAGCACGCCCCGTCCTTCTTCGGCGGCGTGGGCAACCTCAGCTACGCCTCGTGCCACGTGGGTGAGGAGAAGCACAAGCTGGCTCCCGAGCAGAGCGCGCCGGACGCCGAGGAGTCGCGCGGCCCGGTGCACTACTTCGGCATTGATCAGCAGTACTTCCTCTCCGCGCTCTACCCGCTGGATGGCCCCCTGCAGGGCCGCTGCGACTTCGTGGCCACCCCCACGGTGCGCGGTGTCACCGCCAGCTTCCCGCTCACCGTGGCCGCCGGCGAGACGGTGACGCTGCGCTTCGGCGGCTACTTCGGGCCCAAGGAGGATGATCTGCTCGCCGCCGTGCCCGGACAGGCCCTGCGCGACGCCACCGGCCTGGCCGCCACCGCCTACAAGCCCCAGCTCACCGAGACCATCGACTACGGCATGTGGGCCGTCATCGCCAAGCTGCTGGTGGGCGTCATGAAGTTCTTCCACGGCCTCTCGGGCAACTGGGGCGTGGCCATCATCCTGCTCACCGTGCTGGTGAAGCTCATCCTCCTGCCCCTCACCCACCGCTCCATGGTGAGCATGGAGGCCATGAAGAAGCTCCAGCCCCGCGTCGAGGAGCTGCGCAAGAAGTACGCGGACGACCGCGAGCGCCAGAACATGGAGATGATGAAGCTCTATCAGGAGGCCAAGGTGAACCCGCTCGGCGGCTGCCTCCCCATGCTCATCCAGATGCCGGTGTGGATCGCCCTCTTCACCGCCCTGCGCAACAGCTACGACATCTACCAGGAGCCCTTCTTCGGCCCGGTGTGGCGCGACCTGACCTTCAAGGACCCCACCTACATCCTGCCGCTGGCGCTGGGCATCAGCATGATCATCACCCAGAAGCTCCAGCCGCAGATGGGTGACCCGACCCAGGCCAAAATCATGACCTGGTTCGTCCCCATCCTCTTCACCGCCACGCTGCTCAACTACCCGGCGGGCCTGGCGCTCTACATCTTCACCAACAACCTCCTCTCCATCGCCCAGCAGTACGGGCTGAGGAAGTGGCTGGAGAGCAAGGAGCACAAGGGCGGCGGGTCTGGCGGACTGCCAGCGGGCACGGCCACGGCCACGGCGGGAGGCAAGCGCAAGTGAGCGACGTGCAGGCACCTCCGTCCACTTCCACTCCCGCGGGCGGCTCGGACATGCGCCTCCGCGTGGAGCGGCTGCTCACCGACATCCTCGGCATGATGGGCTTCCCCGCCCGGCTCGACTTCAAGGACGCCAGCGATGGCAGCCTCTCCGTCGCCCTGCACTTCCAGGGCGAGCCCCCTCCCGGAGTGGAGCCGGGCAAGCGCAGCCAGGTGGTGGACTCGCTCCAGTTCCTCCTCAACAAGATGCTCCACCGCCCGGGCTCCGAGCGGCGCTTCCTCCTGGTGGGCGCCGGCGTCCACCCCGAGCCCCGCAGCGAGCGGTTGAAGCGCGAGCAGGCCGCCGCCGCCGCTCAGCCCGCCGTGCCCGCGCCGCAGCCCGCTCCCCCGGCCGCCGCGCCCGCGCCCCGGCAGCCCAAGCCCGCCCGGGGCGCCCAGCAGGCCCCCCCGCACGCCAAGGCGCCCGCCGCCCCGGCCCGTGTGTCCGAGTCGGATGAGCGCTCCCTGGAGGTGGCCGAGGATGCCTCCCTGCGCGAGGTGGCTCGCAAGCTGGCCGAGAAGTCGGCCTCGCTGGGCCGCTTCTATGCCCTCGTTACAGTGAAGCAAGATGACCGCGCGCGCGTCCTGAAAGCAGTAGAGGGTGTGCCGGGGGTGAAGGTCTCTTGCGAGGGCGAGGGCCGCAACCGGCGCGTGGTGTTCACTCCGGAGAAGCCCGCCCCGCTCCCCAAGCGGAGCATGCTGCCGGACGACGATGACGAGGACGACCTCGAGGGCTAGGCCCTCGGGGCCCACCGACGAAAGGGCATTCCATGGGCAAGGCCAAGTCGCTCAAGGACAAGCTATACGGCGCCGCCGTGATGAAGATGAGCTTCCGGCTGCGCGGGGACGAGGAGTCCCCGGCCTTCAAGTTCGTCTACCCCGGCGTGCTCCGCGATCTGGAGCTGGAGGACGCCGCGGTCGAGAAGTACATCGAGGAGAACCGCGAGAGCGTCGAGCGCGCCGCCCGCGGCTCCATTCCCGCGCAGAGTCCCCGCGGCTGACGTCCCCGCGGCTGACGTCCCCGGGGACTCGTCTCGTCCCCGAGGGCTCGTCTCCCGGGGCGATGTCCCTCGGTCCCGGGTAGGTGTCGGCCGGTGGGCTCGCACCCGCGCGGGGCGCCGCTGGTGGACGTTCCGAGCGTCTCCTGGCCGCGCCCCGCCCCGGGTCCGATGGACGCGGCGAGCGGGCGCGCCTAGTTCCTGGAGGCTTCCCGCTGGAAGGGTTCCGGCGGGCCATGCCCCTCCGGGGCTCAGGAGGCCTCTCGCATGCGGCGCCTCGTCGTCCTCCCCTTGTTCGTCCTGCTCGTCTCCGCCTCCGGTTGTGGAGGCAAGGGTGACCCCGGTCCCAAGGGAGAGCCGGGCGCCTCCGGTGAGTCCGTCCCCGGGCCTCGCGGTGAGCCGGGTGCCAAGGGAGACACCGGGCCCATGGGGCCTCCCGGCAACTTCGCCCGCATCCGCGTCGTTCCCCCGGGGGACTCGCCCCTCATCGGCGGCGAGAACCTGCGCAACGCCCTCCAGTCCATCACGAAGGTCTCCGCCGAGGAGCCCTGGCTCCTCTTCCTCGAGCCCGGCGTGTATGACCTCGGCACCCAGGGGATTCAGCTGCGCCCGTACATCCACGTGCAGGGCGCCGGACAGCAGCTCACCACCGTGCGCTCCCGCGCCGCCGGCCCCACCGTGGTGACCACGGACCATACCGAGCTGCGCTCCCTCACCGTGGAGCACCTCGGGGGCTCCGGCGAGGCCGTGGCCCTCTCCAATCCCTCGTCCCTGTTCCGCGCCCGCGATGTGGTGGCCGTGGCCCGCGAGGGCTCCTCGCGCACCGTGGGGCTGCTGTCCACCGCGGGCCCCGGCACCGGTGGCTTCGAGCGCGTGCAGGTGAGTGCCGTGTCCTCCCGCGGCGAGACCGTGGGCTTCTCCTGCGAGGGCTGCTCCGTGAAGGTGTCCGGCTCCACGTTCCTCGCCCAGGGCGGAGCCCGGGCCACCGGCGTCTCCGTGCACGGGGGCGCCCTGGAGCTGTGGGACTCCTCGGCCATGGGCCAGGGCGGCTCGGAGGCCCTGGGCGTCGAGGCCGAGGGCTCCCGCCTCGTGCTCGTGCGCGCCGAGGTCTCCGGCTCCGACGGCGGTGTGTCCGTCGGCCTGCGCCTGGCCTCCTCCCCCGCTTCCGTCCGCGACAGCACCCTCTCGGGCTCCGGCCCCTCGGGTCAGCAGGCTCGCGCCCTGGAGACCCTGCGCTCCGACTCCGCTCGAGTCGTGGACGTGCAGCGCTCCACCCTCTCGGGCTCTACCCAGACCCTGCGCTCCTCCGAGGGGTACTCCATCCGCATCGCCACCTCCCAACTCCGTGGTGGCAAGGCCGATGGCAATGGCATCGTGTCCTGCAACGGTTGCTACGACGAGAACTTCCACTCCCCCGCCTCTCCCACCGGCCTGTAGTCCCCCCTCGCGGGGGCACCCTTCCATGAGCTCCCCCGCCACCCTCGCCGCGCTCGCCACCGCCCCCACCGCCGGCGCCGTCGGCATCCTCCGCCTCTCCGGCCCCGCCTCCCTCGAGGTGGGCCGCATGCTCGCCCCCGGCGTGCCCGCTTCGCCCACTCCCCGGCACGCCTACCTCGCCTCCTTCGTCGATTCCTCCGGCGCCGCGCTCGATGAGGGGCTGTTCCTCTTCTTCCGCGCTCCTCATTCGTTCACCGGCGAGGATGTCGTCGAGCTCCAGGCCCATGGGAGTCCTCGTCTCCTGCGCATGTTGCTCGCTCGCGCCCTGGAGCATCCCGCCGTGCGCCACGCCGGACCCGGGGAGTTCACCCGCCGCGCCTTCCTTCATGGCCGCATCGACCTCACCCGCGCCGAGGCCGTCGCCGACCTCGTCGCCGCCGACTCCGAGGCCGCCGTGCGCGCCGCGGCGGCGGGACTGGCGGGGGCGCTCGCCGCTCGCGTCCGCGGGCTGGAGGAGCCCCTGCGCTCGCTCCATGCGGACCTCGAGGGAGTACTGAATTTTCCCGAGGAGGCCGAGGGCGCCGATGCGGGCATGGAGGCCCGTGTCTCCGAGTTGCGGAGCACCGCGGATTCCCTGCTCGCCGAGGTGGGCCGTGGACGGCTCGTGCGCCGGGGGGCCCGTGTCGCCCTGTATGGGCCCGTGAACGCGGGGAAGAGCACGCTGTTCAACCGGCTCCTGGGGGAACAGCGCGCGCTCGTCGATGAGGAGCCGGGGACCACTCGCGATGTGTTGGAGGCCCGTGTCGAGTGGGAGGGGCTCGGTGTGGTGTTGCTCGATACCGCCGGGCTTCGCGAGGCCCCAGGACGCGTGGAGGCGCTGGGGATTGCTCGCACTCGCGAGGTGCTCGCCGCTGTCGACCTCGCCGTGCTCGTGCTTCCCCCAGAGGCCAGTGGAGACGAGGCACAGCGGTGGCTTCGTGACGCGGGGGCCACTCCTGTTCTTCTTGTCGCGGGGAAGTGTGATGTCCGTGGGTCTCGGGAACGCGCTGACCCTCACCCTGACCCTCTCCCAGAGGGAGAGGGGATTGACTCGGGCTCAACCCGGGATGCGGGCACCCTCACCCCGTCCCTCTCCCGGGGGGAGAGGGGTTCTGGCCGTGGGTCCGCCTTGGCGGTCAGTGGGTTGACGGGCGAAGGGGTTGAATCGCTCCGCTCCCAGATGCTCTCGCGCTTGTGGGGCGGCGGCGCTCCCTCCGCCGTCGCCCTCGTCTCCGAACGTCATGCCGATGCCCTTCGCCGCACCGCTGACGCCCTCTCCCGCGCCGAGCGCGCCTGCCGCTTCTCCACCCTCGAGGTCGTCTCCGGTGAAGTCGGCCTCGCCCTCGAGTCCCTCGGCGAGGTCTCCGGAACCTCCGCTTCCGAGGCCCTCCTCGACGCCATCTTCCAGCGCTTCTGTATCGGTAAGTAGACACCCGCCCCACCGCCCGGCTCGTGTCAGACCCCTCCTTAGAATGCTTCCCCTGCCCGGCCCCCACTCACCAGGGCCGGAGGAGGACAGGGTGATTCCGATGTGCAACAGCCAGGCGGCTTACTCGGCTCTCGAGGCGCTGCCGATGGGATGGGTTGGGGAGATCCTCGACGAGGAACTGGTGGCTTCGCCCCGGCCGGCGCCAGGTCAGGCCCGTGCCGCCTTCATGTTGGGAGTTGAACTCGGTGAACGGCTCGATCCCCGCCGCGGGGGCTCCGGCCGCTGGTGCTTCCTCCGCGCTCCCGAGCTCCGTCTCGGCCGCGATGTGCTCGTCCCCGACCTCGCCGGCTGGCGCCGCGATCGGCTCTCCGAGGCCCCCACGCCCGATGAGCCCTTCCTCACGCTCGCCCCGGATTGGATCTGCGAGGTCCTCACGCCCTCCACCGCCGCGTTGGATCGCACCCGCAAGCTGCCCGCCTACGCTCGCGCCGGTGTCTCCCACGTGTGGCTCGTGGACCCCGCCGCCCGCACGCTCGAGGTCTTCCAGCGCGTCAAGCGCGGCTGGCTCCTCGTCGACACCTACGAGGGCGACTCCATCGTCCGCGCCGAGCCCTTCCACTCGCTCCCGCTCGAGCTCTCCTCCCTCTGGATGCCCACCGAGAGCTTCCTGGAACTGGTCCGCTGAGCCCCTGACTCCCGAGGCGCCTCAGCTCGCCGCCCGGAGCCGGGGCGCCTCTCCCTTCAACAGCCGCGCCGCCGGCACCCGAGGCCGCTCGCCCGCCGCGCGCAACAGCCGCCTCACCGCCCGCAGCATCAGGTCCGTGTCCAGTGGCGCCGCCAGGAAGCCCTTCGCTCCCAGCGCCCGCGCCCTCTCCACGTCCAGCTCGGGCACCTTGCCCGCCACCAGCAACTGCGCCACCGGCTTGCGCCCCATCGCCTCCAGCGACGGCAACGGCGCCAGCACCACCGCCCGCGCGTCCGCCGCCAGCACCTGCTCCGTGCTCGCCACGCCCGCCCGGAAGCCCGCCTCTCCCAACACCCGCACCAGCCCCGCCGCCGCCGCCGCGCCCCACCCGTAGACGAGCACCGCCCCCATCTCCGGCTCCGCCCGCTCCGGCAGTTCCAGCATCCCCGCCAGCTCCTCCATCTCCAGCGGCTCCAGCAGCGGAATGTCCAATGTCTCGCGCTCGGGATTCAGGTCCGGCAGCAGCACGCCGCGCACCACCTCGAAGGGCCCACCCTCCGTCAGCGCCGCCAGGCCGTCCTCGTGGTGGACCGCCATGTCCGCGTCCGCCTCGGGCAGCGTGATGGCCTCCACCTCCGCGCGCCGGGGCGCCACCTCCGCTCCACCCTGGTAGAGCCGCTCGATGGCCCGGCCAATCGCCGCGTCCGTCGCCAGCCACGGCACCACCCGCGCCTTGCACGCCACGCCGCGCACCGCGTCCAGCGACTGCAGGCTCGCCGGCGCGGCGATCGCCACCACCAGCACCATGTCCCTCGGGCCCTCCAGCCGCAGCGGCACCACCCGGTGCATCTCCGCCAGCCGCCTCGGCACCAGGTTCCCCAGCCGCGCGTTCATCCGCTGCGCGTCCAGGTCCATCGCCGGCACGCCCGTCTGGTGCGCCAATGCCTCCAGCACCTGCTCCGCCGTGCAGAACCGCAGATCCACCACCACCTGCCCCAGCGGTACGCCCCACTTGCGCTGGTAGGCCAGGGCCGATTGCAACTGCAACCCGTCCAGCACCCCCAGCTCCACCAGGATTTCGCCCAGCCGCTTCTTCGTCTGCATTGGCAGCCCCCCCATGCGTGCGTGCGCGGCTCTCTAGAACGTTTCCACCCGGGCTGTCTTGTCTGTTCGCGTCAAAATGTTGCGACCAGGCGCCATTTCCTGTCTGTCTTCAGGGGTTGTCTGGTTATCCCGGGCGTGCGACGAGGCCGGTGTCCGCTTCCGGACGGCGGTGGGGGACGTCCTCCCTCTCTGGGGGAGCGCCCGGAACGGCTCGGGTCCGGGCGGGGGCTGCTCAGTCACCGGTGGCCTCCTGGGGCGCCCGAGGAACGGGGCGGGTGATCAAGGCACGTTCTCGGGCTGGTTCGAGAAGAGCGCATGGAAGAGCATCGTCTCGGGAGGCTCCTTCCATTCCACGACGAGCGGGACGGGGATTTCGGCGACCTCACGCGGGAGGGCGCTGACGCCGAACGTCTCCTCGATCTTCCTGGCGAAGACGTCGGCTGGGTGCCTCATCGGGGGAGTGAGGGGCTCGAAGCGGACCGTGGAACGGAGCCGCACCTTGCCGGCCCGCTCGAATTCGATTCCGTAGAGCATGTAGATGGGCGCCAGGATGCTGATGCAGCCCACGACGGCCCAGTCGAAAGGTGGCAGCGGCCGGCCCTTGACGGGATAGGCGACACAGCGGAAGCAGGCGTCCGCGGTCGCGGTGCCATCTCCCATGGTGAAGTCGGGAAGCTCTCGAGAGAGGGCATTCAAGAATGCATGCCAGCGGTCGGCCTTCTGGAGCACTTCTTTCCAGCGTGCTTCGCGTTTGTGATCCTCCGGGCTCGGCTCTTGTGTGAGATGCTGGTACCTGTCCGGGCGCCAATACTCTCTTGCAATGGAGAGCAGTTGCTCCGGGGTCAAGTCCGTTTGGCTCATGGGACCCACCCTCCAAATTGAAGTCTTCGCACAACAAACCAAGACCGGATGCCGGCGTGGCGGAGCTGAAGACGAGGCGGGCGGCCTCATTGGCGCGTTCCGCTGCGATGCGCTGTGCGAGGGGAACGGAGAAATGGGCGTCCTCGTTCTCGATAGGCACGTCCACTCCGAATCTGCAAAGGAAAGAATCTCCCGTGACACGCTGGATGTTGACGTGAACGCATGCGGCGCGCCAGCCACCTGGTTTGGTGCCGGTCTGTTTGACGACCGTGACGAATTGGAAGTGTCTGGGTTCGATGAGTGATGATGGGCCTGAGATGGGAGCAAGTGGGCGCTCTCGAGTCCACCCTCCAGCCGCCAGGCGGCCCGCGCGCCCTGCTCCAGGTGCCCGCTTCCCGACGGTCACCCGGGACCGTGACTGGAGGACTGGCGGCATGCCATCTGACCTGCTAGGTTCACCCGCCGCATGCGCGAAAAGCTACTTCGGCGGTCTACCCTGCTTCTCGTCCTCGCCGCGGCCGTGGCCGTGGCCAAGGTGCGCGAGCCCATCGAGCGGGCCCTCATCCTCTCGGAGCACCCGAGGAGCGAGGCGCCCCGGGTGTATGTGGGGGGAAGGATCGCCACCCTCCTGCGCCTGGAGAAGCCGTGTGATCCCGCGCGCACGGTGATGCTGGGGTGGGAGGGGCACTTCGAGCCCGTGGTGTGCGCTGGCAGGTGGGTGTTGCTCTATCCCTTGCGCGACCTTACCCCCGACAACCCGTTCCTGCTCCGGGTGACGCTCGCGGATGGGACGGAGCTGCCGTTCATCGTGACGTCCCACGAGCAGTCCTATGGCAACCGCGAGGTGGACCAGCAGGTCAACGTGTTCGCCAGCCGTGAGGACTACGACGCGGTGCTCTCCTCCCTGTACCGCGCGCTCCAGAGCGAGCGGGAGCTGCGCGAGCAGGTCGAGCGCTACGAGAAGGAGGAGAACTCGATCGACCACGCCTACGCCACGCTGCTGGCCAATGGCGAGGTGAAGCAGGCGCCCTTCAAGCGGAAGGACCTCTACGAGCTCAGCGACGGGGAGATCGGCATCAAGGTCGAGATCTTCGCTGGGAAGGGAAACGGTAAGGCGGCGGTCGTGGTCCAGCTCGCCAACACGCACCGCGACAGGCCGTGGATCCTCAAGGAGGCTCGGGTGTCCTCCGATTCGACTTCCCGCACGGCCCGGCCTTTCGCCCTTCGGATGAACCGGGCGGAGATCGTCTCCGGGGCATCGGGAAGTCTCGCCGTCGTGGTGGACAAGAGCGCGTTCGTTTCGGAGAAGGGCATGGTGAGTCTCGTCCTGGAAATCTTCCGCGATGACGGGCTCCAGCAACTGGCCGTTTCGCTGGATCCCCAACTGGTGCAGGAGTAGGAGCGAGCAATGCCCATGATGCCCAGGACGGGGGCCTTCCTCCTCTCCACCCTCGTGCTTCTGATGTCGGCGGGTTGCGCCACGGCTCCATCCCCGTTTCCGGGTAACGTAGCGCTGCGAGCGGATGGAACTCCGGTGGCGGACGAGTGCCCGGCGAAGGCCCTCGAGGTGATGCGGTATCTGAGAATAAGCGTCGGGGATTCGGCCTGGATCTCGCTTGATGCGAACC
Source organism: Archangium violaceum Cb vi76 (assembly GCF_000733295.1). Lineage (GTDB taxonomy): Bacteria > Myxococcota > Myxococcia > Myxococcales > Myxococcaceae > Archangium > Archangium violaceum. Next base: position 5,086 of record NZ_JPMI01000177.1, on the reverse strand, counting down.
AGATGAGTACGCGGCCCATCACCCTCTACGAGGGGCCCATCGAGAGCATCCTGGAGGAGGACCTGGGGACGCTCAGTTCTCCGTCTCGTCTGTACGGGCGTGTCTGGACGGAAGGCCCCCAGGTCGTCATCCGGTACTATGAAGCTCACCCCCTGGAAGGAGACAAGGTGCCCATCTGCGCGGTGGCCCGGCTCGGGAAGGGGCAGCTGCGCAAGAGGCCCGAGTCCAAGCCGGGGACCGCCATCGTGGAGTCCCCCGCCGCGGCGGTCTTCATCGTGGACGCGTTCCGGTGAGCTGCCGCACGCAGCCACAGCACTGTCCTCGTGCCCGCGGGGGAGGGCCTCGTGTTGAATTCCGCAGGAGCTGATTTCAGCCGGGATTCTTCACCAGGGTAGATGCAGTGCTGTCACGTCTCCGCACGCCCCACCGCACGCCGGAGCCGGCGGCGAGAGCGGCGGCGTAGCCCGTCAATTCCAGGACATGGCGTCGCTGGGATAATGGGCCTGCATGGGCCTGCCCCCTCTGTAGGGTTGGCCGTCCCGCCTCCTATCCTCCAGGGCATGCTCGTGAGTCAGGACAGCGCCACATCGAAGAGGTACCCGATTCCCGCGGTGGGGGCGGGCGGCGGTACGCAGTTGGAGGCCCGGCGGAGGCGACGGGGCGGGGCGTGGGGAACGTTGCGTCTGGTGGCACTGGTGCTCATCGGGCTGACGGCGTGCGCGACGGGCCATCCCATGAGCGGGACGCTGGCGGGTGGGGGACACCCACGGTGGAGGGGGCGGCAGGCGAGCGCCATGTCACAGGCGCTCGACGGCGAGGCCCAGGCGGCTTCCGCCGTGAGGCCAGGCGGTGCGGGCGAGGACCTGGAGGACGCTGCCACTGGAGGTGAAGGGCGTGAGGCCGGGGTGCCCGTGGTGGTCGAAGAAGATGCCGCGGCACCGGGGCCGCGGAATCACCGGCCGCGGCGCATGAGAGTGGCCGACGAGCGAGAGGCGCTCGAGGGCAAGGGCATGGGATGGCCCGACGGAGTAGGCGACGGGCAACCCTTCGAGGTGCCCATGACGCTCGACTACTTCCAAGGCTTCCTCGCGCAGGCGGGCGTCCCCGGCACGGCGCTCTCGAAGGACGGGCGTACGCTCGCACCTCGGGAGGCGATGGAGCTGTTACCCCATCTGCTCTCCACTCCGCTGACCTTGGGTGACTTCGGGCTGCGGAGAATGGCGGCGCACCTGCTCCTGGAGGTGGCCGCTGGGGGGGAGGTCGTGACGCGGGACACGCTCCACGCGAGGATGCGGCGCTTCTCGCGGTTGCTGGTGCTGCGTCCGGACGGATACCTGGTGAGGGCCACGACGGGAGTGGCGGTCCAGAAGGCCGGTCAGGTCGTCCTCGCCGAGGACGGCACGCTTCGGGCCGGGCGCTTCGAGGTGGGGCCGTTCTACGCCGTCGAGGGCGGGCGCCTCTTTCCGGTGGACCAGGGGCTCGAGGTTCCCAAAGGCACGCGGCCGGCCGGCCTGTACGAGCCCGACGACAACCCGGCGCTCGCGGTAGCCGAGGGGGCGGCGCTCGCCGTGGTGGACATGGTGGAAGGCCTCTACCGGCTGGTCTTCTACACGGGCGAGACGCTCGAGGGGCTCGCGCAACTGCCGGGTGTCGTGAGGCAGCTCTACGAGAACTCCCCGCGGCTGTGGGAGGAGTTTCGTCACAAGCCCCACGCGGAGAAGGTGCGCACGGTGTCGCGGCTTGCCACGGGCGCGGTGCTGACGGTGGGCACGGCCGGTGCTGGGACGGCGAAGGTGGCTGCCTGGGGCGGCAAGCTGGGGAGCCTCCCCGTGCCCCTGCTGTCGCTTTCGGGTGAGGGACTTCTGACGGTGCGCCTGGTGGCCGTGCCCGTGGGGAGTGTTGCCACCGCGGCCGCGCCGACGCTGAGCGCCACCTACGTGCTGCACATGGCCAACCAGAGCGCCCATGGCGCGGGAAGCGGTGGCGGGTGGCCTCCGGTTGGGGGGCCGGGTCAGTGGGTGCGGGACACTTCGAGTATGTCGGAGCAGGCCCGGGCCTACCAGGCCCAGGTGACGGGCGCCCCGGAAGGCTGGTGCTACACGGTGTGCCGGAATGGGAAGTGCGTCGAGTACGACGGCTTCGCGCCGAAGGAGGGCGTGCTTCTCGAGGGCAAGGCGCGTGGGTACGAGCAATGGTTCGACAAGGACCTCAAGCCCAAGCTCGATTTTTACGAGGGCTTGGGGGACCTGCTCAAGCAAGCGCGACGTCAGTTCCAGATGGCAGGCGGGCTGCCAATCCGCTGGCACGTCGCCGAGCCTCGGATGGTGGCCGTGCTTCGGAAGTATTTTGATGAGCGAGGCCTTCAGTCCATAGAGGTGGTTTACACCCAACCGGTGAAGTGAGGCCGCCGAGCATGAGTGAACGCTACGGAATCAAAGCGTATTGGGGGCACCGTCCAGAGTCGGCCGAGGAGTGCGCACGGCGGGCGGAGACGTTCTTCCGCCTCCTTGGGGAGTGCCATCCGGACTTCGCGCGGTGGTACGAGAAAAGCAACTCCGCTCGAAAGGCGCTGCAACTCGGCTTTGAGCCCACCCGCGAAACCTTCATCCGTTTCTTCGGCCGCGAGGAGTACCAGATTCTGGATGACGGTTTTGAGTTCGACGCCTGGACGGGGCATGTGGAGCAGGACCGGGGCGGCTCGGTCATGCTCGGTTGTGGCTCGAAGGCGGAGGTTGCGCCGAACTTCCTGTGGCTCTTCCTCCCCCAGGAGGCCCTGGGTCAGGAGCGCGTCGTCACGGGGCCTGTCGTCTCGAGTGCCATGCGTGCCGTTGCGGTGGCGTGGGAGCCGGAGTGGGCGGTTGCGACGGCGGACGGGCTGTGGGACGAGCTCTCCGGTGGCAGTCAGCTCGGATGCTTCGTGGGCTGGATGACGTACTTCTCGAGGGCCCGGGGCGAGGTGCCTGCCTTGCCCGCGCCAGTGCGTGTGGAGCCCGTGGGTGACAAGGGGACGCTGGTGACACTCACCCCGGAGCGACTTTCCCCCAGCGATCCGGCGCACGTGGCGCTTGCCTGGCGAACGCAGAGGGCGCTCGAGGAGCGGGGGCTGTTCCGGTTGATGGTGCCGCCGGCTTCGAGGCGGAAGACATGAACTTGGAGACCCGAACAAAACCGGTATTGCGCCCCGGCTTCTGGCGGCTTCTGCGGAGGCCGGGGCGGTTTTGTCAGGGACGCTTGGTGTCGAGAACTTCTGGCGACCTGCTTGGAGGAGGAACGGGACGTTTCCTTCCTCCCCCTGGGAGTCACCCCTCAGGCTCGCGCGAGGGAGGGATAGGCTTTCGCCATGGGCGTGACCTTCTTCTGGCTCTCTGTCTCCCGAGGCGGTCCCCAATCCTGCCCGTCCTGGCTTTTGGATGTTCCCCGAAGGGACCGAAGCGTTCGAGGCGCTCTTCCGCCCGGATGCGCTGAGTGCCTTCGGGCAGGGATTCATCAGAGCCAGGGGCTGACCTGAAGCCGCTCATCGTGGCCGTACACCCCGCGCGTCTCCCAGACATCGCGACGTCAGCGTTCGCACCCCGTCACCACCGCCCGCCTTGCCTTCGCCAACGCCCTTCCTCTAGCGCTGTCACGTCTCCGCGCGCCCGCCGATCTCCGGGAATCGCTCGTAGGCTCGTTTGAGCGCCTCGAGGTGGGCGGGCTTGTCCAGGTCGAGCGGCGCATCGGTGAGGCTCACCACCCACCCTCCCGACTCTGTCCGCCGGGCCCGCGCCAGTAGTTCGGCATCGCGGGAGGGGTCCGGGAAGCCGAGCGCCTCCGCGGCGGCCGTGGACCAGTAGTTGATCCACCCGAGGTACTGAGGATGCCTGGGCGAGCGGATGTGCCACGGGAGCTTGAGCATGGGCAGCCCGTGAGGGGGATGTTCCGGCCCACCTGACTTCGGTCCCGTCTGCGCCGCGATGACCAGCCTCACGGGTCCCGGCGCCACGACGCCCCACCGGGCGCGCACGCCTTCCGCGACATTCTCCAGCATGTCTCTTGCCGCGGCGACAACGGCGTCGTCCTGCGGGAGCTTCGCATGGACCAGCAGCAGCGGCTCGCCCCCTGGACTCGAGATCGCGCTCTCCCGCCTCCCATCCATCGTCACCGGGTAGCCCTCGTCCCCATTGCACAGCAACCCGAACTCGCCGTCCGTTATCGACTCAGCCAGCCACGCCTCACGCTCGGGAAGCGCGATGGGCCGCCCCGCTTCCGAGACCCGCCACGCCAATCGCAACCCGGGGAGTGCCCGCTCCATCCCTTCAACAGCCGCGAGCGGGCGCCCGTCGTCCGTGGTGAGCGCTGGCGCGTAGACGTGCAGATGGAGGCGAGCCCGAGTGGTCATGGTTTGCACCCCGCGAGCTCAGTCGTTGCCCGCCAGGATCTGGCGGAGCAGGGGGAGCACTTCCCTGGCGACGGGGTGCTCCGGCCCAAGAGAGCCGAGCAGGGTGTCCATGGCCTGCTGGGCCGTGGTGGCGGCTTCGGGCTTTTTCAACGCGGCCTGGACTTGTGCGAGCTGGGTAAGGGCTTGCGCTGTCTCGGGATGTTTCGGCCCCAGGGCGGCACTGGCGATGCTGGCGGAGCGCAGCAGAAACGCCTCTCCCTCCTGTGGGCGATTCTGTGCGGCCAGGTTGGAGCCGAGGTTCGCGAGAACAGAGCAAAGCGCTGGATGTCGAGGGCCGAGTGCCTGCTCGATGATGGACTGGGACTGGCGGAGTAACGCCTCTGCTTCGACGTAGCGGCCTTGTTGTTGGAGCACCCTGGCCAGGACGTGGAGCGAAGCGCCGTAGTCCGGGTGGAGTGTGCCGAGCGCCTGCTTCTTGATGGTGAGGGACTGGCGAAGCAGTGCCTCCGCCTCGGCATACTTGCCCTGTCTTTCAAGCACCCTGGCCAATTCGTGGAGCGAAGCGCCGTAGTTGGGGTGGTGTGTGCCGAGTGACTGCTCGTCGATGGAGAGGGACTGGCGGAGCAGCGCCTCCGCCTCGGCATACTTGTCCTGACTTTCGAGCACCATGGCCAGGGTGTGGAGCGAAGCGCTGTAGTCCGGGTGGAG
>NZ_JPMI01000176.1 GCF_000733295.1 Archangium violaceum Cb vi76 | reverse complement strand
AGAGAGACTGGCGAAGCAGAGCCTCCGCCTCGGCATACTTGCCCTGACTTTGTAGAATGAGACCCATTTCGCGAAGGATCCACCCGCGAGCCAGATCTGAAGTTCGTTCAGTTTGAAGCTGGCGACGGAGGAGTGATTCGGCTTCGGTGAGGCGTCCTTGTCGGATGAGCGCATGGGTGAGCACTTTCCATTGTTCATTGTCGGTCTCGAACGCTCTTCGAGCCCAGTGATGGGCCACCTCCGCGTCTCCCGCCATGAGGGCGATGTTGGCGGCCTGCTCCCAGTGCCCAGTTGTCCAAGGTGTTCTCCGAAGCAATACTTCAACCAACTCGCCTCGGCTTCCAGATGATACGAATTGCGTGGAGCGGGTACTTGCGGACCAGAAAGCCGCGTCCTCGGCGTCTACCTGTGCCTCGCTGTGCAACCGCTGCTCGATGGCGTTCAGGTCCGCCTCGTACAGCCGCCGCATCCGGTCACGCACCACTCCAAATGCTCGCATCGCAGGCGGGGGCGCCCTTCCTCGGACCAGCTCCTTCTCTGTCACCAGACCCTGCTCAGAGGCCAGCCGCCCGACAGCCGCTCCAGGATCCGCACTCTTCAGCAACTCCCCTTCCAGGAGGTGCTCGCCGACGCCTTGTTCCAGCAGTCCACCCAGCAACTGGATGGCTTCGGGCTCCAGGTCCACCAGCGCCGCCAATCGGCCTGGCTGCTTCGCCCCCGCGCTCCTCAGTCGCTCGCAGGACTCCGCTGGCTCCGCCACCCGCGCATGCACCTCCCACCACCCCGGGGAGCGCACGGCGGGTTCCACCAGGATGGCCCGCGTCCGGCGTCTTGCCTCGGCCAGCGCCCAGCGCACCCGCCGCAGCCGGAAGTCTCCATCCACGTCCGTCCACGCGAGCCATTCCCTCCCGCCGGCGGCCTTCGCCTCCGCGACGAGCTCCTCGTACGGCCTCGCTGCACTGATCCGTCGAAGCGTCCGGCGCGGTCTCGCCGCGGCGAAGCTCGCCTCCAGGTCTCCTCCCGTCCAAACGATGCCGGGCACCCGAGCGGCCAGTGCGCAGCGCAGCCCCGCCACCGCGTAGGGCGCCGGTCCCGCGGGGCACTCCAACCGAAGCGAAATCCAGTCGAGGAAGTCCACGGCGCGCTTCAACAACGCCTCGGACACTTCGCGCGTGCACCACAGCACCACTCGCAGCTCACGCGAGGCGAACAGCGGCCGGTTGATGTTCAGCCAGTCCGCGTCCTCCGTGCGCCCAATCAGCACCAGCATCGAGCCGGGCTTCGCCTCCGCCAGCCGGTAGGCCTCGGTGTGGACCTCCAGCTCCGGGGCGATGGGGAGCAATGTCCGCACCAACTCCCCCAGCCGCTCGGGGCGGGCGTGGTCCACCAGCACCAGCAGCCCGGCGCGAGACAGGCCCAGCGAAATCTTCAGTCGGCGGAGCCAGCCTGGGGTGGCTGGACCCGATGCATCGTCAGCAGCGGATGGGGGTAGTACCATTCCGAGTCATTGGGGTAGGGCAACAGATGATGGTAGTCGAGCAGCTCATGCGCCAGCTCGCCTGATGGCAGCTCGTGTTTCGGATCACCCATGACCTCCTGAAGGAGCCGGATGTGATCCTTGTTCAGTCCTGTCTCCTGTCTCAGACGCCATTCATCCAATACCTGCTTCACCAACTCCGGTGTCGCCGTGGATGCATCCTGGTCCCAGGCCAGCTCGACGAGCGAGCGGATGAACCGGACGAAATCCCTGGCTCTCCCGCCCGAGCGGTAGGCGAGCTCGACCAGCAGCTCCCGGTCCACCAGTTCCAGGGCCTCGTTTCCGAGATCCTTTACCCGTTGAGCATACACATCGCAGAAGAACTCCACTCCCTTTCCGGGGCGGCTCGGGTCGTCATGGTCCAGGACGGGCTCATTCACCAGGGCGCTGGCCTTGAAGCCACGGACTCCGGCCGTGGCCACGTGGTGCCGCAGCGCGAAGGGCCCACACACCACCAGGGGACAGCTGAGCTGGGAGAGGAGCTGTGACTCGACGAAGAGTTCCTTCGCGCGTTTGACATCCCGGATCCGATCCAGGCCATCGATGATGAGCAGCACCTTGCGGTGCTTCTGCTGCACTTCACCCAGCAGCAGGTTGACGGCGCCCAGCAGCTCCTGCACCTGCCGCTCCTGGTCGGGCACGGTCTTCTCACTGCGCCCCAGCGGCACACTCCAGATCCACGACCGCATGGAACCCATCACGGTCTTCGCGGTCTTGAGCCCCCAGGCCGTCCCCGCCGCCTCCCCGCCCAGCGCTCCCGTGGTGGCCAGGGTTGCCCCCAACTCCAAGGCCTCCTTGGCGAAGGAGGCCAGGTCGAGCTGGGGATTCGGGGTCTTCGTGGCCTCGGCGAGCCCCTGCCAGGCCCGGCCGAGTTGCTTCACCATCTCGGGGTCGAGCTCGAGCCCCAACCGCTCCTTGTACTGGAACACCAGCGCCAGACCCGCCAGGAAGCACACTTCCCAGGCTTGAATCAGGTGCAGCGCATTCGGGTCCTTCACCACGTTGGTGAAGTGCCGCTCAAGGTCCAGGAAGACGACCAGCTCGCGGTTCTCGCGCTCATCGGCGACGCGCATCAACTCCGTCGTCTTGCCCGTGCCCACCGTTCCCATCAGCAGGATGCGCGGCGTGCCGAAGGGCCGGTCCAACGTCTCCAGAATCTTCTGCGCCGGGCTGTGCGGACGTGGAGCCCGCCATTCCATGGGGGCGGGCAACTCCGGGTCGAAGCGCTCGTAGAGTTCTCGCCAGAGATCGCGGCGTGACATGGCCTCGGCTTCTATCACCTGCCCCTGGCTCCGGCGAGCACACGGGCAGGCGTTTCGAGGACTACCAGGTGGGCTCGGGCAGCGGCGCGGAGAGCACCTGGCGGCGCGGCTCGCCCACCACTCCCAGTTGCACGCCCAGCCGGTACAGCGCCCGCGTCTGCTCCTGCAACGGCCGCCACGGCGCCTCCATCCGCACCCCCGCCTCGTCGTCGCTGTTGTCCCCCTGCTTCTCCCCCAGCAGCTCCGAGAGCACCTCCGCCGCCCCCTTCTTCCTCGGGAAGAGCTCCACCCGCACCGGGCCCTCCAGCTTCGCCGCCTCCTTCGCCAGCTTCAGCGCCACCGGGAAGCCGCCCAGCTCGTCCACCAGCCCGTGCGCCTTCGCGTCCTCCCCCGTCCACACCCGCCCCTTCGCCACCTCCCGCATCTTCTCCAGCGGCATCTTCCGCCCCGCCGCCGCCTTGCTCGTGAAGTCCGCGTACACCTGATCCAGGTACGCCTCGTTCTTCGCGTGCTGCTCCGGCGTGAAGTCCGCGTCCGTGCTGTACATCGTCGCGTTCTTCCCCGCCCCCAACGGCTCCCAGTTCACCCCCAGCTTCTCCCAGAAGTCCGCCGTCACCAGCTTCCCGTTGTACACGCCGATGCTCCCCGTCAGCGTCCCCGGCTGCGCGACAATCTTGTCCGCGTCCATCGCCACGAAGTACCCGCCGCTCGCCGCGTACGAGCCCATCGTCACGATGACCGGCTTGCCCTTCTCCCTCGCCCGCTGCACCTCGCGCCTCACCGTGTCGCTCGCCACGTAGCTGCCTCCCGGGCTGTCCACCCGGAAGACGATGGCCTTCACGCTCTTGTCCTCCACCGCCTTGCGGAACGCCGCCGCCACCGTGTCGCCCCCCATCGTCGCCTCACCCGACATGGGGCTGGAGCGGCTCTGGCCCCGGGCAATCTCCCCCGCCCCGTAGATGAGCGCCACCGTCTGCACCCCCGTCTGGTTCGGCCTCCCCGCCCGCTCCAGGTACTTCTCCAGGTACAAGAGCTCCGCCTTCCCGCCCGCCTCCTCCTTCACCTTCGCGTACACCTCGTCCCGGTACAGCAGCCCGTCCACCAGCTTCCCCTCCAGCGCCTCCTTCGCCGACAGCGGCGCCGCGTCCATCGCCGCCCGCGCCCGCTCCTCGCCCAGGCCCCGGCCCTCCGCGATTCCCTTCACCATCTGCTCGAAGAGACTCGTCAGGAAACGCTCCGTCTCCTCGCGGTGCGGCTGTGTGAACGTCTGCTCCGTGTACATGTTCACCGCGGCCTTGTACTCCTGGCGCTTGCTCATCCGCGGCTTCACCCCGAGCTTCGCCAACGCGTCCCGCGCGAAGGGCGTCTCGATGGCGATGCCCGTCGCCGACAGCTCCCCGGAGGGCTGCATGTACACCTCGTCGAAGGCCGAGGCCAGGTAGTACCCCCCCGTCGAGCTGCCCCCCTCGCCGAAGGTGTCCGCGTACGCCACCGCCTTCTTCCCCTTCTCCCGGAAGGCCTTCACCGCGTCCCTCACCTCCTGCACCATCGCCGTGCTCCCCGGCGTCCCGCTCACCTTCACCACCAGCCCCTTCACCCGCTCGTCCCCTCCCGCCCGCTCCAGCGCGTCCACCACGTCCCGCACCGTCAGCCGCCCCGGGCCGAACGCGCTCGCCAGCGAGTCCTCCGGCTCGTGCTCCACCAGCCGCTCGTCCAGCTCCAGCTCCAGCACCACCTGTCCCGGCACCCCCGGCTTGTTCGACGCCCCCAGGAAGAGCAGCCCCAGCAACAGCCCGGTGAAGAGAATGGTCAGCGCGCCCACCAGCGCGAGCAGCCCAACCAAGATGCGTTTCATGCGCGAGGCTCCTACCTGCGTGTCCGTGTACGGCGAGGGCTTACTACTAACCGCCTCGCGTGACGACGCCCGCGCCCTCTCTCCCTCCGCGCTCCCCGGTGCGCAGGGCGGCCAGTCATCTGTCTCCTTCCGCTCACTTCCCCGGCCCGCGCCCTGCAAGCGGCCTCGCTCCAGCCCCCGCCGGGGAATGCGGATTGTCCTGGGATGGACGGGTTTCCAGTGTCAGCCGGGCTTCCGGAGGACTTCTGGAGAAGGGGGGCTCCCGCTCGTGCGGGGGATGCCTATTCCTAACGGAGTCGACTCCTGTGCAACTCGGAGGACCCCGCGCCATGATGGACGAACTCCTCTCACTCTCCGTGCAGACGCCTGCTCCGATGGCGCGCGCCCGCCAGCGCCCGGCCGTGACGGTGATGGAGCCGCCCACGGCGTGGAGGGACCCGGAGAACGAGTCGCCCTTCTTCGAGCCCATCCCCGTCCGCGTCCACACCCTCGAAGGCGCCGGGGGCGTGTCCCTGCGGGTGTACGACGCGGGGGACGTGTACGGGCCGCCGCTCTTCTTCGTCCACGGCTTCTCGCAGTGCCACCTGGCGTGGCGGCGGCAGTTCCAGAGCGCCCTGGGCCTGGGCTTCCGGCTGGTGGCCATGGACCTGCGCGGGCATGGCCTGTCCGACAAGCCCCGCGGGGCCTACGGGGACGGGCGCGTGTGGGCCCGGGACATCCAGGCCGTCATCTCCGCGCTCGAGCTGGAGCGGCCGTTGATGGTGGGCTGGTCCTACGGCGGCATGGTGGTGGCCGACTACCTGCGGCACTTCGGGCAGGAGCACGTGGCGGGAGTGCACTTCGTGTCCGCCATGGTGAAGAGCGGCTCGGAGGAGGCCTTCGGGCTGCTGTCGCCCGAGCTGCTCTCGCTCATTCCCGGGCTGTTCACCGAGGAGTCGGGGCAGAGCCGCACCACCCTGGAGACCTTCGTGTCCCTGCTGCACCACCAGCCGGTGTCGCAGGAGACGCGCAAGCGCGTGTTGGCCTACACGGAGATGGTGCCGGCGTACGTGCGCGAGGCGCTCGGCTCGCGCGCCGAGGACCATGACGACGTGCTGCACCGGCTCACCGTGCCGGTGCTCGTGACGCACGGGATGGAGGACCGCATGGTGCTGCCCGCCTCCAGCCGCCACATCCTCTCCCTGGTGCCCGGGGCCCAGCTGTCCCTGTACCCGGGCGTGGGCCACTCGCCCTTCTGGGAGGACGCCCGCCGCTTCAACCGCGAGCTGGCCGCCTTCGCCGCCAGGTGCTGGTAGGGCCTGGGGCCTGTCTCACACCTGGGTGAAGCGCGTGCCGGTGACGCCCTCGCGCTCCAGGGCCTGCTTGAGGTCCTCGGAAACGAGGAGGGCTTCTGGCCAGCCCCAGGGACGGAAGACCCGGGCGCCTTCCGTCTTCGCCGGGTCGATGCGCATTCCGCGCACGGACTTGTACTCGCCGACCTTCTCCGGCTGTCCATCCTCGGGCTTGAAGTACCGCACCTCGGCGCAGCGGGCGTCGTCGATGCAGCGCAGGATGCGCAGCGCATTGAGGATGAACCAGGGCCCGGCATGGTTCTCCACCTGCACGGGGATGAATTGCACCTCATGCTGGAGGTCCATGCGTTCGAGGAGCTGGATGACGCGGTTGCTCACCACGGGGATGGCGGGCGCGGCCCAGCTGAAGTCCAGTTCCACTCCGTCGGGTCTCACGCCGAAGAGGATGTTTCCCATGGGCTCGAGCCTTCTGCCTTCGTCGAATTGCCAGGGATTGACCTTCTGCCCGTGTTCATCCACCGGGCTCCGCAAGTGCCAGCGTCCGGGGTGATACAGGTCGTCCCTCAGTTCGTAGTAGCTGGGCATGTCTTTCGCTTCGAGCTCAATCCTGGGACTTCGTCACGAGCTGGTGGAGGTGTGAGCCGGGAGTGCAGACTTCATCCGCGAGTTGCTGGAGTGCTGTCACCAGTGCGCTTCTGCATTGAGCAACGGTCGCACAGTTTCTCATGGCGCGACGGAGCGTGTCGTACACCACCTCATGGTACCCCGCCGGATGAGGACCCTTGTGTCCCTTGAGGAAGATACGGTTCTCCCTCGCATCCAGATCCATCCCCGCCATCTCGAAGAGGAGCTTGAACCTGGGTGTCCATGGGCCTCCCCTCAGGTCCGAGATGCTGTTCTTGTTGGTGGCGAGATGGTGCCAATAGTAGCCGTCCTTGGCCTCGGAGCCATCGGAGCAGGCGCTGCCCACGGTGGCGGCCACGGTGCCCGCGGCCACGCCCGTGACGAGCACGGTGCCATCGGCCACCATCTGCACCGCCGATGCGCCCTCCAGGGACAGGCCCTCGGGGAGTGCGTAGCGCGGAGCGCGCAGCAATGCTCCGAGTCCGCCCTCGGGCACCTGGGGCAGTCCTCTGGCCATGCCCAGGCTGGCCACCAGCATCAGCACCCGCAGCCCCGTGCCGCCCAGGGCCTTGCCGAAGCGCTCGGCCACCGCTTCGAGTTGCTGGGGCGTGCTGGCGGCATGGGCCTCCCGGTACAGCTGGACACAGGCGAGGGCCACGCGGGTGAGCTCGAGCACGCCCACGGCCAGCGACAGACGCAGGGTCAGCATGGCAACGAAGGCCTTGGTGAAAATTGGCTCGGGCGCCAGCCAGGCGGAGAAGTAGAGGAAAACCGAAAGGGTGACGCTGGAGAGGAAGACAGGCGAGGAGAACAGCTCGTGCGCCGCCTCGCGGACGCCCGCGCCCATGTGGCGGGGAGCGCGCTTCAGGGCGAGGAGGACAGGGCTCGTCTCCAGGGACGGGGGCAGGGGAAGTGGGGAAGGGCCGAAACGAGAGAGGAGCTCTTCGAGCAGGTGAGACCGCCAGCCCTGGGGTGGCTGCTGGGCCGTGGCCGTGGAGGCCAGGACGAGCCGCAGCCGGGTGTGCTGCTGGGTTCGTAGGGAAGCGTGCAGGGACGTGAGCACCTCCCGGGCTGCTTCCAGGCGCAGCTGCTCCAGGGTCAGGTCGGGTGACACCGGCTCGAAGGAGAGCCGCAGGCGGCCATCGGGCAGAGGAGTCGTCCACACCTGCTTCGGCTCCTCTCGTGGGCGCGACGCCTCGGGAGTACCGGGCGGAGAGGTGGCGCATGAAGCGCACAGGATGAACCCCAGCGCGAGCACCACGCGTGACAGCGGACCGGCTCTTTTCATGCCCCGGTAGCCTGCACGACTTCCGGTGCGCCGCGCACCTGTGTCCGCTCTGGACATGCCGGTGAGGGCCGGACGAGCGTGTCCCCTGGGGGATTCGCGCTCCCTGGGGCAGAGTCCGGGAATGCGTCCTTCCCCGCCCTCCCGTCGCAGCGTGTGGGGCTCTTCACGCGGGACGTGGTGGCGCTCTACGTGCAACCCTCCCGGGCCGGGTTGGCCGCGGAACTGGACACGTGGCTCCTGGGGCAGGAGGCCAGCGGTGCGCTCGAGCGGCTCCGCGTGCGCTCCCTGGGCTCCGGCGCCACCGGTCCCACCGCGACCCCCGTGGACGCGCTGCTCTCCGCGACCGCCGAGCGTCTGGCTTTGATGCCCTGGGTGGCCACCGCCAAGCAGCGCGCGGGGCAACCCATCGGCGAGGAGCTCGCGTCCACCGGCCTGGAGGGCGGTGTGCGTCAGCGCTTGCGCCTGTGACTTCGCCCGTCGTGCGCCGGTTGTCCGGCTCGGCGATGGGTGGATTCCAGGGCTCGTGCGAAGCGGTCCGTCTCCCGCTCCACCATCTTCTCCAGCCGCAGGGTGAACGTGGGTCCGAAGCTGTCGGGAATCAACTTGGGAAATCCCAGCCAGCCGTTCTGTCCGCCCTCCCAACTCAGCGCGTCCGCATGTGGGGTGAGCTCGAGGCGGATGGACTGCAGGGCGTTTTGAAGGGCTTGTATGGAGTCCATGCCCCAGGCTTCGCGGACCTTCCGGTCGTCCAGGCCCTCGAAGCTGTAGGGACAGAAGTAGTTGTTCGTGGAGCGATCCTTTCGTGGCTTCCCGATTCGGATCCATACGGACGAATCCTTCTGCCCCCCGACCGTCAGGGTTCGTTCGGCGATGACCGTTCCCAGTGCGCGGGGCCTGGTGGAACTCTTCTTCTTCGTGGTGGATCTCCGAGCGTTGGTGGCCATCAGCCTCGGCTCTTCGTGACGCCTTGTCATTGCCTGTGAAGGCGGTGGTACTCGCTACTTCCTGTCACCTATCAGCAGGTACAAGTAGTGGTGCCCTGAACCGTTCTCAATTCCCTCACCGCCAGGGCCGATGTTCTGGATGTCCTCGCGGAAGTTGCACCGCCGGGCGTAGTCAATCAAGTCTTGCTCCAACTCTCCGGCAATCATCGGGGTGAGTGCTTCGTAGATGACCACCATTTCCTTCGGCCATCCCAAGACCCGGTGCTGGTTCCATCGGAACTCTGGTGCGGACGTTATTCCGATGTAGACCTTGTTCCAGTGGCTCCGGTAGCCGTTGATGATTGGCTTCAGGAAAGGCATGGCCTTTCGCCAGTCGACGCGCACCATGTCGTACGTGAGTCCGTTCAATTGAGCCTCCGCTCTCTTCGTCGAGGACCTTTGTCCCTGGGCCTGCGTTATTGCATCGTGAGCCCATTCGTTCGAGCCCCCACTGGTAACTCGACGTTTGCGTCTGTCCCGAGATGGAAGCATGGGTGCTGGGCTTCGGTGAGGAGGCTGAAGTGCTTCGTCCCATGCGGCTACGCGATAAGATCGCCAAGCGAGCGGAGGCCCTCCGGTGGCGGTACTCCGCGTAAGTAGCGGCTTCTCGGTACGGTGTTCCCAGCGGCGGACCCTCACCCTGACCCTCTCCCAGAGGGAGAGGGGATGGCCCGGATGCTCCCCTGGTCAGCTCCTCCCCCGCTTCGTTCAGCCCTGGGCTTTCTTCCTCCCCGCCCCTCTTTCGGGAACACCCCCCGGGCATGCCCGGTTGGTAGCCTCCAGATGCCTATGCGCCTTCATTCCCGCTTCCGCCTCCTCGTCGCGGCCCTCCTCGTCGCGGCCTGCACTCCCCCGCTCGTCAACGCGCCGGGCCCCTCCACGCCCCCCGCCGACGCCGCTCCCCCTCCTCGCGTCGAGGCCCCCGCCTCCCCCCCCGCTCCCTTCACCCGCGTCGAGGGCATCACCGAGTACCGGCTCGACAACGGGCTGCGCGTCCTCCTCTTCCCCGACCCCACCAGGCCCACCGTCACCGTCAACGTCACCTACTTCGTCGGCTCCCGCCACGAGGGCTACGGCGAGACGGGCATGGCCCACCTCCTCGAGCACCTCCTCTTCAAGGGCACCCCCTCCACCCCCAACGTGCCCCAGGCCCTCACCCAGCGCGGCGCCCGCCCCAATGGCACCACCTGGCTGGACAGGACCAACTACTACGAGACCCTCCCCTCCTCCGACGAGAACCTCCGCTGGGCCCTCTCCTTCGAGGCCGACCGCATGGTCAACAGCTTCATCGCCAGGAAGGACCTCGACAGCGAGATGACCGTCGTGCGCAACGAGCTGGAGCGCGGCGAGAACAACCCCTCGCGCATCCTCTTCCAGCGCGTCATGAGCTCCGCCTTCCTCTGGCACAACTACGGCAAGTCCACCATCGGCTCCCGCGCGGACCTCGAGCACGTCCCCATCGACCGCCTCCAGGCCTTCTACCGGAAGTACTACCGGCCCGATAACGCCATGCTCGTCATCGCCGGCGCCTTCGAGCCCCAGAAGGCCCTCGCCGAGGTGCAGGCCACCTTCGGCCGTCTGTCCAAGCCCGCCGAGCCCCTCCCCTCCACCTATACCGAGGAGCCCACCCAGGACGGCGAGCGGCTCGTCACCCTGCGCCGCGTGGGCGACGTGTCCGCCCTCTCCGCCGTCTACCACGTGCCCGAGGGCGCCCACCCCGACTTCGCCGCCATCGACGTGCTCACCCACATCCTCGGCAACGCCCCCTCCGGCCGCCTCTACAAGGCCCTCGTCGAAACCAAGAAGGCCTCCAGCGCCGGTGCCTCCAACTTCCAGCTCCACGACCCCGGCATCCTCTCCTTCTCCGCCGAGGTCCGCGAGGGCCAGTCGCTCGACGCCGCCCGCGAGGCCCTCCTGAAAACCGTGGAGGACGCCGCCCGCACGCCCTTCACCCAGGACGAGGTGGACCGCGCCAAGACGGCCCTCCTCAAGTACGTGGAGCTCATGCTCAACGACTCGGAGAACGCCGCCATCCAGCTCTCCGAGTGGGCCGCCATCGGCGACTGGCGTCTGTTCTTCCTCCACCGCGACCGGATTGAAGCCGTCACCGCCGCCGACGTCTCGCGCGTGGCCCAGAGCTACCTCAAGTCCTCCAATCGCACGCTCGGCCAGTTCATCCCCACCGCGAAGCCGGACCGCTCCGAGATGCCCGAGCGCGTCAACGTGGCCTCCATGCTCGAGGGCTACAAGGGCCGCGGCGAGGTCGCCGTGGGCGAGTCCTTCGACCCGTCTCCCGCCAACATCGAGCAGCGCGTGCGGCGCTCGCAGGCCGCGGGCCTCAAGCTGGCGCTGCTGCCCAAGAAGACGCGCGGGGAGATGGTCCATGTCTCCCTCAACCTGCGCTGGGGCACGGAGAAGGCCCTCTGGGGCCGCGCCGAGGCCGCCGACTTCGCCGGCTCGATGCTCATGCGCGGCACGAAGAAGCACACCCGCCAGCAGTTGCGCGACCGCTTCGACAAGCTCAAGGCCCGCGTGGGCGTGGACGGCGGTGCCACCGGCGCCAGCGTCTCCATCGAGGCCCCGCGCCAGAACCTCCCCGAGGTGATGAAGCTCGTCGCCGAGGTGCTGCGCGAGCCCGCCTTCGATGAGAAGGAATTCGCCCTCCTCAAGGAGGAGCGGCTGGCCTCGCTGGAGGCCCAGCGCAGCGAGCCCAACACCCAGGGGGGTATCGCCTTCTCGCGCGCGCTGTCTCCCTACCCCGCCGGGCACCCGTACTACGCCGAGACGCTGGACGAGTCGCTCGCCGGGGTGAAGGGCACCACGCTGGAGCAGGTGCGGGCCTTCTACCGGGAGTTCTACGGCGCCTCGCAGGGCGAGCTCGCCGCGGTGGGGGACTTCGACGCCGAGGCCCTCCCGAAGCAGGTGGGCGAGCTGTTCGGTGGCTGGAAGAGCCCGGCGCCGTATGCGCGCATCCCCGCGCAGCCGTACAAGACGGGCGCCCAGGCGCTGATGCTCGAGACGCCGGACAAGGCCAACGCGCTGTTCCTCGCGGGCCAGGGGTTGGGGCTGCGCGATGACAACCCGGACTACCCGGCGCTGGTGCTCGGCAACTTCCTGCTCGGCGGTGGCTTCCTCAACTCGCGGCTGGCCACGCGCGTGCGCCAGCAGGACGGCCTGTCCTATTCGGTGGGCAGCTCGCTGAGCGCGGGCGCGTTGGATGCGGTGGGCTCGTTCTCCACGTACGCCATCTACGCGCCGCAGAACGCGGCGAAGCTGGAGACGGCGGTGCGCGAGGAGCTGGAGAAGGTGCTGAGCAAGGGCTTCACCGCGGACGAGCTGGAGAAGGCGCGGGCGGGCATCCTGGAGTACCGGCGCACGGGCCGCGCGAATGACGGGGGCCTGGCGCGCACGCTGGCGTCGTACCTGTACTACGGGCGCACGCTGGAGTTCGACGCGGCCTTCGAGAAGCGCCTGAGCGAGCTCGAGCCCGAGGATGTGCGCACGGCGCTCTCGCGCTACCTGGACTGGAAGAAGGTGACGGTGGTCAAGGCCGGCGACTTCGCGGGAGCGGAGAAGAAGGCCAAGGCCCCCGTGGCCAATCCGCCCGCGAAGTAGAGTCATTTCACCTCGGCCACTTCCCCTCTCCCCCTGGGAGAGGGACGGGGTGAGGGTGGTGCGGACCCCGGGTTCGCCACTGCCCTCACCCTTCGTGTTTCCGGGGGTTCTCTGCCCCCTCAGCGCAGGCATGCGCGGGTCATCGAGGCGTACTCACCTCTGTCCTGCTGCATGTCCTGGAGGAGTTTCCGGGCCTTCGTTGCCTCCGGGTCGCGGAGCGTGATGAGCCGCCGGAGTGCGTTCACCAGGCTCAGATGCTTCCTGCGTTGCTCGGCCAGCGTTTCCCGCCGGAGTCCCAGGACGCGAATCGTCTCCTCCCCGCGTGCGTTGCCGCCCACCGCGTAGGGCACCTCTTCGCGGAACGAGATGAAGGACTCGGGGTCGTCCACCGCGGGGTCGAGCAGCAGCGGGTCTTCCGCTGTCTCGTCCTGTTTGTGGCTTCGAGCCCGCAGCGCCGGGGTTCGTAGGGGGAAGAGGTTCTTCTTGAACTGCTGATTGCAGAGCGTGCAGGCCAGGAACAGGTTCGTCCACTCATAGGCGAGCCAGTAGTAGCCGGGCCGGCCTGATGGCGCACCCTCCGCCTGGCGCCACTCCGCCTTGGGGCGGAAGTGCTCGACGTCTCCGTAGGAGATGTGGGCGAACTTCGATTCGCAGAAGGCGCACTTGCCATGCTGTGCTTCCAGCAGCGCCTGTTTGACGGTCTCATGGGCGTAGATGCCTGGCTCGAACTCGAACAGCTTCTTGCCCTTCTCGTAGCTCCGAGGCGCGCGCGAGTACGCCGTGCTCATGGCGCGCCGGGCGCGTGCTCCTTTTGTCCGAAGGACCTCGGGAGGCTCGGCTGGTTTTCGGATGCGAATCACTTCTGGCCATCCCGCAGGCGCTCGGCGGCGCGTTGGATGAGCTCGAGAGCTTCGCGCTCGGTCTTCGTCTCACCCGTGGGCAAGGGACCGATCGCGGATTCCAGTTCCCGCAGTCTGGCTTTGTCCTTGGGCGTCAGCCGGGGTTTGGACAGGAGCGCGGTCCGCTCCTTGAGGAGTTCTTCAACCTGGGGAGGCCGGGCCGTCTCCAGCCCGAACAGGTCGCTCGTAAGGATTTGATCCACCCGCCAGCCCCGGATGGATTCCACGTCGTTGTCGATGACGACGTGGTCTCCCTCCCGCTTGAGGATCACGATGTTCGCATCCGTGGCGCTCTGCACGACGAGCGGGCTGTGCGCGGTCACGATGAACTGGGTGTTGGGGAAGCGCTCGGTCAGGTAACCGATGAGCTGACGCTGCCATGTCGGGTGCAGGTGGAGATCGATTTCGTCGACGAGCACCACTGTTGGCTCGGCCAGCGGATTGGAGCTTTCCGGGTAGCGCTCGAACAGGCGGCTCGCGAGGTCCACCATCCAGGCGATGAGCGTCCGGTACCCCAGGCTCAGGTTCCGCATCGCGACCCACCCATAGGGCGTCTGGAGTTCCACCCTGGCAGCCGGGTTGCGCGCATCGGGAGGTGCGAAGCGCAGAGCTCTCACCTCGGGGAGCAGCTCGATCAGGAGTTGCTTGATGCGATCCCGCCTCTGTGCGGCTCCGCCCTTCTTGGAGGACTCCTTGCTGGCCGCGTAGTCCGCCTGCAGGAGCCACTCTTCTGCGTTCCTCAGCGGAACATCCTCGAAGAAGAGACTTTCGCTGGGCTGAGAGTCTTGCAGCGCTGATAACGAGCCAGCTCCCATCCGGCGCGTGGCTCCATAGCCATAGCAGACCAGATGGACGAAGGGACCCTTGATGTCCGTGGAGGTGTTGCTGTCGTCTGGCTTCAGATCGTAGGTAATGCTGGCCTGATGTTCTTGTCTGTTGCCCTCCACCATCAACCTTCCAGCTCCGAGCCTGGCGGCGAAGCGGGCGGACATGGCTGGATGACGAACAGGAGACCAGTCGTCCTGTCTCGACAGAGCACCCGAGGGTGAGTAGGCGAGCCCTCCCTCGGCGGGCAAGAATGGATCGGGCTCGAACGTGGTGAGCGCCTGCAGCAGGGTCGTCTTGCCCATGCCGTTATTGCCGAGAATCACTGTCCATCTCGCCGGGCGTCCCTGGCCATCGGAAAGCTGCAGCGTCTGGCTGGGCCCGAAGCAGCGCACGTTCTCAAGGGTCAATGACAGGAAGTACACGGGCATGGGCCGAGCGGGCGCCTGCTGTCGGGAGCCAACCCTTTCCCGCCTGGTCTGCTGTGCTCCTCCCCGCGTCTTCGTGGCCATGTCGCTCCTCGACCGGTGCCCACCTGGGCGCCAGACGCGGCCGGTGTACCACGAAGGTTGCAACTGGAAGAGCGGCTCCCCTCGGGGAAGGCTCCGCGGGACTCCAGCTTCCCGTCCCGCGGTCCACTCCGGTGGCTCCGCCCTATCCGCCCATCATCTTCTCCATGCGCCGCTGCATCTCCTCGGGCGACACGTCCTCCACGTGCTGCGCGAGCGTCCACTTGTACCCCTCGGGATCCTCCACCTGCGCCGTCCGGTCCCCGTAGAACTCGTTCCGCAGCGGCCGCAGCTGCTTGCCTCCCGCCTTCAGGAAGCGCTCGTTCAGCGCATCCACGTTCTCCGTGTACACGCACAGCCCCACCGGCGTGCCCCCGAAGTCCTTCGCGCTCTTGTTGCCCCACTCCGGCATCGAGTCCGCCACCATCAGCCGCGAGTCTCCAATCTGCAGCTCCGCGTGCGCCACCTTCCCTCCCGGCATCGGCAGCCGGTACAGCTCCTTCGCGCCGAGCGCCTCCTTGTAGAACTCGATGGCCTTCGCCGCGTCTCGCAGCGACAGGTACGGCGTCAGCGAGTGGTATCCTTCCGGAATCGCCTTGGGCATGTGTTGCTCCTGGGGAGAGGCTCCCCGTTCCATACGGGGGCGGTGAGCCTCTCCGGCACCACTCGTCCGGGCAAGTCCGGATGTCGGGACGGGTCACCCCCGCCTCGGCCTCGCGTTCAGGACACCACGAAGGTGCCCTCTCCCGTCAGGTCCACCTCGGTGTACGTCTCCAACTGCCGGGTGGTGGGGACGATGAACCCCGGCGTGCGCGTGGTGATGCCCAACGTGTGGATCTTCACGCTCTGGTCCCCATTCGTCAGCAGGGCGTGGGGAATCAACACGCTGAAGAGGATTCCCCCCGCATCCGCCGCGTTCGACTGGAGCTCGATGGTGACCAGCGTGCCGATCCCCACATCCACCTGACGGATTTCATCCCCTCGCGCGTTCACCTGGCGGCGGCGATCCCGGTACTGCATGAGCGGCACACCGGTGAAGCTCGTCGCCGAGAAGCTCACCTGGATGTCCTTGCCGCGTAGATCGAACTGGTTGGGGGCAACGGAAGATCCGGCCGCGGGCTGCGGGGTGGGTGCTACCTGGTCCATGGAATGCCTCGTCTGTCTGGGCGGCGTCCCTCGGGGGAACACCGCGGGTTTCGTCGAGGCAGAGCGGGCTCCCGTGAATCGTGACGAGGGCCCGGGCGCTTGTTCCAGCGTCAGCCCTGCCAGAGCAGGCCCAGCTCCAGGCGCAGGGGCGTGAAGGGCTCGGCGTGCACCTGGGCCTGGCCGGTGTGCGTGCCCAAGGTCTTCCAGCGGCTGCCGTCCAATCCGTAGACCTCCAGCTCCTGCCGCAGCGGGTCCACCAGCCACAGGTGGCGCACGCCCTCCCGGGCGTAGACCTTCATCTTCTTCTCCCGGTCCAGCACCGCCGTGGAGGGAGAGAGCACCTCGCAGACCCAATCCGGCGCGAGGGTGAAGCCCACCACCCGGGGCATCACCGGCATGCGCTCGCGGCGCCAGCCCGCGATGTCTGGCACCAGGACATTCTCGCCCAGGTGCAGTTCCGGCTCGAAGAGGAGCAACCAGCCGCCCGGTCCTCCGACTCCTTGATCGAAGGGTCCATCGAGCTTGGAGTACAGCTTCCCCGCCGCTCGTGCATGAGGCGAAGCCGGCCGGGGGCTCGTGTACAGCTCGCCATCCACCAGTTCCGCCACGAGGTGCGGAGGGACCGCCTCCAGGTCCGCGTACGTCGCCTTGCGTCTCTGGCTGGTTCCCATGTCTGGAGCATGGGCAGCCGGGCGGGTCTCTTCAAGGGGCGTCCGGGGTGCACTGCCAGGTTCAGGGTGCATCCCCAGACACTACACCCTACTTCCGACATCAGGTAGCCCGGGGTGCCCTGAAACGTTGTCCCTCCCCGGGCCCGCCTGCTTCCGGGCTCCGCTCAGTTGCCGCAGAACGTGGGGCGGCCGTACAGGCGGCAGAAGGTCTCGACGTCCTTCCCGGTGAGCGCCGTGCGCGGCTGGGGCTGCTCCCGGCTCATCACGCTGTCCACGCCCGCCGCGGGCGTCCCCATCCCCAGCGCCTTGCCTACCCCCATCAGCCAGTCCCCCCGGCTCACCTCTCCGGGCTCGGCCGTGTTCACGTAGATGACGCTCTGAAGGATGCGCCCCGTGCTCATCTGGAACGTGAGAGCCGTCTGCACCTGGCTCCCCTCCGTGCCCGGCGGCCTCCCCGACACCAGGTGCACGCGCCTCTGGGACGTGTCGTCCACCGGCACCGTGCTCTCCACCGGCGCGCTGAAGCACAGGTCGCTGCACGTCTGCTCATCCCACGCCGCCAGCGCCGCCTCGAACTCCTCCCGCCAGTCCTTCATGTCCGGCGCGTAGCTCATCTGGATGCAGCCCTCCGAGAGCGCCCAGTGTGCCACCACCCCGTTGAGCTCCTTGAAGGGCACCTCCAGGTCCGCCGGGGGCTCCACGCAGGCCTCCCCGGCGTCCTCCCCGCCGTCCACGCCCGGACAGCCCACGAGCAATGCCGCTCCCAACACCATCATGAGTCGCATCGGGCCAATCTACCACGCGCCTCCGGGCCTCCCCTCCGTGGCGCCATGGACGATCCGCTCGAATTCGAGGGATTAGCACCGCACCCGCAACCCCCGCTCCCCCCTCGGCCTCCCGGCACCCCGGGTGCTATAGCCGCCTCCATGAGCACCGCTCCCCAGTCCTCCTCCGTTCCTCCCTCCTCCGAGACCCCCGCGCCTCGAGGCGGCTCGGGCGCCATGTTCGACATGATCGCCCCCCGCTATGACCTGCTCAACCGGCTCATGTCGTTCGGCGTGGATCAGCGCTGGCGCAACAAGACGGTGGACGCGCTCGAGCTCAAGCCCGGCGCCCGCGTGCTCGACCTGGCCACCGGCACCGCGGACCTCGCGCTCAAGGTGCTCCAGCGCCACCCGGACACCAAGGTGGTGGGCGTGGACCCCTCCGAGCGCATGCTCGAGGTGGGCCGGCACAAGGTGGCCGCCAAGGGGCTCACCCGCGTGTGCGAGCTACAGGTGGGGGATGCGCAGCAGCTCGCCTTCGAGGACAAGAGCTTCGACGGGTTGTGCATGGCCTTCGGCATCCGCAACGTGCCGGACCGCGCCCGCGCCCTCCGGGAGATGGCTCGCGTGGTGAAGCCCGACGGGCGCATCGCCATCCTCGAGCTGTCCGAGCCTCGCAAGGGACTGCTCGGCCCCCTGGCGCGCTTCCAGATTCGCACCGTGGCGCCATTCATGGGCCGGCTGCTCTCCGGGGCCCGCGAGTACCGCTACCTCCAGGAGTCCATCGCCGCCTTCCCCGCGCCCGAGGTGTTCGCCGACGTCATGCGCGACTCGGGCCTCGAGGTGCTGCGCGTCACGCCGCTCACCTTCGGCGTGTGCTGTCTGTACGTGGCCCGGCCCCGCTGAGGGCCCCGGGCGCTCCTCCTCCCGGTGCGTGGACCTGGAGCGTGGACCTGGAGCGTGGACCTGGAGCGTGGACCTGTCGACGGAACCGGGGCCGGGGTGCCGCCGCCCCCGGTGCGCGGTGTAGCCTCCCCTCCCTGTACCGCGCTCGAAGGGGGGAGCTGGCCCTCATGTCTGGCCTCTGGCGGCTCGTCGTCCTGGTGCTCGCGCTGCTGCTCCCTCCGGACGCGGTGGCGCAGGCGCTTCCGGAGGACCGGCCCATGCGGGTCGTCTTCCTCAATGCCCTGCCGCCGGGCAACCCGTGGCGGGACAACGTCCTGGGCACCCTGCGCGCCGCCGCGAACGACCTGCGCATCGAGCTCACCATCCTCACCGTGGGCCACTGGCCCGGAGAAGTCCTCGAGCGGGCGCGCGAGGTGATGAGCGGGCCCGGCAGGCCCGACTACGTCCTCCTCACCATGCTCCGGGGCAGCGGCGTCCCCCTGCTGGAGCTCTCGAGCCGCACGGGCGTCCCCGTCTTCGTCATCAACTCCGGCCTGCTGCCAGCGGACGCCGCGCGCCTCGGTGGGCCGCGTGGGCGCTTCCCGCTCTGGCTCGGGCAGATGGTGCCGGACGAGGTGCTCGCGGGCCGGACATTGGCCCGGCTGCTCCTGGAGTCCTCCACCCGGGGCCGCCCACCGCGCGCTCCCGTGCGGCTCGTCGCGCTCGAGGGGCGGCTCGAGGACGCCTCCGGGCTGGGGCGCTCCGAGGGGCTGCGCCAGGCCGTGGCCGGCTGGGAGGGCGCCGAGCTGCTCCAGCAGGTCTCCGCCTCGTGGGACATGGATGTGGCCCGACGCAAGGCGGAGCTGCTGCTGCTCCGCTACCCGGGGCTCCAGGTCCTCTGGGCCGCCAATGACAACATGGCGCTCGGGGCCCTGCGCGCGGTGGAGGCCTCGGGCCGCCGCCCCGGCCAGGACGTGGTGCTGGGCGGCATGGACTGGACGCCCGAGGCCCTCCGCGCCGTGCACGAGGGCCGGATGGTGGCCTCGCTCGGCGGCCACTTCCTGGAGGGCGCCTGGGCCCTGGTGCTGCTGTATGACCACCACCACGGCCGCGATTTCGCCTCCGAGGGGCTCGACTGGCGCACCTCCCTGCTCCCCGTCTCGCGCGCCAACGTGGACGCCGTCGTCGAGTGGCTCGGCGAGGGTGATTGGGAGGCAATCGACTTCCGCGCCTTCTCCAAAGTGGCCAACCCCGCCCTGGCGCACTACGACTTCTCCCTCCGGGCCCTGTTCGTCCAGCGGCACCGCCGCTTCCCGGGTCTCCTCCTGGAGTCGTATGGACTCACGCGCCCCCTCCCCTCCGAGCGCCGTCCCTGAGCGTGGCGGGCGGCGGATTCCCGGCAACCGGCTCGGCCGCCGGCTGCTCGTGGCCCTCGTGCTCTTCAGCCTCGCCGCCAGCCTCGTGAGCACCGCCGTGCAGCTCGCCGCCGACTACCGCGCCGAGGTCCACGCCCTGCGGGAGCGGCTGGAGCAGTTGCGCCTGAGCTACGCGCAGAGCGTGGCCCAGAGTCTCTGGTCGCTCGACGAGGCGCCGCTGCGCATCCAGCTGGAGGGGATGACGACGCTGCCGGACATCGTCCACGTCCAGGTGGACAGCGCGCTGGGCACCCACTACGCGGCCGGCGCCGCGCCCGGGACGGAGCACGCGGTGGTGCGCTCCATCCCGCTGAACCACGGGCCGCTCTTCCTCGGCACGCTCCGGGTGAGCGCCACCCTGGAGGGCATCCACGCGCGGCTGAGGGAGCGGGTGCTCGTCACCCTCGCCACCCACGCGGCCCAGACGTTCCTCATCGCCCTCTTCGTCCTCTTCGTCGTCCAGCGCATGGTGACGCAGCACCTGGCCACCATGGCGGCCTACACGCGCGGGCTGGAGCCGGCGCACCTGGACTCGCCGCTGGTGCTGCGGCGCCGCGTCCCCGCGCCCGGGGGGGGCGACGAGCTGGACGAGGTGTGCTCGGCCATCAACGAGATGCGCGAGTCGCTGCGCCAGGAGCTCGGCGAGCGCCAGCGCTCCGAGGCCGCCAACGCCCTGCTGGCCGAGGCCGGCGAGGTCCTCCTCACCTCGCTGGAGGTGGAGAAGGTGCTGCCGCGCGTGGCCTCGCTGTGCGTGGGCGCGCTGGCGGACTGGTGTGTCATCGACTTGCTGGAGGACGGGGAGATGCGCCGGGTGGGCGGCGCGCACGTGGACGCGGCGAAGCGGCCCCTGCTCGAGGAGCTGCAGCGCCGCTACCCGCCAGGCCCCGGCTCGGCGTCGCCTCCGGCCCACGTCGCGCGCCAGGGCCCGCCGGTGGTGGAGGCCCTCGTCACCGACGAGAAGCTGCGCGCCATGGTCGTGGACGAGGCGCACTTCCAGCTCGCGCGCGCGCTCGGCATCCAGAGCCTGCTGGTGGTGCCGCTGGTGGCGCGGGAGCAACGGCTGGGCGCCATCACCTTCGTCTCGGCCTCGCCCGGGCGCTATGGGCCCGCCGAGCTCGCCCTGGCCCGGGAGCTGGCGAGCCGCGCCGCCATCGCCCTGGACAACGCCCGGCTGTACCGGCACGCCGAGCAGGCCATCCGCCTGCGGGACGTGTTCCTCGCCGTGGCCGCGCACGAGCTGCGCACGCCCCTGTTGCCCCTGCAACTGCGGCTGCAGAGCCTGCTGCGCCGGAGTCGCAGTGGCGCCCCGCTGGAGCCGGCCCGGCTGTGGGAGGAGGTGGCGGCCGCCGAGCGGCAGACGAAGCAGCTGGGCCAGTTGGTGGACCAGTTGCTGGACGTGTCCCACCTGAGCGCGGGCCACGCGTTGGAGCTGCGGCGCCGGCGGGTGGACCTGGGCGAGCGGGTGGCCTCGGTGCTGGAGGAGATGGGGCCACGGCTGGCGGCCAGTGGCTCCGAGGTGCGGCGGGAGCTGCACGGGCCGGCGGTGGGCTGGTGGGACGCGCGGCGGTTGGAGCAGGTGGTGATGGGGTTGCTGCTCAACGCGCTGAAGTTCGGCGAGGGCCGTCCCATCGACGTGCGGGTGACGCCGGGGGAAGGCACGGTGCGGCTGGTGGTGAGGGACCACGGCATCGGCATGCCGGAGGACGAGCGGGTGCGTCTCTTCGAGCGCTTCGGCCGCGGGGTGCCGGTGCGGCACTACGGGGGGCTGGGGCTCGGGCTCTACCTCACGCGGCACCTGGTGGAGGCGCACGGGGGCACCATCTCCGTGGAGAGCCGGCCGGGCGAGGGCTCCACGTTCACCGTGGAGCTGCCGGTGGGCGAGGCCCCGGGGGCGGTGGGCTGAGGGGGCGCCTGCTCGGCACCGGGAAGACTCGGGTACTGGAGTGGGTGCGGAAGCTCATCTCCCCGGAGATGGACGGGAGAAGGTGGCCTCCTCATCGACCAGCTGGTCGATGAATCGTTGATCCATTTCTTCCAGCGTCTTGCCGCGAACTTCCAGGAAGCGAGTCATGTCCTGCTCCTGGAGTGCCTTCGCGGCGTCAGGAGAAATGGCATGGCTCGCGAGCAACTCGGCACTGCTGCGCATCAGCAGATTCTCAAGCAGCAGGTCTCGCATCGCTTGGGCCTGTTGGGGGTGGACGATGATGCGGTTCGCGGACTCGGCGCGGCCCCGGAAGAGGGGAACGATGGCATCGGCGCCATGCCTTGCCAGCAGCGTCACGGGCTCCTCGATGGGTTGCCCGGAAGCGTCGCGAGGCCGGAGTCCGGCGAGGTGGAGCGCCAGCACCTTGGAGCGGGCGGACCGGTAGTGGAACCGCTCGGGGAGCGCGGGAAACATACCCACGGGCTCTCCCCAGGCGCGTGTGGTTTTCCCCTCGGCGAGTTGCCTCAGATGGTGGAGGAGCCGCTGAAGCTTGTTTCCGGTGACGGCCCGGAAGGCGTTGCCATAGGTCGTCAGCCAGAACCAGCGGACCAGATGGCGCATCACGTCGCTCGGGGGATTGGCACACGCCCGATGGGTCCGCATCGCCTCGGCCAGCAGGATGAGTTGGTAGCGCGAAGGCAATAGTTCGGCGGACAGGATTCCGCACTCGTTCTGGAGGAAGCGGACCGCGAGCAGCAGGTTGTCCGTTGCCTCGTCGATCATCTGCGGAGCCGCCGCGAGCCGTTGGCTCAATTCCTCGACGTCCTCTTCGAAGATGTTGAGGTCCAATGCCGCCTTGCAGATATCGAGGAAGAGATCCTCCTCGGGCTCGGGTTCCCACCCCTGTTCCTTGAGCCGGGCCTTGGCCACGGTGAGCCGCTCGCGCAGATCGAATCCCTCACTCCAGGTGAGTGCCTGCATCATGTGGAACTCGCCCATCGGAGTTCCCCGGCTGTTGATGCGATGGAAGATGCGGGTGGCCTGCTCCAGGTCCTCGGTCACGATGGCGAGGACCGGAATCTTGTAGTCGCGGAAAGCGCTGACCAGCTCGTCGGACGCGTTGATGAGTCGATCGGCTCCCGGGTGTTTCGCCAGCTCCCGTTGGAAGCGCAGCAGACCGATGCCATCGAGCGTCAGCCAGAGGGGCTGCCAGGTGGGAGGCGGTTCTTCGTCTCCCTCCTGGAGCTTGAAGGCGCGCTCTTCCAGGTCGTAATAGAGGTTCCAGCTCCACTCCTGCCCGATGGCGCGCTCGATCGGTCCGGCAGAGGGGTCACTCGAGGTTCTGGGATGGATGGACCCCAGGAGCGTGGTGAGCCGCTGGACCCCATCCAGGAGATAGCTGCGCAGGATGCCCTCCATCGCCGGGCGCTCGGGAAGCCGGTGGGGCCCGATTCCCTGGAAGCACTGGAGGCTCCGGGTCGCCGTGCGCCAGATGAGCACGCTCCCAATCGGGATTCCGTCCCGCACGCTCTGGAGCAGATCAATCCGTTGATTGTTCTGCCAGACGAAGTCTCGCTGGAAGAGAGGAAGGCGGAGGTTGCCCTCCATGATTTCCTGGAGCAGTCGCGCCAGGGATTGGATCTGCGGCTCGCTCAAGTAGGCGGGTGTCGCCATGGTCGGCTCCTCTCTGTTCAGGCGGCGCGCAGCAGTTTCTCGAAGAGTTCCATCAGCTCGGGGGCCTGACCGTCCTGGGCGAGCCACGCATCGGGGATGCGCTCCAGGAAGGTCTCCGCCACGGCGGGACTGAATCCCTCCTCCAGGTGGGCGGCCTGCCCGGGCTTCGTGCTGAGGAAGCGGTCGAAGATGTCCGCGAGCCCGGCGCCCTCTCGATCCCCCCGGAAGCCCTTCTTCATATTGTAGTGGTGACGTTGCTCATCGCTCAGCAGGCGGAAGGCCTGGAGCCTGGGCAGCCACCTGCCATCGAACTCGCGTGGGTGCTTCTGTTTCAGCCAGCGCTCGATCGCGGGCTCGGGAATGTAGTTGTCGATGGCGCGACGCTCGAGTTGATGGTGGGCCAGCGCATTGCGCTTGCAGAAGCGCGCCACCTTCCTGGACTCGCTGTGGGGCTCCCCTCGCTTGCGCGCGTCGCTGTCGAACATGACGAACAGGCGCAGGCGCCGCTCGCGCGCCTGGCACTCCTGCTCCAGGGCATGGCCCAGGTTCTGGAGCCCTCCCCGGTGCTCGAGCTTCAGCATCTCCCGCTTCGACCAGTCCTCGAAGCGTGCTCGGTAGAAATGGGGGACGATGGCGTGGAGGAAGTGCTCGTCATGGACGCCCTCGATGAGCACGCGCAGTGGCTTGCGCAGGAGCGCAACGGCACCCCGGAGGGGCAGCCGGGGAACCGTGCCTTCCCAGCGCGCCTCTTCGACGTCCGCTACCCGGACGACGCTCGCGGGCGGGTCACGCAACTGCCGCTCGGCGCTCGCATCGAGAATGAACTCGATCTCCTTCTGCTGCGCGGGTGTCAGCGTGTCCGTCCAGCGCTTCAGCTCTGGCGCATCCAGGGGCTCCACCTCAAGGGTGTGACAGTCCTGGTCCAGGCAGAGGTTGAACAGCTCCAGCAGGGCCAGCGGGTATCTGGCCTGCTGTGCGGACACGAGGAGCGGCGCCTCGATGATGACCCTCACCGTCCCTCCTTGGCGCGCCGCTCCTTGAGAATCCTGCGAGCCAGCTCGGTGTCCTCGGCGAAGACCCCTGGGGGCCAGAGGCTGGGCTGGCCCTTGTCGTCGAAGGTGATGAGCTCGACCGTGCTGCTTCCGTCGTCGAGCTGCTGGACCCAGTACACCCCTACCCTCTCCGGATCGAGCCGTCCCTGGACGATGGCGAGCTGGATGCCCTGCAGGAAGTTCTCCGAGTGGGTCTCGATGAGGGCGCGAGGCGGGTGGGGCTGCATGGCGTTCTCGCAGAAGAAGGCCGCGAGGGGCTCATGGAGAGCGGGGTGCAGGTGCAACTCCGGCTGCTCGAGTGCGATGAGCGAGCCGTGTGCTCCCTCCTGGCGGGCCTGTGCACCGAGCACCAGCACGGGCAGTACCTGGGCCATGCCCTCGCCGGTGTCGATGACGTTGACCCGGATGCCGGGGCTGGCCAGCGGACCCAGGGTGAGTGCGTAGTAGCGAGGTGCCACCTCGGTCACATCAAGGCGCTGCCGGGTGTGTTTCTCGAACCACGCGGAGACGGTCGTGAGCAGGGTGCCTCCCCGAAGCTTGTCCTGGACGAGAACCTCCAGCGCCCCGGTGCCATCCTCGAGGAGCTTGGGCGGCGCGCTTCCGCGGAACTCCTTGCTCCGGTGGGGTACCCGGCGGATGGCTCCAAGCCAGTGCACATTGTCACGAAGGTGCTCCAGTTGGCTGCCCAGAATCCTGAGGATGTGCCACACATCAATGCGTTCCCCGAGGATGGAACTCCCTGGTTGGATGCCACGGAACTCCAATGGAGAGGGCTCAACGTTCTCTTGCTTCCCGTCGATGGACGTAAAGAGGTCGTATGTCGCCTGTCCGCTTGTCTGGAACTCCTGCTTGGGATGCCACGTTCCCTGTAAGGCCAAAGTAGAGTTCAACACCTCCACTTCTTCGATGCTGAATTCGCTGACGGCAGGGGGAAGGACTTCCGCCTGTGGACCGGGCAGTTCAAGGATGGAGAGCTGATAGCGGTGTAGGTCAGCCCCCTCTGCTTGGTCCCATCTCAGCGTGAAATCGATCTGCCGTCGTGGGCTGAGCTGGCAGCACAAGTCGCGGAACGAGGCACCCCGGACGGCGGCGCTGTCGAGGTTGAGCGGAGCACCGCGAGGGGTTCCCACCGAATCCGCCAGCAGCGGGAGTGCTCGCAGGAGCGCGCTCTTGCCCGAGTTGTTGTACCCGAACAGCAGCGTGAGGGGCCGCAGCTCAATGGTGGTGGGGCGGAGGAACGAGCGGTAGTTGGCGACGGTGAACGAGGAGAGGGCCATGAGGCGTGCACAGCTGGCGGACATCTCCGCTCAGCTCGGTTCCTTACCTGCACGTGTATAACCGCCGGAGCACGGGTCTGGTGCGCTAGCACGCGAGGTCGCACGCTTTCAACGCTGCTCCTCAAGGGGTATCGGGTGCGCGGCAACAGCGTCTCCTCGGCGAGCCGAGGTGAGGTTCGCAGGGGGATGCCGGAGGTGGAGCCCTATAGAGGGGATGGTTCCTTCTGGCTGCTCGGGCATGGACCAGGGGAACACCCTCACCCCCGCCCTCTCCCAGAGGGAGAGGGAGTCACGGCTTGCCTTCGCGGGGGCTCCGCGTGAGAAGGGGGGCTCCACCTCCTCCCCTCCCCCGCTGGCATGAAGCATCGGTACGACGTCATCGTGGTGGGCCTGGGCCACGCCGGCTGCGAGGCCGCCCTGGCCTGTGCGCGCATGGGCCTGTCCACCCTCGGCCTCACCCTCAAGCGCGAGCGCGCCGCCGTCATGAGCTGCAACCCCGCCGTGGGTGGCACCGCCAAGGGCCACCTGGTGCGCGAGCTGGACGCGCTCGGCGGGGAAATGGGCCGCGCGGCGGATCTCTCGGGCACGCACTTCAAGACGCTGAATGCCTCGAAGGGCCCGGCCGTGCAGGCCACCCGCGTGCTGTGCGACCGCGAGGCCTACGCGCGCACCATGCAGTCCGTGCTGTGGGCCCAGCCGAACCTCACCGTGCACGAGGCCGAGGTGTCTTCCGTGGTGGCCGAGGGCGGACGCGTGGCCGGCGTGGTGCTCGGCGACGGCACCCAGGTGGCGGCGAGCGCCGTGCTGCTCACCACCGGCACCTTCCTCCAGGCCCTCATGCACGTGGGCGAGAAGAAGGAGGTGGGCGGGCGGCTCGGCGACGAGGCGGCGAAGGGGCTCTCGGACTCGCTGCGCTCGCTGGGCTTCTCGCTGGGGCGCTTCAAGACGGGCACGCCCGCGCGCCTGCTGCGCGACAGCATCGACTGGGCCTCCATCGAGCCGCAGCACGGGGACTTCCCGCCGCGCCCGCTGTCCCTGCGCACGCGCTGGGGACTCGGGGATGGCCCGTTCCCCAACCAGCCCGCGGTGACGTGCGCGCTCACGTACACCACGGCGGAGACGCACCGGATTCTCCGCGACAACCTCCACCGCTCGCCGCTGTTCCAGGGGGAGATTGTGGGCCGCGGCCCGCGCTACTGCCCGTCGCTGGAGGACAAGGTGGTGCGCTTCTCCGCGCGCGAGCGGCACCTGGTGTTCCTCGAGCCCGAGGGCCCGGACTCGCCGCTGGTGTACCCGGCGGGCCTGTCCACGAGCATGCCGGCGGAGGTGCAGCTGGAGTTCCTGCGCACGCTGCCGGGGCTCCGGAAGGTGGAGGTGGCGCGCTTCGGCTACGCGGTGGAGTACGACTACGCGCCGCCCACGCAGTTGAAGGAGACGCTGGAGACGAAGCAGGTGGAGGGCCTGTACTTCGCGGGGCAGCTCAACGGGACGAGCGGCTACGAGGAGGCGGCCTTCCAGGGCCTGTTCGCGGGGATTCAAGCGGGGCTGAAGGTGAAGGGCGAGCCGGCGCTGGTGCTCGGCCGGGACGAGGCGCACGGGGCGGTGCTGGTGGACGAGCTGGTGACGAAGGGGGTGGACGAGCCCTTCCGCATGTTCACGAGCCGCTCGGAGCACCGGCTGAAGCTGCGTGAGGGGAACGCGGAGCTGCGGCTGGCGAGGCACGGGGCGCGGGTGGGGCTGGTGTCGCGCGAGGTGTTGGAGCGGGTGGAGGAGAAGCGGCGCGCGGTGACGGAGGAGGTGGCGCGGCTGAAGCGGACGGGGCTGGCGGCGAGGCTGAAGCGGCCGGAGGTGACGTACGCGGCGCTGGCGGCGGAGAAGGCGGAGGGCTGGCCGGCGTTGAGCGAGGAGGTGGTGGAGGAGGTGGATGTGGAGGTGAAGTACGAGGGCTACATCGTCATGGCGGAGCGCGCGGCGGCGAGGGAGGCGGAGGCGTGGGACGGGTGGAGGATTCCGGGGGACTTCGCGTACGCGGGGGTGAGGGGGCTGTCGGCGGAGGCGGTGGAGAAGCTGGAGAAGGTGAGGCCGGCGACGGTGGGGCAGGCGAGGCGGATACCGGGGCTGACGCCGGCGGCGTTCTCGCTGGTGCTGGTGGCGCTCAAACGGGGCGGGCTGGGGAGCGAGTCAGGGCCGGGCGGAAGCGGTTCCTGATCGCACAGGGGGGTGTGGACAAGGTGTGGAGAAGTTTTGGGCACCCAAAGGTGCGAGACATTTCAAGGACTTGGAGTCCGAGCAGGGAGGGGTGGCTGTGGATAACGCGCGCTTCGGCGATCTGATGGAGAAGGGGTGCGGGGCGTTGGGGGTGACGGTGGGGGAGGAGGTGCCGGCGCGGCTGAACCGGCTGATGGGCGAGCTGTTGAAGTGGAACGCGAAGGTGAACCTGACGGCCATCACGGCGGAGGAGGAAGTGGTGGAGAAGCACTTCCTGGACTCGCTGGCGGTGCTGCCGGAGGTGGAGGGGGCGGGGAGCGTGCTGGACGTGGGAGCGGGGGCGGGGTTCCCGGGGTTGCCGCTGAAGATGGCGAGGCCGTCGTTGTCGGTGACGATGGTGGACGCGGTGGGGAAGAAGGTGGGGTACCTGAAGGCGGTGGTGGCGGTGGCGGGGCTGGGGCTGACGGGGACGAAGGCGGTGCACACGCGAGCGGAGGGCAAGCCGGAGGCGGAGGGGCTGCCGCGAGCGGACCGGGTGATCGCCCGGGCCTTCATGGACCTTCCGGACTGGTTGGACCTGGCACCGGCGTACCTGGCGGAGGGAGGGCACGTGGTGGCGATGCTGGGGAAGGCGCTGAGCGAGGAGGAGCTGAAGGCGCAGGCGGAGAAGCGGGGCCTGAAGCTGGTGTCGGCGAGGTCGTACCGGCTGCCGTTCTCGGGAGCGGAGCGGCAGGTGGCGGCGTTCGCGAAGTAGAGAAGGAACGGAGGAGGCGCAGGAGTCCCTCCGCGCCTCAACCTCCGCGCATCAACCCCGCGGGTATTTCCCCTCTCCCCTCGGCAGAGGAGCCCCCCGTCGTTCAAAGGGGGGGCAAGCCCCCCGGGGTGAGGGTATCCGGGCCCCGGGTTGAACCCGAGCGGGCCCACCGTGTCATCCACCGCACGGAAGAGGAACCCCGGAAGCCCGTTCTCCCCGGGCGGGCGAAGTCCGTGTCTTCCCCTTGCCCTAGACTTCCACCTGCACCGAGTCGGCGCTGGCCGGAGACGTGAAGCCGTGGGACGGGCCAATCCGCGAGTGCTCGGATGCGTTCACAGGGGGGAGCGCGACATGAGGCCAGCGGAAGAGGCCCCGGCGGTGGGCAATCCCGAGGGGAATGGGGAGCTCTTGAACCGGCGCCTGGCGCTCTGGGCGATCGGCACGGTGATGCTCATCCAGGTGCTGCTGGTGGCGCATGCGTGGGGCAGGTGGACGGTGGTGGGGGTGCTGTGCGGGCTGTTCGCGGTCCGGGCGGTGCTCAACACGAGTGTCCTCCCCTGGGTGAATCGGGGGGAGCGCCTGCGGAAGGGGGAGCAGTGGACGCTGTTGCTCGGCAACCTGGCGCTGAGCGCGGCGGAGTCGCAGCTGGTGCACTGGAGCCTGCTGGGGTGGATCAACATGATGCTCCAGGCGGTGATGCTGAATGGCGGGGCGCCGTCGAGGGAGGGGCTCACGGTGCGGCGGGTGGGGTTGGGGCTGCACCTGGCGGTGTCGGCGGGGCTGGGGCTGCGCGAGGGGGTGGCGCCGGGGACGGTGGGGCTGTTCTGCCTGGCGGCGTGCGCCTTCTACGGACTGGGCGAGACGCGCTGCCTGATCCTCATCGATGCGCTGGAGGCCTCGAGGGAGAGCCACCGGCGGCTGCAGCGGATGCAGGGGCAACTGGTGGCGCACGAGAAGCTGTCGAGCCTGGGGCTGCTGGCGGCGGGGGTGGCGCACGAAATCAACAACCCGATGGCCTTCGTGACGAGCAACGTGAGGCTGCTGAGCCGGGACCTGGCGGCGCAGCGGGAGCTGCCGGAGGAGCTGCGCGAGTACGTGGACGACGTGCTGCCGGCGACGCTGGACGGAATCCGGCGGGTGAATGCGATCGTCGCGGACCTGAAACGCTTCGCGCGGAACGACCCGGAGGAGCCGGTGGAGTTCGATCTGAACGCGGAGGTGTCGTCGGCGCTGAGGCTGTCGCAGGGGGAGCGCAGGGGGCGGTGCCGGATGGAGCTGGAGCTCGGTGCGCTGCGGCCCATCGTGGGGCAGCCGAGACAGATAGGACAGGTGGTGTTGAACCTGCTGATGAACGCGGTGCAGGCGGTGCAGGCGCGGGAGGGAGTGGTGAAGGTGAGCACGCGCGAGGAGCCGGGGGAGGCGGTGGTGGAGGTGAGGGACAACGGGGTGGGGATGACGAAGGAAGTGGTGGGGCAGTTGTTCCAACCGTTCTTCACGACGAAGCCGGTGGGGGAGGGGACGGGGCTGGGGCTGGCGGTGGCGTACGGCATCGTCACGGGGCACGGGGGCCGCATCGAGGTGGAGTCGGAGGAGGGGCGGGGCACGTGCTTCACGGTGCGGTTGCCGTTCGCGAGGTGCGCGTCCCAGCTCGGAACGTGAAGTCCCACCCCTCTCCCCTCGGGAGAGGAGCCCCCCGTCGTTCAAAGGGGGGGCAAGCCCCCCGGGGTGAGGGTGCCTGGGTCCCCGGGTTGAGCCCGTGCGAGGGCTGGGCGGCGATGATGTGGCCGGTAGCGGACGTGCCGCAGGGGCAGTGAGCGCGGCCGAGTGGAAGTCCGCAGCTGCCGCTCGGGGTCGCCTTCCCGAGGGAGCCGGTGCGTTGAGGAGAGGCGGGAGCGGGAACAGGCCAGCTTCCGGACTGCTCGCCGGTCCACCGGACGCTCGACGGGTGACTCCACCAAGTCGCGTGGCGGAGGGCCGTTGAAGGGCGCGGACCCAATCACCCCTACACCTGAACAACAGGGGCGGTGAGCGCCGGGCCGGAAGGTCCGAACTTCGCGCGAAGAGTCGGGGCTCGGCGGTGGGTGGCGCGCCGCGCGGCACCTGCCCTGGCCATGTACCCGAGGCACGAGTCCGGTACGCGCCAGACCTCGCGGCACGGACCCGCGAAGCACCGCCCCTTCTCCATCGGCAAGCGCGAAGTCCGCGCCGGAAAGGGACTGAACCATGAAGAGAAGAATCGAGAGCCGTTTGGATGGGAGCACCCGGCGGCAGGTGCGCGCCAGGCCGAGCAGGGAGACACGAGGGAGCTCGAGCATGAAGAAGCACTCTGGGATTCAGACGAAGGGGAAGCAGACTGCCAGCAGCGCAGGCGCGGGACGGCGCGGGCTTCGAGGCAGGCTCCTGCGCTGGCTGAAAGGCGCGACGAATGGACGCTCCTGCAAGGCACTGCTCCTGCTGGGGGTCCTGTGGGTGGGGTCGTTCACCCTTCGTCTCGACATGAAGCTCCATTGGGCTGAGCGGGCCGTCATGGAATGGGTCGTCGGCCTGTCGATGGAGGGCCGACTCCAGACCGGGCCCGAATCCATGCGGGACTAGAGGGGCCCTCTTCCCCTGGCTGTTCCACGTGGAACAACCGTGCGGGACGGGTTGGGCGGTGCCGGGGTCCACCTGCCCGGCTTCCGCTCTCGCGCCGCACCAGGGGGGCGCTCGGGTCAGGCACCGGCCCATCCGCGCTGCACCACCGCGTCCGTTCGGACCGGGCCTCCGGGGCGCTGCGAGCGCGCGACGCGCTGCCCGGGGAAGCACGTTCCACGTGGAACAGGGTCGGCGGGAGACGGATGCCCCGGACTGGGGAACGTGGGGA
Organism: Archangium violaceum Cb vi76; assembly: GCF_000733295.1. GTDB lineage: Bacteria > Myxococcota > Myxococcia > Myxococcales > Myxococcaceae > Archangium > Archangium violaceum. The sequence goes on along the minus strand of NZ_JPMI01000176.1, from coordinate 698 downwards.
CGGGTGCCCGACGGAGGCTGGGTGTTCCACGTGAAACAGCGTCACGAGCAGCACCCGGCGTCTTCACCCGGAATCCCCTCTCCTTGGGGGAGGGTCTTCTCCCTTACGTCGAAAGACCCAGAGATGCTCGAGCCCGCGCCGTTCCAGCCGGGAACGTTCCACGTGGAACGTGCAGCACCGAGGGCTGCCCCGAGAGCCGGGCTCACGGCCCTGCACGAGCCATGGCGGGCAACCCAGAGGGCTTTCTGGCCGGACGGTGTTCCACGTGGAACGTGCTGCCTTGGGACAGGCGTATCGGCCCGGGCTGAGGGGTGGCGGGGGGCCTTCTCAGGGACGTTCCACGTGGAACAGGGACTCGCGCCAGGAACGGGGGGGCGGGATGTTCTGGCTCGACCTGGCACGGGGAGGAGATGGGCTTGGACCGGGGTGTTCCACGTGGAACACGCGAGACCGAGGCCCCTCCCGGGCGCTGGCTCCACGCCGTGCTCTGGTCCTGGATGGGGAGCCGAGGCGTCCTTCGGCCGGAAGAGGTTCCACGTGAAACGCGCGGCCTGGGGGCAGACGTATCCGTCCCGGGCTGAAGGGGGGCTGGGGCCTTCTCGGGGACGTTCCACGTGGAACAGGAAGCCACACCCGGCGGGAAGGGAGGGGGATGGCCGGGGCCCTGGATAGGGGAGGTCGGGCCCACTGCTCCGTTC
>NZ_JPMI01000175.1 GCF_000733295.1 Archangium violaceum Cb vi76 | reverse complement strand
TCACCCCAGCCCTCTCCCAGGGGGAGAGGGGGCTCGTCGCGGCTCCAACCCGGGGTCCGGGCACCCTCACCCCGTCCCTCTCCCGGGGGGAGAGGGTGATTCGGCTCATGGTGTTCGACGGGCGGATGTCAGGCAGGCGAGCTAGAAGTCTGATCCGGTCGTGGACTGGATCAGCCGTCGATTTGATGGATCAATACGCAGTCGGTACATGCCTCCCCCGCAGAGCCCCCGGCATCCCCGGGGCGTCGCAAGGATGGGCCACGTGGGTCGAATCATCTGCATCTCCAATCAGAAGGGCGGCGTCGGCAAGACGACCACCGCCATCAACCTCGCCGCCAGCCTCGCCGCCGCCGAGCGCAAGGTGCTCCTCGTCGACATGGACCCCCAGGGCAATGCCGGCAGCGGCCTCGGCCTCAAGCGCGAGAATCTCCAGGGCACCGTCTATGACGCCCTCCTCGGTGGCCGCCCCATGGGCGAGCTCCTCCACCCCACCGAGCTGCGCTTCCTCCAGGTGGTCCCCGCCACCCCGGACCTCACCGGCGCCGAGGTCGAGCTCGTCAACCAGGAGCGTCGCGAGTACCGCCTCCGCGATGCCCTCCGGCCCATGGCCGAGCAGTACGACTACATCCTCATCGACTGCCCGCCCTCGCTCGGCCTCCTCACCCTCAACTCGCTGATCGCCGCGGACTCCGTCCTCATCCCGCTCCAGTGCGAGTACTACGCGCTCGAGGGCCTCTCCCAGCTCAACCACACCATCGACCTGGTCAAGCAGGCCTTCAACCCCGGGCTGAAGATGGAGGGCATCCTCCTCACCATGTTCGACTCGCGCGCGAACATCGCCAACCAGGTCGTCGCCGACGTGCGCGAGTACTTCAAGGAGCAGGTCTTCACGTCCGTCGTCCCGCGCAACGTGCGCCTGTCCGAGTGCCCGTCCTTCGGCAAGCCCATCCTGCTCTACGACATCAAGTCCAAGGGCTGTGAGAGCTACCTGGCGCTCGGCCGTGAGATCATGCAGCGCGAGCCCAATCCGCCCCCCGCTCGCAAGGTCGCGTAGCCTCCGGTCCGCCTCCCGCCCGCATCCTTATATAGGCGGGAGTGAGGCGGGCCCCCCCACCGCTGAATCGGGCTGGAGCGCTCCCTCGCTCCGCTCGCCCCGCCGGGCTCCCGCGTCCCCCCGGCCGAGGTGCTGCCGTCCAGGGACGTGGCCGCCCGGGTGCTCCCGGGCCGGTAATGCCGGGCCCTCCCGGTGGAGACCAAGCAGTGCTGAACGGTGACAAGCAGAAGCGGGCGTTGGGCCGTGGCCTCTCCGCCCTCATCCCCCAGGCCGCTCCTCCTCCCGCCGCGGCCGCCGCGGCGGCGGTGGCTGTTCTTCCCGAGCCTCCCCCTCCCCCCAAGGGCAGCGTCCTCAAGCTCCCCATCGAGGCCATCCACCGCGACACCCTCCAGCCCCGCCGCCACTTCGACGAGGAGAAGCTCCGCGAGCTCACCGAGTCCATCAAGGCCCAGGGCGTCCTCATGCCCGTGCTCGTGCGCAAGGACGGCGAGGGCTACAAGATCATCGCCGGCGAGCGCCGCTGGCGGGCCTCGCAGCTCGCGGGCCTGCATGAGATTCCCGCCATCGTGCGCGAGGTGACGGAGGTCGAGGCCTTCGAGCTCGCCCTGGTGGAGAACCTCCAGCGCGCGGACCTCAACCCCATGGAAGAGGCCGAGGGCTATCACCGGCTCGTCGAGGAGTTCGGCCTCACGCAGGATCAGGTGGCCCAGCGCGTGGGCAAGGAGCGCTCCACGGTGGCCAATGCCCTGCGGCTGCTCGGCCTGCCTCCCGAGGTGAAGAACATGGTGGCCGAGGGCAACCTGAGCGCCGGCCATGCCCGCGCGCTGCTCGGTGTGCCCCGCATCCCCGAGATGACCGAGCTGGCCCAGCAGGTGGCCGCGCGCAAGTTGAGCGTGCGCGACACCGAGAAGCTCGTTCAGCAGTCCAAGGGTGGCAAGGCGAAGGACTCGGGCAAGCCGGCCAAGGTGAGCCCGCAGGTGAAGGCGCTCACCGAGGAGCTCCAGCGGATTCTGGGCACGAAAGTGCGTCTGGTGGAGAAGACCGGTGGAAAAGGCACCATCGAGGTCGATTACTTCTCGTACGATGACCTCGATCGCATCCTGAAGGTACTCAGGAAGGAGTAGCGCGTGGCGCTCCTCGGCAAGAAGGAAGAGAAGACCAACGTACCGCTTCTAGGCGGCAGACGGGAGGATGAATCCGTGGCAACGCGTCCGGGTGAGGTGCACACGCTGCTCGGCAAGGGCAGCGAGTTCGAGGGGAAGCTCACCTTCGAGGGACAGGTTCGTATCGACGGGAAGTTCAGCGGGCAGATCATCACCAAGGACGTGCTCGTCATTGGGGATGGGGCCCGCGTCACGGCGGAGATCAACGCCGGCACCGTCATCATCAATGGCACCGTGGAGGGCAACGTGCGCGCCGCGCAGTTGATCGAGCTGCACGCTCCCGCGCGCGTGAAGGGCAGTCTGGAGAGCCCGGCGCTCACCATGGACCGGGGCGTCATCTTCGAGGGCACCACGAAGATGGAGAACCTCGGCAAGGGTGGAGGCTCGCCGCCGCCTCCGGGTGGAGACAAGAAGTAGTGCGCCGCGCCGGGAGCCAGTCGGTGCGCGCCGCCCTGGTGGCGTTGTGCTGGCTGGCCGCCGGCTGCGGTGGTTGCGAGCAGGACGAGGCGCCCGCGACTCCGGAGCCCGCCGCCCCGGAGCAGCGGCCCGTCCCCCAGCGGCGCGTGGGCGTGAAGGTGCCCATGCCGCCGGGGTGGACGGCCCAGGTGGCCTCGGATGGGAGCTTCCAGTTCGGCCCGCCCGGGCGCCCGGTGTTGCGCGTGGACTTGCGCCCCGGCCAGGGGGCCACGCTGCCCGCTCCCGAGGCGCTCCTCCAGTCGGTGGAGGAGTCCTTCGCGGGTTTCGAGCACACGCTGGAGCAGCAGGCCGGGGGCGAGGACTTCTCGCTGGTGCGGGTGAGGCTCACGCCGAAGCTGGAGGATGGGGGCTCGGGCGCGAGCTACCCGGCGCTCTTCGGGGCGCGGCGCGTGGAGAAGGACCTGTTCCTGTGCGCCACCTTCCCGGGGGTTGGCGCCGACGAGGTGCTCCAGGCCTCGGACGCCTGCAAGGGCATCGAGTTCCAGCCGCCGCGCTGAGCGGGGCCCGCAAAGACATCGGGCGCGACCACCCGGAGTCCTGTTCTCCGGAGGCGCGCCCGATGCATCCCCCCCTCGCACCAGGGAACCGGCCCTTCCCCCCGGACGGCCGGCGCTCTGGTGGGTGCCCGTGTTTCGTGGCTCCCACGAGTGGTGGACGACTGAGTGTCTCGCGGAGGTTTGGCCCGTGGGGGCGCCGTCGACAGGTGTGTGTGCCCGCGGACGCTCGCCGCGGAGTTCCGCTCCTGGAGTGTCGGGTGGGCTTCGGTTGAGGCCCCGCGAATTCCGCACACCGCGTGTGGGCGCGCTCCCTCTCCCTCTGGGAGAGGGGATATCCACACCTGCCAGCCTGACGAAGAACGCCGCTCCCTCAGTAGAGCGGCCGTGGCGAGGGCGAGAGGGTGGCGTCATCCACGAGGGGCTCGCTCGTCACCGCGGGCACCTGGGTGCCTTCACCGAAGCCCTTGGCGCCGGAGGCCAGCGGCACGGCTCCCGAGAAGATGCCGCGCGCCCGGTCGAGCAGCCAGCGCACGCCGAGCACGGCATCGCGGATGAGCGCCCGGGGTGCCTCGCGGGAGAGCAGCGGAGGACCCTTGAGCGTCCCCACCGAGCCCTCCACGGGCATCGGGTTGATGCCCACGCCGAGCTCGTAGACCATCTTGCCGCCGAGGGTGGCGGTGTAGATGGCGGCCACGTTGGCGGCGATCCCGAGCGCGCACTGCACCACCGACGGAGGCCGGCCGAGCCGCCACAGCGTCACGCCCACGGCGCCCAGGGTGATGACGGCATTGCCGAGGCCGTGGAGGAACACCATGTCGCGAGCACGAGGCTCCTCGAGCTTCACCTCCTGCGAGGCGGCCAGTCCGGCGAGCCCCGAGAAGAGGGCGCTCAATGTCCCCGCGACCCACAGCCGCCGGCCCACCCGGGCCCAGGTGCGGTCTCCGGTGGTGACGGCGATGACATCGGCCACCGTGGCGGTGGGGAGCAGGGTGAGGGGAGTGTGGACGACGGCGGGGTGCAGCTCGTGAAGCAGCATCTTCATGGATGGGTCTCCGGGGTCTCTCGGGTCTCGTGGCGTGTCAGGGCGCGGACGTGGGCGAGTCGTCCTGGGCGTCGGGCCGGATGCCGTGCCGCACGCGCGCGGGGATGTCGATGCGCAGCTGGAGCCAGTCCATGCCCCGGGGTGTGTCGTTCACACGCCGCTCTCAGTGATGCGGTGGGAAGGCCGCGGGCTCGCCGGTGGCGCCGTTGCCATCGGGCTGGGGGCCGGACTTCTTCTCCTCGGGAGTGGAGCGGTCCTCGCCCTCGTGGTGGATGCGCTCGTCCTGGCCCGCGCCCTGCCGGGGCACCGTCTTCTCTTCGGGGTTCTTCCGCTCCATGTTCCCACCTCGCCCGTGAAGGAGTTTCCCGGAAGCTGGGCACCCCGGAGGGGGCCGTCACGAGCCCGGGCGAAGGCAGGGCCGCCTGCCTGGAGGGCCTGCGCGCGGACTCGCGGGAGCTGTCGAGCAGCCCCACCCTCCCTCGTGATGGCTCCGCCGGAGTCGGGCCTCTCCAGGGTTGATGTGCTGGCCCTGCTCGCACCGTGAGGTCTCCAGTGGATGGCTCGACGGCGCTGGAATGGGAGGTGTGTCCAGGGAGCCCGCCGGGCCCGGCGGCGACCAACTGGTCCGACTGTTGGACCAGTCGGTGAAGAGCGCGGCCGGGAGGCCGTCTCGCGCAGGGGCTCGTGAGGTGGGTTCATCGGGGGTCCTCGCCAGGGTGGTACGCAAGCGCGTCCGGTGTCCGGCCACCCTCGGGGCGGGCGCTGTCGAGGCCTTCTCCCCCGGACATGGCTCCGAGCCTTCGGAGAACGTGCTCATCGGAGACGAGGAGCAGCGGGGGGAGGTCTCGCCTCAGCGCCTGCGCGTCCCGGTCATACAGCCAGCTCAGCGTCTGCTCGGACCAGTGGCGGACCGCTTCGGACGAGAGGAGCGTCCGTAGGACTCCAGCCATTCCCCAGAAGGCCCGTTCCAGCGACTGGACGAGGAGGAAGTGCCCCGGGGAATCCGCCGCGTCCGCGGCCATCCGGAGCAGCGCGAACTCCTGCTCCACCCAGCGTCTGGAGCCATCATCCCAGCGCGCGCCATCACGGAGCGCGAAGCAGGCGGTTGAAACCTGCTCGAGCTCCTTTTCGGATGCGTGCTCGCAGGTGCGCACCAGCAACGTGACGGCCGTCTCCCGCTTGAGCTCGAAATACCCCTCCAGCAGGCGCTGTCGTCCCGGCCGCGCGCGCTCCAGGGGATGGAGCGTTACGCCCAGGCTCTCGAGTGTCACGGCGTGCTCGACAGCCACCGCACGAGCCTGCCGCCCCGGGTGCCGCGAGAGCAGCCCCCGCGCGGCAAGACGCAACAGCGCTTCCCGGATCGTTCCTCGCGCGACTCCGTAGTGCTGGGCGAGCATCCTTTCCGAGGGAAGCCTTCCACTGCTGGGCAGTCTTTCCTGCGAGATCATGCGCTCAAGGTCCTGCTCGATGCGCGAGACGAGCTTCGTTGGCAACAGGTGCTCCATGTCCGCCTCCCGGCGGGTGGCTCTGCACCAGCTGGGCCACGCACGGCACGGAGTCTCCCTCCCGCGAGGAACGCTTCGCGTCCGTCGCTGGACCGGGATGCATGTCCAACTCAGGGACATGGAATCCGCGGCATGGCTCCTGGAGCCCAGGGGCTTCGAGGCGAGGCTCCCTCCCGGGGGCGACGTGCGCCAACTGGTCCAACAGTCGGACCAGTTGCGCGAGAGCGCGCCCGGAGGGTGCTCCCCCGGGGGTCCCGGCCCGCGCTCAGCGCTTGAGGGCCAGCGAGAGGGCGAAGTCGCCCGCGGCGTCCGTCCAGCGCTCGGCCAGGTACAGCCCCGCGGCCGCGAGCTCCGCCTCCACCTGCTCCGGACGGAACTTGCAGCTCACCTCCGTGCGCAGCACCTCGCCCTCGGCGAAGTTCACGTACCGCTTCAGCGCCGACAGCTTCACCGCCTGCGCCCGCGAGGAGATGAGCCGCATCTCCACCCACCCGTTCTCCTCGTCGAAGGGCGCCAGGTGCTCGAAGGCCTCGGGCTCGAAGTCCGCGTCCAGCTCGCGGTTGAGCACGTGCAGCACGTTGCGGTTGAAGGCCGCCGTCACCCCCGCGCTGTCGTTGTACGCCGCGAACAGCCGCTCGCGGCACTTGAGCAGGTCCGTCCCCAACAGCAGCCCCTCGCCCGGCTCCATCCCCGACGCCAGCTGCCCGTAGAAGCGCGCGCGCTCGGCCGGCTTCAGGTTGCCAATCGTCCCGCCCAGGAAGGCCACCAGCCGGCGGCCTCCCCTCGGCAACCGCTCCAGGTGCCGCTCGAAGTCCCCCACCACCGCGTGCACCCGCAGCCCCGGGTACTCGCCGGCCACCGCCCGCGCCGCCTGCCTCAGGAAGGCCTCGCTCACGTCGAAGGGGACGAAGCGCCTCAGCTGCCCCGTGCTCCGCAGCGCGTCCAGCAGCAGCCGTGTCTTCTCGCTGCTCCCGCTGCCCAGCTCGATCAGCGTGTCCGCCCCGCTCGCCCGGGCGATGTCCCCCGCGTGCGCCACGAGGATTTCCCGCTCGCGCCGCGTGGGGTAGTACTCCGGCAACCGGGTGATTTCGTCGAAGAGCTGGCTGCCCCGCTCGTCATAGAGCCACTTGGGGGACAGCTCCCGCGGCGTGGTGTCTCCGCACAGCCCGGCCAGCACCTCCGAGCGCAGCGCCCGCTGCGCGTCCCCTGGCCGCACGTGCACCTCCACCGTCACCTCGGACTCGCGCCGCCGCCCCAGCCCCAGCCCCGTCTCGCCCATCCCTCCGCCCTGTCTCATGTCTCACCTCGCGTCTCGCGCGCACCTGAAGCCGGCGAAGATCTGCCGGCGGATGGGGTAGTCCCAGTTGCGGAAGCTGTTGCGCACCGCCACCGGCGCGCTCGCCCACGCTCCACCCCTCAACACCCGGTACTCCGCGCCGAAGAACACCTCGGAGTATTCACGGTAGGGAAATGATTTGAACCCAAAGTATCCATCGAAGGTGCTGGAGGTCCACTCCCAGACATCTCCGAGGAGACCCCAGACGCCGTCCGCGCTCTGGCCCGCGGGGTAGCTGCCAATGGGGGAGGGGCCCCAGGAGTCCCCGCCGAGGTTGGCGTGGGAGGAGTCCGGTGCCGCGTCCCCCCAGGGGTACACGCGGGGCTGGCCGTCCGAGCCCGTCGCGGCCTTCTCCCACTCGGCCTCGGTGGGCAGCCGTTTGCCGGCCCAGCGCGCGTAGGCGTCCGCCTCGTACCAGGACACGTGCTGTACGGGCTCGTCCTTGGGAAGGGGCTCCACGTGGCCGTAGCGCCGCCGCAGCCAGGCGCCCCCCTCCTGGGGGAGCCAGAAGAGCGGGTGGCGGATGCCCTGGGCGTGAAGCCACTCGAAGCCCTGGGGGTCCCACCAGCGGCTGTCGGTGTAGCCGCCGGACTCGACGAAGACGACGTAGTCCCCGTTGGTGACGGGGTGCGAGTCCAGGAGGAAGTCCGGCACGTGCACGGTGTGGGCGGGACGCTCGTTGTCGTAGGCCCAGGGCGCGTCGCTGCCCAGGCGCGCGGGGCCGCCGGGGATGAAGACCTCGTATTGCGCGGCGCGAGCGGGCCGCGGGCGGGGGAGCGCGGCGGGCCGGTACACGTGGCTCGTCATGAGCTGCAGCGTGGCGGCGAGCGTCTCCAGGTGCTGTTGCTCGTGCTGGACCACCATGCCGAAGACGAAGCCGCCGCGCAGCAGGGGGACGGGCGAGTCCTCGTGGAGGTGGTGGAGCCACTCGAGCGTGGCCTCGCGGACGCGGGAGGCGTAGGCGAAGGCCTGGGCGGGGGTGAGCAGGGGCAGTTGGGAGCGCGAGGAGCGCGGGTGGCGGAAGGCGTCGTAGAGCGAGTCGAAGGCGGAGTCGGTGAGGGCGGGGGCGCCGAGGGCGCGCAGCAACCACTGCTCCTCGTAGTTGGCCAGGTGGGCCACGTCCCAGACGATGGGGGACATGAGGGGTGAGTGCTGGAGGGTGAGGGCGTCCTCGGGGAGGCCCTCGAGCATGCGCAGCAGGCGCGAGCGGGCGGCGGAGAGCGCGGCGACGGCGGCTGACTTCCAGGGACGAAGCTCATGCTGGCCCATGTCCCGGAGGGCCTCGAGGGGGCTGTGCATCGTGCCTCCAAAGGTAGGGAGCGGCGGGTGGTGGGGGGAGTGTCCCCGTGCCGTGGCGCGAGCCCGCCGTGAGACAGCGTACGCCGGGAGGGAGGATGCGCCAGGAGGGAGCGACGCGAGCGCACCGGGAGACGGGGACTTGGGATGTCGGGAGCCCTACAACCCCTCTCCCGAGGGGTGAGGGTACCCGGGTCCCGGGTTGGGACTGTGTAAAGCCCCCTCTCCTTCTGGGAGAGGGTTGGGGTGAGGGTGTCGAGCGCGGGACAGGTCTCCGAGGCGAGGAGAGAGTTCCTCTGAGCACCCGGAACACGGGCCTCCCAGCCCGCTGCCCGGACAGGCGCGCGGGGGAAGAGCCGCTGTGCCTGGAGTGTTCTGCCCTGTTGCCCGGAAGCCTGGCGGCGGCGCATGGCGCCCGCGGGGGTCCGGAGCGGGGAGACTTTCGATGAGCCAGGCCCGGAACGGCCGTTCGGAGTGGTTCGAGTTGTCGGAGGAAGGCTGGAGGCGCTCCAACCGGGCGAGGCCGCTCGGCCAGCTGGTGCGCGAGGCGTTGCAGAACGCGTTCGACCAGCGGGCGCGCCGGGTGAAGGTGCGCCTGGAGGAGGACGAGGTCCGCATCGAGGACGACGCGCCGGCGGGCCTGGCGCGGGACGAGTTCGCCTTCACGGTGTTCCTCGGGGAGAAGGACACGCCGCCCACGTGGCGGGGGCGCAAGGGGCGGGGCCTCAAGGAGATGATCGCCGCGAGCGACCGCGCCGAGGTGGAGACGGTGGGGCGCACGCTCGTCTTCGACGACACGGGGCGGAACGTGAAGGCGAACACGCGGCGGGTGGGCACGTGCCTGCGGCTCTTCCGCCGCACGAGCGCGCGCGAGCGCGACGAGGCCGTGCGGCTGTTGCGCCTCACCCTTCCGCCGCCGGGGGTGGAGCTGCTCATCAACGGGCGCGCCGTGCGTCCGCCGAGGGCGAAGGACTCGCTGGAGGACTGCCCGCTGGAGACGGTGGAGCTGCACCGGGGGGTGGAGCGGTACGTGGAGCGGGGCGCGCGGGTGGACCTGTACTACCCGAGGCCGGGCGAGACGCCGCACCTGTACGAGCTGGGGTTGCCGGTGGAGCCGCACCACCTGCCGTGGCACGTGGACGTGCAGCAGCGCATTCCGCTGGCGGCCGAGCGCGACGCGGCGAGGGACCCGTACAAGCGGACGCTGGCGGCGATCATCCTGGAGTCACTGGCGCCGGAGCTGAGCCGGCAGGAGCTGTCGGGGGCGTGGGTGACGGAGGTGCTGGCGCACTTCACGTTGGGGGAGGAGGCGTTGGGGGCGTACGTGGACAAGGTGTTGCCGGCGAGGGCGGTGCTGTCCGCGGGCCCGAGGGTGGATGACCGGGCGAGGCAGCTGGGGGCGAAGGTGGTGGACCTGAGGGGGATGCCCCAGACGGCGCTGGAGCAGTTGGAGACGGTGGTGGAGGGGGCGGACGCGTACGTGGAGCGGATGGAGGGCCCGCCGAGGGACGTGGTGGTGCGGCCGGGGGCGAGGGCGGAGCGGCTGGTGGGGGTGGTGCGATGCCTGTCGAAGGAGCTGACGGGGAGGGAGGTGGGGGTGGAGTTCTTCGAGCGCGAGGTGAGAGACGAGCGCGCGCACGTGGAAGCGGAGTACGACAGCAAGCGGCGGGTGCTGCGGGTGAACATGAAGGGGCGGGTGCGGCTGGACGACCCGTTGGAGCCGCGCACGCTGGGCATCATCCTGCACGAGCTGGCGCACGAGGTCGGGGACGAGCACGACTTCGCGTTCATCGATCGGCTGGAGGGCTACGCGGGCAAGGCGTTGCGCTGCCTGGTGGATCGGCCGGAGCTGCTGGCGCCCTACGCGAGCCCGAGGAAGCGGACGGGGTAGCGGGGTCCACGCGCTCCCGGCGGCCCAGGACAGGAGTCCGAGATGGTGGAATGGGCCCTCGCGGCGGGTTGGGCTCCCCTGAGCGCGGGCCCGCCGGTTGTCATCGAATACGCTGTGAGCATGCACAGCCTGGGTTGAAGCCCGCTCCAGCTGGCTGCGGGGTGGGTGGGGGAAGAGCGGAATCTCCGCTCATGGACGTTGAACTCGTGCGCGGTTGACCTCGGAGGTCAACTGCCACACCCTACCAGGGGATGACGCATGAGCGACAGCATGATGTGGACGCCTTTCCCCGAGCTCCCACACAAGCGGAATGGGAGGCGATGAGCGGCGAGGAGAGGGCGCGGGTCGTGGAGGCTCTTCCCGCGGAGGTGACGTGGGAGGAGATGCCGATGCCGGAGGGGGACCTGCACACCGAGGCGAGGTGGCGGGCACAGGATGCACTCCAGGACTACTTCAAACCGCCGCGGCGCCGGGCGTACGTGAGCGTGGCGCTTCCCATCTACTACCCCGGGGAGAGGCGCTTCGCGCCGGACCTGCTGGTGGTGTTGGACGTGGAGCCGCACCTGCGGGGCAAGTGGCTGGTGAGCCACGAGGGCAAGGGATTGGACTGGGTGATGGAGGTGCACGTGGGCGGCGACCGCAAGAAGGACGCCGAGGACAACGTGCGGCGCTATGCCCGGCTGGGGATTCCCGAATACTTCATCTACGACCGGGCGAGAGAACGGCTGGAGGCATATCGGCTGCCTTCACCGGATGCGAGGGAGTACGTGCGGATGGAGCCGGAGCAGGGCTGGTACTTCTCGGAAGTGCTGGGGCTGGAACTCCAACTGGACGGAGAACGGCTGCGGTTCTGGGCGGGCAATGCCCTGCTTCTGGACATGGAGGAGCGGAACGAGCGGTTGAGGGAAATGCTGGGCCGCATGGAGCAGCGGCGAGCGAGCGCCGAGCAGGTTCGCTGGCTCGACGAAACGGAGCATCGGCTCGAGGAAGAGGCCCGCCGGCGCGAGGAGGCGGAGCGCCGGCGGGCGGAGCTCCAGTCCGAGCTGGAGCGGCTCAAGTCCCGAGGGCCGTGAGGCCCGGGCCGCTCCCGCCCCTTCTCACTTCACGGGCTCGACGACCATGGCGCTGCCGCCACCGCGGCGGGAGGGCTCGGCGGCGGCGGTGACGGTGCCGTCCTCGTGGACGCGGATGGCGGTGAGCGCGCCCAGGGGCCCCACATTCGTGAATCCATGTCCCATCTCACCGAGCTCCGCGGCCTCGGGCGAGGCGATGAACGCGGGCTCGGCCTGGCTCCTGTTATCGGGCGAGTTGCGCTGGGACACGCGAGGCGCGGCCAGGGCCTGCTCGATGGGCATGCCGAAGTCGAGGTGATTCACGAGTGTCTGTCCCACGGTGGTGATGATGGTGGAGCCACCGGGGCTGCCGAGCGCGAGCACGGGCCTTCCGTCCTTGAGCACGAGCAGGGGGCTCATGCTGCTGCGCGGCCGCTTGCCGGGAGCCGGCGCGTTGGGGTGGTGCGCGTCCACGGAGGCGGGCAGGTCGAAGTCCGTCAGCTCGTTGTTGAGCAGGAAGCCGTAGCCGGGGACGACCATGCCGTTGCCGCCCTCGCCCTCGATGGTGCACGTGTATGCGACGAGGTTGCCCTCGGCATCCGAGGTGGTGATGTGCGTGGTCTCCTTGTTGGGCACCAGCTCCTCGGCGGCGGGGCGGGCCACCTCGGGCACGCGCGGGAGCACGGCGCGGGCCGGACCCTGGTAGGGGAAGGGATTGCCGGGCAGCGCGGTGGTGGTGGAGGCCCGCGTCCCCTCGAGCCTCGCGCCCCGCCGCGCGGCGTACTCACGGGACAGGAGCCCGGCCTCGGGGACGGAGACGAAGGCGGGGTCTCCGAGGAAGGCATTGCGGTCGGCGAAGGCGAGCCGCGAGGCCTCCAGGTACCGGTGGAGGAATCGCGCGCGGGACATCGAGGCCGGCGCCTGGGGCTCGAGCAGGTTCAACGTCAGCGCGAGCGTGACACCGCCGCTGCCGGGCGCGCCCATGCCGTACAACGTGTAGCCGCGGTAGGTGCTCGTCACGGGGGGACGGACGACGGCCTCGTAGCGCTCGAGGTCCTCCAACCGCATCACGCCGGGGCGCACGGGGCGCGAGGCGCCCGCGGCGAGCGGCGGCCGGGTGACGGTGGAGACGATGGCCTGGGCAAGCTCGCCCCGGTAGAAGGCGGAGGCACCCCCCTGGGCGACGAGCCGGTACGTCTTCGCGAGCCCGGGATTCTGGAAGGTGGTGCCCACGGGCCAGGGCTGCCCATCCGGCCCGAGGAAGAGGGCGGCGGAGCTGGTGAAGTCGCGGAAGCGCTCGACGTTGTGCCGCGTCTGCTCGTGGAAGGTGGCGTCCACGGGGAAGCCCTGCTCGGCGACGCGGATGGCGGGCTGGAGCACCTCGGCGAGCGAGCGCGAGCCATACAGGCGCAGGGCCTCGCTCCAGCCCATGAGGGAGCCGGGGACGCCCACGGACAGGCCGCTGGTGACGAGCTCCTCGAAGGGCAGGGGCGCGCCCTTCTCATACAGGCGCGCGCGCTCGAGGCCCGCGGGAGCCGTCTCGCGGTGGTCCAGGGTGACGACGCGCCCATCCCGGGCGAGCCAGGCGACGAGGAAGCCGCCGCCGCCGATGCCACAGGAGTACGGGTCGGTGACGCCGAGCACGCTGGCGGCGGCCACGGCGGCGTCGATGGCGTTGCCTCCGGAGCGCAGCACCTCGAGGGCGGCGGAGGTGGCGCGCACGTCCACGGTGGCGGCGGCGCCGCCGCGTCCGGTGGCGGTGGGAGAGGAGGCGGGCGGCGTCCGGGCCTCGGACTTCGGCGCGGGGGTGGTGGCGCAACCGGGGCCGAGGCCGAGGCACAGCAGCGACGCACTGACGGAGAAGAGGAGCCTTCGCATGGGGGGCGGAGCCTACCAGCGGGTGTCCATTTCCAGGCGCTCGCCTGTCTCGGAGTCCGAGAGGATTCCGGACGGAATACGCTGACAGTGGAAGCAACCCGCCCCCGGGTGCGCGCGGATGACAGGCATTGCACACGCGTGGCGCGGGTGTGTCGGGTTTGTGGCGTGTGGAGGGGGGGCCGATTTGTCGGGCCCGGGCGCGTCCCTACCATGCACGCCCGGAAGTGAGGGGGGAGTCGTTTCCCGGCGGCGGACGGCGTGGGCGGGGAAACCCAGACAGGTATGGGGAGAGCGCATGGACCATCGGGTCTGGTGTGTCCGGGGGGAGCCGGGGGGCGGGTGGGCCTTCCTCGCCCGGCAGGAGGCGTGCGAGACGGCGCGGACGGTGGAGCGGGCCTTCCACCGGTGTGGCTTCTCGGAGGAGGAGTGGGAGGCGCTGAAGGACGCGCCGCTGAGGGCCTTCGCGTGGGTGGCCACGGCGGATGGCCCGGTGGTGCCGGGGCAGCTCATGGCCTGCCGGAGGGTGCTGGAGGCGGGGCTGTCCTCGCGCAGCCCGCTGGTGGGCCGCATCTGCGGCGAGTCCTTGCGCCAGCTCGGCGGGTGGGGGCCGGAGTGGCTGTGGGAGGCGCCGGACCTGGAGCCCCTGCGTCCGCTGGTGGCGCGCGTGGCGCAGCGGCTGGGCCTGGGCGAGGCCACGCGCTTCCACGAGTGCCTCCTGGAGGTGGGCACCCGGGTGGCGAGGGCCTCCAACGGGCTGGCGGGCCGGGTGCTGGGCCGGTTGCGCGGGGAGGAGCGGCTGGCGCTCGAGTCGCTGGTGGAGACGCTGGGGCCCGTGGAGCCCGGGCGTCCGGCTTCAGGTGTGTGACTCGCGAGGGCCCACGCCCCACGGGCCGTTGCGCTGGTTCCCCTCCAGCTCGCGCCGCTGGATGCCGCGCACCAGGTCCTCCTGGGTGAGGGTGCCCACCAACAGGCCGTCCTGCACCACGGGCAGTTGGGGCAGTTGACGCTGGCCCATTTCACGCAAGGCGTCCCAGGCCTGGGTTTCCGGGGTGAGCTCGGGCACGGGCAGGGCCACCTCGCGCGCCCGCGTCTGTCCGCGCCGCGGCGCCGGCACCCGCAGCACGGCCTCCTGCGTCACCAGCCCCACCACGCGCCCCTCCTCCACCACCGGCAGGGCCCGCCGCCGCTCGGCCCGCAGGCGCGTGTCCACCTCCTCGAGCGAGTCCTCCGCGCCCACCGCGGACGTGCGCGGTGTCATCAGCTCCCGCACGCGCAGGCCGGAGAGCAGCGTCTGCAGGAGGACCTCGCGCGACTCGCCCGCGGCGCCCATGAAGACGAAGACGGCGATGAGGAGCAGGAAGGGGTTTCCACCGGGCCACAGTCCCGGCAGCCCGAAGAGGCCCACCAGGCCGAAGAGCAGGGCGAAGCCCTTGCCGAGCAACGCGGCCGCCTGCGTGGCGCGCACCCGGCCGAGCCACCCGGTGAGGAGCGCGCGCACGACGCGGCCTCCGTCCATGGGGAAGGCGGGCAGCAGGTTGAAGAGGCCGAGGAAGACGTTGAGGCGGCCCAGGAAGGCGGTGGCGAAGGCCAGCTCCTCGGCGCCCGCGGCCGCGAGTGGCACGGAGCCCACCCGCAGGAGCACGCCCAGCACCAGGCTGGTGGCGGGGCCCGCGAGCGCCATCAACGCCTCGTGCCGCGCGCCCTCGGGCATGCGGGTGATGCGGGACACGCCGCCAATCATGAGCAGGGTGATGTCGGAGACCTGGCCGCCCTTGCGCAGGGCGTAGACGGAGTGGGCCAGCTCATGGACGAGCACGGAGAGGAAGAGGGCCACCGCCAGGCCCGTGCCCCACACCAGCGGGTGGCCCCGGAGCCGCTCGGCGCCGATGCCTCCCGCCATGGCGAGCCCGAAGAGCCACGCCATGAAGGGCAGCACCAGCAGGAAGGAGTAGTGCACCCGGATGGGAATGCCCCGCAGGGTGGCGATCTGGATGGCTCCGCGCACGGTGACACCTCGCTCGGAGAAAGGTGGGGACCGTCCGGCACAGAACCATCCACCGGAGAGACGAAGGGCCGCCCCCCGGCTGGAGAGCGGGGAGGCGGCCGTGGGTTGCCGAGCACCGGGCCCGGAGCGTGCTTCAGATGGGGCTGGAGGGCTCGGAGATGCCCTCGAGCGTCTCGGCCACCTTCTGCTCGCCGGCCTCGCCGGTGAGGTCGCCCAGCGCGACGATGCCCACCAGCTTCTTGTTCCGGTCCACGACGATCATCCGGCGGATCTGCTTCGTCTTCATGGTGCGCAGCACGTCATCCACGTTGTCGTCGTCGAAGCAGTACTCGATGCCGGAGCTCATCGCATCCGCCACCTGGGTGCTGTTCGGGTCCCTGCCCAGGGCGATGGCGCGTACGACGATGTCGCGGTCGGTGATCATCCCCAGGATGCGCTGGCCGTCGCAGACGGGCAGCGGGCCCACGTTGAGGCTGCGCATCTTCTCGGCCGCATCGCGGAGGGTGTCATTGGGGTTGATGACCTCCACGTCGCTCGACATCACTTCACGAATGCTCTTGGCCATGGCCGCTCCTTGGTGGGTGCCCCGCGAGGGGGAGCCACGAATGGGTGCCGCCGGGCGCCGGGGCACCATCTCCTCCGGAGAACCGTGGGGCTCATCCCGGCGAGGGGCAACGCGGGCCGGGGCCGTCCTCCTGGAGGGCGCACGAGCGGGTGCGGAAGCGAGCGGGGGAGCGGGGCCTGCCGGGTGGCTCGCTCAGGCGGGAGCCATCCACTGGCCGGGCTGGGGCGCGTCGCGCCAGACGTGGCGGCCGCTGTCCGGGTCCTTGTGGAAGCGCATGAAGTCGCCCAGCCCGGTGTCGAGCGCGCGCGCGTCCAGCGCCTCGGCCACCTTGCCGATGAGATCGAGCACCTCGTCGCCGGTGCCGTGGACGATGAGCTTCACCCGGGGCGTCGGCTCCCAGGGGCCGAGCTCGAAGGTGATGGAGAAGCCGTCGCCGTGGAAGGAGCCCTCGGCGGGGGTGGGGAAGAAGATGCTGGGGAGCACCTCGCGCAGCTTGCGGATGACGGCCTCGCGAGGACCGAGCGGCGGGGGCGACCAGCCTTCGGGGAAATCCCTCACCGAATCGAAGCCCGCAGCGCCCATCAGATAGATGATCCAGCTCATGCCGCACCTCGTGATCCACCAGCTTGATGAGGAACACAATACGGGAGGTGTCTGACGTTGCTGGATGGGGGGATTCAGGGGGGTTGAAGTGTTGGCTCGCGGCCGGACAACCCCGGCGGAGGTGCAACCTCGCGATCCGACACGGGAAGAATCGGTTCGAAGCGGCCGGGGGAGGGCGCGCTTCCGGGCGCGCTATCCGACGTCCACCCACGGGGTTCGCATCCAGGGCCCGCTGTCGGGACCGAGGCCCTGAGGGGAGGAGGCGCGGAGTCCGACGCGCTGCGCGTGTGTGCGATGACTGGCGCGATGGCGGCAGTCAGGGTGTGCACTTGCAGCGGGGTGGAAGAGGACTGCGAGTGCGACACCAGGATGTGTGCAAAGTCCCAGCGGCGCTGAATGCGTGAGCGGCCGGGTGGACATGAAGTACAGGGCTCTCCTGCCTGAGATAGGATTGGGAAAAGCTCGCGTGCGGGGCGAGCGGGGGTGGAGACCATGCAGCCGAGAATGACGATGCGGACCCTGTCTGCGGAGACGAATCCGGCGGAGCCGATGGCGTGGCTGCGGTTCATCCTGCGCGAGCTGTGGGTGAGCTGGAGGTTCGTGGGAGGAGACGTGTCATCGGCGGTGGTGCCGCCGCTGCTGTTCATCGGAGCGGCGAGCGGCCATCACGGGCTGGGAGTGGGCGAGGTGTTGGGAGCGCTGGGCCGGGGGCTGCTGTACTTCTGGCTGTTCGCGTATGCCTTTGGGCTGTCGAACCAGCTGGTGGGGGTGGAGGAGGATCGGGTGAACAAGCCGCACCGGCCGCTGGTGCGGGGAGAGGTGTCGCAGCGAGGGACGCGCTGGAGGTGGGTGGCGTGCATGACGCTGCTGACGCTGGTGGGGTGGGCGTTCGGGGTCTGGGAGTGGGCGTTGATGTGGCAGGTGATCATCGTGGTGCACAACGAGGTGGGGGGAGCGAAGCGCTGGTGGGCGAAGAACCTGCTGATCGCGCTGGGGGTGGTGACGCAGCTGGCGGCGGCGTGGGAGCTGGTGGGGCCGCTGACGGAGGTGACGTGGCGGTGGATCGGGGTGTTGGCGAGCGTGGTGTTCCTGTTGGTGTCGTTGCAGGACCTGAGGGACCTGGAGGGAGACCGGGCGAGCGGACGGAAGACGTTCCCGTTGGTGTTCGGGGAGAAGGGGACGAGGTACGTGCTGGGGACGCTGTTCGGGCTGCTGCCGCTGATCATCCACGAGGTGTTGATGAAGCCGCTGGGGCTGACGGCGGCGGTGGTGGCGTGCGACGTGGGGCTGGCGGTGGTGAGCTGGGTGATTGCGGCGCGGGTGGTGGGGTGGAGGACGCGGGCGGCGGACCACCGGACGTACCTGCTGTTCACGTATTGGTACTGCCTGGCGCTGCTGAGCACGATCGTCGTGCTGTGAGGGGCGCGAGGAAGGCCTCAAGCGCTTGAGAGTCCAGCCTCCACGTCGAAGCGCCCGCCCAGGGTGCGCCACGTGTCCCAGAGCAGGCGGAAGCTCGCGAGGTGCGCCGGGACGTGAGCCGGGTCGAGGCATCGATCTCGGAGTGCAGCGAGGTAGTTGGCTTCCGTGGCGATGCCCGGGCGCTCCTTGGTGTAGGACTGTCCGTGGTGCCAGAAGACTTGGCGGAGGTACTCGTAGTGG
The DNA here is from genome assembly GCF_000733295.1 of Archangium violaceum Cb vi76. Taxonomy (GTDB): domain Bacteria; phylum Myxococcota; class Myxococcia; order Myxococcales; family Myxococcaceae; genus Archangium; species Archangium violaceum. The sequence continues at coordinate 25,591 of NZ_JPMI01000175.1, read as the reverse complement.
AACCTCGCGCGTTCGAGCGCATGGTCCGAGGGGCAGCTCATCCGCTCCGGGTCATCGCGGGAGACGTCGTAGAAGCGTTTGAGCTCGGCGAGGGCTGTGTCAGCGGGCTGCCGGGGGACGAGCCGGCGGTGTCCGAGCAACCAGCTCTCGATGCAGCAGTCCGCGACGATGACGTGGACCTGCCCGGAGAACGGGAGGCCCTGGTTCCTCAGAGACAGGGCGGCGCTCTCCAGGAGGCTCGACACTTCCTGCCGTCGCTCGTTGTAGGAACGTTCCTCGGCGTCGATGCAGACGAAGAGATGGTCGACGCCGTAGCGGGCGGAGTCCTCGAGCGCGCTGGGGATGCGCTGGAGGTAGGAGGGGTAGCCCATGCCGGCGAGGATGAAGAAGGAGTCCGCCGAGAGGTCCGCGGCCTGGGCGACTTCACGGAGCTGGGGGAAGCAGTGACCCAACCAGGCCTTGTAGAGCTTCTTCTCGGTGCGCCGGCCCTCGACGAGGAAGTAGAGCTTCACTCCATGCCCTCCTCGAACTCGGGAGAGTTGATGAGCCGGATGAAGTCGTCCTGGGCGGAGGGACCTTGCAGCGCGGGAATCTCCGAGGCGGGCGTGACACGCACGGTGCTCCCCTTGCGGCGCACGAGCTTCCAATGGCTCTTGGGGATGTTGTTGATGATGTAGGGGTGGTGGCTGGTGATGACGAATTGCAGGTCGTTGGCGCGCGACAGGATGAAGTCGGTCAGCGGGCCCATGCAGTTCACCCCGAGGCTGTTCTCGAACTCATCGATCAGCACCACGGTCCCAGCTGGGGCGAGCATCAGATCCACGAGATGGTTGAGCGTGCGAGCCATTCCGGAGGAGATGTCTTCAGCCCTGATCCATTTGGGAACGCCATGCTCCTTGAGCTTGAAGGATAGATGCTCCATGGCTCTGCCCTGCATTGTTCCCGATTCCCGGCGAGCGACTGCTACATCTACAACGGTGGGAAAGATATCAATGAAAAGCTGTTTGAGTTTGTCGAACTGTGCGGCGAATCTTTCCTGGAGTACGAACGCTTTGACTACGGGAGGCCTATCCGTATAGCTCCGCAGCGAATCGAGCGATGGGAATTTTCGCGCGGCCCAATCCTGTGCATCGATGATGCGATGTGTCGTGCTTTGGGAATCCAGGGCCTCGAGAAATGACTTCGCGAATGCTTGTTTCAGTTGGTTGATGGATGGTTCATCCAGGAGTTGAAGCGCACTCGAGTGTCGATTGAGCATCGGGAGTTCCTTGTTTCTGAACAGGAACTGAGATTGCTCTCGTTTGACGAGCAGGCCATCCACATCGCTGTGCAGGCTCTCTGCGACAACGATGGGACGGTCATCCGCTAGGGCTGCAGCGCTCTCCTCATCATCTCCCGATCCTGGACTGTGGGCGGCGCTGTCAAACTGCCACCTATAGGTCTGCCCCTCATGTTCGAAGTGAATGTCGAAGGAGACACCTTGGTTGAAGTTCCGGAGGAAGAGCCCTCTCCCGATACGATGTACCGTGCGAATCGCCCGCAGGATTCGTGTCTTCCCCACCCCCGACGCACCCACGAGGAGGTTGAAGCGATCCAATCGCAGGTTCTCCAGCTTCCAGCCGGTCTGCTTGTCCTCGAAGGAGAGACTCTTCAATAGCATCGTGGTGCTCCGCTCGACCCGTTTCCATCGCCCGGGTTCGCTCCTCGCTTCTCCCACCTTCTAGCATCTGCATCCACTCAGAGAAGGATACGAACGTGGGCTCTTTGTTCGTTCCCGGTTGTGGAGGCAAAGAAGCCCGTCCGTGTTCGTGGACAGAGCACGCGAGGACTCAGCGCAGCTCGAGCGTGCGCACCATCTCATCCAGGACGGCGCGGTTGCCCGCGTAGTCGAGTCCTCTCACGGCGAGGGTGCTGAGGCGGACGACGGAGTCCCCATCACCGATGGCGTAGAGGTACTCGCGGGTGCCCGGGGGGAGCAGCGGAGACTCCTGCGTGGCACGCAGCTCCAGACGCACGGCGGGGCGGCCGGCGAGGGTGAGTTTCTCCTGCTGGAGGACCTCATTGCTGGAGCCCGTGTTGCCCTGGACGAAGGTATCGAGCGGCATGGGCTCGCGCTTCACGGAGACGGCAACGAGCGGTTCCTCGCTGTGGGGCTGAACCTCGAAGGGGGTGGGGTGGAAGAAGCGGCAGGGCTCCACGCCGTTGCCGGTGTTCGTCTTCCACGCGGAGGGGTGGGCAATCGAGTACCGGCCGGCGGGATTGGAGCACCGGGAGAGCGAGGGTTCCGGAGCGCGGCCCCCTTCCGGTTGCTGGTGCGCGCATCCGCTCGCGGAGAGCACGGCGAGACAAAGGGTGAAGCGCCACGTCGTGGGAACCATGGGTCGATACCTCCAGGCCCGAGGGCCGCAGGGGGGGAAGGGCCATGGTAGGTGGGTGGGGCCAGACAGGAAGCACTCCGGGCGCGCTCGTCACGAACTTGTCCGACTGCTGGACAAGTCTGGGAACAACGCGCCCGGCGGGCTCCTCGGGACGACAGGGCTCAGGGGCGCCGGAGCTTGAGGACGAAGCCCGCGGGCGTGTCCGTTCCGGTGGGGCCTTGCCGGACACCGGTGCCGAAGTCGACCACGCCGCGGAACGTGCCGGCGAGCACCAACTCCTCACCGGCCCAGTCCAGGCCCGTCAAAGGGAAGGCTGGGTGTCCGCGCCGAACGACTGGCCCTGGAAGGTGGCCTGTCCCTCGAGGGTGGCCGACACGAGCGCCTCTCCCTGGGAGTCGAAGATGGCGGACCCATAATCGAAGGGAGTTTGGGGGAATTCCGGAGGCAAGGGCCCCGGGGAATAGGAATGCATGAGGGACCAGTCCTGTCCCTCGGCGCCGCGGTAGCCGATGCGCGAGCCCGCGGAGCTGATGCTGTAGACGAGCAGGTTGCCGGCCGTGTCCTCGAGGTAGGGGCCCACGCTGCACTCGTCTCCACACCGGCCGATGATGGTGGGGTGGAGGCCCAGGGCGTCGAACCGATAGGCGATGGCACCGCCGGGGCCCGACTCCCCATCATCCCAGCCTCAGGCCAGCAGTTCGCCGGAGGGGGGCCACGGAGAGCCCATGCATCCGGATGCGCGGTGAGACTCCGGAGCGGGCCCAGAGGAGCTGACCCCGGGAATCGAACAGGGAGGGAGCGGCGCCCTCGAGCGTGACGCTCCTCGCCACAAGTCTGCCCGGAGGGGCAGGAGTCACAGCGGAGCGTGCCGCCACGGCCGTCGGGCAGTTCGCCGCAGTGGGCGGGGAGGTCCGCACAGGTGCGCGGAGAGCAGGCCTGGCCCGGCGTACAGCCGCCACAGCGGGAGGCTCCTCCTGGACGGGCGTGGAGGTGCATGCGGTGAGGCACAGCAGGGCAAGGAGGGACAAACCCCGGAGAGACATGGCTCTGGCCTCCTCCTGGGCGGCCAAGCTGGGGACGAAGGTGCCGGGGTGCCACGAGCCAGCGTCAGGAGTCGGGAACAGAAGACAGTGCGAGCCCGTGGAGAGGCAGGCAGGCGGGCATGGGTTTCCTGGCTGGCCGGGGGAAGAGCGGGGTGAGGGGGAAGGCCTGCGAGGGAAGTGCCGGCGACCCTACGGGTGAACGGAGCCATTTCCCGGAGCGAATCTCCCCACGGTGGAGATGCCTTGTCGACGAGATAAGCCCATCTGGTGGGAGTCTGCCATCCAGACTCCTGTTCGAGCATGCTCCCAGAGGGAAAGCCCACCCATCCGGCATGGAGGCCATACGGGCCGGGTTGCGAATTTAGCGAATGGCGCATAGATAAGGGTGACGATGCTGCCGTTCCAACTCAACGATCCGGTGGACCTGCCCGTGGAGAAACGCGGTGTGGCCGAGCGGATCAGCGCTCGGCTCCTGGATCCATCGCGAGGGACGGGCCGCAAGCCTCGGCTGACGCTGCCCAACGGAGAGGAGATCGAACTCCCCGCGGAGCTCTTGCTGTTGCTGCGGGACATCACCGCGGCGCTGGCGAGAGGCGAGCCCGTCAGTGTCGTACCGCTGCATCGAGAGATGACCACCCAGGAGGCGGCGGATCTGCTCAACGTGTCGCGCCAGCATCTGGTCGAGTTGCTGGAAGCGGGGGAAATCCCTTTCACGCGGCCGGGCCGGGGCAAGCACCGGCGGGTGCTGGCGGCGGACGTGCTCGCCTACAAGAAGCGGAGGGACGGCGAGCGGCGCGTGGCCCTGCGCGAGCTGACGCACCTGAGCGAGGACGCGGGCGACTATTTCGGTGACGCTCCCGGGGGTTTCGAGCGGCTGGACGAGCACGACGAGTGACGGTGTTGCGTGTTCCCGGCCATCTTCCGCATCTTCCTGGACACCAACGTCCTGTTCCCATCCGCCCTGCGTGACACGCTGCTGCGAGCCGCGGAGACGGGGCTCGTGCAGGTGTACTGGAGCGAGGACGTGCTGATGGAGCTCGAGCGCAATCTGGTGCGCTCGGGGCGTTACGACGCCCGTGGCGCGGCGCGCCTCATCCAGGCGATGCGTGTGGCCTTTCCGTCGGCGGAGGCACGCGACTACCGGCACCTCATCCCCTCCATGCCGAATCACCCGAAAGACCGGCATGTGGTGGCGGCGGCCCAGGTGGTGGGCGCGCAGGTCATCGTCACCAACAACCTGGCCGATTTCCGCACGCTGCCGGAGGGCATGGAGGCGCAGGGCGCGGATGCCTTCCTTCAAGGACTGTTCGACTTGAGCCCGGAGACGCTGGTGCGTGTCCTCACGCAGCAGGCGGCGGACAAGAAGAACCCGCCCCTCTCGTTGGACCAGCTCCTCGAGGGACTGGCCCGGTCGGTTCCTGGCTTCATCTCCGAGGTGCGCGCCTGGCTCGCGGAGCGGCTCCTGGAGTAGCGCGTCCGAGCCGTACCCCGCGCGATTCCAGACAGTTCCCGTGCACCCACGGTTCACAACTGGAAGCGCACGGAACGGGGTGATTGTTGCACCCGCCGGTGCTCTCTAGGGTCGAAAGCCCTGGGAGCCGGGCCTCCGAGTGCCGTCATCCAGGGCGCCTATGGCCTGGATCTTCACACCTCGTGCGAACACGGTGGCCCGGGTCGTCGCGGCGGGGCTGTTGACCACACCGGCGCTCGGAGTGCTGGGACTCTGGGCCTACGCCCGGAGTCCACTGGCCCAGAACCTGCGGCAGCCGGTGCCGCAGCCGGTGCAGTTCGATCACCGGCACCACGCGGGAGACGAGGCCATCGACTGCCGCTACTGCCACAGCACGGTCGAGGTCTCCTCGAGTGCGGGCTACCCGTCGCAGGCCACGTGCCTCGGGTGCCACGCGCAGGTCTGGAACCAGAGCCCGCTGCTCGAACCCGTACGGCAGGCCTATTTCGCGGACCGGCCCATTCCGTGGAGCCGGGTCCACGACCTGCCGGACTTCGTCTACTTCAACCACGCCATCCACGTGAGCAAGGGCGTGGGGTGCGTGACGTGCCACGGGAGGGTGGACCTGATGCCGTCCATCCAGCAGGCGCAGCCGTTGTCCATGGGGTGGTGCCTGGACTGCCACCGGAATCCGGCGCCGAACCTGCGCCCCCTGGAAGCCATCACCTCGATGCGCTGGCGGCCGGGCCCGGGAGACCCGCGGCCGGAGGAGCTGGCGCGGCGCTACGACGTCCAACCCCGAACCCATTGCACGACATGCCACCGCTGACCGACCGCTACCCACTGCCCGTGCTCCAGGACCCGCCGGGTGCGGGAGGCGAGCGTCCGCGCACGTGGCGCAGCCTGGAGGAGCTCCAGGGCTCGCCGGAGCTGGCGAGGGCGGCCGAGCGGGAATTCCCACCGGGAGCGGCCGAGCCCCCCCGAGGCCTGGATCGGCGCCGCTTCCTGCAACTGGCGGGGACGACGGCGGCGTTGGCGGGGCTGGCGGCGTGCAGGAAGCCGGCGGAGAAGGTGATGCCGTACACGGTCCAGCCGCCGGACGTGAAGCCGGGCATTCCCAACGCCTACGCGACGGCCTGGGAGCCGGAGGGCTACGCGGCGGGACTGGTGGTGACGAGCTGGGAAGGCCGGCCGACGAAGGTGGAGGGCAACCCGGACCATCCCGCGAGCCTCGGGGCCACGAACCACGTAGCGCAGGCGCTGCTGGTGGACCTCTACGACACGACGCGGGTGCGCGGAGTGAAACAGCGAGGCACGCCGCGCGCCTTCAAGGGGTACCTCCAGGAGCAGACGGAGCGGGCGAGCCGGCTGGAGGCGAACGGGGGCGAGGGATTGTGGCTGCTGTTGGAGCCCTCGGCCTCACCCACGAGGCGCGAGCTGGTGGAGCGCATCCGCCAGCGATTCCCGAGGGCGCGGGTGGAGACGTACCACGCGCTGTCGCGGGACAACGTGTACGAGGGAGCGAGGCTCGCGTTCGGGAGGCCGCTGGAGACGCGGGTGCGCTACGACGAGGCGCGAGCGGTGCTGGCGCTGGACGCGGACTTCCTCACGCAGGGGCCCGACGCGTTGCGCGAGGCCCGCGAGTTCTCCCGCGCGAGGTTGCCCGAGCGGGGGGCGATGAGCCGGCTGTACGTGGTGGAGGCGCACCACGGCGTGACGGGAATGAACGCGGACCACCATCTGAGGATGAAGCCCTCGGAGGTGGAGCGCTTCGTGTTGGCGGTGCTGGGCGAGCTGGCGAAGACGCACGGCCTGGGGGGACTCGAGCGCTACCGGGAGCTGGAGCTCGCGTGGCCGGAGAAGGCGCGCGAGGTGCGAGCGGTGGCGGGAGATCTGGCGAGGAACGGGGAGCGCGCGGTGGTGGTCGCGGGCGAGCGGCAACCGCCGAGAGTCCACGCGGTGGCGCACCTGCTCAACGCCGTGCTCGGGAGCCAGAATCGGCTCATCACCCTGTACGAGCCCGGAGTCGAAGCCGTGCGAAGCGGCCCGGAGGTCCTGCGCGAACTCTCCGAGGCGGCGAGCGCGGGCCGGGTGGACACGCTGGTGATGACGGCCTTCAACCCGGTGTACACGGCGCCGGTGGGGGTGACGCTGGGAGCGGCGCTGAGCGCGGTGCCGAACGCGGTGTACCTGGCGTTCCGAGAGGACGAGACGTCGAAGCACAGCACGTGGGTGCTCCCGGCGGCGCACGTGATGGAGAGCTGGGGAGACACGCGGGCGGTGGACGGGACGGCGAGCATCCTCCAGCCGCTCATCGAGCCCCTCTTCCAGGGGCTGACGGAGCTGGACGTCCTCTCCCCGTTCGCGGGAGTGGCGGCTCAAACGCCCTACCAACTGGTGAAATCCCACTGGCAGCGCCAGACGGGGGCATCGGGCGCGGCCTTCGATGACACGTGGGACCAGTGGCTGGCGGTGGGGACGATTCCCGGAACCCAGACGCAGGGCACGCGGGCCACGGTGGACGCGAGCGCGGTGGAGTCGAGCGTACGCAACTTCGCGCGCGAACCCTCACAGGGGCTCGAGCTGAACCTGCTGCCCGGTTACAAGATGAGGGACGGGCGGTACTTCCACAACGCATGGCTGCAGGAGATGCCGGACCCGTTGACGATGCTCTCCTGGAGCAACGCGGCGCTGCTCAGTCCGGCCACGGCCGAGCGTCTGTCATTGAAGCCGCGAGACAAGGTGAAGCTGACGTTCCGGGGGCGCTGGGTGGAAGCGCCGGTGTACGTACTGCCCGGGCACGCGGACGACACGGTGTCGCTGGAGCTCGGTTGGGGGCGCGAGTGGAGTGGGGACGCGGACGCGCCCGAGGTGCTGGGAGTCAACGCGTACCTGCTGCGGCACGCGGATGCGCCGTGGTTCGCGGATGGCCTCCAGGTGGAGAAGTTAGACGAGCGCGGACGGTACGCGACCTCGCAGGACCACTGGGCGATGGAGGGCCGCGAGGTGGCCATCCAGGACACGCTGGGGGCCTTCGAGAAGAAACGGCCCGAGTACCTGAAGCACCTGAAGGGCCCGGTGGAGGAACTCTACGAGCCCTTCAAGTACGAGGAGGGCTACCAGTGGGCGATGGCGGTGGATCTGAGCCGGTGCATCGGGTGTGGGGCGTGCGTGGTGGCGTGCCAGGCGGAGAACAACATTCCGGTGGTGGGGCGGGAGCAGGTGGAGCGGGGGCGGGAGATGTACTGGCTGAGGGTGGACCGGTACTTCGAGGGCTCGCCAGACGAACCACGGGCCATTCCCCAACCGATGATGTGCCAGCACTGCGAGAAGGCGCCCTGCGAGTACGTGTGCCCGGTGAACGCGACGGTGCACTCGGACGAGGGCCTGAACGAGATGGTCTACAACCGGTGCATCGGCACGCGGTATTGCAGCAACAACTGCCCGTACAAGGTGCGCCGGTTCAACTACCTCGACTATCGGCCGAAGGTGACGGAGGTGGAGAAGCTGGGGTTCAACCCGGACGTCACGGTGCGGATGCGGGGGGTGATGGAGAAGTGCACGTACTGCGTGCAACGGATTGAGCGGGCCCGCATCGAGTCACGCAAGGAGCGGAGGCCCATCGACACGGAGGCGCTCCAGTCCGCGTGCGAGCAGGTGTGCCCCACGGAAGCGATTGTCTTCGGCTCGTTGCACGAGAAGGACTCGGAGGTGGCCCGGCGCCACGCGGACCCGAGGCACTACGCGGTGCTGCACGAGCTGGGGACGAAACCGCGCACGGCGTACCTGGCGCGCATCAAGAACCCGAACCCGGAGCTCGAGCATGGCTGAGGGGCGGGTTTCGGAGACACCCACGAGGGACGCACTGTCCCCCCTGCCGCTCATCGAGGGGGCGCAGAGCGCGGAGAGCCTGACGGGCTCGCTGCTGGCCCCCATCGAGCGGAAGGCGGGCCGGGTGTGGTGGGCGCTGTTCTTCCTGACGTTGGGAGGGACGGGTCTCTTCGGGCTGGCCATCGCGGTGACGCTGGTGAGGGGAATCGGGGCGTGGGGCAACAACATCCCGGTGGGGTGGGCGTTCGGCATCATCGACTTCGTGTGGTGGATTGGCTTCGGGCACGCGGGGACGTTGATCTCCGCCATCCTGGTGCTCTTCCAGCAGAAGTGGCGGGCGTCGGTGAACCGCTTCGCCGAGGCGATGACGCTCTTCGCGGTGATGCAGGCGGGGCTCTTCCCCCTGCTGCACCTGGGGAGGCCATGGCTCTTCTACTGGCTGGTGCCCTACCCGAGCACCATGGACATATGGCCGCAGTTCAAGAGCGCGCTGCCGTGGGACATGGTGGCCATCACCACGTACTTCCTGGTGTCGCTGCTGTTCTGGTACCTGGGGCTGTTGCCGGACCTGGCATCGGCGCGAGACAGGGCGAAGACACCACGGAGACAGTTCTGGTACGGGCTGTTCTCGCTGGGGTGGACGGGCTCGGCGAGACACTGGCACCACTGGCGCACGGCGTACCTGCTGCTGGCGGGGCTGGCCACACCGCTGGTGCTCAGTGTGCACACGATCGTCAGCTTCGACTTCGCGATTGCCCAGGTGCCGGGGTGGCACTCGACCATCTTCCCGCCGTACTTCGTGGCGGGGGCCATCTTCTCGGGGCTGGCGCTGGTGCTGACGCTGCTGTTGCCGGTGCGCGGGCCGCTGGGACTGCACCACGTCATCACGAACAAGCACGTGGACATCCTGACGAAGCTGCTGCTGGCCACGGGGCTGATGGTCTCGTACGGCTATCTGCAGGAGCACTTCTTCGCCTGGTACAGCGGCGACGAGTACGAGCTGGCCGCGTATGCCTTCAAGCGCACGGGCACGTGGGGGTGGCTCTTCTGGATTCAGATGTGCACGAACGTGCTGGTGCCACAGCTCTTCTGGTTCCCGAAGCTGCGCGGAAACGGGGTGGTGGTGTGGTTCGCGGCGCTGGCGGTGGACATGGGCATGTGGCTGGAGCGCTTCACCATCATCGTGCCATCGCTGGCGCATGACTTCCTGCCGAAGAGCTGGGAGCACTACTCGCCCACGTGGGTGGACTTCGGGCTGCTGTTCGGCTCGATGGGGTTCTTCGGCCTCCTGTTCCTGCTCTTCCTGAAGTTCATCCCGCCGGTGCCCATCAGCGAGGTGAAGGAATTGCACCACGAGCTGGACCACGCCCTGCGCGAGAAGGAGGCCTGAGCCATGCGCTACTGGGTGGTGGGGGAGTTCGGCTCGGGGGAAGAGGTGAAGGCGGCCCTGCGGCGGCTGGGCGAGCTCGGCTACGCGAAGGACACACTGGATGCCTTCTCGCCGTACCCGGTGGAGGGGCTCGAGGAGGTGTTGGCGTTGAAGCCCTCGCCGCTGAGGGGATGGGCCTTCGTGGCGGGGCTGACGGGGGCGGCGGGGGCGTACGCGCTGCAGTGGTGGACGAACGCGGTGGACTACCCGCTGAACGTGGGCAATCGCCCGCCGCACGCGGGTCCGGCGTTCGTGCCCATCACGTTCGAGACGCTGGTGCTGTTCGCGGCGCTGACGCTCTTCTTCGGGCTCATGTGGCTGCTGCGCTTCCCGAGGCCGCACCATCCGCTGTTCGAGCTGGAGTCCTTCCGCACGGCGTCGACGGGAGGCTTCTGGGTGAGCGTCACGACGAAGCGGCGGGAGGAGGCGGAGCCGGTACTGGCCCACCTGCGTGGGTTGGCGGCGAGGAACACGGCGGTGGTGGAGGAGAAGGAATGAGACACCTGCTCCTCCTGCCGATGGCGTGGCTGCTGGCCGGCTGCCCGGTGGACTTCCAGGGATGGGGAGGGATGAAGCAGCAGCCCAAGGCGCTGCCCTACCGGGAGAGCACCTTCTTCGCGGACGAGCGGGTCATGCGCCAGCCCCCGGCGGGCACGGTGCCGAGAAGCAGGCGAGGCCAGGACCGTTTCTTCCTCACGGGGAAGGACACGCCGGATGGCGGGTACGTGGAGTCAATCCCTCTCACGCTGACGAGAGAGGTGGTCGAGAGCGGGGGGAAGTCCTTCGAGATCTACTGCGCGGCGTGCCACGGGGTGCTGGGGGACGGGGTGTCGCGGGTGGCGAGGAACATGGGGTTGCGCGAGCCGCCGTCGCTGGTGGACCTGCCCGAGTACCCGGACGGCTACTACTACGACGTGATTACCCAGGGGTACGGGCTGATGCCGGCGTACGCGGAAAAACTGACGCCCGAGCAGCGCTGGGCGGTGGTGGCGTACGTGCGAGCGCTCCAGGAGAGCCAGCGAGCGGGACTGGAGGACGTGCCGCCCGAGGCTCGGCCGCAACTCATGAAGGAGGGCCCCCCATGAAGGTGATGGAGCGTTTCACGGGAGGGCGAGGGCCGATGCTGGCCGCCGCGGCGGTGGGCGCGGTGGGGCTGGGCGTGACGGCGGTGGGCTTCGCGGTGGACACGAGGCGAGCGCTCTTCGGGTACCTGTTCGCCTTCGCGTACTGGGCGGGAATCGCGGTGGCGTCGCTGCTGCTGTTGGGGGCGTGGCACGCCTCGAGGGCGCGCTGGCCGGTGGTGCTGAGGCGCATGCTGGAGACGATGGCTGCGACACTGCCCCTGTTCGCGCTGCTCTTCCTGCCGATCCTCGTGGGAGCGAGCCACCTGTACCCCTGGCTCGGAGAACCCCCGCCGCTGTCCGAGAAGGACTTGAAGAAGCTCGAGCACAAGCGGGCCTGGCTGAACCAACCCTTCTGGGTGGTGCGCTCGGTGCTGTACTTCGCGGTGTGGAGCGGGGTGGGCGAATTCCTGCTGCGCTGGTCCCGCAGACAGGACGACACGGGAGAACTCAAACTCACCCAATGGCAGTGGTGGCTGGGAGCGGGAGCGCTGCCGCTGGTGGGGCTGGCGATGTCCTTCGCGTCGCTGGACTGGCTGATGTCGCTGGAGCCGCTGTTCGTCTCGACGGTGTACGGGCTGTATTGGTTCTCGGGGGCGTTCGTGGGGGCGCTGGCGATGCTGACGCTGGCGACGACGCTGGCGCGGGGGCCGAACCTGTATGGCGAGCTGGTGAATGACTCGCACCGGGCGAGCCTGGGCAAGTTCCTGTTCGCCTTCAGCGTTTTCTGGGCCTACATGGCGTTCAGCCAGTTCTTCCTCATCTGGATAGCGAACCTGCCGCACGAGGTGCCCTGGTACGTGCTGCGAGCGAAAGGCGCATGGGAGCCGGTGGCGCTGTTCATCGTGAACGCGCGCTTCCTGCTGCCGTTCTTCGTGCTGCTGTCGAGGCCCTTCAAGGAGCACCGGAGGACGCTGGCGGTGACGGCGGGGTGGCTGCTGCTGGCGCACGTGGTGGACACGTGGTGGCTGGTGGTGCCGGTGGTGAGTCCGGAGGGGCCGAGGGTGCACTGGGCGGACGTATCGGCGTTCCTGGGAGTGGGAGGAGCGGCGGTGGCCTTCACGCTGTGGAGGCTGAGGGGGCACGCGACGGTGCCGGTGGGAGACCCGTATCTGCGCGAGTCGCTGAGGTACGGCGGATGAGCGGCGAGGACGGGTCCAAGGTGGAGTGGAAGACGCCCGAGCGCGAGCAGCGGCCGGTGAGTGGGTGGCGTGTGAGCGGGGTGCTCGCGGGGGCGCTGATCATCTTCACGTTCTTCGTGGTGGGCACGTGGGCGCAGCTCCAGCGGCGCGAGAAGAACCTGAGCCCCGCGGGGTCCACGCAGCCACGAGAGTTGGGCAAGGCGGAGATCAACATCGTCAACACGGGGCTCATCGAGCTGGACACCCGGGCGGAGGACGAGAAGGCGGAGCAGCGGAAACGGCTGCACGGATACGGCTGGGTGGACCGTGACGCGGGGGTGGTGCACATCCCCATCGAGCGGGCCATCGAGCGGGTGGTGGAGCAGCGGCGGGACGGAGGCGGGCGATGACACCCGGAGAAGACTCGCTCGCGGGGACGGTGGAGGAGCTGTTCCGGCGGGTGCTGTTCCTACCGGAGCAGGCGTCGACGGTGGCGAAGGACGTGGACCATCTGCACTACGTCATCATCACGACGGCGATGGTGGCGGCGACGGTCATCTTCGGGACGGCGGCGTACTTCCTCATCCGGTTCCGGAGGCGCTCGGAGACGGAGGTGACGAGGAGGGTGGAGGGGACGCTCGTCTGGGAGGTGCTCTTCGTGGGGGTGCCGCTGAGCACGTTCCTGGTGTGGTTCTTCGTGGGGTACCACGACTTCATCCGGATGCAGACGCCGCCGCCGGACGCGATGGACGTGTACGTGGTGGGCAAGCAGTGGATGTGGCAGTTCACGCATCCCGAGGGCCCCAACTCGATAGGCGTGCTCCGGGTGCCAGTGGGCAAGCCCGTGCGGCTGCTGCTGACGAGCCGGGACGTCATCCATTCGTTCTATGTGCCGGCGTTCCGCATCAAGCAGGACGCGTTGCCGGGGGCCTATACGCAGACGTGGTTCGAGGTGACGAAGCCGGGGAGCTACCGGGTGATGTGCGCGGAGTACTGCGGGCTGAAGCACTCGGAGATGTGGGCGGAGGTCCAGGCGCTCTCACCGGAGGACTACGAGGCGTGGATGCAGGAGCAGCGCCGTGGGCTCGTCTCCCGCCGGGACGCGAGCCCGAGTGCCCCCGAGCGGGAGGAGCCCCACAAACCCGCGAGACAGGCGGCGAGCTACGACGCACAGAATCCGCACGGCGAGGTGATGTACGGCGAGCGGGGGACGTTGGCGGAGCGGGGCGAGCGGGTGGCGGCGGAGAGGGGATGCCTGAAGTGCCACACGGTGGATGGGACGGCGCACATCGGGCCGACGTGGCTGGGGCTGTACGGGAGGCGGGAGCGGCTGACGACGGGCGAGACGGTGGTGGCGGACGAGGCGTACCTGACGGAGTCGATGATGAAGCCGGGGGCGAGGCTGGTAGAGGGCTTCGAGCCGGTGATGCCGTCGTACCTGGGGGAGCTGGAGGCGGCGGAGGTGGCGGCGTTGGTGGAGTACATCAAGACGCTGCGCGGTGCGCGGCTGGAGACCATCCGGTCGGAGGGGCCCGTGTATGAACCCATCGGCGGGAAGTAGTCAGCCGGCCATCACGTATCTGAACCACGAGACGACGGTGGGCTCGTGGCTGCTGACGCGAGACCACAAACGCATCGGGGTGATGTTCCTGGTGCTGGTCATCCTGGCGCTGCTCTTGGGGGGCGTGTTCGCGATGGTGCTGCGAATCGAGCTGCTGACGCCGGGGCCGACGATCATCAGCGCGATGACGTACAACCGGATGTTCACCCTGCACGGGGTGACGATGGTGTGGCTGTTCATGATTCCGGCGATTCCGTCGGCGTTCGGGAACTTCGTGTTGCCGATCATGTTGGGGGCGAAGGACGTGGCATTCCCGAGGCTGAACCTGGCATCGGTGTACATCTACGTGGCGGGGGCGGGGCTGACGCTGTTCGGGATGCTGTGGAGCGGGGCGGACACGGGGTGGACGTTCTACACGCCGTACAGCACGACCTCGCCGACGGCGGTGGCGCCCATCCTGCTGGGGGTATTCATCATCGGGTTCTCCACCATCATCACGGGGCTGAACTTCATCACCACGGTGCACACGCTGCGAGCGCCGGGGATGCACTGGAGCCGCATTCCGCTGTTCGTGTGGGCGCTCTACGGGACGTCGGTGATCCAGGTGGTGGCCACGCCGGTGCTGGGGATGGTGCTGCTGCTGGTGTTCTTCGAGCGGGTATTCGGAGTGGGGCTCTTCGACCCGGCGAGGGGAGGAGACCCGGTGCTGTTCCAGCACATGTTCTGGTTCTACTCGCACCCGGCGGTCTACATCATGGTGTTGCCGGCGATGGGGGTGATTACGGAGGTGGTGTGTGCGTTCAGCCGGAAGAACATCTTCGGCTACAAGATGATCGCCGCGTCGACGTTTGGGATTGCGTTCGTGGGGTTCTTCTCGTGGGGACACCACATGTTCGTGTCGGGGCAGTCGACGTTCGGCTCGGGGGTGTTCGGGGTGTTGAGCATGCTGGTGGCCATCTTCACGGCCATCAAGATCTTCAACTGGGTGGCGACGATGTATGGGGGGAGCATCGACCTGAGGGTGCCGTTGCTCTACGTGTTGGGGTTCATCTTCCTGTTGGTGTTCGGGGGGATGACGGGGGTGGCGGTGGCGACGACGTCGCTGGACGTGCACTGGCACGACACGTACTTCATCGTGGCGCACTTCCACTACATCATGGTGGGGGCGGTGCTGATGGCGTTCCTGGCGGCGCTGCACTACTGGTGGCCGAAGATGTTCGGGCGTGTGTACCCGGAGCGCTGGTCGTTCCTGGCGGCGAGCACGATCATCTTTGGTTTCATCGTGACGTTCCTGCCGCAGTTCCTGTTGGGGAACCTGGGGATGCCGAGGCGGTACTACCAATACCCGGCGGAGCTGCAGTGGCTGAACGTCTTGAGCACGGCGGGAGCGTCGCTGTTGGCGTTCGGGTTCACGCTGATCGGGGTGTATCTGCTGTGGTCGCTGAGGTACGGGCGGGTGAGCACGGCGAACCCATGGGGCTCGAGCGGATACGAGTGGTACAGCGGTTCACCGCCGGCGCCGCACAACTTCACGGAAGCCCCGCGCTTCGAGCGCGAGGTCCACGACTACACCGTGCCCGAGGCGCCCCGTGTCTACTGAAACGAGTCCGTGGGAGGAGCACTTCGGGAGCCGCGAGAACCAGAACAAGGCGGCGCAGCTGGGGATGTGGATCTTCCTGGGCTCGGAGGTGTTGCTCTTCACGAACCTGTTCGTGGGGTACGGCGTGTACCGCTACTACTACCCGGACATCTTCGTGGAGGGGAGCAAGCACCTGGAGGCGGGGTGGGCGACGGTGCAGACGCTGCTGCTGGTGACGAGCAGCCTCTTCGTGGCGTTGGCGGTGCATTACATCCGGCAGGGGAGACAATTCCTGACGGCGCTGGTGTTGCTGGTGGGGATGGGGATGGGGTTGGGGTTCCTGGGCATCAAGGGGTGGGAGTACTGGAAGCACTGGACGGAGGGCGCGCTGCCCGGGGAGTACTACCGGCTGGAAGAGCTACCGGTGAGGGGAGGGAGCCTGTTCTTCACGCTCTATTTCCTGCTCACGGGGTTGCACGCGGTGCACATGCTGGTGGCGTTGGGGCTGTTGGGGTGGCTGGTATGGGGGGCGGTGTCTGGGAAATACACGGCCGAGTACCACATCCCGGTGGAGGTGGGAGGGCTGTACTGGCACCTGGTGGATGTCTTCTGGCTGTTCATCTATCCGCTGCTGTACCTGGTGGAGTGAAGGGGGGAGCGAGATGGCGAAGAAGAAATCCACTTGGGGATACGTGGGCGTCTGGGTGGTGTTGGTGGTGTTGACGGTGGTGACGTGGGTACTGGGGACGAAGCTGAAACTGGGCCCGTACTCGTTGCCGGCGTCGATGGGAATCGCGGTGGTGAAGACGGTGCTGGTGGCGATGTTCTTCATGCACCTGGTGGAGCAGCGGGGAACGAGGCGTGTCGTGCTCCCGGTATCGGCGCTGTTCCTGGGGTTGCTGCTGGGCTTGTCGTTGCTGGAGGCGATGACACGGATCCAGATGGCGAGACCGAACGGAATCAACGAAGAACTGGAGCCGAAACGTCCAGCCACCACGAGACCGGTGGGCCACTGAGCCAATCTCCCCTCGCCCACCGGGAGAGGGACGGGGTGAGGGTGCCACGTTTCCCAGGTTGAACCCGTGCATGCCCCCTCTCCCTCTGGGAGAGGGCTGGGGTGAGGGTCTGCCATGCGTTCAGGGTTCCCCGAGTTGGAGAGAACCGGACAGGTCCCTGCGCAGTGCCCGACGAATCATCTGACACCTGCGTAGCCTAGCGAGCGAGGCCAGCCGAGGAGGGCCACATGGGTCAGCCGGGAAGACTTCAGGGAAGGCGAATCGCCGCGCTCGTGGGGGTGTCATGGGTGCTCGGGTCCACGGTGGCCTGGTCCACCGACCAAGAGGTGACGGCGCGAGCCGGGGACATTCCCACCCGGGACTTCATCAATCTCCGCTTTGGGGCGAGCACCGGCACCAATCGAATGGAGATGTGCCTGGAGGTCTCCCCGCTGGAGGCCTGGGCGCTGGAGGCGTGTGGCACCGGGAGCGAAATCCTGCATCGCGCGGACTCGCCCGAGCTGGCCCATTTCCGGGGCAAGTACACGCTGGCGAATTGGAGGACGGAGATTGGCTGGCTCCAGCCGCGAGTCGGCCTGGGCTTCACCGAGTTGCAACTGGGCCGGGACGACCCGGGCTTCCAGTTCTTGGGGGTGGGGCCACGGGGGATGGAGACGGCGGGGCCGGAGGCGTCGCTCGGCATCCGGGGGCTCTATCCGGTCATCGGGGGCTTCGAGCTGGTGGGCGAGCTGAGTTTCAGCATGGCGTGGTTGCGGTACGCACCGCTGCTGGCGACACCGCAGGCGGAGTTCCAGCCGGCGGTGAGCCTGACGGTGGGCGGAGGCTTCTAACGCTCGGCCCGGAGCTTCCGGGTGAGGAACAGACCCAGGGCGGGCACGCAGACGGCGCCGGCGAAGGCCACGAGGAACGAGCCGGTATCCACCGCGTATGCCCCGAGGGCCGAGTACGCGGTGGCGATGCCCAGATTCGACAGCGCGCAGACGGCGAGGAATCGCCGGAAGGGCATGCGATGGAAGCCAGCGAGCACCACCGAGGCCTCCGCGAGGACGGGCACGCCCCGGCACACCATCAGCCCCCAATGGCCATGGGTCGCGATGACCGCGGCGGCTCGCCCCTCGCTGTTCCCCACCAGCCGCCGGAGCGCGGTGGCGCTGGCGCCCTGGCCGAGGAGGTAGCCCACCACGGCGCTCACCATCAGGCCCGTCCACGACACCGCCGTGCCAACCCAAGACCCGAGCAGGCTGCCCGCGGCCAGGTTGACGAGGCTGGAGGGCACTGGCAGCACGATGTCCGCGGCCAGCAGCCCCGCCAGGGCCACGGCACTCAACCCCCGTGAGTGGGGCATCTGGAGGAAGGCCGTGGTGGCCGCGAGGAGGCGCTCTTCCCAGAGGAAGAAGGGCACCAGGATGGCCGTCAGGAGCAGGGTTCCCAGCAAGGTCCACCCCGCCACTGTGCGCTCCCTGGACACCGGGGCTTCCGCCGCTCTTTCCATGAGTGGCTCACAGCATATCCAGTGGCGGCTTCGGTGGGCTCAGGAGATCCAGGTGTCCTCTCAAGACACCCGGGGCATGGGCGGGGCGGACAGGGTCCCCCCGGTCCGAGGAAGGCGCGCCCGGTCCACGTACCCGTGCGTGGCGAACCATTCCACCGCATCCCGGAAGGTCTCCTCGAAGGGCCGGAAGCGGAGGCCCAGCATCCGCTCGGCCTTGGACGAGTCGAAGGCGGTGTTCGTGCGCTCGCGGCGCAGGGTGCGGAAGCCCTGCCAGCTCACCAGCACGGGGCGCCGGGAGAGCCGGGCCCAGGCCTCGTTCAGCAGCGCGAGCGTTCCCAGCAGCGCGTCCGGTACCCGCCGCTTCGGTGCGGGCAGGCCCGTCACCGACGAGAGCACCGCGAGGGCCTCGCCCACGTGCAGGTCCCTTCCCGCGGCCAGGTAGCGCTCGCCGCGCAGGCCCTTGTCGGCGGCGGCCACCAGCGTGGCGGCCACGTCCCGCGCGTCCACGTAGGCGAAGCGTGTGTCGATGACACCGGGCAGCCGGCCGTGCAGGAAGTCCAGGACGAGCTGTCCCGCCGTCGTGGGGCCCGAGTCTCCCGGCCCATTCATGAAGCCCGGGAGCACCAGCGAGGCATGCAGGTCCGGGTGGCGCGCCAGGGCGGCGTCCACCTCGCGGTCCGCGAGGATCTTCGAGCGGTAGTAGGCGTCCGGCTCGCCCTCCGCGTCACGCCGCATGGTCTCATCGGTGAGCGGGTGGCCGGGGCGGGGAGCCAGCACGGCGATGGAGCTGGTGTGGACCACCCGCCGCACGCCCTGCTGGTACGCCGCTTCCAGCAGGTCGCGCGTGCCCTCCACGTTGATGCGCAGGAGCCCCGAGGCGTGGCTGCCGCCCTTGTAGCTGTCCCGGAAATAGGCGGCGGAGTGGAAGAGCACATCGGCGTCGCGCAGGGCGGGAGCGAAGGACGCCACGTTCTCCAGGTCGCCCTGGACGAGCTCCACGGACACACCGGCCAGCAGCTTCCGGGCCCGCTCGGGTGAGCGGACCAGGGCCTTCACGCGCACGCCGCGGGACGTGAGCAGGCGGACGAGGTTGTTGCCGAGCAGTCCGGTGGAGCCGGTGACGAATGCGGTCTTCATGAGAGGTACCTCCGAGCATGCGGGAAGCCGGAGGGGGCCGCCCGCGTTGACTCTCCGGGTATGCACCCCCTGTTGCATCAGACGCCACCCGGGCAAAGTGGTGTTGCATCCATGCAAGGGGCCTCGAATGAACTGGGATGACCTCCGCTATCTGCTCACCGTGGAGCGCTCCGGCTCGCTGTCCGCGGCGGCGCGGGCGCTGGGCGTCGTCACGTCCACGGTGGGCCGGAGGATGACGGCGCTGGAGCGGCGCCTGGGCACGCGGCTGCTCGCCCGGGTTCCCGAGGGAGTCCGGCTGACGCCCGAGGGCCGTGCGTTGGTGCGCACCGCCGCGGCCATCGAGTCCCAGCTCCACAGCGCCGAGCGTGGGCTGAAGCGGGAGGAGGGGGAGCTCGAGGGCCCGGTGCGTGTGACGGCGGGGGACGGTTTCGTCGCGTTCCTCAATCCCTGGCTGGCGCGCTTCCGGGAGCGGCACCCGGGGGTGCGCGTGGAGCTGTCCTCCGAGGCGCGGGTGTTGGACCTGGCGCGCCAGGAGGCGGACCTGGGCGTGCGGACGGTGCGTCCCAAGGGGGACTCGCTGGTGGCGCGCAAGGTGGGGCAGCTCGCCTGGAGGCTCTACGCCAGCGCCCGCTACCTGGAGCGTGCCGTGCCCCTGCGCTCGGCGGGGGACCTGGCGGGACATGCGCTGGTGGGCTTCGACGCGATGCTCTCGCGCATGCCGCAGTTCCGCGCGCTGGAGGAGTGGGGCGCGGGACGCTTCGTCTTTCGCAGCAACGCGGCCATGGCCGTCGCGGGCGCGGTGGCGGCCCACCAGGGTGTGGCGGCGCTGCCGTGCGCGCTGGCCAGCCTCCATCCGGAGTTGAGGCCCGTGCTCCCAGAGGTGGAACTGCCCCTGGAGGACGTGTGGTTGGTGGCCTCGCGTGAGGCCCGGAAGGTGCCACGGGTGCGCGCGTTGATGGGCTTCCTCGCCGAGTGCTTCGAGGAGTCCCGCTCCGTCATGCTGGGCGTGCGTTGACGCCGCGAGGGTCTGCCCTCAGCTCGAGAGCAAGAGGGAGCCCTCCGGGCACGGTCTCGCCAAAGTTGTCCAACAGTCGGACAAGTTCGTGAAGAGCGCGCCCGGGAGGCGGGCTGAACTCGAGGGCAGGGCTTGCGTCCACGGTACGGACACTCCCCCGGGCCGGGGAGGGCGCGAGGGACTCAGGCCTTCCCGTGGCGCCAATCAATGATTGTCAGACAGGCTACCAGGCCGGCTGGAGGGGCGGTACGTCGTCGAGAAACGGCGTGACGAGGGAGGACAGGAGCGTGGGGTCCGCGGCCACCGCGAGGTGAGACGTCGCGGGGAGGATGGCGAGGCGCGCGTTGGGGAGCGTCGTCAGCTGGCCCGACGCGGCGGCCTCCTCACTGCCTCCGCCGCGCAGCTTGAACATCGCCACCGCGTGCTCGGGCTTCACTCCGTCGGCGTCGCCGATGATGACCATCGTCCTGGCGGGAATCGCACGCATCTGGGCGTCGCTGATGTTCTGGTCATTGATGTTCAAGGTCTTCATCTTCTCGATGTAGGCCTCGAAGGCCTTCGGGTCGGGATTCATCTTCTTGAACGCCGCCTCGATGGGGGAACCAGCGAACATCTTCGCGTCGAGGCTCTCGATTGCCTTGAACACCGAGGGGTACCACCCCTCCTTGCGGTACGTGGCGGCGAGCGAGACGAGCTTGTTGACGAGCTTCGGGTGGCGGATGGCGAGCTGAAGCGCGGCGCCGCCGCCCTGGGAGTAGCCCAGCACGTCCGCCCGTTCGACCTTGAGCGCACGCAAGAGGGCCGCCGCGTCGTCTCCGAACTGTTCGTAGGACATCTTCCGGGAGGTGTCCGCCGTGCGGCCGTGGCCCTGCTGGTCGAACACGATGACTGGCCGTTTCTTCACGAACTCCGCCACCAGGGGCTTCATGGCCTCGGTCGAGCCGAAGGCCCCGGGGATCAGCAGGAGGGGCGGGGTCTTCCCCTTCCCGAGCTCTCCATGGACCTCGTAGTAGAGCTGGAGGCCATGGATGGGCAGATGTCCGCTCCGGGTGGGAAGGGGGCCCGCGGCGCCCTTGGCTTCTTCCGCCGCCCAGGCGGGGGAGCCCGTCGCGGCGGCTCCGAGCAGCGTCAGCAGCAGAGCGAATGATTTCAGGATGGGTCGATTCATGGAGCACTGCCTCCGTGCGAAAGGGCCGATGCTCCTCCGAAAAGGTGGTCCATCGGCGGTTTCGAGCATGAGACGTGCGCAAGCACACAAACTCATCGGTCCCGTCACCGGGTGGATTTCGTCCCGTCTCCCGCGGCGGTGTATGCACCCGGGGACGCGCTGAACCCAACCTTCTCCAGGAGGACAGCGAACCATGCTCAAGGTGGCCATCATCGTTGGAAGCACGCGGCCGGGCCGCAAGGCCGAGGCCGTGGCCCGCTGGGTCCTCGAGCTCGCGCGGAAGCGCACCGACGCCGGCTTCGAGCTCGTGGACATCCAGGACTTCCACCTGCCGCTGCTCGACGAGCCGGTACCGCCCTCCCTGGGGCAGTACTCGAAGTCGCACACCCTGGCGTGGGCCGCGAAGATCGACTCCTTCGACGCCTACGTCTTCGTGACCCCCGAGTACAACCACGGCACGTCCGGCGCGCTCAAGAACGCCATCGACTTCCTGTACCGCGAGTGGAACAACAAGGCGGCCGGCTTCGTCAGCTACGGCAGCGCCGGGGGCACGCGCGCCGTGGAGCAGCTGCGCCTGGTCATGGGCGAGCTACAGGTCGCCGACGTGCGCGCCCAGGTCATGCTCTCGCTGCGCACCGACTTCGAGAACTACACCACCTTCACGCCCGCGCCCCACCACGAGAAGTCCGTCCAGGCCATGCTCGACCAGGTCATCGCCTGGGGTGGGGCGTTGAAGCCGTTGCGCGGGAAGTGACGCGGCCGTCCGTCATTCCCACGCGTACTCCAGGTCGAGAATCTTCCCCGCCGGCTCCAGGCGGAAGGTCCACTTCAGCGAGACATCCGTGCCGTACACCGCGCGATAGACGCGCTTGCGCTCGTCGCCGTCCTTCTGGTCCTCGAGCAGCGTCAATCGGCGCAGCGGCGGCAGGAGCGCGTTGCCCGGGCTTCCGAAGCCCTGGAGGATGGGCAGCAGCTCCTGCTGGGCGCTCGGCGCGAAGGCGGCGGCGTCGAGCGTGCCGTTGAACAGGCCTTCCATGGCGCCGCGGTGCACCGCCGTCAGGGCCGGCTCCGCGTCCGGGATGCCCGGTGCGTCCAGCTCCGGCAGCGGCGGCAGGTAGTGGCTCGCGACGACGGGCGCCAGCATGGGCAGCAATCCCATCGCGTTCGTCAGGACGATGACCGTCAGCTTCTTCTCCGGAACGCGCAGCACGTCTCCCAACGCACCGCCCCCGGAATGCCCGAACATCTTCAATCCCCGCAGCGTGCCGTGGGTGAAGGCCACGCCGAAGCCGCCCTCGCCGCCGTCGTTCAGCTTGAAGGCCGTGGCGGCCTCGTGCTGCGACTCGGGGCTCAGCAGCGTGCCTTGATCCATGGCCACTGCCCAGCGGGTGAGATCCTTCACACAGGAGAACACTCCGCCCGCGGAATAGGTGTGGGGCGGGTAGAGGAACCAGGCGCGACGATGCGTTCCGTCCACGTAACGGTAGGTGGTGGCCCGGCGCGGGATGACATCGGCGATGCGGACCGCCCCCTGCTGCCGCGCGTGCTCGTAGCGCGTGCACGTGAAGCCGAGCGGCTCGAAGAGGCGGCTGCGCAGCAGCTCCTCGAAGCCCTGGCCCGTCACCTTCTCCAGGACATGGGTGAGCACGACGAAGTCCGTGAGGCCATACGCGCTGCGCTCACCGGGCGTGTACTCGAGGGGCCCCTTCCGGGCGGCTTCGTACCGCTCGGCGACCGAGGCGTTGCTGTTCGTCTGCTCCTCGGAGCCTTCCTTCAGGCCCGAGGTCACGCCCGACGTGTGGGCGGCGAGGTGCCGCACGGTGATGTCCTTCCACGTCTCGGGTGCGTCGGGCAGGTACTTCGAGAGCGGCTCGTCCAGGCCGAGCTTCCCCTCCTGCACCAGCAGCATCACCAGCGTGCCGGTGAAGACCTTCGTGGCGGAGGCGATCTGGAACGCGGTGTCCGGTTCACTCCTCGCCCCGTCTTCCAGGTCCGCGAGGCCGTACGTGGAGAGCTGCTCGAGGTGTCCGTCGCGGACGACGGCCACGGCCGCGCCGGGGACATGGTTCTTCTCCAGGACGGCCTGGACATAGGTGTCGGTGGAGCGGGCGGCCTGGGAGGTCACGCAGCCCGTGGAGAGCATGAGGGCGGGCAGGAAGAGGAGGGCCTGGGAGCTCGAGCGCATGCGGCCCCGGCTAGCAGTTGAAGGCAGGTCTGTCGACAGGACCTTGCCAGCGGGCCTCCAGGCGTTTATTTCTTGCTTCAGGTGCCGAGGGGCGCCTGCCCGAAAAGACGACGTCACCCTCGTTTGTCCCCGCGGTTCGACATGTTCTCGATGAGTTCCTTCCACGGCCCATGAACGGGGAGCGGCCGCCGATGAGGGATTTGTCATGGGAACCGAGCCCCGCGCTGTGACGCCTCCCCACCTCCGCGAGTGCAAGGTCCGGGCATCCCTCCTGCTCAAGGACCTGGAGTCCTCCGAGCCGGCACGCGCCACGAGGGCCGCCGAGCGGCTGCGTGCCCTGCCCGCCTTCTCGCGTCTGTCTCCCGGCGAGCTGCTCGCCCGCCGGGACTCGGTGCAACGCAAGCACGCGCTGGCCGTCATCGCCCACGAGCAGGGCCATGGCTCCTGGGCGGAGCTCAAGCAGGCACGGGGCGAGGAGGCACCTCCGAGGCTCGACACGGAGGCCTTCTTCGCGAGGAACCGGGGCGCCTTCCTCAACCGCTGGTTCGCCTCGTACGAGGAAGCGCTCGCCTCGCTCCGGGAGAGAGGGGGCTACCTGTTCCCCTTCCGCGAGCAGTTCTTCATCACCGACGCGGGCTTCCTCGCCGCGCTCGGGGTGGACCCGTCCGATTCCGACTGGGCGCGGATGGGCTTCGACTGGGTGGAGCCGATCGACCCGGCCGCACGGGATCGGCTCGAGCGGAAGCTCATCGCGCTCGGCTACACGGGCTGACGCGCTCGCTCTTCCTTCACGTTTCACGACCAGGAGACGACACACATGTCCTCGCGCCGCTCGGAGTTGAAGCAGGCCTACAAGGAGAACCCTCCTCCCATGGGAGTGTTCGTGGTGCGCAACCGCGCCAATGGCAAGGTGCTGATGGGCTCGAGCCTCAACCTCGATGGGATGCTCAATCGCACCCGCTTCGAGCTGACCACCCGCATCCACCGCACGTACCCCGCGCTGCAGGAGGACTGGGACCGGTACGGCGCCGACAGCTTCTCCTTCGAGGTGCTCGACGTCCTGCCTCCTCCGAAGGAGCCGGGCACGGACCCCAAGGAGGATTTGCAGGTGTTGCTGTCCCTCTGGTTGGATCGGCTGCGCCCCTACGGGGATGCCGGGTACAACGCCGTGCCGTCGTGAGTCTCGTGCGCACGCACGGTTCCAAGGACGGCGCCGTCATTCCGGGCCGGACGCTGCCGGCGCTCGCCGTCCATCGCTGGCACTGAGCGAGCCGCCCTGCGCGGGCGTTGCCCTGCCAGGCACGTCCGTCGGTCATGGTCCTCTCTGGGGGTGAAGCTCAGGCTTCTTCGTCGGGCAGGAGCGTCAGCAGCAGCTCATCGTCAGGGCCACGTGGGAGCCAGCCGGGCGGCGGTGGCGCAGCGCGGAGCGCTGCCCGGGCCTGCTTGACGCGCCCCTTATGCGTTTCTGGCGTGTAGGCGGTCCACGTGCCGAGCGCGACGGCAACCTTGAGGCGCTTGTCGTCGTCCAGCACGGCCGGCCAGCCGTTGGGGAGTGCCTCAGCCAGTTCGCGCACGAGCAGGCCGCGCACCAGGCGCGTGACCTGCTTGCGCCGCTCCGCTTCGGCCAGCAGTCCGCCGAACACCTGCACGCCCGCGATGTCGTCCGGCCCCAGTTCCTCGGCCAGCGCCACCAGCGAAGCGGTGGGGCGTGCCTCGGCGAAGGCGGTGAGCGAGTCGTAGCCCCGCTCGCGGACCCGCTCGTACAAGCGCACCCTCCAGTGACCCTCCCAGGATCGTCCGTCGGTCATCGCTCACTTCCCTCGACAGCGGACGAAGTTCATCGGGATGTCGTAGAACCTCATACGCGCCGCGACGATCTCCAGGATCGTGTTCCGCGTCAACATCCGGCCAGCTTCGGCCTCAGCCTCGAACAGCGCCTCCATGGTCATCCGGTTCCATTCACCGGGCCATTCGCGTCCCAGCTTCCAGTTTCCACCACCGTGAATCGCCTGGTGGGTGGCCTGCTGCAGCCTGACGCAGAACCTCTCGATGCTCATCTTGCCAG
>NZ_JPMI01000174.1 GCF_000733295.1 Archangium violaceum Cb vi76 | reverse complement strand
AGAACTCTTCGGTGAGGTGGCCTACCAGGGCGGGCATGTCCTCCGCCGCTGACTCCACCTGCTCCGGCTCCAGGGAAGCGAGCGCCGACATGGAGGGCTCCATCATCTTCTGCCAGCGCTCCAGCTTCACGTACAGCATCTCCACGCTGTAGAGGCGTCGGGAGAGCGCGGCGTCGGTGAGGGTGAGGAAGTCAAACCAGACGGCCAGCAGCAGCGAGCCCATCATGGCGGCCTCCAGCCGTGGGCCCGCGAGGCGCAGCAGGGCGAGCTGCATGTCCGGATCCTCCACCTCCGACGCCTCGGCGGCGAGCCGCGTGGCGGTGGCAAGCTCGGCGTCAATCCACCGCAACCGGGCTTCGCCATGGTCGACGTAGCGGACGAAGAGCCCATTGCCCGCGCCAGCGATGCCCAGGTCGCTGGCCCTGAGTCTGGAGAGCTCGCGGGAAATGCGGCGGGTGGAGCCGGACACCTCGCCCACGCTCTTGCGAAAAGCCAGGTGGGCCGCGAGGGCGCTCCGCCACACCGTCGCGTCGGCGTTGCCTGGGCTGGCCTCCGTCACCTCCTCCCGGGAGCCGCGGCGACGGTGCAACCGCGCTGGTGCCTCGGGCCCAGGAGGGGAGGGCGGCTGGGTGTCGAGGACGAGCGGCGACGGCTCGCCCATCCCTCCAGCTACGGCGGGCCCGGTGGCGCCTCGCGGGGTGTAGTGCAGGTGCCGCCCCGGGCCAGGCGGTGGCGTCAGCGACACACAGGCGTTGCACAGGAGAGCCAGGGCCAGCAAAAGCCCCGTCCCCTTCACCCCTGACGCGTCAGCGCGCATTCCATCTCCAGGCCCAAGGAAGCGAAGGTACCCGGGCGCGGTTTCAGCATCCGTCCTGGCTGTCCTGAGCGCAATGGCCGCCCATCGCTGGCCCTGAGCGCGCCGCCCTTCGCGGGCGTGACGGGAGGTGAGCCGGAATGGAATCCGGCTCATCCAGGCGCGCTCCCCGTGTTGCCCTCCCAGGAACGTCCGTCGGTCATGGTCCTCTCCTGGGGTGAAGCTCAGGCGTCTTCGTCGGGCAGGAGCGTCAGTAACAGCTCATCGTCGGGGCCACGTGGGAGCCAGCCGGGCGGCGGTGGCGTGGCGCGGAGTGCTGCCCTGGCCTGCTTGACGCGCCCCTTATGCGTTTCTGGCGTGAAGGCGGTCCACCTGCCGAGCGCGACGGCAACCTTGAGGCGGTTGTCGTCGTCGAGCACGGACGGCCAGCCGTTGGGGAGTGCCTCAGTGAGTTCGCGCACGAGTTGCCCGCGCACCAGACGTGTGACCTTGCGGCTTCGCTCCGCCTCGGCCACCAACCCGCTGAATACCTGCACTGCCGCGATGTCCTCCGGGCCCAGCTCGTCTGCCAGCGCCAGCAGTGAAGCGGTGGGGCGCGCCTCGGCGAAGGCGGTGAGTGAGTCGTAACCTCGCTCGCGGACCCGCTCGTACAGGCGCGCCTTGATGTTGCCCTCCCAAGCACGTCCGTCGCTCATCTCCCACCACAGCGGACGAAGTTCATTGGGATTCTGTATTCCTTCATATGCGTCGCGACGATCTCCAGGATCGTGTTCCGCGTCAACATCCGGCCAGCTTCGGCCTCAGCCTCGAACAGCGTCTCCATGGTCATCCGGTTCCATTCACCGGGCCACTTGCGCCCCAACTTCCAGTTTCCACCACCGTGAATTGCCTGGTGGTGGGCCTGCTGCAGTGTGACGCAGAACCTCTCGATGCTCATCTTGCCGG
>NZ_JPMI01000173.1 GCF_000733295.1 Archangium violaceum Cb vi76 | reverse complement strand
CGAACTCGTGCGTGAGGTGGCCTACCAGGGCGGGCATGTCCTCCGCCGCTGACTCCACCTGTTCCGGCTCCAGGGAAGCGAGGGCGGTCATGGAGGGCTCCATCATCTTCTGCCAGCGCTCCAGCTTCACGTACAGCATCTCCACGCTGTAGAGGCGCCGGGAGAGCGTGGCGTCGGTGAGGGTGAGGAAGTCAAACCAGACGGCCAGCAGCAGCGAGCCCATCATGGCGGCCTCCAGCCGTGGGCCCGCGAGGCGCAGCAGGGCGAGCTGCATGTCCGGATCCTCCACCTCCGACGCCTCGGCGGCGAGCTGCGTGGCGGTGGCAAGCTCGGCGTCAATCCACCGCAACCGGGCTTCGCCATGGTCGACGTAGCGGACGAAGAGGCCGTTGCCCGCGCCAGCAATGCCCAGGTCGCTGGCCCTGAGTCTGGAGAGCTCGCGGGAGATGCGGCGGGTGGAGCCGGACACCTCGCCCACGCTCTTGCGAAAAGCCAGGTGGGCCGCGAGGGCGCTCCGCCACACGGTCGCGTCGACGCTGCCTGGGCCGGCCTCCGTCACCTCCTCCCGGGAGCCACGGCGACGGTGCAACCGCGCTGGTGCCTCGGGCCCAGGAGGGGAGGGCGGCTGGGCGTCGAGGACGAGCGGCGACTGCTCGCTCGTCCCTCCGGCCACGGCGGGCCCGGTGGCGCCCTGCGGGGTGTAGAGCAGGTGCCGCCCCGGGCCAGGCGGTGGCGTCAGCGACACACAGGCGTTGGACAGGGCCAGGGCAAGCAAGACAGCGCGCATCCCATCTCCTGGCCCATGGATGCGAAGAATCCGGCTCGAGCCCGACACGCGGCTCCTCAGGTGTCTGTCTTGGGGCGCGAGGCGTCTCCGGCTTCCAGCGCCTTCTCCGCGGGCTCCCGCCCCACGCGCTTCTTCTCCTTGATCATGCCCAGGCTGTTGCTCCACCACTCCGGGCACAACAGCAGGAAGAGACCACCGAACAGCAACATACCCACCAGCGATACCAGGATGACTTCCATGGCTTCTTCTCACTCCATCTCGATGTCAATCATTGGCCGGAGCGCGAGCGCACCCGGCCCTTCAGGGCTGTCGAGAGGGGCTCTCAAATGAGCAGTGAGCGGATGCGGAGGAAGACGGGGGGCCCCTGGGCGTGGGGTGTGTCCCAGAGGGCGAGTGACAAGCGGCCCTCCTCCACGGGAGTCCGAGGAGGGAGCCATACCGGCGTCGAGACTGGAGGGAGCGCGAACAGGGAGCCGTGGCTGGAGACATCCACGAGTGCGGGGGCGGGGATGTCCCGCTCCAGCGCGTCGCAGCAGTCCTTGCGCCACGTCTCCCCGTCGTGGGAGGCCTTCTCCGCCTTCTTCTCTTCATGCGGGCACGGGCAGGCGGAGGTCGTCGTGGCCTGCTTCGGGCAGTAGTGCGCGAGCCCCACGCCGCTGGCGACGGCCTGCCAGCCGAGAAGAAGCGCGAGCGTGAAGATGCGAAGGGCCAGCGACACGGTGCCCTCCCTATATGGAGGCCGGATATCCGCCGCAACCGGGAGTGGGCGGCGGGGAGCCTCGTCCAACAGGCCCGCTATTGGGAGCATTCACCCCACAGCCAGGCGGCTCCCCGGACGCCGCTCGAGTCACCGTGCAGGGCGGGGCGCAGGGGCGTGTCCACCTCCGCGCCGAAGACCCAGCGCCCCCACTGCTCGGGGATCAACCGGTACAGCGCGGAGACGTTGGACATGCCGCCGCCCAGGACGATGACGTCCGGATCCAGGATGCCGATGACGTGGGCGAGGCCGCGCGCCAGCCGGTCCGCGTAGCGCTGGAGTGCGGTGACGGCCGCGGGCTCACCGGCCTCGGCGCGCGCGGCGATGTCCGGCCCCGGGAGGCGGGTGCCGGTGAGGCGTGCGTAGTCGTTCTCGAAGCCGGTGCCGGACACCCATGTCTCCAGGCAGCCGCGCTTGCCGCAATAGCAGTCCGGGCCGGGAGTCTCCTCGGACGTGGTCCAGGGGAGCGGGTTGTGGCCCCACTCGCCGCCCACGCCATTGCGGCCCACATGCGGGCGCCCGCCGAGCGCCACGCCCGCGCCCGTCCCCGTGCCGAGGATGGCGGCGAACACCACGGCCTTGCCCGCGGCAAGTGACCAGGCAGCCAGGCTCACGCGCGGGGTCGCCCCGTGCTTGCGCAGCCGGGCGGGCTCGAAGCGGCTGGCTGCCCTGCCTTGCCGGGAACCGTTCAGCGTCCCACGTTTCCCAGGCACGGAATGGGCTCCGGAGGGACGGAATGCTGCAACCGCTGGTGGCGCTGCTGGCCGTGGCCAGCCTCGGCACGGCAGGAGGGACGGCGACTCCGCCGCGCTGCACGGTGGACTCGGAAGCGGGTCAGGTCACCATCCTGCGCGACGAGGACTGCGCCGAGCTGACGCGGTTGCGCGAGGAGCGGGACTCCCTGCGCCAGCGCTTGCTCGAGGTCCAGCGGGAATCCGGGGAGAGCGCCACGGGAGGCTCGGGCGAGGAAGGCCTCTCCGAGCCGCCGCCTCCACCCCCCGCCGCGGCCGTGGAAGCGAGTCCTCCCGAGGTGCCGAGCGCGGTGACGGAGGAGTTGCGCGCGCTGCGCCGGGAGGTGGCGGAGCTGCGTCAATCCCTGTCCGAGGCGGAGGCCCGCCGCGCCGCGGCCGTGGAAGCGCCGAAAGCCGAGCAGCCCGCGCGCGAGGAGAAGTCCGAGCGTGAGCAGGCGTTGGAGCTGTTGCGCAACACGGACATGTTGACGGTGCAGAACGCCAACCCGGCGGAGCGGCAGGTGCTGGGCGAGGTGAATGTGGCCAACCGCACGCAGACGGGCGAGGTGGGCTTCGTCCTGGAGCCGCAGGTGCGGGTGGGGACTCCGTGGAACGTGGAGTTCGGCGCGGGCGCGCAATTGCAGAACCTCGCGGGCGAGCAGGAGGGCACCACGGGCGCGGTGTCGGCCTATGCGCTGGGGCAGCTCGTGGACGAGAAGGGGGCGCGGCCGCGGTTTTCACTCTGGGGCCAGGTGACGAGTCCTCAAGGGGACGAGGGCGTGAGCGCGGAGGCGCGGGTGCTGGCGACGAAGACGTTCGGCCAGACGCGGCTGCACGGCAACGTGGGCTACAGCGCGCGCCAGGACTCGGCGGATGACTACCTGCTGGGGCTCGCGGCGGACCACCCGATTGGAGACAGGCTGCTGTTGCAGGGAGACGCGTACTTCGTGAATCCCCTGGGCGCGGACGAGGCGTCGGTGAACGCGAGCGTGGGCACGGGCCTGCGGGTGGGCCGCGCGTTCGTGGTGACGGGGGCGGTGGGGGTGAACGCGACGAGTGACGACGTGGCGCCACGGCTGTTGTTCGGAGTGCTCGGGCGCATCTAGGGAGGAGCCATGCCCATTCTCTATCCGCTGATGGGGTTGGGCGCGTGGAGGCGGAGGGCGACGTGAGCAGGTGCCGCGGTGACGCGGCGGTCGAGAGGAGGCAGGCCGTGGAGAGCTGGAAGATGCCCGAGAAGGAGCTGCCGACGAACGAGCTCGTCCGGCGGGCGATGAGCGAAGCGCGGCTGTTGGCGAAGGCGGAGCTGCTGCACGCGAAGGTGGAGCTCGCGCAGGAGGTACGGGCCGCGCGGACCGTGGGCATCTTCGCGGGCAGTGGAGCGGCGCTGGCGCTGGTGGGGCTGGCCATGCTCTTCGTCGCCGGGGCGGCGGCGTTGGCGCTGCCGCTGTGGGCCGCGGCGCTCCTCGCGGCGGGGGTGGCCTTCGTGCTCGCGGCGGTGCTCGGGGCCATCGCCTGGACGAAGCTGCCGAAGAAGCCCATGCGTCACACCCTGGAGCGCATGTCGATGGACCTCGAGGAGCTCCGGCAGCACATCGAGCTCGCGAAGCACTGAGGCCCCCCGAGACCTCGGACGGCTGGCCACGCCCCGAGCCGGGCCGGTAGGGTTCCGCGCGCGCCGGAGCCATGCGGGCTCCCGCGACACCTCCCGGAGACATCGACGATGCGGCTGCGCACGACCCTCCTGCTGGGCCTGCTCACTGGCTGTGCCACCCCGGCCTCCTCCTCGAAGACGGACGCCCCGGCCCCCGCCGGGGCCGCCCCATCTTCTTCCGAGTCCGCTCCCGCCTCGGGGAAGCTCGACCTGAAGGCGCTCTCCGCGCGCGAGCTGGCGCCGCTGTCCAAGCAGAAGGTGTCCGCGCCGGATGGCTCCTTCACCGGCGAGGTGGAGGCCACGGGCGCTCCCACCCTCCAGCGGGGGGAGGAGCTGTTCGTGCTCAGTGTGCCGCTGGGCACGGGCAGCCCGCTGACGTGCTTCGTGTACTCGGGGCCGGTGGACGCGGGGGGCGCCATCTACCGGCTGGTGGAGATGGCGGGACAGCGCACGGAGCTCACCCGGGTGCGCACCACGGACATCCGGCTCGTCGGCGAGAGCCCGGCCGTGTACGCCGAGGCGGAGTACCTGGTGAACGTGCCGAAGGGCAAGGCGGCGGGCCTGGCCAAGATGATGGTGTACCCCCATGACCGGCTGCCGCTGGTGTGCACGCACGACGAGCTGGGCTACTCGGAAAGCTTCAAGCGGGTGACGAGCGGGCTGGCCGCTTCGCTCCAGGGCCCCGGCGAGGCGCCTCCGGCCTCGCGCTACTTCGAGCTCAACGTCATCCGCGTGCAGGGCCACCCGGTGGGCTTCGAGAAGCGCGTGATGCGCGACGCGGCGGGCGGCGGGCGGCTGACGGAGGTGGAGTCGAGTCTCTTCTTCCCGCGCTCGCTCAAGGAGTTGAGCGTGCAGGACACCGTCTCCTCGGAGCTGTCCGACAAGGACGGCCGGCTGGTGGCGCGCGACTACGCCCGGGCCAGCAACGGCGCGCTCGACATCCAGATGGCGCTCAAGCAGGTGCAGGGCCGCCAGTACCACTACGAGGGCACGCACCTGGGCAAGGCGCTCAACGGCGACTTCACCGCCCCGGCGGACCTGTCCACGGATCCAGGCACCGCGCGGCTGATGCGTGAGCGCCTCCTGCCGGGCAAGGACCCGGAGCTGACGCTGCACTACTACATGCCCGCGGCCAACCCGGTGGCGCCCACGCAACAGGTGTTGCGCAAGGGAGCGGCCGGCTCGCGCGAGCTGACCGTCGAGATGGGCCCCCTGAAGGCCACGCTCACCCTGGACGCCCAGGGCATGACCGAGAGACTGGTGACCCCCATGGGCGGCTCGGAGCTGGTGCAGGAGCGCGTCCACGCGCGCGGGACGCCGTGAAGCGCGTCTGAACGCCAGGTCCATGGCGGCGGGGCGGTGCGCGTGGTAGTGCGCCCCGCCATGTCGTCCGCCCCCGGGGCCTCCCGCGCCCGCCTGCTGCTCGCCTACTTCGCCTGCTTCGTCTTCTGGGGCTCCACCTGGGCCGTCGTGAAGGTGGGCCTCGAGGATCTCCCGCCGCTGCGCTTCGCCGGTGTGCGGATGATGCTCGCTGGCCTCGTCCTGCTGCCCTTCAGTGGACTGCTCCGCGTCCGGCCGGATGCGCGCACCACGGGGCTGCTCATGGGCGTGGGGGTGCTGCAGATCGCCCTTCCGTACGGGCTGCTCTTCATCGCCCAGCAGTGGATTCCCTCCAGCTGGTCCGCGCTCCTCTTCTCCACCTACGCCGTGTGGCTGCTGCTGGTGGGGCGCCTGTTGCTGCCGGATCAACCCCTCTCGCCCCGCAAGCTGCTGTCCGCGGGGCTGGGGCTCGCCGGCATCGTCGCGCTCCAGTACGAGCACCTGCACGGCATGGGCCTCACCGGCCTGGTGCTGGCCGGGTGCGTGCTCACGCTGGTGGCCACCGTCTCCATCTCCCTCGCCAACGTGCTCGTCCGCCGCTCGCTGGCGCACGTGCCCCCCCCCTCTCCGTGTGCGTGCAGACGCTGAGCAGCTCCCTGCTGCTGCTGGCCGCCTCCTCCGCCTTCGAGTCCCACCTGCCCGGCCACTGGACGCCCCGCGCCCTGCTCTCCATCACCTACCTGGCCGTGTGCGCCACCGCCCTCACCTACCAGCTCCTCTTCTGGCTCCTCTCGCGCGTGCCGCTGGCCGTCATCGGCGTCATGCCCCTGTTGGACACGCTGGTGGCCGTGCTGCTGGGCGTGGTGATGCTCGGCGAGCGCGTGGATGCCTCGCTGCTGATGGGCGGCGCCCTCATCCTCTCCAGCGCGGCCCTGGCCAACCTCCCGTCCTCGCCTCCCGCCCCGGCCCCCTCCGAGCCCACCGGGACTTCCACCGGCGCCGGGCCCCTGGCGTCCTCCCCCCGGCGGGCGGCCTGAAGTGTTCACCGGCCCTTCCCGGGGGCGCGGTGTCGGCTAGAATGCTGCCCCCGTCGAGCGATGGGGCAATGTGCCCCACCCGTTGCAGGGCCTGTCGCTCACCCAACAGAGGGGGTTCCGGAAATGATCACACCGAGGGTGGATGCCCCTCACGGAGCGTTCGGGCGCGGGGCTGATCGGCTATACCGGGGGCATTCCCATGAGTCGTGGGCAGCGGCAATCAGGAGGACCCCCCGGGGCGCCGTTTTACCCGGAGCCCCGGTTGTGTCAGGATTTCCCGGATGCGCATGGACGCCAGCGGCCCGTGGTCCAGGAAGCGGGCAGGCCGAACGGGGCCGGTAACGGGAGGGTGCACGGCATGAGCGGCGTCAGCGAGGACTTGCGTGCGGTGCCGTCGGAGGCGGAGCTCGAGGTGGAGCACCGCCTGATGCAGGTGACTCCCCAGGACACCATGCGCGGCATGTTCTTCCGGAGCGTGAAGGAGGCGATCTTCGCGCTCCGGGGCCAGCCGGCGATGGAGGAGTGCCTGAAGGAGTGCGGTGGGGTGCGCTCCTTCGTGGACCTGTTCGCCTACCCGGCCGAGGACTTCCTGCGGATGGCGAGGCGGGCGGCGTGGTTGATGCAGGGGCCGGCCGGGGGCTTCGAGCAGTCGATGCGGATGCTGGGGTACATGGGGACGGCGGTGTTCCTGGGCAGCCAGGTGGGCAAGGCGATGCAGGTGCTCATCTCGGGCACGCCCAAGCGCGTCATCGAGTACCTGCCCATGGCCTACAAGGTGACGACGCCGGCGGGAGGCACCTGCTCGGTGATGTTCCCGGGGCACACGCGGGCCATCGTCACCTTCGAGCGCGACTTCCTGCCGAGGCCCTATGTGGAGGGCTCGCTGGAGGCGCACCTGAAGCAGGCCGGGGCACGCTCGGCGCGCATCGTCGGGAGGATGTCGAGCCCGGTGAGCTGCGAGTACGACATGAGCTGGGACTTCTGAATCAAGCTCTGAGCGGGGCGAGCACGTCGGCGCCCACGTCGGAGAGGCGGGGCAGGCCGGCGAGCGCGAGCACGTGGGCGGTGTCCTCGCGCAGCGAGTCGAGCACCTGACGTACCCCCTCGGCGCCACCGGTGGCGAGCCCCCACAACACGGGCCGGCCGAGCAGCACGGCGTGGGCCCCGAGGGCGAGGGCGCGCAGCACGTCGCGGCCGGAGCGCACGCCCCCATCCACGAGCACGGGGACGCGGCCCTGGGTGGCCTCGACGACTTCGGGGAGGGCCTCGGCGGTGGCGAGTGCGCCGTCGAGCTGGCGGCCGCCGTGATTGGAGACGATGAGGCCGGCGGCGCCGTGGTGGAGGCACTCGCGGGCGTCATCCGCGCGCAGCACGCCCTTGACGAGCACGGGCAGGCCGGAGTCCTCGTGGAGGCGGGAGATGTCCTGGAAGGTGACATCGGGGGCCTGCTCGGCGAGGGCGCGGTGGGTGAGGCCCTCGAGGTTGGCGAGGAAGTCCTGCTCGGGGAGGGGGAGGGAGGAGTCACCGCGGTTGCGGCGCTTGTGGCCCACGTAGGGCGTGTCGGCGGTGAGGACGAGGGCGCGGGCGCCGGCGGCGGTGGCGCGCTGGACGAGGGCGCGGGTGAGGCCCCGGTCCCGGAAGACGTAGACCTGGAACCACCAGGGCCCGGCGGAGGAGGCGACGTCCTCGAGGCGGCGGGAGGAGCGGGAGGAGAGGACGAGGAGGGAGCCGGCGTCGCGGGTGCCTTGGGCGGTGGCGAGCTCGGCGTCGGGGTGGGCGAGGGAGTGGAAGGCGGTGGGGGCGACGAGGATGGGGGAGGAGAGCGGGGTGCCGAGCAGGGAGGTGGAGGTGTCGACGGAGGAGACGTCGCGCAGGATGCGGGGACGAAGGCGGAGGCGGGCCCAGGCGGCGGAGTTGGCGGCGAGGGTGGACTCGTCGCCGGAGCCACCGGCGTAGTAGTCGAACACGGCGGCGGGGAGCCGCTCGCGGGCGAGGGCCTCCAGCGCTTCGTAGGGGAGCATGATGCGGGGAGTCTACACGTCACTCCCTCTCCCTCTGGGAGAGGGTTGGGGTGAGGGTCTTCCGTCCGAGCGCACCTGTCCCGGCCTCGTGTTGCCTCTCAGCAGTGCGGTACTTCCGGGTGATGAACAGGGATGACAACGCCTATCGTCGCAGGACCGGGAAGGGGGACGATTTCATGGTGTTCTCCACGGTCAAGCGGGTCCCGGTCTCCATCCAGGTCCACTTGAGCGGTATCGACTTCGACGAGTACCTGGGCAGGAAGGGTGGTTGATGGAGGCGCGCCCGTCACGCTTCGTGCTCCTGGGGGGAGTGCTTCTCCTCTTCCTCCCCGTGGCCTACTACTTCTTCCTGAAGTGGGCCGCCGGCCAGAAAGCCGAGGTGGTGAGCGTGAGCTGGAATCCCAGCCACACCTGCTCCGTCACCACCTACTTCCCCTCGTTGGGTGAGGAGCGGACGGTCAGCAGCCGCTTCTTTCATTTCTTCAGCTCGCCCGCGTTCTTCCGGGTGCACGACGCACGCGGCGCGCTCCTGCGCAGCTCCGAGTGGAAACTCTTCCAGAACGAAGCGGATGACGAGGTGGCCAGGTGGGTGGGAGACGGTCAGGCGGTCTACCCCACCCGCCAGGGATATGAGGGATGGACGCTTCCGGAGTGCGTGGGCCCCGTTCCCTGAGGCGCGGGGAGGCCCTTCCACACCCGGGTGAACGTGGTGTGCCCGGGCGTCATCGACATGATGGCGTCCACCCACCGGTTGCTCTCCCCCGGCGCCGCGGAGCAGATGAAAGCACCCTCGCGGCGCGCGTTCCCATGAAGCGCTACGCGACCAACGAGGAGATCGCCCAGATGTACCTATTCCTCGCCAGCAACGACAGCAGCTACTGCACCGGCGGCGTGTACCTGTCCGACGGCGGCATCACCTCCGGCCTCATGTAGCCGCTTCCGGAAGGATGCGCGCGCCCAGGGCT
Source organism: Archangium violaceum Cb vi76 (assembly GCF_000733295.1). GTDB lineage: Bacteria > Myxococcota > Myxococcia > Myxococcales > Myxococcaceae > Archangium > Archangium violaceum. The sequence continues at coordinate 31,430 of NZ_JPMI01000173.1, read as the reverse complement.
CGGGCGCGCGTCAGAAGCACCCGGGGTCAATCATCATCGTCATTCTGGGCGGCGGCTGCCTTCTGCTTCTCGTCCTCGATGCGAGCGATGGCGGCGGAGGGCAGGGCCTGGGAGGCTTCGGAAAAGAGCGCGGAGCCACGGAACCGGATGTCCGCGCAGTAGCGCTCGCCCAGGAGGTGGATGCGCTTGGGGAGCCTGGCTCCGAAATCGTATCCGCCCTTGACGGTGTGAGTCGTGATGAGGTCCGACACCCCGGAAACCTGTCCAAGTACTTTCGTGGTGTAGTCGGCGTAGATCCTCAGGTCTTCGAAGTCGATGTCCAACTGCAGGCTCGCCTGGATCGGTGCCGGATCCGTACGGTGGGCGGGCGGGTTGATGCGGATTTCGGCGAAGAAGGGACCGCCCAGCCTCAGGAGGACGGCGCCATCGGGGAGACGGATGGTTTGCGGATTCAAGAGCGCCATCCGCAGGGCGAGCCACACCATCGCCAGCTCCCGGTCCGCTTCCTCCCAGACCTCCGGGGAGATGTCGAAGCGGCCCATCTTCCAGTGCTTCAGGTAACCGGGAATCAGAAGTGACGTCTTCTTTTGCCAGATATCAGGTCGCTTTCTGCTCCAAGCTTCAGCCGTGAAATCACAAGCCTCGTAGACATCTAGCCAGAATTCCGAATCCCGCGCGGTCTCGGGGGCGTTCGGGAGCAGGATGCCCGGAGCCTTCTGTGCGTAATCCCAGTCTTCTCTCTGGACGTCCTTTTCCGTGACCACGAGCAGTTCCTCTTGACGGCTCAGCAGCAGGTCTCCCACGGGGGGGACTTGCTGTAGCTGCGGGTTGCTGGCCTTTTCGAGCTGTTTCACTCGCGCCTGGGTAATGGGAAAGGGCAGCCGCTTCTGGCCTGCGTAGTCGATCTGTTTGCCTCGCAGGTGTACCCGCAGCAGAGCGGCGGGCGGGTCGTTCGCGAGCAGCTCCTCGAGGACGGGCTTCCAGTCCGTTACCGGAGTCCGGGCCTTGGGCCGTAGGGCCTGCGTCAACAGGAGCCCGGCCCGCGCGTGCAGGAAGGCGGTGCGCTGCTTCTCTTCGGGATCCAGCCGGGCGATGAGGTGCTCGAGGAATGGGTCGGACAGGAAATCGAACTCGGACCACTCCGCTACCGCTTCCAGCAACCGGCTCAGGGGAGTGGGGTCGGGTTGGATGTCATGGGTGCGGATGAATGGGCGGTTCGCGGCGAGCCGGGCTGCCTCGGGGACGTTGAGCAGGTGCACGGTGTCGTCGACCCAGAGCGCGAGAGGCCCGGTGCGGCGACGGCGCGCCTGCTCCAGCCGGTTCTGGAGATCCGTGGCGGAGCCCTGGGTGAGCTCGACCGGGAGCTCGCGCGTCAACGCCCCAATCTGTGCCTCTGTCCGCTCCCGGGAAGTGGACGTGGCGGTGATGCCCAGGGCCAGGGCCATGCCCTGTCGGATGGACGCGTTGAGCTTGAGTCCAGCCGAGTCCTCCTCGGAGCGGAGTGCTCGCATCAGCCGGTGCTGCTCGCACGAGAACTCGGGCAGCGAGGACCTGTACGCGTATTGCTTGGGTACCAACTCCGCCAGGTCATGGGTCACCGGCTCCAGCGAGGGCAGGCGCCCCTGGGTCCGGAACAGCTCCAGCCCGTTCGTGGGCTCGATGAGCAGTGTCCTGCCGTCGAAGTCCGCGGCCAACCACCGCTCGAACTCCGGGAACTGGCGCGCGGACAGGACGAGCCCCTGCTCCTCGGCCAGCTCCTGTGCGCGCTCCCAACCCTGCTCCGGGGTCTTCACCTCCTGGTAGCGCAGCTTCTCCTTGTTCATCAGGGGGTCGAAGCTGCGCGGCAGCTTGTCGTACTGGTCCTCCAGGATGAGCAGCGTGATGGGATAGGGGCCCTCCATGATGAGCAGGCGCTTGAGCTCCGCGAAGAGCACGTCCGCCTTCTCCACACTCCACCGCCAACCCGTGGCGTCGATGATGATCCGCGCCGGGGCACCCTCGGACTTCAGGGCCTGCTCGGCCAGGTCGAACAGCGCGGGGAGTTCGGCTTCTGGAACCCGAAGCACCTCGAAGAGCAGGGCCCCCCGGGTCCGATCCTGGAAGAAGAACCGCAGCCCCTGCTCCTGGTCCTTCACCAGCCGGTTGAGCTGGGAGCTGATGGTGCTGGGGCTCCAGGACTTGTTGCCGCTGGCCCGCTGCTTCCACAGCTCCAGCCAGGCCATGGCGACCGCAGCTTGCTTTTCGCCGAGCTGCTCGATGTAGGTGTTGAGCTTCACTCCAAGGGTCATCGCCACTCCTCCGGGAATCGCTGTCAGGGATGATTCCACCTGACTACGCCTCGAAGCGAGCTGTAACTCCTTGAAATGATTGCAGTGCAACCGATTCTTGCCGGAGGGGGCTGCAAGGCGGGGTCATGCAGGAGCCACTTGCAAGGCTTGCAAGGGCTTACCTGTCAGATCCACGGAGTACCGATCGTCCTGAGCACGTACGGAGTCGTGTCCCCCCATCTCCTCAGGTGTTTTCATGAACAATCTTCTTTCGTATCCGCGGCCGGAGATCATCCGGATGATTCCGAGCCCCCACGCGCAGCGCCAGGCCATCCAGCGGTTGATCCGTCCCTGGGAGGTGGCCCATCTCGTCCGCACGGTTCCGCTGGGTTACCTGCCCGTGAACCACTCCTTCACGGAAAACGTCGCCGGCTGGTTCCAGGAGGGGGAACTCCAGTACATCGCGGATCCCTCCGGACCCTTCGATTACTGGTGTTCGCCCGCAGTGACCCTGGACCGGAAGGGAGGCGACTGCGATGACCTCGCCATCTTTGGGGCGTCGTTCCTGCGGCGCGGGGGCGTGAAGGCGAGCGTGGTCGTCGGGTCCCTGTGGTCCAACGGGACCTGGGGTGGCCACGCCTGGGTCGAGGGCTCGGACCGGTTCGGCTGGTTCCTGCTCGAGGGCACCTCAGGCGGCCTCTACCGGGGGCAGAGGCCCGCTTGGTATGTGGCGAGCCACGTCCTCTCCCCGGCGGTGTCCCCGCTCGAGGCCTGAGCGCGTCAGAACGCGTAGCGCACGCGGCAGTACGGCATGCGCCGGGCGAGCAACTCCTGGAACTCCTCGACGAGCCGCCCCTTGTACCCGGTGCGGTAGCGCACGTTGACGCCGCCGCCCTGCGACACCTTGCTCTCCTGCAACTCCGGCCGCCACAGCAGCTCCTCGGCCTTCGGGTGCCAGCGCAGGTTCACCTCGTGCAGCCGCTCGTTGTGCGTGAGGAAGATGATCTCCGCGGCCAGCTGCTCCTTCGCCCTGTCTCCAATCGTGTCGTCGATCTGCTGGAAGAGCGCGTCGTACTCGGCCTGCCAGCCGTCGGTGACGACCACGGGCGAGAAGTTGAGGTGCACCTCGTATCCGGCGGCCACGAAGTCGTCGATGGCGGCGATGCGCTCGGAGATGGGGCTGGTGCGCACGTCGAGCAGCTTCGCCTTCGCGTGCGGCATGAGGCTGAAGCGGATGCGCGTCTTGCCCCGGGGCGCGTAGGAGAGCAGCTCGCGGTTGACCAGCTTGGTGGCGAAGGAGCCCATGGCGTTGGGCAGCACGGTGAAGAGCCGCACCAGGTCCTTCACGTTGTCACTCAGGGCCGCGTCCGCCGAGCAGTCGCTGTTGCAGCCGATGTCATACACCCAGTAGCGCGGGTCCACGCTGTTGGGCTCCGCCTTGGGCCCGAGCCTCCCCGCGTGCCGGCGGATGGCCGCGAGCACCTGCTCGATGTTGACGAAGACGGTGACGGGGTTGGCGTAGCCCTTGTGACGCGGCACGTAACAGTAGGCGCAGCTCATGACACAGCCGTTGGCCGTGGAGGGCGGCAGGAAGTCGGCGCTGCGGCCATTGGCCTCGAAGCCCATGGACTTCTTCACGCCCAGCACCAGGGTGCTGCCCTTGATGCGATTCCACGCCTCGGTGTTGCCCTCGTTGCCGAAGAGGCCGGGGATGTTCCAGTGCGAGCGCACCGGCACCCGCTCGGCGCCGGGGAAGCGCGCGAGGAGGTCCCGGCCCCGGGTGAAGCGCTCGACGTCGGGCTCCAGGTAGATGCGGGACACCTTCAGCAGGTGCTCCAGCGGTCCGGTGGTGGGGGGCGGCTCGGGGGGAAACAGGTCCAGGTTCGTCACGGCGGGAGGTGGGATGCGCGGGGAGGCCCCCGGTTCCAGGCCACGTGTTACCTGGACGACCCGGCATGCGTTAGGATGTCGGCTCGCCCCACGAACGAGCCGGGCCGGTTCCCTGAGGGGTGGGCTAGGATGCATGCATGTCCAGCAAGGCGCCAGGAAGGGTCATCGACCTCCAGAGCGAGCGACTCCGCCGGGGCCTGCCGCGCTACCACCGCGAGCCCGTGCAGACGTGGCGCCGCAAGGTGAAGCTGGCGGTGGCGGGCGCCTGCCTGCTGGGCATCCTGGCCGGGCTGCTGTCGGTGGCCATGGAGTCCACGGACACGCCGCCGGGAGAAGAGGGCGAGGGCCTGTTCAGCGGCTCTCCCTTCCGCTCCTCGTCGGGCGCGAGCCCGGGTGTGGAGCCCGGGTCGGCCTGGTTCACCACCTCGGGCAGCGGCCGGCGCTGAACGCCCGCGGGCCCGTCACGTTGCCTCACCGACACCCCGTGGGAGCCATCCGTTAACCGACCGCCTGCCTGACCGTCAGGCGGGGTTGTGGGATGGGCCCGCCGGGCCAAGTCTCCCCGGACCCCTGGAATCCTGGGAAGGGAGGCTCTCATGAAGACGTCGCGGGTGGTGCTGTGGGCCGGCGTGGTGTCGCTGCTCGGCGCGGGCCTGGCATGGGCGGAGGAGCCTGGCTCGGCCCCGGGGACCCAGAAGGCGCGGGTGCTCTTCGCGAACTACAAGACGGTGGACCCCACCACCGCCCGGCAGGCCGAGTTGCTGGCCGGGGCCCGTTGTCCCGAGTCGGGCATCGTCGCCTTCAGCGCGAGTGGGACGGGCCACGTGTCGGAGGGAGGGCTCTCGCTGCTGAGCTACGCGACGACGCACACCCAGGAGGGCGGAGGCTGGGGCGCGGGAGGGGGCACCTTCGTGGCGCCGTGCACGGGCCTGTACTTCTTCAACGTGTCGTTCGTGAAGGATGCGTACCACTACGGGGCGACGGCGAACGACGTGTTCGTCCACGTGCTGAAGAACGGGATGTCCAAGGGGCGCGCCATGAGCGGCCAGGGCCACGTGGATCGGGACACGGGCGTGTACAGCGTCACGTTGTTCCTCGAGAAGGGGGACTACGTGCAGACGTTCGCCGCCAGCGACGGCCACCTGAAGCGCCACCTGCTCGAGTACAACTTCACGGGCCACCTGGTGAAGCAGGCGGCCCATGACATGTGACCATTTCCCCTCGCCCTCCGGGAGAGGAGCCCCCCGTCGTTCAAAGGGGGGGCAAGCCCCCCGGGGTGAGGGTGCCACGCCTCCCGGGTTGAACCCTCTGTCCACACTGGGGTCCACGGGTTGAAGAACGGGCCCGGGCACCCTCACCCCCACCCTCTCCCGAGGGGAGAGGGAGTATGGGTTTCCCGAGGAACGGCCGTCTCCCCTGGGGTGTCCAGCCCGGCATGACGAGACTGCTGTTGTTGCTGCTGGGGGTGCTGCTGGCGTGGCCGGCGGGGGCCACCGACAAGAAGGTGGAGGCGGTGCGCCGGGCGCGGGAGCACGAGGTGGCCAGGCTGTTCACGAAGGCGGGGGTCTCCTGGCCGCCGGAGGAGCTCTACGTCCGGGCCTTCAAGCAGGAGCGCGAGCTGGAGGTGTGGGCGGGGGCGAAGGGCGAGCGGCTGCGCAAGGTGAAGACGTTCCCCTTCTGCGCGGCCTCGGGGGACGTGGGGCCCAAGCGGCGCGAGGGCGATGAGCAGGTGCCCGAGGGCTTCTACACGCTGGACCAGTTCAACCCGCGCAGCCAGTTCCACCTGTCCATGCGGGTGAGCTACCCGAACGAGGCGGACCGGCGCCTGGGCCAGCGGCCGCTGGGGGGCGCCATCTACGTCCACGGCAACTGCATGAGCATCGGCTGCATCGCCATCCAGGACGGCCCCATCGAGGAGCTGTACCTGATGGTGTGGGCGGCGCGGGGGAAGATGAAGCGGGACGTGCCCATCCACATCTTCCCGCGCCAGATGGATGCCCGGGGCCTGGCCGCGCTGGAGAAGCACCCGAGGGCCACGCCGCACCTCCTCGCCTTCTGGCGGGGCCTGGAGCCGGGCTGGCGCCTCTTCGAGGAGACGCGGCGTCCACCTCGCGTGTCCGTGGACGCGAGGACGGGCGCCTACACCGTCAAGCCCGGGCGCTGACTGACGGAGGCAGCGCGCCCTCCGGTGCCGGTTCCGAGCAACTGGTCCAACTGTTGGACCAGTTGGTGACGCGCGCGTCCGGGGCGCGGAGGGGGGCCGTGCGAGGCGGGACGAGGGCGGAGGTGTCGGGCGTTGGCACTCGAGGGGGGCGAGTGTGGGGCAGGAGACGCCGGGAGGGGAGGCGGCATACCGGGAGCGGGGAGGAGTTGAGACCCTGGCCCCACGGGGGAGTCACATGGACAAGCGCGTCTTCGGGCCCACGGGAGTGGAAGTGCCGGTGCTGGGGCAGGGCACCTGGCAGATGGAGGACGACGACCGGCAGGAGGCCCTCCGGGCGCTCCAGGTGGGATTGGACCTGGGGATGACGCACGTGGACACGGCGGAGCTGTACGGCTACGGCGACGTGGAGTCGCTGGTGGGCGAGGCGCTGGCCGGGCGGCGTGACGAGGTGTTCCTCGTGTCCAAGGTGATGCCCAACAACGCCACCTACGCGGGGACGATTCAAGCCTGCGAGCGCAGCCTGAAGCGGCTGCGGACGGACTGGCTGGACTGCTACCTGCTGCACTGGCCGGGGCCGCACCCACTGGAGGAGACGCTGCGGGCCTTCGAGCGGCTGCGGACGGACGGGAAGATTCGCTCCTGGGGGGTGAGCAACTTCGACGTGGATGACCTGGAGGAGGTGCTGGCCCTCGCCGGACCGGGGCGGATGGCGTGCAACCAGGTGCTCTACCACCTGAGGGAGCGGCACATCGAGCACCGGGTGCTGCCGTGGTGTGAGCGGCACGGGGTGACGGTGGTGGGCTACAGCCCCTTCGGGAGCGGGGACTTCCCGGAGCCGGACAGCCCGGATGGGCGGGTGCTGGCGGAGGTGGCCCGGGCGCATGGGGCCACGCCCCGGCAGGTGGCGTTGGGATTCCTGATGAGGCGGCGCTCGCTCTTCTGCATCCCCAAGGCGAGCCACGAGGCGCACACCCGGGACAACGCGGCGGCCGGGCGGCTGCGGCTGACGGCGCACGACCTGGCCCGGCTGGAGGAGGCCTTCCCCCCGGGGCCGGTGCAGCGGGAATTGCCCGTGGTGTAGGGAGAGGTGACTGCCGGTCCAGGTGGAGCAACCGGGCGAGCGAATGCCCCCGCCGGGGTGCGGCCCTCGTCTGATAGCGTGCGCGGACGGTCCCGAGGCAGTTCCTCGGGGACGTGGCCGAGCACATGGATAACAACCCCCCATCTCCCGAGACCCAGGAGAGCTACCGTGAGTTCCTGCTGACGCGAGGGCCGTTGCGGCTCGGGAAGCTCACGCTCACGGCGCTGGTGGCCAGCCCGGTGCTGTTCGTGTTGGACGTGCTGTACGCGCGGTGGGCCCTGGGCTCGAGCCCGGACATGGGCTGGCTGGTGCTGGTGCGTCTGGGCTGGCTGCTGGTGCCGGCGCTGTTGCTGGCGATGCGCCGGGTATTGAGCCCGAGAGATCTGCCGGCGGCGATGTTCTGGACCACGCTGGTGTACGCGCTGGGCAACGACTGGGCCTTCTACCAGCTGGGCATGGAGGGCTCGGGCTACCACGTGGCCATGGTGTTCCTCAACCTGCTCACGGGCCCGTCCATGCTGCCGGTGGGCCGGTGGGCGCGCCTGTGCTTCTACGCGCTGCTGGGCGTGGCGCACGTGGGCTTCGACCTGGTGCTGTCGGCCGCGCCGCTGGCGGGCACGCTGGTGTTGGACCTCATCCTGCTGCTGTGCTCGCTGGCGGTGGCCATGCTGCTGGAGGCGCTGCACGCGGGGCACCGCAAGCAGTTCTACCTGCGGCGCAACATGCAGCGGGCGTTGCGGGAGCTGGAGACGTCGCGCGGCAAGGTGGTGGAGACGGGGCGGACGCTGGCGGGCTCGGCGCAGGTGCTCTCGACGACGATCTCCGAGATGTCGCAGCAGGCGGTGCACGTGCGCACGTCCGCGCTGCGGATCGCCACGGCGAGCGAGCAGATGGCGAGCGCGGCGGGCGCGCTGTTCCGTCACTCGAGGGCGAGCGCGACGCAGGCCGAGGAGGCGCAGCGCTACACGGGCGAGGTGGACTCGCTGGTGAGCGGCATGGAGACGAGCCTGACGGCGATTGCCCAGGCGGTGGGCCGCAGCGCGCTGAGCGTGCAGAAGCTGGAGGAGAGCTCCGAGCGCATCCACGGCTTCGTGGAGACCATCCAGGAGATGGCGGCGGCGACGAACATGCTGGCGCTGAACGCGGGGATTGAAGCGGCGCGGGCGGGCGAGCACGGGCGGGGCTTCGCGGTGGTGGCGAAGGAGGTGGGCAAGCTGGCCGAGGAGTCGGGGCGGAGCTCGGCGCGGATTGGCGAGGTGGTGGGCGGGGTGACGAAGCAGATGTCCGAGACGCTGATGGCGGTGGGGCACATCCGGGAGACGACGGAGCGCTTCACGCCGGTGCTGGAGTCGGCGCGGACGACGTTGCGCTCCATCCGCGAAATCGTGCTGCAGAACCAGAAGCTGATGGAGAAGAGCGCGGGCGAGGCGGAGCGTCAGGCGGAGCAGACGACGCACATCTCCCAGGGGTGCGCGACGCTGCTGGAGCTGGTGGACACGTACGCGCAGATGGGGACGGACGTGGCGGCCACGGCGCTCAAGCTGGGCACCATGGCGGACGAGCTGCGCAAGCTGCTGCCGGAGGAGGGGAAGTAGCCCTGGCTTGAGTCCTGGAAGGGCCTCACCCACCTCTTCCATGGCCGAGGTGGTCCCTCCCCTTCAGTGTAGAAGCGCCGAGGAAGCGAAAAGAGCCATCGAAGTCAGCGGGCACTGACCAGTCGAAGAGACATGGGTCGGTCTTGGGGAAGAACGGATTCAGCTCGAGCAGGCGGACGTTGAGGGGGCCGGATGTGTCCATTCCCTCGACGAAAACGTCGAACACCACGTTGTCGAGATGGGAAGCCTCCGCGAAGCGCTGGGAGAATTCGCGTATCGCGGTATGGAGGCTCTCCGCATTCCGCGTGATTTCAGGACGGATGCCAAGGGTCAGGCAATCGTACTGGGAGATGCCGACGAGCCTTCGCTCCTTCATGAAACAGCGGAACTCCGTCCAGCGGGGAATGTCCATCCACTTGCGGACGAAGATGTGCGGAGCGTAATGGACCTGGGCTGCCAGCCGGAGATCGAAGGCTGTTCGCTCGGAGCCCTCGGTGAGCATGCGTACCGCGGCTTCGCCTGTTCTGACGCGCAAGCCATGTTGGAGGGCATACGCGGAGTCCTTGCTGCTTCGAGAGCCGAGACGTACGAAGGCGCCCTCCGGAAATTGACGGAGGGCGACATTCAATCGCCACATCAATGAATCGATGGGAATGTGCTCGGACCTGTCTGTGCTCTTCTGGTGCCAAGTCCGGGCCTCGAGCGCCTGGGTTTCCAGCCGGGACAGGGGCACATCGGCCTGAGGGATGGACAGGTCGTGGAGCGCGGGCGCCCAGTTCTCGATGAAGGTGGGGGAGACCCTATCGAAATAGGCCTTGCTCATGTATCGAACAGGGAGTTCATGAATGAGTCGAAGTCGTCAGCCACCTCGTGGAGCAGCTCGGGCGGTGTGGGCGAGCCGTCCAGGGGCTCAAGCTTTTTGGTCCAGAAGAAGATCTTGCCTCGCAATGGGCCTCGGAGACCGAGCAGGATGAGATCTCCGCCTGGATCCCGGGCAATGGCAACCGTGTCCCCGGGAATCCGCCCCTGGAAGTCCTTGAAGTGCTCCAGGAAGTTCTCGTACGGCCCATCATGGATGGCGAGGAACCATGAAAGAATGGCTGGCCTGGGAGGCTTGTCCTTGCTGCGGAAGAGGAATTCACAAGGCGTTGGTGTCCCCCCGTTGTGTTTCAACAAGAATCGTTTGTAGGGCTCGGGCAGCTCACTTCCGATGAGTTTCTCGACTTCTTGAATGCGGGCCTTCGAAACTGGCGGCTCGGAGTCTTTGATGATAGGGCTCATGGCTCTGCTTGCTCCAAGGGCTTATCAGAACTGCGAGGGGCCATAGCGATTGCCGTCAACGATGGCTGCTCCTCCAGTATGCGGCACCTTGTTGTGGAGGTCTTGTGGGACGAGTTCCATGGTAACTCCGTCCTCTTTGTGGTGCCAGGTAAAGCCCTTGGGAGGGCTGCTCCCTTCAAGGCCTGCGGCCTTGTTCGCGTTTTTGAAGTCTTGCGAGTGGTCACCAATCATGTCGATTTCGACGCTCTTTTTGGCGTAGGGAGAGAAGTCTGGGTAGCCATCCTTGAAGGTGATGGGTTTCCCGCCTGTTACCTCCAGTATCTTCTTGCCATTTTCGGTGTTGGGGTCCGGGATCCAGTCAGAATTGCCAGGATTGTTAGGGTCAGACCAACGGCCGCCTGTCCTCGGCAGCCGCGTACCATAAGTAGGTGATATTTCTTCGTCGTCCGGACAGTCCTTGCATTTTTTCTTCTTGGCGGCCCGTTCGGCGGCTTCCTTCTTGATGCGGGCCCGCTCGGCAGCCGCGGCCAGGGTGCGGTTGTTCCGGCGCAGTTTGTTGATGGACGTGATCGTCACATCGATTCTGCGCTTGAGATCGACCATCCTCTGGGTGATGCGGGCTGCTTTCGCAGTTTTACCCAGCACGTCTCCGAGATAGGGGAACGCGGAGACCACTGACAGGCCTGCGTCCAAGAACTGTCCTCTGTACAAGCTGAGGCCGGCACTGGCGAGGTCTGAAATGGGCGTAGGATCAATCGTTCCAACCGCATCAAGGGCTGCCTGTGCCATCTCCAGGTCGAGGTTCTTGGTCAGCTTGTCCAACAGGCCCTCTGCCCTGCGAAGCTCCAAGGAGTTCGCATTGAGGGAATCCAGTTCCGCTCCCATATGGAGATGCTCCTCTTTTCATCAAGACAGGTGGATATCCCCTGTTTCGGAATACCAGGCTTCTGGGTCGTAACACCGCTCGGCCTGCTCCCAGGCGGAAGGGGGCAGCTTCGTGAACAGCGCATCCATGCGCTCGTCGATGGGGATGGACGAGTCCCTCAACACCTTGGCAATGGCCGGATGCTCATCGAAGTTGGGGGCTATTTCGAACATGATGGACACAAAGGCCGTCAGGTTCTCGGGGGTACGCAATCCATGGCCGCGGGCACGCTTGAGTCCGGCCACGACCATGTCGCGCAGTGAGTCGAACGGCAGCCCCAGCACCAGGTCCGGGCTCTCCTCTTGGATGTGCTTGGCGACAAAAGCAACGAAGCTGCTTTCGTCGTATAAAATCATACCGTCAATTTGAGCCTTCGTGAGGCGAAGCATGGGGGGCCATCCTTGCTTTCGAGGGCGTGGGTTCAGGCCGGTACCTGGACTGATGGTGTCGGGCCGGAGCCCTCAGGGCGCCGCGGGGCGGGGTGCCTTCCCGGGGACGTTGGGCGGCGGCCACTTCCCGGCTTCGCGGAGGGCGTGGCCCTCGTTGGCCGTGGGCGCCGGGTTGGGGAAGCCGATGGCGTGGAGCCGCTCCAGCAGCAGCAGCCGCTCCTGGTTCATCGGGCCGCGGTGGTCCCACGCGGGGACCTTTCCCGCTCTCTCCGCCGCGGAGCCCAGGGTGGACCCGAGCGAGTCCATCACCCAGGGCGAGGCGCCCCGGTCGAGGAACTCATTCACCAGGTCGAACCGTTTGGCCTGGGCCGTGGACAGCGCCACGGAGCCGCCGGCGTTCGTGCGCATGTTCAGGTCGGCGCCATGCTCCAGGTAGAAGTCCAGCGTCTCCCGGTTCCGGGTATCCACCGCCACCTCGAGCAGGAGATCCCCACCGCCGTAGTTGTTGAGGTCCGCGCCCGCGGCGTGGAGCCGCTTGAGCCAGTACAGGTCATCGAGCAGCGTGGCGGCGTAGAGGGCCTGGCCGGCGATCTTCCCCTTGGGGTCTCCCAGGGCGCCGTGCTCGAGCAGCGTGTCGAGCGAGCCCTTCTGCCGCGCGGCGACGGCGAGGGTCAGCCAGTTGGTGGCATCGCGGCCAACGGCCAGCGGATCCACCTCGCCACTCTCGAGCAGCCGGCGGACGGTGTCGACCTCTCCGTCGGCGACCGCCCGCGCCATCTGCTTGTCGGTGGGTTTCTCGAAATAGCTATCCGGCCCGGACACTGTGGCTCCTCCCTGTTTCGAACACCCGCCCCACAACGAGAGCATGGCGGCCCAAGCCAGCCACGGCCAACGGCGCATCATGGGTCACCCTATCGCTTTCCAAGCTGAGCCTCGCACCCGTTGGCGACGTACTGGTTCTTGAGGTTCTCCTGGTGTGTCTCCAGGCTGTTCTTCACCTGATCCATGCCATGCAGGTCCACCCGGTACAGCACCGGATCGTACCAGGCGTGCTTGAAGTCCTTGGGCTGCGGGAGGTTCACACGCCGGCCAGTGGCCTGGGGCAGGGTGCCGTTGACGAGCATCGCCGCCACCATTCCGCCCAGCGGGCCTCCCAGCTTCGTGCCCGCGATGACGGCTCCTCCCTGCACCACCGCCCGGTTGTCCTGGACCCAGTTGAGGACCTCGCCCTCCACGACGTAGGCGTTGATGTTGGCACTGGCGTTGGACATGTTCATGCCGCCCACCGTGTTGGGATGGACGCCCGCGGGGTTGAAGGTCGTCGTCTTGGCGCCGGTCATCAGGCCCGCCGCGGCCGCCATGCCTCCCCCCTTCGAGTGGCCGATGATCTCCATGTTGCCGTCCGTGGCCACATCCAGGAGCTCGGCCAGCTTCTTGGCCTTCTCGTAGTGCTGGCTCTCCATGCCGGCGCCCTGGAGGAGGTTCTCCTTCCAGTCCTTGAAGCCTTCCTTGTTCTCCGTGCCGCGGAACGCCAGGTACGCCTTGCCCTTGTCGTCCTGGTAGATGGCGGCGCGGTAGCTGGAGCCCTCGGGGGCGGTGAGGTTCTTGAGCTGCTCGTCGGAGAGGCGGCCATGGAAGATGGCCTTGAGCTGCTCATCGTTGGCCCGGGTGAAGCCCTCGGGGAGGGGGCCGGGGACGCCGCTCTGGTTGTACACGTCCGCCGCGAGCGCGGCGCGGAGCTTGGCGTGGTCCATCTCGTCAATCTGGTTGGCGAGCTGGACGCAGGTGACGGTGGGCGCGCGAGCCTGCAGCAGCGCCGACGCCAGCATGGTGGCCGCCAGGTTCATCGGCTTGACGGGCGCGAGCTCCGAGGCGCCCTGGGCCACCGCGAGTCCGCTCGGCGCCCGCACCTTTCCATCGTCCGCCAGGGCTGGCACGGTGGGTTTGGCCTCCACCGCGTCCTTGGGGGCGGTGGGCGCCACGCCACTGCCGGACAGGGCCGAGCCTCCGCTGTTGATGAGCACCTGCGCGCCCTTGATGGCGATGCCGCTCGCGTCGATGGTGATGAAGCCGCCCGGTGCCTGGATGGTGATGCCGCTCGCCGCCTCGACGACGATCTTGTTGGACTTGAGGTGGATCTCCTTGCCCGTCTCCACCGCGGTCAGCTGGCCCACCGAGGTGTGCAGGTCCTTGCCGACTTGCAGCGACTGGGTGCCATCCACCTTCTCGAGCAGCCACTGTTTGACATGCAGGTGGCTGTTCTTGTGCACCAACTCCATGCGGTTGGACTTGATGACGACGTCCACGTTCCCCGCGCCATCGATGCCGCCCACGTGGCGTTTCAGGTTCCCGCCCACGTGCTCCTGGCTGTGGCGGTGCACCGTGAGGCTCTTGTCCCGGAACACCAGCTCGTTCTGATCGCCGACCTTGCCGCCCTTCCCCTGGCCGCCGATCGTCTGGTGCCGGTCGTGCAGGATGTTCTCGAACGAGTCGTTCTTCACGTGCACGTCCATGTTGCGCTCGGCGTGCAGGAAGTACTGCTCCTTGCCCTTTTCGTCCTCGTAGCGCACCTCGTTGTAGCCCTCCCCGTTCAGCGACGAGTTGGACTTGATGGTGCTCTTCGTTTTCTCACCGGGCAGCTCGTAGGGGACCAGGTTGGCGCCGTTGTACACGCGGCCGGTGATGATGGGCCGGTCCGGGTCGCCCTCGATGAAGTCGACGATGACCTCCTGGCCGATGCGCGGGATGAACATCCGTCCCCACAGCTCGCCGCCCCAGGGTTGGCTCACGCGCACCCAGCAGGAGCTGTTCTCGTCCAGCTTGCCCTGCCGGTCCCAGTGGAACTGGACCTTCACGCGGCCCCACTCGTCCACGTGGATTTCCTCGCCCGAGGGCCCCACCACCACCGCCGTCTGTCCTCCCTGGACGTGCGGCCGGGGCGTCACCCGGGGCGGACGGTAGGGTGTCTTCTCCGGGATGCTGGTGAAGGTGTTGGTGTAGTGGAAGTCCGCCAGCGGGGCTTCCTCCTCCATCACCTGGGGCTGGCTGCCCGAGTGGCTCACGTGGGTGAGCAGGTAGCGGCCGTTGTAGTCCGCGCGCGTGTGCTCCTGCAGCGAGAAGAGCCGCCCCGGACACAGGCGCTCGCAATCACTCTCCCCCTGCGTCTGCACCCGCGAGGCCTGCCACGCCTCGAGCCGCAGCTTCGCCACCGTGGTGCCCTTGGCCGAGGAGCCGCGCCCGGGATCCTGGTACTCGCCCGGGTAGTCATACACCTCGAGGTCCGCATCCACCTCGGCCGTGTGCTCGGCGGACATGGGCAGTCCGGGCTTCTTGTAGTTGAAGTCGCGCAGGCTCGTCTTGCCCGGCCGCACCTCCTGCACGCGGCGGAAGCGCGCCACATGGTCCTCCTGCACCACACCGCCGGAAGCGCGCCGGAAGGGCAGCGTGTCCCCTCCGTCGATGGGCTTGAGGGCGGACTCCGTGTCCCCGAGCACGAGGATGTGTTTGTCCTCGTGGTGCTCGAAGAAATAGAAGATGCCGTCCTCTTCCATGAGGCGGCTGGCGAAGGCCCAGTCGGACTCGCGGTACTGCACGCAGTAGTCGCGCGGCTCGTAGGAGTTCACCAGCGAGAAGCGCACCCGGTCCGCGGGGATGCCCGCCGTCTCGAAGACCTTCTTGAGGATGGCGGGCGTGTCGAGCTTCTGGAAGATGCGGCAGTCGTGCCGGTGTTGGAGCCGCCACACCACGGGCACCACCGTGGCCCGGTAGATGGCGTAGCGCGGCAGCTCGTTCACCTGCTCGAAGCGGCTGATGATGCCGCTCAGGTGGCGGAAGCCCGAGTCCCCGCGGATGGCCAGCAGCGCCGTCTTGCCCACCACCTGCGCGGAGTCGACGTCCGGATTCTCGCAGGCCAGCTCCACCTGGAACTCGAACAGGCTCGACAGCCCCTCCGAGCCCGAGAAGTGGAGCACCCGCATCGGCTCGTCGTGGTCGCCGATGTCGAACAGGAAGACCGGAGCGCCTCCCACCTCGTGTACGTGTGCGCGAGCAACCATCGGTATCAGCCCCTTGTCCCGTTCCGGCCCGGCGGACGTTTGCCGTCCAGGGAAGGCAGCTCGACGGTGACCTCTCCATTCGAGCCGCTGAAGATGAAGCCCTCGATGTCCCCGAAGAACTCGTCCCGCGAGCCGGGCGGGCTCGAGGGGAGGAAGGCGCTCAGCACACGGGGATCGTAGTAGCGGAAGTAGAGCCTGCCCTCGACGCCCTCCGCCTCCACCATGAGGAACTTGCGGAAGTGCCGCCGCACCTGGAGCATGGGCGCGGCGCTGGTGAGGAAGATGCCCCAGTGGGCACCCCAGCCCTCCTGGACCAGCGCCTCCAGCAGCCACGAGTCCTTGCGGGGCAGGCTCACCAGGTAGGGAGCCACCTCCGCGAGTGCCGTGCCCTGGCGTCCCTCGTACAGCGAGAGGCAGACCTCCACCGACTCGTGCAGCAGCTCGAGGATGCGCGCGTCGCGTGCCGTGTCGACGATGGCGTACAGCGGGGCCTCCTGGGCGCGCAGCACCTCCAGGGCGCGGGCCTTGTGGGCCACCAGCACGGGAGGATCCGGCTGCTCGGGCTCGCGTGGTGGGGTGGTCTTCTCGAAGTACACCGAGAAGTCCGTCTGCCCCGCGCGCACCCAGGTGCCGTTGAAGATTTCTCCCTGCTCCACCGGCTCGCCGTCCAGCAGTGTCCCCGAGACGCCCGGCACCCCGTGCAGCCAGCCCCGCTTGCCGCTCCAGGACAGCTCGAACTGCTCCTCCGCCATGTCCTTGTCGTGCGGCACCGCCAACCCCGAGGAAGGAGCACGCCCCACCTTCAGCACCTGGCCGGGCTCGATGAGGGTCTTCTGATAGGCCAGCGGTCCCCAGCGCACCTGGAGGATGGCGTGGCGCATGGTTCCCGTGCTCATCGGTCCCTCAGCCCTCCTGCGCCTGGGCCTGCTCCTGCTTGCGCTTCTCGCACTCCTCGCAGAAGGGCACGCCGTCGCGCGCGGCGATGGTGATGGTCAGCCCCTGGGCGGACGAGCCGATGACCACCGTGGGGCAGCCGGCCACGATGACGCCTCCATGGGAAGTGGAGTCCCCCAGGCGGGCGGCGGGCTTGCCGCCGATGATGACGCTGGCCTCGCCCTGGGAGATGGAGTCCGACACGCCCGGGCCCGTGCACAGCAGGGAGTCTCCCACCCGCGCCGCCGGCTGATAGCCAATGAGGACGGTACCCTCTCCCGAGGTCGTGGGCCCACCCACGTGCGGTACGGGGCCCGGCTCCACCTTGGGGCACACATGCATGTCCGTGATTCGCGCTGCTGGAGGCATCGGGGTTCTCCTCTCAGGGACTGCGTCTCAGGGCGAGCTTCCGTCGTCCGCCGGGGTGGGCACGACGGGCACTGCCTCCACCGCGTCCGTGGGGGCAGTGGGCGCCACGCCGCTCCCGGACAGCGCTGTGCCGCCGGTGTTGATCTGCACCAGCGTGCCCTTGATGGCGATGCCGCTCGCGTCGATGGTGATGAAGCCGCCCGGCCCCTTGATGGTGATGCCGCTCGTCGCCTCGAGGACGATCTTGTCGGATTTGAGGTGCAGCTCCTTGCCCGCCTCCAGCGCGTGCAGCCCGCCCACCTTCATGTGCAGGTCACCGTCCACCTGCAGTGACTGGGAGCCGTCCACCTTCTCGTTCAGGTTCTCCTTGACGTGCAGGTGGCTGTTCTTGTGCACCAGCTCCATGCGGTTGGACTTGATGACGATGTCCACGTCTCCCGCGCCGTCGATTCCGCCCACCAGCAGCTTCAGGTCTCCGCCCACGTGCTCCTGGCTGTGGCGGTGCACGGTGAGGCTCTTGTCCCGGTACACCAGCTCGTTCTGGTCGCCGGCCTTCCCGTTCTTCCCCACGCTGCCAATCGTCTGGTGCCGGTCGTGCAGGATGTTCTCGAAGGAGTCGTTCTTCACGTGCACGTCCATGTTGCGCTCGGCGTGCATGAAGAACTGCTCCTTGCCCTTCTCGTCCTCGTAGCGCAGCTCGTTGTAGCCGTCGCCCCCGAGGGAGGAGTTGGACTTGATGGTGCTCTTGGTCTTGTGAGCGGGCAGCTCGTAGGGGACCAGGTTGGCGCCGTTGTAGACGCGGCCGATGACGAGCGGCCGGTCCGGGTCACCCTCGATGAAATCGACGATGACCTCCTGGCCGATGCGCGGGATGAACATGGCGCCCCAGCCCTCGCCGGCCCACAACTGGCTCACGCGCACCCAGCAGGAGCTGTTCTCGTCCTGCTTGCCCTCGCGGTCCCAGTGGAACTGGACCTTCACGCGGCCCCACTCGTCCACGTGGATTTCTTCCCCCGAGGGGCCCACCACCACCGCCGTCTGGACTCCCCGCACATGCGGCCGGGGCGTCGCGCGGGCGGGCCGGTAGGGCACCTTCTCCGGGATGCAGGTGAAATAGTTGGAGTAGCTGAACTCGCCCTGCTGCGACTCCTCCTCCATCACCTGGGGCTGGCTGCCCTCATGGCTCACGTGGGTGAGCAGGTAGCGGCCGTTGTAGTCCTCGCGCGTGTGCTCCTGGAGGGTGAAGAGCCGTCCGGGTGCCAGGCGCTCGCAATCACTCTCGCCCTGCGCCTGCAGCCGCGCCGCCTGCCACGCCTCCAGCTTCAGCCGGGCGATGGTGGTGCCCTTGGCCGAGGAGCCGCGGCCTGGATCCTGGTACTCGCCCGGGTAGTCGTACACCTCGAGGTCCGCGTCCACCTCGGCCTCGTGCTCGGCCTCCATGGGCAGCCCGGGCTTCTTGAAGTTGAAGTCGCGCAGGCTCGTCTTGCCCGGCCGCACCTCCTGCATGCGGCGGAAGCGCAGCACGTGGTCCTCCTGCACCACGCCGCCCGTGGCGCGCCGGAAGGGCAGCAGCTCCACCCCGACGATGGGCTTGAGGGCCGACTCCGTGTCCCCGAGCACGAGGATGTGTTTGTCCTCCTGGTGCTCGAAGAAATAGAAGATGCCGTCCTCCTCCATGAGGCGGCTGGCGAAGGCCCAGTCGGACTCGCGGTACTGCACGCAGTAGTCGCGCGGCTCGTAGGAGTTGACGAGCGAGAAGCGCACCGTGTCCGCGGGCACGCCGGCCGTCTCGAAGACCTTCTTGAGGATGGCGGGGGTGTCGAGCCTCTGGAAGATGCGGCAGTCATGCCGGTGGTGGAGCCGCCACACCTGCGGCACCACCGTGACGCGGTAGATGGCGTAGCGCGGCAGCTCGTTCACCTGCTCGAAGCGGCTGACGATGCCGTGCACGTACCGGGGGACCAGCTCGCCATTGAGCGACAGCACCCCCGGCTTGCCCACCACCTGCGAGAAGTCCAGGTCCTGGTTCTCGCACGCCACCTCCACCTGGAATTCGTAGAGGCTCGACATTCCCTCCGAGCCGGAGAAGCGCAGCACCTTGAGCTGCTCTCCCAATCCCGTCACTTCGAAGAGGAATAGCGGAGTCTCTCCCAACAGGTGCACGAGTGCCCGAGCGACCATGGTGCAACTCCAATCCGAATAGAGTGGACCGGCTCAACCCCACCCAAGCCGACGCCGAGGAAGCGCGACATCCTACAACGCCTCGGCCCACGAGACGGGAGCTTTTACTGGCCGACATCTCCGGGTCCACCCAGGAGGCGGCCGCTTCCAGCTTCCGAGAAACCGCTTGGGGCGGAACTGTCCACGTGGCTCGAATTTCCCGCGGTGGGCGCGTCCAGGCGGTGGGCTCACCGGGGAGGCGGGAGCCGCGCGGACGGGCCTTCACGGAGCCGCGGCCCTTCTCGGGGCCTCGGCCCGGACCGTGCGGGGGGGGGAGTGACGGCGGGGGGCACTCCACCGTCACGGCGCCGTGGGGCGCATGGGTGTGGCGCGCCGCGTGTGGCTAGAGGGCGTGCGTCTGGGCCCAGTAGGAGATGACGGCCTCGTCATCGACGATGCGGGAGTGGAAGTGGTCCCAGATGTCGGTGACGGCGACGGCGTGGCCCCGGGACAGCTTGGGGGTGAGGTAGAGGGCGTAGTACTGGGCGCCGCTGCCATCATCCACGGGGCCGAGCTTGTCGAGCGGGCGCTTCGTGACGGGGCAGAGCAGCTCGCAACGGGTGCCGGGGGGGATGTCGGTGAAGCCCGTCTTGCGCTTGTCGCCGTGGATGGGGGAGAGGTGCACGAGGCCCTCGCGCCCGTCCGGGGTGCGCAGCAGCAGGCTGACGGCGGGGTAGCCGTTGAACTTCACGTCCGAGTAGCCGACGAGGTTGTCACCGCCGGGGCCGAACGCCTGGGTGACCACGAGCGTCACGTTGTCGGAGATGGCCTGAAGGCTGTCGTGCTGCTGGGGGATGTCGTGGACCTGGAGGTTCCGGGTGTCGACGTGTTCCTTGGGCATGGTGTGGCCTCCTGGGGGGCGGAGCCGAAAAGCCGGGGGGAGATGCACCATAACGATGGAGGTTGCGCACGAACACCCCCCGCGGCGTGGCTTTTTCGGGGGCCTCGTCCCCCAAGCCACACTCGGAGCGAATCAGGGGAGTTCACGGAGAGCGGGGAGTCACCACACGCACCTGGTGCGCCAACTCCCCGGGTCGGGTCACCATACCTCCAAAGAGGGGGCCCATCGAGTCCACCCAACAAATGGGTAGTGGGCATTGACAGGACGTGGCGAGTCCGTAAGGTAGGGGCGTCTCCCATGGAGGACCCGTCGCATGCCCCGGCTCTCGGCTCGTATGGAACGTCCACTGGCGATGAACCTCGGTACCGTGGCCCATGCCGCGCGCCGGAGGGCCGGGCTCACCCAGGCGGAAGTGGCGCGCCGGGTGGGCGTGCAGCTCGAGGTGTATGGCCGCATCGAGCGCGGGGAGATGTTCCCCAGCGTCCCCACGCTGCGGCGCATCTGCGTGGCGTTGGAGATCGGCTCGGACGAGCTGCTGGGGCTGGAGCTCTCCCAGCCCTCGGGCCTGCGCCGGCTGGTGGACGCCGCGCGCGGCCTGCGCCAGCCCCAACTGCGGCTGCTGCACCGGCTGGCCCGCACGCTTCATGCCGAGCCCCGGGAGTGAAATTGAAATAGGGTCCGTGCGCGGACGGGCCGGCGTCCCTTCTTCACCTCCGAATCGAGAGACACGACATGCAGAAGCGCCAGTGGACCGTGGTCGCCGCCCTCGCCGTCATGGCGACGCAGACCGCCTGCTACAACACCCGCATCGTCACCCGCGCCCCGCCCGAGGGCCCGGCCTACACGGACCGGCAGTGGTTCACCCTCGGCGGGCTCGCCAACCTGTCGCGGCCGGCGGGACAGTCCTGCCAGAACGGTGTCTCCTGGGCGGAGAGCAAGCTGAGCGGCACCGACTGGCTCATCAACGTGGGACTGTCCGTGGCCGGTGGCATCGCCGGCACGCTGGCGTGCGCCAACACCGGGGACCCCTATGCGCAGATAGGCTGCGGCACGACGGGCGCCGCGCTGGTGCCCTTCCTGCTGTCCTCGCGGACGGTGGAGTTCACCTGCGCCGCGGCCCCCGTGTCCGACCGCCCGGCGTACCTGCCGCCCCCGTCGAACAACATGGCCCCGGCGCCCGCGCCGGTACAGTAGGCGGAGCGTGAGGCCCGGTGCCCGTGTCTCCCAGGGCACCGGGGCTCGAGTCCCCGGCGTTCCCGGCGCCCGCGCGCGGGTGGCCGCGAGGACGGGGTGGGGGTCCTCCGGGGAAGCAGGCGCCCAGGGCGCGCGGAACGGACACGGAGTCCGCTACTGTTCGCCGGGTGGTGCGTGGCCTGGAGTCCCTCTCTGGACTCCCTCTAAGGAGCGGTCCCCTTCATGGAGCAGTCGAGCGTTCGAGAGCTACAACCCATCATCGACGCGGTGCGGCTCGCCTGTGAGCTGTGCCGCCGGGTGCAGGCCGCCAAGGCGGGTGTCAGCCGCAAGAGCGACGCGAGCCCGGTGACGATCGCCGACTATGGGGCGCAGGCCCTGGTGTGCCGCGCGCTCGCCCACTCCTTCCCCGAGGAGGGCGTCATCGCCGAGGAGGGCGCGGAGGCGTTCCTCACCGTGCCTCCCGGAGAGCGCGAGCAGGCGGTGCGGCTGGTGGGGAAGCTGCTGGGCGAGCGGGTGACGGAGGAGACCTTCCTGCGCTGGCTCAACCACGGCCGGGGCGTGCGGAGCGACCGGGTGTGGGTCATCGACCCGGTGGATGGGACGGAGGGCTTCATCCACGGGCGGGGCTACGCGGTGTGCGTGGGGACGCTGGTGGAGGGCCAGCCGGTGGACGGCATCATCGGCGTGCCGGTGTCGCCGCTGGACGCGGGCGGAACGCTCTTCTTCACGGACGCGGGGCGGGCCTGGGCGGAGACGCTCGAGGGCGATGAGCCGCGCGCGTTGCACGTGTCGGATCGGGTGGATCCACCGAGCATCCGGGTGGTGGAGAGCTACGTGATGGGCCGGCGCTCGCGGGAGATGGCGGACCGGGTGTACGCGGCGGCGGACTTCGATGCGCGGCGGGCGAAGCGTTATGACGGGATGGTGAAGTACGCGCTGGTGGCGGCGGGGGCGGCGGACCTGTTCATCCGGGGGCCGCGGGACATCCGCAAGAATCCGCACAAGACGTGGGACCACGTGGCGGGCACGGCGCTGGTGCTCGCGGCGGGAGGCCAGGTGACGGGGCTGGATGGGCGAGGGGTGGACTTCTCGCAGGGCGCGGAGCTGCGCGGCACGTTGGGGCTCATCGCGAGCAACGGGCGCATCCACCCGCGCGTCGTCGAGGCGATGGCGCGGGCGGCCGGCGAGGAGTGGGGTTTCCTGCCTCAGCCGGAGTGAGGCGGGCGGTAGGCGGCGAAATACGAGATTTGAGTGCTCTGACGCCAGTAGATCTGCTTCGTACCAGTGGGGGCGAGTGAAGGTTGGAGGTTGAGCACGATGTGGCACGGAAACGTGTCAATCAGGTAGGTGCGAAGCCGAACCGTGTGGGTGGTTTGAGTCAACCTACGGCGCGGGCAGCATCGACTCCATTGATGGAGTCTGAGTATTTGGTTTTGGCAAAGGCATTTCCTCCCACGTTCTACCTTCAAGCATGCGTCCTGCCTTCTTCTTGTTTCGTCCGCCCCATTGTTTGAAGAAGAACGCCACACCGGCTTGATTGCACTGATTTCGGATATCTTTCACCCACGACTCTTCGATCTTTCGTGCCTTTGGTCCGGACTCTCCGCCGACTATTGCCCAGTCGATGCCCCGCAGGTCGAGCCCCTGAAGGGGTCCGAGGAGTGGCTCCAGGGACAAGAATTTTACCTGCGCGCGAGTTGTGCGAAGGTCATCGATACGGAAAGTATATTTTTCGTTCTCAACGCTTACGCCCATCCAGACGTTGGAGGGCCAGTCAAGGTGTTGATCGAACTCGACAAGTCGCTTAGAGCGCTTTGTGAGTATCTGAAAGCGATGCCAGTGGGCGCGCCTCATAACGTCGAAAACGCGCTGGACATATGAGAGTTGTACCTGCTCGTGGAACAGGTCGCTCATGGAGTTCACGAAGATGGTCTGTGGCTTCTTCCAGCGGAGCGGCAGCTCTAGCATGTGAGGCTGTAGCGTGAGCTCGAAGCCATTGCGGTAGTTCGGCTGTCGCATGGCATGCAGGCGCTCAGCCATCCGCTCCGCGTAACAATATTTGCACCCCGGGCTCACTTTGTTGCAACCGGTCACCGGGTTCCACGTAGCCTGAGTCCATTCAATGCCTGACCCAAGTGCCATCACTGCACCCCCTTGGTGAGCAAGTGATTCGCAATGCGGAGTGCAATTGGGGCGCCTTTTGGATTGCCAACCGCAAAGCACAGTAGATACAGCGGGCAGTTCGCTGAGTTGCGGAGTACTCGGGGGTCTGGTGCAACGTCTGCGAAGACTGACTTGAGTCTTTTGTTGAAGTATCGGCCGATGGTCTCCATGGAGGCCTTGATGACGCGTTCCTCTTCAGTTCCGAAGAGATCTGGCGTGGACTCTACTTTGTAGAATTCTTCGTACCAGTCCTTTGTGCCCAGCAAGAGATCGAGTCGCTTGCGCCACATAGGAGGAATTTCTCCCGAGCGGGTCAGGAGCCGGTTCACGCCAATACCAAGTGGAAAAAGTACCCAGAGATCGATCGCTCGTGTCTTTGCGATTGCTTCTATAGTGCTCCATTCAACCTGCATTCCATAAGGGTCGAGGAACAAGACAGCGCGACGGGAGCGCCAGTCTTTATTGCAGAGTGCCTGGATCTCCTCGTTCGCGTCACCCTGGTGGATGAGGATGTCGTTTGCGAGATCGGGGAACTCCTGCTTGAGCGCTTCCAGTTGGGCGCAGCGATCTGGGCTGCGCTCAATGAAGATGTATCGATCGAAGCGCGGTTGAGTCTTCAATGCGAGTCGAGCAGAGCCATCGAGAAGTTGTTGGGGCGCCGACGCTGCGAGATCGGGGAACAGCAGAGCTGATTGACCACCATCACTCTCTTCGTACTGGCGTGTGCGATAACCTGTCCCCGCGAAAGCATCAATGTACGCTTTCCTGAACGGACTCTCTTTTGAGGGCTTGTCCTTCAGAGCCGTCGTGTAACTCTGGAGATAGTTTGCAAGCACGTCGAGCTTCTCGGAGGTCCAATCCCCTCCGAAGCGGTGGGCTCTACCTTGAGAAGTCGTGCGCTTGCGAGTCGCCATAGCGCAATTATTCTGAACACAAGTTCAGACTATGTCTACGGTAGTCTTCACTAGAAGAGGGGCAGGTCCTCACGGTGTGTGTGGTGAGTGGCCTGGGTCTGGCTCTTTTGCTCGGCTGTAGTCCTCCCTGGGGGACGGCGCCCACCCCCTTGCCATACCGCCGGGTAACTTCAGGGCCACTGCCTGCCTTGGCTGTAGGCCTGTGCAGCCCTCTCGCCTCGTGTTGGCACTGTAGGCAATGCGTTTCCCATGCCGGCGAGGAGTGGGGTTTCCTGCCTCAGCCGGAGTGAGGCGGGCGGTACGCGGCGAGCACGTCCGTGTTGCCGCGCCACAGGCCGCGCGTCCACCCCAGCCACCACAGGCCATAGAGGATGGACGCGCCGGCGAGGGCCCAGGAGGCGGGCGCGAGCCCCACGAGCTCGGCGGCGCCACCGGCCACGAGTGAGGACACCCCGACGGCGAGCGTGGCGAGGCCGAAGTCGAGGGCGAGCACGCGTCCGCGGAGCCTGTCGGGGGTGGACACCTGGAGGCCGTAGGTGGAGAGGACCCACTGCGCGCCGCCGCCGAGGTGGGCCAGGAGCACGCACAGGGCGGCCAGGGGCAGCGAGGGGGCGAAGGGGAGCAGCACGTAGGCGAGCCCGTACGTCACCATGGAGCCGCCACACACGAGGAAGAGACGGCGGCCGTCGTCGCCGGCCCAGCGCTGGCCGAGGAAGGGTCCGAGGAGGGCGCCCAGGCCGCGTGCGGCGAGCAACATGCCCACGCCCGCGTCTCCGGAGGCGAAGCGGGCGGTGGCGAAGGCGGGCAGCAGGCCGACGATTCCATTGCCGAGCCCCACGCCCGCCTTGGTGGCGAGCAGCGAGAGGGTGATGCGGCTCTGACGGGCGAGCGTCCACACCTCGCCGAGCTGGGCGCGCACGCCATGGGCGGAGGGGGGCCCGTGGTGTTGGAGGGGGCGGCGGATGCCGGCGACGAAGAAGGCGGAGAGGAGGAAGGTGGCGGCGTTGAGGAGGAGACTGGCCTCGCGGCCGAAGGCGAGGGTGGCGAGGCCTCCGACGGCGGCGCCGATGAAGAGCATGGTGCCCCAGACGGCGCCGAGGGCGGCCTGGGCGATGGAGAGCTGCTCGGGGGGGACGACGTTGGGGACGGAGGCCTCGGCGACGGGGTCGAAGAAGGAGGAGAGGGCGGCGAGCAGGGCGACGCAGGTAATGGCGAGCGTGGGGGAGTGCAGGCGCAGGGAGGCGATCAGTCCGAGGGCGGGGAGGATGCGCAGCAGGTCCACGGAGACCATGAGGCGCTTGCGGTCGACACGGTCCGCGACGAGGCCGGCGAGGGGGGAGAGGAAGAAGACGGGGAGGACGCTGGCGGCGTGGATGATGGCGGCGGAGCCGGGGCGGCCGGTGGACTCGGTGACGAAGCCGCTGATGGCCACGAAGGCGAACCAGTCGCCGAGCAGGGAGACGACCGTGGCGAGGAAGAGGCGGCGGTAGTCCGGGTTGTGCCGCAGCAGGGGCAGCACACGGCTGACGGAGGCGGAGGCGGCCATGGGGGTGGGGGGAGCCTATCCGGAGCGGTGCTGGTACGCTGCGCGGCCAGAATGTCTTCTTCTCCCGTGAAGGTTCCTGTGACGGAGCGTGCGGCCGGGGTGCGCGCGCTGGTGACGCGGCTGGTCGACAACCTGGAGCGCGTCATCCGCGGCAAGCGCGAGTCGCTGGAGCTGGTGTTGTGCTCGGTGGCGGCCGGGGGCCATGTGTTGCTGGAGGACGTGCCGGGCACGGGGAAGACGACGCTGGCCAAGGCGCTGGCGTTGAGCATTGGCGGCACCTTCAAGCGGGTGCAGTTCACGCCGGACCTGCTGCCCACGGACATCGTCGGAGCGTCCATCTTCAACCCGCAGGAGGGGAGCTTCCGGTTCCGCGAGGGCCCGCTGTTCGCGAACGTGCTGATCGCGGATGAAATCAACCGGGCCTCGCCGCGGACCCAGTCGGCGCTGCTGGAGGCGTTGAGCGAGGGGCAGGTGACGGTGGACGGGCGGACACACGTGCTGGCGCCGCCGTTCCTGTGCATCGCGACGCAGAACCCGGTGGAGTTCCACGGGACGTACCCGTTGCCGGAGGCCTCGCTGGACCGGTTCGCGGTGCAGTTGTCGCTGGGGTACCTGCCGGAGGGGGAGGAGCGGACGCTGTTGATGACGCGCTCGGGGCCGCCGCCGCTGGAGGGGATGAAGGCGGTGTGCACGGTGGAGGAGGTGGTGGAGCTGCAGCAGCGGGTGCAGGAGGTGAGGCTGGAGGAGACGGTGGCGGACTACCTGCTGCGAATCGTGCAGGCGACGCGAGGCCACCCGAGCATCCGGCTGGGGGTGTCGACGCGAGGGGCGCTGCTGTACGGGAGGATGGCGAGGGCGAGGGCGTTGATGCAGGGGAGGGACTACGTGCTGCCGGAGGACCTGAAGGTGCTGGGGGTGCCGGTGCTGGCGCACAGACTGGTGCTGGACACGAGGGCGAGGTACGCGGGAGCGGACAAGCGAGCGCTCACGAAGGACCTGGTCGGCGCCGTGCCGGTGCCGCGCTGACGGCCACCAGGCCCACCCGCTTCAAGCCCCATCCAATCTCCCCTCTCCCCTCGGGAGAGGGACGGGGTGAGGGTGCCCGAATCCGTGTTCCATCCCCTGTGCCGGAGAGGAACTCTCGAGTCAGATACCGAGAGTCTCCTCGAGCATGGATGCGGACACGGTGAGCCCCTGGTCACGGAGTCTCTCCACGACCTCGGAGAGGGTTCGCGGCGGATTCTTCAATGCGGCTGCTTGAGCTCGAACAACCTGGGTCACCGTGGCCGCATCGAGGTCGATGAGATCGCGTACGAAATCATCCGGATGCTGCGCCTCCATTCCGTAGCGCGCGAGCACTGCGTTGGGGAAGTCCTTGAGGTTGAAGGTCACGATGACCTGGGCACCGCATCGGATGGCCGCGGCGACGACGTGGCGATCATCCGGGTCGGGTAGTCCGGTGAGGCCGTCGATGAGGCTTTCATGGCCTGAGACATGCACATCCAGGATGGCCTGCTCGAGCAACTCACGGCTACGCAGAAGCTTTTCGGGTGCCAGGTCAGGTCGCTGGGCGGCGATGTTCCGGAAGCATTCGTCCAGGATCTGCCGGGTCCACTTCACCTGGCAGAGGCCGGTGCGCCCCAGTCGGACGAGCAGGTCCCTGAGCGGTGCTGGATAGAGAACGCAGGCGTCGTAGACCACGACGAAGGGCATGCGGCATCACTATATGTCAGGTAGGGCGGCGGGGTCTACCGCTGAGGTTGTTCGCGGAGGGTCGGGGTGGACTTGCGTCCGTTTCGGATATTGCGAATATTGGTGGTGGGGAGTTGACTGTCCCTGGCTTGGAATCGGGCGAAGGAGTGAAGGCATGGCAACTACGCTGGACCTCGATGAGGTCGTGCCACCGAACGAGGCTGAGGCCCAGGCAGCCGCGCATGCGGCTCGCGCATTGGCCCGTTTTCTCAGGCCACCCAAGCGCCGGAGTCGCTACATCGCCCTTCGCCCGGAGGGAGGCTCCGCCGAGCAGGACTCCGTGTCCGTTCCGAGAGAGGCGTTCGAGTTGTTCGTGAAGATCCTGGAACAGATGGCCCAGGGCAACGCGGTGACCGTCGTTCCCATCCACGCGGAGCTGACGACCCAGGAGGCAGCCAATCTCCTGAACGTCTCACGTCCCTTCCTCGTGGGGCTGCTGGAGCAGGGGAGAATTCCGTTCCACAGGGTGGGCACCCACCGTCGCGTCCGTTTCGAGGATCTCCTCGCCTACAAGCGGCAGGAGGAGCAGCGTCAGGAGCAAGTGCTGGACGAACTGGCCGCTGAAGCACAGGAACTCGACCTGGGATACTGAGGCCTGGGGAGCGGTCGTGTGAGCCTGCTCGCCTGGTGGGCTCGGGGCCTGGAACGGCGCGTGACGGTCTGCTCCAATGCGAGCCGCTCTCCGTTCCGTTCCCTCCTCGCTCCCAAGGACACCCCCGCGCATGACCCGCCGTCGCCGCTGGTCCTTCCTGATGCCGCCCGAGGACCACGGATTCATCCGTTTCCTCCAGGACCGGTACTTCGGGCTGCTCACGCCGGTGGGGCGCGTGGTGATGTGGTCGGCGCTGGCGGCGGGCTTCCTCCTGCTGGGCGGCCTGGTGGCGCCGCTCATCCTCTTCTTCTCCTTCACCGTGTGCGCGCTGGCCGCCGCGGCCATGGTGGGCCTGCCCTTCCGTCCGCGCGTCTCGCTCACGCGCCTCTTCCCGCCCCCCGTGTCCGCTGGAGACACGCTCACCTACCGCGTGCGCGTGGAGAACACGGGCCGGCGCCCCGTGCGCCACCTGGTGGTGGAGGAGCGCCTGTTGCCTTCCGCGCTCCGTCGCGTGGGCGAGCCCCCCGTCATCGACTCCCTGGCGCCCGGCGAGCGCACCGAGGTGACGCTGCGCCTCAAGTGCACCACCCGCGGCGTCTACGAGCTGGGCGCGCTCCAGGCCGCGAGTCTCTTCCCCTCGGCGCTGGTGAAGTGGCCGAGGCGCTCGCCCGCGAAGGACCGGGTGCTGGTGTACCCGCGCTTCACCCCGCTCGAGTCGCTGGAGGTGCCGCACGGACGCAACTACCAGCCTGGAGGCATCTCGGTGGCCTCGCAGGTGGGCGAGTCCACGGAGTTCTTCGGCACGCGCGACTGGCATGACGGGGACCGGACGCGGGACATCCACTGGCCGTCCTTCGCGCGCACGGGCCGGCTGGTGGTGAAGGAGTTCCAGGAGGAATTCTTCGTCCGGCTGGCCATGGTGCTGGACGTGCAGTCGCGCTCGGTGAAGGAGGACGCGCTGCTGGAGAAGGCGCTGTCGCTGGCGGCGGGCATGGCGGACGTGCTGGCGCGGCAGGAGTACATCATCGACCTGTTCGCCGCGGGCCCCGAGGTGTTCCACTTCCAGGCGGGCAGGGCGCTGGCGCACTTCGACCACATCCTGGAAATCCTCGCGGCCATCGAGTCGGGCGAGCGGTTGGACCTGGAGGCGCTGGAGGCGGCGCTGCTGCCCGAGGCGAGCCACCTGTCCGCGGTCATCTTCGTGGTGATGGACTGGGAGCCGTCGAGGGCGGCGCTGGTGGAGAAGCTCAAGGCGCACGGGGTGGCGGTGCGGGTGCTCTCGGTGAGGCCGGACCGGGCGCCGGTGGGGCTGGCGCCGGAAGAGGTGGTGGCGCTGGCATGAGCGAGCCCTCGGACAACGACGTCTCCCGGTACGGCCGGCTCGTCGAGCTGCTGCCGGTGTTCGCGGCCCTGGTGGTGCACGCGGTGGCGCATGGGCGGTGGCTGCTGTGCGCGCCGGTGATGGTGGGGCTGCTGTGGGCGGGGCTCACGGGCGTGAGGGTGGACTACTCGCCGGTGCGGCTGCTGCTCGCGGGTGTGCTGGGGTTGGGGACGGGGGCGGCGATGCTCTGGGTGAGCGAGCCGCCGACGGCGCCTTTCCCGCCCAACATCTTCGGCCCGCTGTGCGGCGCGCTGGTGGGGCTGTCGGTGCTGTGCGGGCTGGGCCGCAACCGGTACTACGCGTGGACGTACGCGGGCCTGTTGGTGGCGCTCAGCCTGCGCGTGCGCGAGATGCGGGCGGTGGAGTGGGTGCTGGGCGGGTTGGTGCTGAGCGTGCTGCTGGTGGCCTTCCTGGAGGGAGGACTGAGGCGCTCGGGCTTCCGGGCGGCGGCGGGCTTTGGCGTCTTCACCGTGATGCTGCTGGGGATGACGCTGTGGCTGACGCGGACCATCTGGGCCAGCGAGGGCGTGCTGATGGACGCCGTGTACCGGATGACGAGCGGCTCCAATCCGGGCACCGCCGCGGAGTTCCAATCGGAGGTGGGCCTGCGCAGCCTGGAGCGCAAGGCCCGAGGCTCGGAGCGGCCGCTGCTGGTGCTCTCGGGGGCGGCGCCCGCGCGGCTGCGGACGCGGGTGTTCGACCGGTTCGACGGGCTGCGGTGGACGACGTCGAAGGAGTTGGAGGAGCTGCGGCTGTCACTGCCCCCGGGAGGCGCGGAGGCCGCGCGGACGCTGGCGCTGACGGTGCTGTCGCCGGTGGGGGCCTGGCTGCCGGCACCCGCGGGGACGCGAGCGGTGGAGGGCGTGCAACCGGAGGTGCGAGGGGGCTGGGTGTGGAAGGCGGAGGAGCTGGAGGGCTCCACGCTGGCGCTGCGCACGGCCGAGCTGGAGCACCTGCCGCCGGAGGAGGTTCCGGGGGACACGCTCACCGCGTTGCCGGAGGCGCTGAAGGCGGAGCTGCACCCGCTGGCGGAGGAGCTGACGCGCGAGGCGCGCACGCCGCGCGAGAAGGCGCGGAAGCTGGAGGCGTACTTCCACGACCACTTCGAGTACTCGCTGTACGTGGACTTGAGGGGCGAGGGGAGCCCACTGGCGGTGATGGTGAAGGAGAAGCGGCCGGCGTACTGCACGTACTTCGCGAGCGCGATGGCGGCGATGCTGAGGACGGTGGGGGTACCTGCGCGGGTGGTGGGAGGCTTCGCGCCGGAGGACAACAATCCGCTGACGGGGGCGACGCTGGTACGCGAGCGGGACGCTCACGCCTGGGTGGAGGTGTTCCTCGAGGACGAGGGGCGTTTCGTGGCGTTCGATCCGACGCCGTGGCGGAGCCGGGACGAGGCGCTGGGACTGACGCAGGAGGAGAAGGGCTTCTGGGGGAACGTGGTGGGGGCGGTGGGGACGTTCCTGCGGGAGGTGGGGGCGGGGCTGCGCTACCAGCCGTTGGCGCAGGTGAAGGCGCTGGTGGGCTCGCCGCTGTTCGGGGTGGTGGCGGCGGGGGTGCTGCTGTGGCGGCTGCGCAAGGGCAAGTGGGGCGAGCGGACGAAGACGCGGCGCGAGGTGATGGGGACGCGGGACGTGAGGCTCGCGGCGCTGTACACGCGCTACCTCAAGACGCTGAAGAAGCGGGCGGGCCTGGTGCCGGGGCCCGCGGAGACGGACGACGAGCTGTTGTCCCGTCTGCGCGAGGCACGAGGTGACGCGGTGGCCCGGGTGGCGGCGGAGTTCCTCGAGCACTACCGCGAGGCGCGCTACCGGGGAGTGCCCATGGGCCCGGAGGGAAACACACTGGTGGAGCATCTGGACGCGAAGCTGCGTGAAA
>NZ_JPMI01000172.1 GCF_000733295.1 Archangium violaceum Cb vi76 | reverse complement strand
ACCGACGCCGTCACCACCCGATCCCCCTCGGGACTGAAGGCCACCGTCCGCACCTCCGCCCCATGCCCCTTGAGCAGCACCGGGTCCGCGTCGCCGAGCCGCCACACCGCCGCCGTGCCATCCGCGTGCGCCGTGGCCAGGTGCTCGCCCCGAGGGCTGAAGGCCAGGGCCTGCACCGCGCCCGCACGGCGCTGCAACGTGAGCGCCTGGGGCTGCGCGCGCCAGCTCCACACGCGCGCACTGCCGTCCCTCGAGGCCGTCACCACCCGCTCCCCGTCCGAGCCGAAGCTCGCGGACAGCACCTCATCCGTGTGTCCCCGCAACTCCACCACCGGGCCCGCTCCATCCGTGCGCCGTACCCGCGCCGTCCCGTCCCTCGCCGCCGTCACCACCCACCGGCCATCCGGGCTGAAGGCCACCGACACGGTCTCCCCAGTGTCTCCCGCCAGCCTCATCGCCCCGCCCTTCCCGTCCGCCCGCCACAGCCGCACCGAGCCATCCGCGTGCGCGCTCACCACCAGCCCTCCCTCCGGGCTGAAGGCCACCGCGTTGACGAAGCCGGAGTCACTGGGCTGCACGCT
>NZ_JPMI01000171.1 GCF_000733295.1 Archangium violaceum Cb vi76 | reverse complement strand
CAGCCTGCCACTACACAGGCTCTCCGGCATCTACGCGCGCCATGGTGTGGAGCTACGAACCTCGACGCTCTCGGACTGGGTGGCAGCGGGGGCCGATCTCCTCATGCCGCTGGCGCGAGAGGTGGGCCAGAGGGCGCTGGCCTCGCACGTGCTGCGGAGCGACGACACGCACCTGAAGGTGCTCGACAGGGAGCACCCCAATGGACTCAAGCGCGGGCACATGTGGGTGTACCTGGGGGACGCCACCTGGGCGGCCTTCGTGTACACGCCGGATTGGAAGCAGGAGGGGCCGCTGTCCTTCCTGGACGAGCGCCAGGGCTGGCTGCTGGTGGACGGGTACAAGGGCTACGACAAGCTGTTTACCCGCGAGGGTGCCACCGCGGTGGAGGTGGGGTGCTGGAGCCACTGTCGGCGCTACTTCGTCGAGGCGCTGGAAGCCGGCGACACACGGGCGGCGCTGCCGCTCTCCCTCATCGGCAAGCTCTTCGAGGTGGAGCGCGACGCCAGCGCGGCCCAGGTGGACGACGCCGAGCGGCTGCGCAGGCGCGACACGCTCTCGCGTCCCATGACGGAGCAACTGGGGCGCTGGGTGGCCGACACCTACAACGCGGA
>NZ_JPMI01000170.1 GCF_000733295.1 Archangium violaceum Cb vi76 | reverse complement strand
TATAGACCCGAAACCCGGTGATCTAGCCATGGGCAGGTTGAAGGTTGGGTAACACTAACTGGAGGACCGAACCGACTAATGTTGAAAAATTAGCGGATGACTTGTGGCTGGGGGTGAAAGGCCAATCAAACCGGGAGATAGCTGGTTCTCCCCGAAAGCTATTTAGGTAGCGCCTCGTGAATTCATCTCCGGGGGTAGAGCACTGTTTCGGCAAGGGGGTCATCCCGACTTACCAACCCGATGCAAACTGCGAATACCGGAGAATGTTATCACGGGAGACACACGGCGGGTGCTAACGTCCGTCGTGAAGAGGGAAACAACCCAGACCGCCAGCTAAGGTCCCAAAGTCATGGTTAAGTGGGAAACGATGTGGGAAGGCCCAGACAGCCAGGATGTTGGCTTAGAAGCAGCCATCATTTAAAGAAAGCGTAATAGCTCACTGGTCGAGTCGGCCTGCGCGGAAGATGTAACGGGGCTAAACC
>NZ_JPMI01000169.1 GCF_000733295.1 Archangium violaceum Cb vi76 | reverse complement strand
GGGGGGCTCGTCGTCAATGCAAACGGTGGAACCCGGGTTATCAAGGTACAGTTCACGCCCGATGCCCTGACATCGTTCTCTGGCAATCTCATCATCGCCAGCAATGCCGCCAATGCCACGACGGAGGTCCCTCTTTCCGGAATAGGGGTGAACTTCGCTACGGATGTGAGTCCTGAATCACTCGCTTTTGATGACGTGCGTGTAGGCACCGAACCCACGCAGACGGTGACGGTTCGCAATACTGGTCTTACCGACGTCACTCTCAGCGCTTTTGCCGTGACAGGTGATTCGTCCTTTTCGCTCGTATCCCCGCCGAGTGGCTCAGTTACACTGACAGGGGGTGGTGGGCAGACGATGTTGACGGTGAAATTCAAGCCCCTTGCCCCGATGGCATCTACCGTCACGGGGGCGCTTGGTTTCAACATCGCTGGAGATGCGTTCAAGACCAGCGCCACGGTCGACTTCAGCGGCAGGGGTGTTAAACCCAACCTCGTGTTTGATCCGGCCAGTCCGTATGACTTCGGCAATGTGCGAGTGAATGACGAACCCACCCAGGTCGTCACCATCCGCAATACCGGTGGTTT
>NZ_JPMI01000168.1 GCF_000733295.1 Archangium violaceum Cb vi76 | reverse complement strand
ATGGGCGGAGTGAGGAGTCCAGGGTCCGCAGAGGGTTCAGCAGCCTTTGTTCAACCTAGCGGTTGATGACGAAGCCGCACGCCGAGTCGAGCACCACCTTCGCGCCCGCCAGCGCCTTCAGCAGCCGCTCGTAGTGCGTGCGCTCCGCGGACAACTGCGCCTCCACCGCCTCCGCGTCCAGCCCCTGGTGCGTCAATGACAACCGCATCCGCTCCAGCGCGCCGTCGCGCTCGGCTTCGAGCGCCTTGCGCGCCCGCGTCTGCAGCTTCGCCATCTCCGCCTCGGCCGCCTTCTGCGCCACCGGAATGCCCTGCTCCACGAAGGCCCCGAAGCCCGGGAAGATGCGCAGCCACTCGTCGCCCTTCAACCCCTTGCCCTCGGCCTCCAGCGCCGGCAGCACCGTCGTGTCCGCCTTCGGGCCCGTGGGGCCCTCCACCACCGCCACGTGCACCAGCGTGCGCTCCAGGAAGCGGGCGATCTGCCGGCTCGGCACCCGCGCTCCCGGTGACGTGTCCTCCGGCTCCGGCATCTGCACGTGGTAGAGCAGCTCCACCCCCTTCGCCTTCAGCGGCCCCCGCTTCTCGATGAAGCGCGCCCCGCTGCGTCCGTACGGCCCGTCCCGCAGGAAGCCGAACAGCGCCTCGACAATCGAGTGGCCCGTCGCGAAGTACTCCAGCTCCTCCGCCTCCACCGCCGTGTCCCGCCAGAAGGTGCCCAACACCGTCCGGTCCTCGTTGATGTCGATTCCCGGCAGGCCCTCCACCTTCAACGCATGGCCGAACTGGAACGCGCACTGGAATGCATCCACCTGCTCGTCCGTGTCCACGCCAATCCCCACCCGCCGCGCCAGCTCCGTCACCGTCTCCTCGAGCTTCTCATCCAGGTCCCGCGCCACGCTCCACAGGCCCTCCTCGAGGCTCTGCTCCTCCTCCTCGTCCGCCTCCACCCCGATGCGCTCCTGCGCCCGCGTCACCAGCCGCGCCACCGCGTCCTTGTCGAACGAGCGGATGTCCAGCAGCGGGTCATACGCGCGCTTCACCTGCGCCCGCGCCTTCTCCACCCGCTCCTTCAGCTCCGAGGCGTACGCCACCCGCGACTCGCGCGGCAGCAGCGCCATCTCCGTCAGCCGCTCCTCCACCTCCTCCAGCACCGCGTCCAGGCCCCCCACCGTCTCGCCGAACACGCCCACCGCGTCCGCCAGCAGCATCAACACGTCCGACGCCAGCGTCCCCGCCGGCTCGAACACGTGGATCTCCACCGGGTGGTTCTGCCCGATACGGTCCAGGCGGCCAATGCGCTGCTCCACCGTGGACGGGCTCCAGGGCAAATCGTAGTGCACCAGGTGGTGCGCGAACTGGAAGTTGCGGCCCTCGCCGCCCACCTCCGTGCACAGCAGCACCTTGGGGCCCTCGGGGTCCCGGAAGCGCGCCACCTGCCGGTCCCGCTCCACCATGGGCAGGTCTCCATGGTAGGCGAGCGCCTCCACGCCCTCGCGCCCCAGCTCCGTGCGCAGCGCCTCCAGCGTGTCCCGGCTCTCCGTGAACACGAGCACCTTCGCGCCCGGCTCCGCGCCCCAGATGCGGCCGCGCAGCACGTCCAGGAAGGCGCCGAATTTCGCATCCCGCGTGGGCAGCTTCAGGCTCCCCGCCACGCCGGCCAGCGCCTTGTTCGTGCGCAGGGCCTCGCCGAACGCCGCGGGGCTCGACTCCAGCCGGCGCAGCAGGTTGCCCAGCGGCGCGCCACGCAGGTTGCTCTCCGCCAGCGCCGCCAGCGCCGCGTCCCGCGTCTTCAGCTCCTCGGCCGACAGCTTCACCGGGTGCCGGTGCAGGCGCCGCGTGGAGAACCCGCCCACCACCGCGCGCCGGTTGCGCACCAGCCGATCCGACAGGCTGTACGTCTCCGCCAGGTGTTGCAGCAGCGCGTCCTTGTCCTTCAGCGACTTCAGCTTCGCGTCGTCCGGGAAGCGCGCCGCCAGGGCCTTCACCGCCCCCGCCGCCTCCTGGCCCTCCAACAGCCCACGCACCGCCGCGCTCAGCTCCTCCTGCCGCGCCAGCCGCTGCTCGAAGCCCTTCACCGTGGGCGCCGTGGACGCGTCGATGAGCGTCAACAGCCCGTGGTACTCGGCGGGGTCCAACTGCATGGGCGTGGCCGTCAGCAGCAGCAGGCCCCAGCTGTTGCCCGCCAGCGCCTCGGCCGCCTCGAAGGCCTTCTCGCCCTTGAGGTGGTGCGCCTCGTCGATGATGACCAGGTCCCAGAAGGCGTCCTCGCCCGCCACCGAGCGCCGGTGCTCCTCGCCGCGCGCCAACATCTCCAGGCTCGTCACCACCAGCGGGAAGCGCGCCCACGGCGACACCCCCGGCATCTCCTTCAGCGACTGCGCGTAGCGCTCCGAGTCCATCAGCGTGAAGAGCTGGTTGAACTTGTGGAAGAGCTCCACCAGCCACTGCACCGTCAGGTGGCTCGGCGCCACCACCAGCACCCGCCGGGCCAGGCCCGACAGCCGCAGCGCGCTGAACACCATGCCCGCTTCAATCGTCTTCCCGAGGCCCACCTCGTCGGCGAGCACGAAGCGCGGCCGGCGCGCGCTCAGCACGCGCTGCACCACGCCCACCTGGTGCGGCTTCACCATCACCCGGCTGGCCAGCAGCGCGCCCAGCGCGTCACACCGCCGCTCGTCGTCCATCACCAGCGCCTGCTTGCGCAGCGTGAAGGCGCGCGCGTCCCCCACCCGCCCCTCGCGCAGCGTGGACAGCAGGTCCGAGCGCGGCGCGAGCGCGTGCACCTCGGACTCGGGCATCTCGTCCTCCTCGCCCGTGTCCGTGTAGCGGAGGACGTACCGGCGCAGCCCCCGGCCGCCCTCCTCCTCGCCCAGCACCGTGGCCCGCCGGCCCTTGGCCGTCTGCACGGGCTCGCCCTTCATCAACTGGTGGTGCACCAGCGCCCCACCCTTGGTGGACACCAGCACCGGCTCTCCCGTCCGGGCGGGAAAGAGGACGAGCGCCTTGGCGCCCTCGTCCTGCAGCTCCAGGAGATGCCCCACGCCCCACTCGGGCTGGGGGAGATAGCGGACCTTGTTGCCAGGTACGAAGGACATGGTCGGAAACGGACCCTCCAAAGTGGAAAGGGGGTTCGCTCATAACCCCGGCCCGCCCCCTCGGCCATCCCGCGAACCCCTCGAATTCAGGACCGGCCTCGTACCCCGGGCCGGGGACGCTGTCACCCATTCGACACCTCCCTGCCCATCCGGGCGATTCCTCCACCCCCCCACTCCAGGCAAGGTGCCTCGACCTGCGCGCCGGAGTCCGGGGCCGCTGGGGGGGAGATCCACATGCTGCCGCGTCATCCAACGGCCGCGCTTCGCGCGGGCGTGAACCTGTTCGCCTTCGCCCTGCTCCTCGTGGGCTACCTGCTCCTGGCGCCCGCGCCCCTGCCCACCCAGGGCGGGGAGGCGGGCGGGCTGCGCGTGCTGGTGATGGCGACGGGCTTCGTGGGGATGGCCGTGGGGTGCGCCCTGGGCTGGACGCTGCGCCAGAACGCTTCCGGGCCGGAGGAGGGACCGGATTCCGGGCCGGACCCCCGGCTGGAGGCGCTGGCCCGGGAGAACGCGCGCCTGCGCGCCGAGGCGCAGGAAGCCCTCGAGCTGGTGGGCGTGGCCGCGCATGACCTGGGCAATCCCCTGCTCGCGCTCCAGTTGCGCCTGCAGCGGCTGCGCGCCCAGACGCGCGAGAATCCCCACGCCCAGGAGGGGCTCGCCCTCATCGAGCGCGAGGCGCGCCGCATGGGCCTGATGGTGCATGATCTGCTGGACCTCTCACGCCTGTCCGCCGACCGGCTGCCCCTGGAGCTCGAGGAGCTGGACCTGGCCGCCCTCGCCCGGGAGGTGGCCGAGCGCTTCTCCGACCAGGCCACCGCCACGGGCAGCACCCTGGTGGTGCACGCGCCCGGCCCCGTGCGCGGCCGGTGGGATCGCCAGCGCATGGACCGCGTGGCCACCAACCTGCTCAGCAACGCCCTCAAGTTCGGCCAGGGCCGGCCCGTCGAGGTGCACGTGCATGCCGAGGGGGAGCGCGTCCGGCTCGCCGTGAAGGACCACGGCATGGGCCTGCCTCCGGACGCACGGGGCCGCCTCTTCGGCCGCTTCGAGCGCCTGGGCGCCACCGGACGGCCCGGCACCGGGCTCGGCCTCTACATCGTCCACCAGCTCGTCGAGGCCCACGGCGGCACCATCCACGTCTCCAGCCTCCCGGGCCACGGCGCCACCTTCACCGTCGAGCTGCCCTCCCTCCACTCCCCGTCCTGAGGCGCGTGGGTGACGCGACGCTTCCTCTCACCCAACCCCACACGTCACCCACAACGACTCACACCAACCCTCCAAAAGTGGACTTCACGGGAAGCTGAATAATTCCCATAGAAGTTGAAATTCCAGGTCGAATCACTTTATTCTGTCGTGGCTCGAATCGAGTTGTTCCCTGACCGACGGGGAGCAGCCGGGACAGCACCGGCCCCCCACCTTACAGGTAGGGAGCGGAGGCCGGTGTCGAGAACCAGGGCCGGGGGTGGGTTCGCCCGAGGCCAAGCGCCAAGAGGAGGGGCCGCCATGAGCGGAATGGGAGCACTCTACGTGCCGTCGCAGCCGTCTGTCCGCAACCCGGGTCGTGGGAAGGGGTGGTGGTTCATGGCTCTCGCCCTGCTCGCGGGAGGCTGCGCGGAGCAGGTGGCCCCCCCGGAGGAGCCCACGAGCCTGAGCCAGGCCCTCACGCAGGCCGCGGAGGCGCGCCCGGGCCCGGCCGCCGCTCCGGTCGGACTGGCGCTCGAGGTGGATGGCGGCACCGGCATCCCGCTCAAGGTGAAGGCCGGGCAGAGCTTCTTCATCAACCAGATTGATCTGCGCGCCTCCCTCACGGCCACGCGGGACGAGGGCGTGGACGGCCTGCGGCGCACGGGGGACTTCGCGCAGTTGCCCTGGCAGGGCGTGCGGCTGGCGGACGAGGAGTCCATCCCCCTGGCCAACCCGGACGGAACCTTCACCCGCCGCCGCTTCTACCGCGATGCGCAGTGGATGGAGCAGCCGAGTGTCTTCACCGTGCAGCCCGTGGACGCGCGGGGCCGCCCCACGGGCAAGACCATCAGCCTGCAGCTCGGCAAGGATGACCGTTTCAAGTCCAACGACGACTTCTTCATCCGCCGTCTGCGCGCCATCCAGTGGACGAACGACTGCCGCACCGCCACGGACTGCCGCGGCGCGAAGAGCTTCTCCGAGGAGGCGCTCGTCGAGGTGCGCAACGCCCGGAGCGGCGCCACCGCCTTCACGCTCTCGGCGGACACCCGGGCCCTGAAGCTGGACTGGTCGCTGCGCCCCGGCGCCCCGTACACCATCCCCGTGGAGCAGGTGGCCCGGCCCACCTACGCGTATGGCTTCTCCATCGACGTGAAGGCCGTCACCCCGGCGCGCGCGGATGGCACCTACGCGCCCGGCTCGGCCGTCACCTTCCAGATGGCGCTGCGGGACGGCGCCGGCAAGCGCCTCCACGCGGAGGGCAGCATGCCCTCCTACAACGAGGTGACTTTCGGGCAGAATGAGCCCGGCATCCAGTACTACCGGGCCTTCGCCTTCATCGACCCCTCCGCCACGTACTACCGCCGCAAGCACCGGGAGCGCATGCTGATGACGCAGATCATCGGACCCGCCCAGCGCATCCAACCCATCCGCAGCATCGTGGAGCTGGACGCGTTCCTCGGCCCGGAGGACGTGCAGACCATCGGCACCTTCGAGCGCGACGGCGTCTACGCCCAGTTCCAGACCTTCCCGCCGTCCAACAAGCTCTTCGGCGGCGCCTTCTTCCCGGAGCAGGGGGGCTGGGACGCGCCGGTGAGCACCTCGTGGACGTACCAGATTCCGGCCAACGCCGAGCCCGGCACCTACCTGGTGACGGTGAAGGGCCGCCGCGTCTACCTGGGCGAGGACGTCCCCGCCAGCCGCACCATCGAGATCCAGGTGGGCAACCCCGCGCGCACCCAGGCCCACCTCACCACGGGCTCCTGCAAGACGTGCCACACCGACGGCGGTGAGTTCACCAAGGTGCTGCACGGCAACGACAACCGCGCCGGGTGCGCCGCCTGCCATGCCCCGCTGGGCTTCGAGCTCGAGGGCCCCATCGTGGTGCGCACCCACTTCATCCACTCGCGCTCGGACCGCTTCGACGCGCCCAAGGAGCAGTGCGCCACCTGCCACCTGACGAAGGAGAGCACGCAGCGCACCAGCAAGGCCGCCTGCCTCTCGTGCCACAAGAGCTACCCCGACTCGCACGTGGCGCGGTTCGGTCCCATCGAGAGCATGTACGTCGGCGGCGGGCGCGAGTCCTTCCAGCAGTGCACCGGCGCCTGCCACAAAACCCACCCGGGGAGCGGCTTCTAACGCCGTACTCCCCTGCCTCCCGGAGGTCCTCCTTGGCTCGAGTGAAGATGCAGACGGCACGTACCACGCAGTCCGAGCCCGTCGCCGCCGCGGAGGACCTCCTCGGGCAATTGCAGGGAGGAGAGACACCGAAGCTCGTCACCCTGTTCGCCTCGCGGGAGAGGGAGCAACTGGCCCTCAACCGCGCCGTGCGCGAGCGGCTGCCCAAGGGCACGCGGCTGGTGGGCGCCACCACCGCGGGGGAGCTGGACAACCAGGGCATCCACACTGGCAGCGTGGTGCTGGGCGCGCTCTCCGGTGACTTCGAGGTGGGCCTGGGCCTGGGCACCGGCCTGTCCGTGGACGCCGTGGGCGCCGGGGCCACCGCCATCAAACGCGCCGCGCAGGACCTGGGCGTGCGCCAGCAGGACCTCGACCCGCGCCAGTACGTGGGCCTCGTGATCGACGACGGCTTCCGCTACAAGAAGGAGGAGTTGCTGCTCGGCATCCTCGAGAAGAACCAGACGCTGGTGCTGGTGGGCGGTGGCGCCGCGGACCACGAGCAGGACCCCACCAGGCAGTCCGCCCTGCTCCACGTGGACGGCGAGGTGGCCACCGACGCCGTGCTGGTGGCCCTCTTCAAGACGAGCGCGCCCTGGGCCGCCCTGCGCTCGCACTGGTACCTGCCCACCGGCGAGCGCCTCACCATCACCCGCGTGGACGACAGCGCCACCCGCGCCCTGGAGATCGACGGCAAGCCGGCGGCCGAGCGCTACGCGGACCTGCTGGGAGTCCCGGTGGACGAGCTGGAGTTCGGCAAGCCCCGGGGCTTCGCCGTCCACCCCACCGCCCTCAAGGTGGGCCGCGAGTACTTCATCCGCTCCCCCTGGAAGCCCCTGCCCGATGGCTCCATCCTCTTCGCCAACCTCCTGGAGGAGGGCACCGAGCTGGAGCTGATGAAGATGGGAGACATGGCCGGCCTCACCCGCTCCTTCTTCCAGGAGGAGCTGCCCCGCCG
The DNA here is from genome assembly GCF_000733295.1 of Archangium violaceum Cb vi76. Classification (GTDB taxonomy): domain Bacteria; phylum Myxococcota; class Myxococcia; order Myxococcales; family Myxococcaceae; genus Archangium; species Archangium violaceum. The sequence goes on along the minus strand of NZ_JPMI01000168.1, from coordinate 68,025 downwards.
CGTCCCCAATCCCCAGGCCTCCCTGCTTTTCCATTGCAGTGGGCGTATGTGGTACGCCAGCTCGACCGGCACCGTCGCGCAATTGGCAGAGACCTTGCGCCACGCACCCGTGGCGGCTGGAATGAATGTGCACTTCGAGATCTACTCGGGGTTCCACATCAACACGACGCTGACGGTCCTGGCGTTCGGGGGAAACTGACACATGAGCGCTCCGGCTCCGGCGGTGCCCGCCGTGGTACCGGGAAATGAGACGCCCCGGCTGCTCCTCATCGGGGGCGAGGCCGAGTGCACCCGCGTCCTGGAGCGGCTGCGGCGCGCGGAGCTGAAGGTGACCGCGCGGAGAGTGTCCTCGCGCGAGGAGCTGGCCACGGCGCTGGACTCGCCCTGGGAGCTGGCCGTGTGCGGCGCGGAGCTGCCGGGGCTGGGCTTCCGCGAGGCCGCGCCCCTGCTGCGCGAGAAGGCGCCCCAGCTCACCTTCCTCGTCATCCCCTCGAAGTGGGACGACGCGGAGATGCTCGCCGCCATGGAGGAGAGCGGCGCCGCCAGCTACATCGACCCGGAGCGCCTGGAGGTGCTCGTCCCCGTCATCCGCCGCGAGCTCCAGCGCGTCGTCGAGCGCCGCCAGCACCAGGAGGCCGAGAAGAAGCAGGAGCGCTCGCGCTGGCTGCTGGAGCGGATTGTGGACAACCTCCCCTTCGTCCTCTTCGTGAAGGACGCCGAGGAGCGCCGGCTCCAGGTGGCCAACAAGACGTTCGCCGATGCCTTCGGCGTCACCAAGCAGTGGCTGCTCGGCAAGCTGGACCACGACTACTTCCCGCCGGAGCAGGCCGACTCCTTCGTGGCCATCGACACCGAAATCCTCGAGACGAAGCGGCTCAAGGCCTTCGAGGAGGTGGCGCGCACCAACGGGGTGGACCGCATCTACGCCACCCGCAAGCTGCCGCTGCTGGATGACAACGGCGAGGCCCGCTACGTGCTGGGCATCACCGAGGACGTCACCGAGCGCAAGGCCGCCGAGGAGGACCTGCGCAAGTCCAAGGCCGAGCTGGAGGAGTCCAACAAGCGCCTGGCGGAGAACCTGGAGGAGCTCAAGAAGAGCCGCGCCGTGTCCGCGCGCACGCTGGCCAGCTACCAGCAGCGCGCCCTGCAGATGGAGATCATCCGCCAGCAGAACGAGGACCTGGACCGGCTGGCCACGGAGCTGTCCCTGGCCAAGCGCAACGAGGAGGAGCGCGCCCGCGAGGCCGAGGCCGCCGCCCGCCTCAAGAGCGAGTTCCTCGCCAACTTCAGCCATGAAATCCGCACGCCGCTCAACGGCATCATCGGCTACTGCGACCTGCTCATGCGCGAGGAGGGCAGCCGGCTCACCCCCCACGGCCGGCGAGATCTCAACGTGGTGAAGAAGAACGCGCAGACGCTGCTGGCGCTCATCAACGACATCCTCGACCTGTCGAAAATCGAGGCGGGCCGGGCGGAAGTCGTGGTGGAGCGGGTGGACATGCGGGAGCTGGCCGAGGAGTGCACGGCCACGGTGAAGGAGTACCTCAAGGGCAAGGACGTCGAGCTGCGCACGGACATCGACGAGCGCATGGCGTACGTGCGCACGGACGCGCTGAAGCTGCGGCAAATCCTGCTCAACCTGCTGTCCAACGCGGCCAAGTTCACCGAGTCCGGCGAGGTGTCGCTCACCGCGCGGGTGGAGGGCACCGAGGCCGTCTTCGTCATCGAGGACACCGGTATCGGCATTCCGCCGGACCAGCTGACCTTCATCTTCGAGAAGTTCCGCCAGGTGGACGGCTCCACCACGCGCAAGGTGGGGGGCACCGGGCTGGGGCTGGCCATCGTCAAGGAGCTGAGCAAGGTGCTCGGCGGCGGCGTGGAGGTGCGGAGCACCCTGGGCCGCGGCACCACCTTCATGGTGCGGCTGACCGGCATCCTCGAGGGCGAGGCCCTGGGCACCTCGCGCGAGCTGGACAAGCCGGTGGCCCCGGACGTGGGAGACACACTCGCGTCCCGGGTGCAGGGCGGCACCGTGCTGGTGGTGGATGATGATCCACTCGTGCAGCACCTGGTGGCCGGACAGCTCGTGCCCGCGGGCTTCACCGTGGTGTCGGCGTCGGACGGGATGGAGGCGCTCAAGAAGGCGAGGGAGCTCCGCCCGCACGCCATCGTGCTGGACATCTACCTGCCGCGCCTGGACGGCTGGAGCGTGCTGTCCACCCTCAAGAGCGAGCCGGACCTGGCGCGCATCCCCGTCATCATCATCTCCGTGGAGGAGCAGCGCGCGCGCGGCTACTCGCTGGGCGCGTGCGAGTACCTCATCAAGCCCGTGGAGCCCGAGCACCTGGTGGACGTGGTGCGCCGCAACATCGGCGGGGCCACCAGCGCGGGCGAGGTGCTGGTGGTGGACGACGATGCCTCCACGCGCGAGCTCGTCAGCCGCTCCCTGCGCCGCGCGGGCTTCTCCACCAACGAGGCCCACAACGGCGAGGACGCCCTGCTCAAGGCCCGCGTCTCCCCGCCCACCCTGGTGGTGCTGGATTTGATGATGCCCAACCTGGACGGCTTCGAGGTGCTGCGCCGCCTGCGCGCCGAGAAGCTCCACGTCCCGGTGGTGGTGCTCACCGGCAAGACGCTCTCCAGCGAGGAGCAGGCCGTGCTGCGCGACGGCTTCGCCGGCTTCGTCCAGAAGGGCGGCCATGCGCTGGAGGAGGTCATCGGCCAGGCCAAGGGCCTGCTCCTCAAGCAGAGCGCCCAGCGCGCCGGCCGCCTGCAGCGCGTCCTCTACATCGAGGACAATCCGCAGAACCGCGACATCGTCCGGCGCTACCTCGGCGGCCTCTTCGAGGTGCTGGAGGCCGAGGACGGGGAGACGGGCGTGGAGCGGGCCACCCGCGAGACGCCGGACCTCATCCTCATGGACCTGTCCCTGCCGCGCCTGGACGGCTGGGAGGCCACCCGCCGCCTGCGCCAGCTGCCCGCGGCGGCCTCCATTCCCGTCATCGCCGTCACCGCCCACGCCGGGCGCGAATACCAGGAGAAGGCCTCGGCCGCCGGCTGCAACGGGTACCTCACCAAGCCTCTCGACCGCGACCAGCTGCTCGAGACCATTCGCCAACATCTCGGGAGAAGTCATGGCTGAGGGAGCTGTCACCAAGGTCCGCGTCCTCGTGGTGGACGACGATCCGGACCTGCTGGAGCTCGTCCGCCGCACCCTGTCGCCCCACTTCGAGGTGCAGACGCACCACTCGGCGCTGGGCGTGTCGAACCTCGTGCGCAACGGGGAGCCGGACCTGGTGTTGCTGGACGTGAACTTCCCCGCGCTCAAGGGCGACCAGGTGGTGAGCCTGGCCCGCCGCTATGCGCCACGCACCACCAAGTTCATCCTCTATTCGGCCTCGGATGAGTCCAAGCTGCGCTCGCTCGCGCGGGCCTCCGGCGCGGATGGCTACCTCTCCAAGAGCGTCCAGGGAACGGAGCTCATCCAGCGGCTCACCGCCTTCCGCGACAAGGACCAGACCGTCCCCGCGTGAAGAATCGGCCGGGGCGGAGTGGGACAGCCCTGCCCCGGCCAGGGGGACATTGGACAGACGGAGCCCCGGCGCGCTACGGGTGGTGCTGCGTGTCCGCTGGGTGGGAGAGGCCCGTCTGGTAGGCCATCATCGCCATCTCCACGCGGTTCTGCACGCCCAGCTTGCGGTAGAGGTTGGACACGTGCGCCTTCACGGTGCGCTCGGTGATGCCCAGCCGGGCGGAGATCTGCAGGTTGTCCGCGCCAGAGGCCACCAGTCCCAGCACCTCGCGCTCGCGCAGCGTGAGACGGTCCACCGGGGTGGCGGGACGCTCGGTGTGCGCGGCGGCCACCGGGCTCATGAAGTCCGCGGGGACCACCCACTCGCCCCGAGCCACCTGCTCCACGGCGGTGACCAGCTCCTCGCTGGTCACGGTGAGCTTGCTCAGGAAACCGGCGGCCCCAGCCCTGAAGCAGCGCTCCATCACCGGCAGCTCCCGGAAGGACGACAGCACCAGCGCGCGGGTCCGCGGCAGCTGCTCTCGCAGCGCCTCCACCACCTTCACGCCATCGCCCACCTCCAGGCTGTCCGGGCGCTCGAGCCGGATGTCCACCACCACCACATCCGGCTTCACCTCCCGCACCTGGGCGAGGAAGCCCTCGGCATCCCGCCCCTGGGCCACCACGGCCATGCCCGCACCCTGGAAGAGCGTGATGAGGCTCTCACGGAAGATCTGCTGGTCCTCCAGGATGCCGATCCGAATCTGCCCCGTCATAGGAGACTCCTCTCGTCCCAACCCTCTACTCAACCCGCTGCGCTCCGAGGGGATTCTAGACTCGGCCATGCAACTCTGGAGTGACCCTGTTCCGCGGGGGTGTCCTCCAGGAGGCAGATGCGTCCCTGGGACTGGACATCCAAGCCCGCTCGCGGGGAGGGCTGTCTACCAGGCGAGCGCCAGGGAATCGGGGAGGCGGAGGCGGACGCGGCCCATCTGCTTCACCAGCAGCTCACGGCTGCGCGGGAGCAGGGGGAGCCAGGGGCTGGTCGATCTTCCGGGACGCCGAGCTCCGTCGCCATCGCCGCCGAGGCGCTCGGCCCCGGCAACCCCGGCCCGGAATCGACCTGGCGCGCCGCCTCCACCGCGAGGACAGCCAGCAGGAACCGCCGCTGACCGAGCACACCTCCATTTGGAACCATGACCTCGCCCTGGAAGGAGCAGTGGAACCCGGGAACCCTGCTCAGTGCCCGTCAGGAAGACGGGGGCCGCACTGGCATGCGAGCCGCCACCGTGTCTAGCTGTACGTCCATGGGTGCATTGGCCGACCTCCTCGCCACCCGGCGGGAGGACATCCTCCAGCGGTTCGAGCGCGAGGTGCGGACCCATTTCCCCGTGGACGGGCAGCCACGCTCCGTCATCCGCGACACACTCCCCCAACTGCTCGACGAGCTGTACGAGCTGCTGAACGCCCCCGCCAGCGACGAGTCCCCGGCCAGGATTCACGGGCAGATGCGCCAGACGGCACGGGAGCACCGGGCCCAGCGGCAAGCGCTCGGCTACGACGTCACGCAGATCGTCCGCGAGTACGGCATCGTGCGCGACTGCATCCTCGGGCTGCTGGAGGAGAGCGGCGGCGTGCTCGCCGTCGCCGAGCAGCGCGCCCTGCACCGCGGCCTGGACCTCGCCATGGGGGATGCCGTCGCCGACTCCGAGCGCGGCCGGGAAGAGGAGCGCCGCGAGGCGGAGGAGGAGCGCTCGGCGCTGCTGGAGCGCGAGCGCGCCGCCCGCGCCGAGGCCGAGCGCCAGCGGGCCGTGCTGGAGGGCGTCATCTCGCAGAGTGGCGACGCCATCATCGTGGCGGATGCCCGGGGCGTGCTGCGCCTCTTCAACCCGGAGGCCGAGCGCCAGCATGGCATGCCCTTGAAGGAGGTGGGCCCGAAGGAATGGGTGGAGACGTACGGCCTGTCCAACGAGGAGGGCCACCCGTTGCCCCTGGAGCGGGTACCGCTCTACCGCGCGCTCCAGGGCGAGCAGGTGCGCGACGAGCTGCTGTGGCTCCACCGGCCGGATGGAACGCGGCTGCCCGTCTCCGTCACCGCCCGGCCCTTGCGAGGGCCCGATGGCACTCCGGCGGGGGCGGTGTTCTCCGCGCGGGACATCGCGCTGCGCCGGGCCCTGTCCCAGGAGCGCGAGGAGGCCCTGGCCTTGTTGGACACGCTGCTGACCACCGCGCCGGTGGGCCTGTCCTTCCTGGACAGGGACCTGCGCTACATCCGCATCAACCCCACCCTGGCCGCCCTCAACGGCGTCTCCGTGGAACAGACGCTCGGGCGCACCCTCTGGGAGGTCGTCCCGGACATCGCCCCCCACGTCGCGCCCATCTACCGGCGCATCCTGGAGACCGGCGAGCCGCAGCTCAACACGGAGCTCATCGCTCCCTCCCCTCTCCGGAAGGGAGAGTCGGAGCACTACCTGGTGAGCTACGCCCCGGTGAAGGATGGCGAGGGCCGCCCCATCCTGGTGGCCGTGGCGGTGGTGAACATCACCGACCTCAAGCGCTTCGAGGAGCGGCTGCGCCAGACGGCCGAGTTCCGCGAGCGCTTCCTCGGCATCGTCAGCCATGATCTGCGCAACCCCCTGAGCATCATCACCCTGTCGGCCACGATGCTGCTGCGCCAGGAGGCGCTGCCGGAGCGGGCGCTGCGGCTGGCCCAGCGCATCTCCCTCAACGCCGAGCAGATGACGCGGATGATCGGCGATCTGCTGGACCTGACGCGCGGGCGGCTGGGCGGAGGCATTCCCATCTCGCCGGCCCCTTGCGACCTGGGCCCGCTGGGGCGGCGGGTGGTGAGCGAGCTGGAGGTGGCCCACCCGGCGCGCGAGCTGCGGCTGGAGGCCCGGGGCGACCTGCGGGGCGAGTGGGATCAGGACCGGCTCGCGCAGCTGCTCGGCAACCTGCTGCGCAACGCCGTGGACTACAGCCCCGAGGGCACACCCATCACGCTGGCCCTGGACGGAGAGGGAGCGCGGGTGCGGCTCGAGGTGCGCAACCTGGGCGAGCCCATTCCCGCGGAGGCGCTGCCCGGCCTGTTCGAGCCCTTCCGCCGGGGACAGACGCGCGGCAGCGGCTCCACGTCCGGACTGGGGCTGGGGCTCTACATCGTCCAGCAGATCGCCACCGCGCACGGGGGCGGCGTCGAGGTGCGCTCGACGCGCGAGGAGGGCACGGTGTTCACCGTCCAGTTGCCGCGGGTGGTGCCCCGGCGCGCGTGAGCCCCCTCATTCCACGGACTCGCCGCCCTCGCGTTCGGGGACCCATAGGCGCGGGCCGCCGAGCGGAAGAGCGGCTCCGCCCGCACTGTCGTCTTCCGGGCTTTGCGTGGCTCACTGGACCCAGGCCCAAGGAGTCTTACCGGCTTTGCACATCTCGCCGGGCTGTGGAGGCCTGAATTGTGGCCTTGGTGGCTTCCGGGAAGGGGGGTGGGCCTCCCAGGGGAGGTGCGAGGCGGTATCCTGGAGATCATCCTGCCACGCATCCAAGGGGAGCCCATGTCCGAGAGCGAGAACAAGATTCGTGTCCTCGTGGTGGACGATGATGTGGATCAGCTGATGTTGCTGGAGAGGTCGTTGCACGCCTACGGCTTCGAGGTGCGGACGCACCGCTCCTCGCTGGGGGTGTCCAACCTGGTGCGCCACGCGGAGCCGGATCTGGTGCTGTTGGACGTGAACATTCCGGCGCTCAGCGGGGACAAGGTGCTGGCGTTGGCGCGCAACCAGGCGCCGGCCACCACGAGGTTCATCCTGTATTCGGCGTCGGACGAGTCCAAGCTGCGCTCGCTGGCGCTGGCCTCGGGAGCGGACGGCTACATCAGCAAGAGCACCCAGGGCGAGTCGTTGGCGAGGAAGTTGATCAGCATCTACAAGAAGAGCCGGCTGCCGGCGGCGGGAGCCCGCTAGGCCTCCCGCGTCGTACGCGCGCACGGGGACTCAGGCGGTGTGTCCCCCTCCAGCCGCCCGTGCCGCCCCCTCTCCACTGAGCGTCAACGAGCGGCTTTTCGGCCCGCCAGCCGGTCCAGGTGTAGATATCTACACCTGGGGAGTGCCCCGCCCTGTTTTCAGGCTCGGTGGACATCAGGCCGGGACTGGCTGCCCGGGCGCCGGGAGCGGAGGAGGAGCCAACGAGTCATGTTAGCCTCCGAACCTCGGAGGTAGCTCCAGTGAGGAGAGCGTGGGTGTACAGACTGCCCCAGCCCGATGAAGCGGTGGGCCAGTACCGCGTGGTGGGCCCGCTGGGCCAGGGCGGCCAGGGCCACGTCTTCCTGGCCGGGTGGGAGGGCCGCTCCTATGTGCTCAAGTTCTTCCGCTCGCTGCCGGTGAGCCACTCGGGCGAGCTGGAGCTGGATATCCTCCGCCACCTGGAGCACCCCAACGTGGTGAGGGTGCTGGGCCATGGGCGCTGGCCGTACCCGGAGGAGGGCTACTTCTACCTCGTCATGGAGTACGTGAAGGGGCGGACGCTGCTGGGGCATGCGCTGGAGCACAACCCCTCGGCACGCACGGGCGCCACGCTGATGCTGGAGGCGGCGCGGGCGCTCGCGGTGGTGCACCGCCAGGGCGTGCTGCACCGTGACATCAAACCGGACAACCTGCTGGTTGAGGGAGGCGGACGGCAAGCCGGTGTGGGTGGACTTCGGGGTGGGCCACCTGGAGGGCCGCGCCACGCTGCCGCGCATGCGGCGGCTGCCGTCGACAGTCGTGATTCCGCCCCAGCAGGTAGGCCGTTTTCGGCTCACGCCATTTGGGCGCGCAGCGGAAGAGTCTGTGAATCTAGGCATTTGCGGGCTCGCCGCCCCCTGTGGGGGTGGACGGCCCGCATCCTGTCCGTTTAGGGCCATCTCTTCGCCGAGGAAGGGCCAACAAGCTGTTTAAGAAGCACCCGAGTCCGCGGAGACGGAGTGGCGGTCGCGGCTCACCTCAGTGAGCGGAGGCCTGCGCGAGAGGCGCACTCCAGGGCGCGTGGGGGGGCGCTCTGTATGGTTGGCCGTCCCGCCTCCTATCATTTAGGGCTGATGCTCCTGGGGGAGGCCAGCGCCATGTTCAAGAAGGACCCGAGGTCGGCGGTTGGGGAGGGCGGCGGTACGCAGCTCGAGGCCCGGCGGATTTCGCGCAGCAGGCCCTGGCTTGTCTCGCGGGCCTTGGTGCTGGCGGTTCTCGTCCTGCAGGCGGCGTGCGCGACGAGCTACCCCATGGGGGGGACGCTCACCGGCAGGCGCAGTTGGCGCCGTGGGGGTGGTGCCCAGACGGCGGCCGAGGTGCCGCGCGAGGACCTGGTGGTCACCAACCTCCGGCGCGCGGCCAAGCTGCCCTGGACGGACGGGGGCCGGTGCGTCGTCGAGGCGGCGAGCCAGTCATGGGCCGACCTGGCGGAGCAGTGCTACTACGCGCTCGACCACGAGCGGGTGCGGTTCAGGGACACTACGGGACGGTGCTCGGTCGCCTCCGCGGGCGCCGGGGCCTTGGGCATCGGGCGATGTGTCCTCGCGGGTCCCGAGCTGCTCGTGGGGGCGGTGGTCGTCGTGGGCGTGGTGGCGGTGGGCTTCGCCATTTCAGAGGCGCTGGAGGCGTACGAGAAGCGGGGCCGTCCCCAGGTGCGGCCGCCGCCAACGCTGCCTGTGCCCGAGACACGGCCGGCGCCGGAGACGCGGCCCGTCCCGGAGGTCCGGCCGGTGACAGAGACGAAGCCCGCTCCGCCGGAGCTCAAGAAGAAGCGTCGTCCCAAGTCGAAGCCAGAGGGACAGGACTGGCCGCCAGGGCCCGCCCCCGAGCCCACCGACAGGGAGCGCGAGCGCAAGTGCGAGGCCATCCCGGTGCTGCATAAGGGTGGCAACAAGGCCCACAACAGGTGCGCCGACTCGTATCCGCCCAACCGCTGGCCAGGGAAGGATGCCGAGGTGGCCGGCAAGAGCTTCGACGCGCTTCAGGTGGGAGTGCGAGTGCTGTGGGAGATCAAGGCCGAGTACTTCGATGAGTACAGCGACTTCTTGAAGAAGATTACGGTCGATAGGGAGATTGAAGAGCTCACGGTGTACCGGGATATTGCAGAGGCCTGTGGGTATTCCTTCAGGGTCGGGGTAATCAGCGAAGCCCATAAGGCCGCGCTGCTAAAGGAGGACGACAACTTTGATATCGTCGTCACGGGGTGCAAATGATGACCGCTCGATCCGAGTTGCATCTTCACGTCTTCGCGCCGGCGCTCACCGGAGACGACGGGCGCCCGCTCGCGGCTGTTGAGGGGATGGAGCGGGCAGTGCCAGGGTTGCGCCTCGCGTGGCGGGTCTCGGACTCGGGGCGGCCCATCGCGGTTCCTCAGCGCGGAGCGTGGCTGGGCAAGTCGTCTGCGGGTGGCAAGTTCGGATTGCTTTGCAACGGCGACGAGAGCTACCCGGTGACGATGGGTGGTCGCCACGAGAGCGCGAGGTCGAGTCCAGGTGGTGAGGCACAGTTGCTCGTCCACGCGAACGTCCCGCAGGACGAGCGCGTTATCGCTGTGTCAATGGACATGCTGGAGAACGTCGCGGAAGGCGTGCGCGCCAAGTGGGGAACCGTGGCGCCTGGCGCCCTGAGATTGGTGATCGCGGCGCAGGTAGGGCCGAAGCTCGGGAACCCAGACGGGCCACCTCTTGGGCTGCCAATGCTCAAGCTTGCGTGGAACATCCGCTCGCCCAAGGTCCCCAGGTACCTTGGGTGGATCAACTACTGGTCCGCGGCGGCTGCGGAGGCCATTGGCTTCCCGGACCCCTCGCGCGATGAGGAGCTGCTGGCGCGGGCCCGGCGGACGGCGTCGGGTGGGTGGGTGGTGAGCCTCACAGAGGCGCCGCTCGATGTGGACAACCCCGCCCACCTCGAGGCTCTCAAGCGAGCCTATGAGCGGTTCCGGGATATTGGTGGGCGCTCGGAGACGTGAGGAAGAAAAACCCCGGCCCGAGGGGACCTCGGAGCCGGGGTGTCGTCGCGGTGCGTTTAGAATGATGACCGGTCGAGCCGAGTTGTATCTTCACGTTTACGCGCCAGGCACTCCCAGTGACGCACTTCCAGGAGGTGGCATGGGAGGCGCAGGACGAGAACCAGCGACTGCGCGAGGAAGTGCGGCGGTTGCGCGCCGAGCGCGGCGTGCCAGACGGACTGCGCGGCGTGTTCGCCTCGGAGTTGCTGGCGACGACAGGCATTGCGTGCGAGCGACTGATGCACAAAGTCACCGAGGCGAAGGGAAATGCACTCAGATTGGGCGACGTCCGCGGTTGCCGCGCCAGGGGCAGCGTCGCGCTGGAGGTGAAACTTGGGAACCCCGGCACGGTGGCCTGGACGGCGGCGGGCGCGGTGCTGCGAGGTCCCAAGGGAGAGGTATTGAAGCCACTGCCACTCTGGCAATCAGAGCCCATCCTCGCGAGCGCGCCGGGAACCGGGAACTCGAGCTGGGGCCGTGTGGTAGTGGAAGTGCCGGCCACGGGGGCGGAGGCCCGGGGCACGTATACCCTCACGCTCTGGGACGCGGAACAACAGCGCACCGTCCCCCTGGGGAACATCACCTTCCCCTGACGCGGGCCCGCGGGTGTGCCTCACTGCTTTCCGCGGAGGACCACGGTCCGGTGCCCCAACTGCTTCGTCGCCTCTTGGATGAACCGCTCCGACAGTGGCGAGCACGTGCTCGTGTCACTCTGCCGCGGGCTCGGGTTGCGGACGTTGGATGAGACCTGCCCGGTCGAGGAACTCTCGGACGCGAGCGGTGAACGCCACGTGCTCGGGGTTGCTCGCCGTCATGGGCTCGGGGGAGAGCACGAGGAGCCAGCCCAGCGTCCCCACCGGCTCGATGCGCACGGGCGCGGGCAACGGCGGCAGGTTGCCCAGACGGCGCGACAGGTAGGTCAGCCAGCCCATCCGCACCTCGGACCCGCCCTTTTCCACGAAGTCCACCATCTGAGAGGAGCTGGCCATGGCGTAGTCGGGGTCCCACGCAGTCACCATGCTGGTGAGCACCTCGGCCAGCACGGGCACGCGCAGCAGCCGTTCCCGGACAGCGCCCTGCCGGGGGGGGTTGAGCAGACACAGATTGGGCCCTCCCCACGGTGAGTATCCGCCACAAGTCAGGTGGAGCTTCGTGGCCTCCCTCTTGGCGTTCCACACCATCTGGCTGAAGCCCAGCCTCTCAATGACCTCCTTGCCAACATCCGTACGGCTCCTCCCCTTGAGGAGGAATGTTTCCAATTCCTTCATCTCCGGGCGGACAGGCCAACCTGGCAGCTCACGGGGGAAGCCACGGCCCGCCCCATACCACTGGGCGAATGACGCGTCACACCGCGCCAGCATGTGGAAGAAGAGCTCCGCGCGCCGCGCACACTCCAGCGCTGTCTCCTTGCGCGGGCCCCAGTACGCCCCGACATAGTAGTCCTCATCATCCTCTCGCATGCGTACTCCTTTCTACTGCACGGACCGCGTGTGTTGGACGGTGATGTTCTTCCAGCCTTCTTTCTTGAAGGTTGCGCGAAGGAACTCCGCCACCTTGGCATCGGCGACGTGCCAGCTCACCGGCAGTCCCAACTGCCGGGCCGCCTCCGATTGTTTCCTGGCTTGCTCCATTAGTTCCTTGAACCCGCCGGACGCCTCGAACCAGGGCTTGGGCAAGCCATCCGCCTCGAAGAAGGAGCAGTAGCCGGGGCCCTTGGCCTCCAGCAGTTCACCCAGCTTGATGCCGTCGAACTCCACTTTCCCAATCATGTACACCCACCACGCGGGCCGCCCCGTCACCTGCTCCTGGTAGTCCTGGGAGCGCTTGGACTCGTTGGTGGGCTTCTTGTACGTCCACCTGCCAGGGCCCCTCGCCGGAGCCGTCTGAGACGCCTTCCCCGCCTTTCCGCGCGCACCGCCGGTGTTGCTGCCCCGGCTCTTCCCCGCCATGTGGAGGATGGAGAAGGCACCCAGGTCCACGCCCACCGTGCTCGCCGTGCCCGCCACCACGGTTTCGCCGAGCACCAACTCTCCCCTGGCTGTGAGTGATAGCCCTGGCAGCTCCGCCCCCAGCCCGCCCATTCGTCCCACCGTGGCCCTCGCGCCCCCGAGCAACATGAGCAGGTGCGTGGACAAGCGCGCCGCCTCGCGTATCTGGTCCTCCCGCGACATGGCCCCGTAGCGCGCGAAGTACTCGGGCGAGGTGGCGATGAGGTACGCCACCGTGGTGGGCAACTGCCCCAGGTCCTCCAGCGTGCGAATGGGGTGGAGCACGGCGTGCGCCAGCGCCAGCGTCATCTCCGCCAGCGCATCCTGGGCTCCATCGAGCGCGGCGTTGAGCGGGTCCCTCCCCAGCCCCAGTTCCGCCAGGGGTGAGCTGTCCGCGCGCCGCAGGGCCTCGGTGACCGGATAGAAGATACCTCCGTGTGAGAAGTAGAAGCCGCCCACCACGAGGCGGCCCACCCTCCACTCCCCTTCCACGAGTTCCAGTGGGCCCTGGCGTTGAAGTGGCGTGCCGTCGAGTGCGGCCACCAGGTAGCCGTCCGGACGCACCATCACCAGCAGCCCGAAGCGCTCGGCGCGCCACTTCAAGTCGGCGTATTCCACGCGCTCACGGCCCTCGAGCGCCTCGCGCAGCAGCCAGAACAGCGCCTGGCGCGGAGCGAAGCTCCGCTGTGTCACGGGCGTCTTGGCCAACCGGCCCAGGAGTTGGCGCGCCTGCTCCACGTAGAGCGCCGCGCCCACCGGGTGCCGAGCGTCCTCTCCGAGGCCACTGACCTCCTGCAGCACCTGGAAGAGGTCCGCCTTCTGCTCGGGGAAGCCGCCCGCGGCGCCCTCCGCCTCTCCAAGAGTGGAAGTGGGTTGCCGGGGTCCGGCACCGTCACGGAGCGAGGTGGGTCGCGAGTGGAGCCCGAAACCGCTCGTCAGGCTCGCGCGCGGATGACCCGTGGCGCACCCGCCGAGGAGCACAGCCAGAGCCAAAGCTTGAAACAGCCGCGCGTCCGGACAGAGCGCGCCAGCACGACGAGTGGACATGCCCCACCTCCCCCAGCCGCATGGGCTGACAGTGACACCCTGGAGTTCAGGGAGATGTCATGGGAGAGGTCAAGTCATCGGGTCGGCAATCCAGAGCGGGAAGACCCTCACCCCGACCCTCTCCCAAAGGGAGAGGGGATATCCGCTCACAGCAGCGAAGCGACCTCCAGGAAGACGCCACGGAAGTCGCCCCGAGCCCCAATCAGCTTCAGGTTCTGCGCCAGTCCTCCCGTCGAGCGGAAGAACATCACCGCCTCGGCGGGCGGACGGATCTTCAGGAAGCGGGCGGCGTTGCGCGCGAAGTGCAGCTTCATGTCCCGCGGAATCTGGCACGTGGCGTAGTCGTACGGCGTGGTGCGCATGGGCCGCCCCGCGATGTGCAGCACCTCCTGGATGAGCGGCGCCGCCTCCGCGTCCGGCAGCTCCGAGGTGAAGCCCACCTCGCGGCTCAATCCCATCACATCCATGGACTCGAGCCGCACCGCGTGCAGGAACATGCGCCGGTTGGCGTCCACGAAGCGCGGGCTGAAGCGCTTGATGGAGCCGAAGTCGAGCACCCCCAGCCGCCCGTCCTCCAGCACCATGAAGTTGCCCGGGTGCGGATCCGCCTGCAGCTCCCCATTGAGGAAGAAGGGCCCGTAGATGGCGAGGATGAGCTGGCGCGCCACGCGGAAGCGCTCCTCCACCGAGGGCCCGGACACCACCCAGTCCTTCAAGGGACGGCCCCGGAGCAGCTCCAGGGTGAGCACGCGCCGGGTGGTGCGCTCGGTGATGACCTCGGGCACCTTCAGGTCCGGCAGGCGCGCCGCGCCACGGGCGAAGGAGGTACACAGCGCGGCCTCGCGCAGGTAGTCCGTCTCCAGCAACATCTCCTCGCGCAACTCCTGGAAGTAGGCGGTGCCATCCGTGAGGCGCGAGGCCTTCGAGACGGTCTTCACCACCAGGCCCAGGTTGTCCATGTCGCCGCTGAGCGTCTCGGCGATGCCGGGGTATTGCACCTTCACCGCCACCTCGCGGCCGTCGTGCAGCACGGCGCGGTGCACCTGGCCCAACGAGGCGGCGGCGAGCGGCTTCGGCTCGAACTCGCGGAAGAGCGCCTCCGGAGCATCCCCGAGCTCCTCGCGAAGGACACGAGCCACCACCTCCCACGGCATGGGCGGCGCCTCGTTCTGCAGGCGGGCGATGACCTGGCGCACCTCGGGGCTGAGCAGCTCCGTGTCCATGGACACCGCCTGGCCCAGCTTCATGGCCGCGCCCTTGAGCTCTCCCAGCGTGGAGACGAGCTTCTCCGCGGCGGCCTTGCTCAGGAACTCCGGCTCCTGACCGGCCAGCCGTTTCGCCCCACTCTTGAGCACGTCCGCGCTGATTTGAGCGGAGAGTCCGGCCAGCTTGCGGAAGCGGTTGAACCGCCCCTGAGTGGGAAGCGTGTCGTCGGAGTCGAAGGGGTCGGAGGCCATGGGCGCGCCCATACTAACGGGGGGGCGCGGGGGCCGCATGTCCACGCATCCTCACCCGGAGGGCGTGCCAGCGTTTGAGGGCTTCGAGGTGAAGCGGATCCACCCGGAGGGCGGCCTCGTAGGCGGAGAGGGCCTCGGGCAGGCGGCCAGCGGAGCGGAAGGCCTCCCCGGAAGCCAGGTGCAACACCGAGTGCCCTTCCGTCTCCGGGTGGCGGGCGAGGAAGCGCCGGCGGCACGTCTCCAGAGCGGTGACGGTGAGGCCAGCGGCTAGGCAGCGTACCACGCCGTCCAGGTTGCGCAGCTCCGCGTCGTACTCCACGCGCCGCTCCAGGTGGCCGAGCACGAGGAGCGCCTCGGCCACCTTGCCGAGCGCCCGCTGCACCAGGGCCCGCTGGCCGGGAGACAGGGGAAGCGTGAGCAGGGGCTCCAGCCGGTTGCGTGCGTCCCGTGCACTGGTGCGCACCATGTCGGCGTCGGCGTCCCGGGGCACGCGCAGCACCGTGTAATGGTCTCCGGACAGCCGCTGGCGGAACTCGCGCAGGAGGGGCTCGGCACGAGCGTCGTCCTGGGGCGCGGCGGGCGGCGTGGGCTCCGGGGGCTTCTCCCCCGCGAGCAGCTGGGCGAAGGTCTGCTGGAAGGCGGCGGTGGCATCGCGTAGCTCCACGCCAAAGCCTGGCACCATGTTCCACGCCCGGGCCTGCTCGGCCGTCACGTGGCCCACCACCTTGCCGGTGCAGGGCAGCTCGCCTCCGGGCAGCCGCAGCAGCAGCGACACGTCCGCGAGGACGGGAGGTGGCTCGTCACCGGTACGCACGAAGAGGCCGGTGCGGCCCACGCGCTCACACGGGTACTCGCGCATGCCCAGCGAGCCATGCACCGGCACACGCGCGAAGAAGCCGGCCGTGGGCAGCGGCGCGGGCGTGCGCGCCGGGGTGATGGAGGCCTCCAGGGCGGAGCGCAGCTCGGCGGCGGTGGCGTAGCGCGCCTCGGGCCGCTTGGCGAGCGCGCGCAGCAGCACCGCGGACAGCGAGGGCGGAATCCCCGGGCGCACCTCATGCGGCGGGCGCGGCGTCTGCTGCAGGTGGGCCACGAGGATTTCGGCGGCGTTGCTGCCGGTGAAAGGCGTGGTGCCGGTGAGCAGCAGGTAGCCCAGCACCCCCACCGCGTAGAGGTCCGTGCGCGCGTCCACGTCCTTGCCGCCACACTGCTCGGGGGCCATGAACTCGGGCGTGCCCATGAGCACGCCGGTGCGGGTGGGCGTCTCCCCCTCCAGCCGGACGAGCCGCTTGGCGATACCGAAGTCGAGCAGCTTCGCCCGGTGGCGCCCGTGGTTGCCCGGCACGAGGAAGACATTGGCGGGCTTGAGGTCGCGGTGGACGATGCCACGGGCATGGGCGGCCCCGAGCGCTTCGCACACCTGGGCGAGCAGCTCCACGGCCAGCGCCGGCTCGAGGGGCCCGCGAGCGAAGGCGGCGAGGCTCTGGCCCTCCAGGTACTCCATGACGAAGTAGGGGCGCCCGTCGCGCGTGTCGAGGTCGTACACGGTGACGACGTTCTCGTGCTGCACCAGGCTCATGGCCCGCGCCTCGGCGAGGAAGCGGGAGACGAGCTCCGGCTCTTCGGCGAGGTGGCGGTGGAGCACCTTCACCGCGACGCGCTTGGGAATGAGGACGTGTTCGGCGAGCAACACCGTGCCCATGCCACCGCGCCCCAGCTCGCGCAGCGCCATGAAGCTGCCGAAGCGCTGACCCACGAGCCTCTCGCCCCGCTCGCCCCAGGGCGGCAGGGTCACCTGGGCCGACGCGCGGGCCTCGGGAGGCCGCACGACGGTGGGGCACTCCGCCAGCTCCGTGTGCGGAGTGTGGCAGGCGCAGTTCGGGCGGGAGTCGGGTTCCACGGCACCCCAAAGCCATGCCAGCTTCGTGCCGTCGCCACCGACGAGGGTCCGCACACCTGCTGCGTCGCGAAGTGGTTGAAGTGCCCTGCCTGTAGGACACTATCGGCGCGCATCCCCTCATTCCCTGGTACAGGCAACTCGTCGGAGGCCTGTAAAAAGCACCACGACGGGGCTGAAACTTCTACCGCCGCGCCGCCTGTTTCCAGTCCACCTCTGAATGATCCACTGCCGCTGCGCGGAGCCCGCTCGGGGCACACGCTTCACGAACTTGTCCAACAGTTGGACAACTTTCGCGAGCCCGGCACCGGAGGGTCCTCCCGCCCCGGCGCGAGGAGCGCGAAGCGGTGAGCACGTCCGGAAGGGCCGCGCGGCGGGCACCGAGGATGGCGGGGAAGAGTCTGGGTGCGGGGCATCATCGCCGAGAGGGAGCGATGACGGCGTACGGCGTCCTGCGCACCAGGTGAATCCACATCCCCTCTCCCGCGGGGGCGAGGGTGTACAACGGAGGAAAGCCGCGTCAGTGACGGCCGCTGGCGGCCACGAGGTCAGAGGAGAGGGAAGCCAGCTCGCTCTCCTCCCGCTCGACGTCGAGCACGGAGACGGTGCGGCAGGACTCGTCGACCTCGTAGAGCAGGGCGTAGCCGTCCACGATGCAGCGCAGCAAGGGCCGATCGGTGGCGCCGAGCTTGAACCAGAGCGGGTTGAGAGGTGGAGCCACCTCGGCCAGCTGGGCGATGTCGTCGATGCGCCGGTGGACGCGTTCGACGAGGGCGGGTGGAAGCGCTTTCAAGGTGCTCCACAGCTCCACGGGGATATGGACGCGGTAGGCCATGGGGGGGCAGATGGCCATTGCACTTGCGTCCGCCAAGTGGGGGGCTGCGCATTCCCTGACATGTGGGGCCGTCCCATGGGTCCATTCCGCTCGACACCGGACACTTGGAGCGCCCGAAACGTGCGCCAGTGGTCACGGGGAAGGCCGCCGCGGCGCGGGGAGGGCGTGCCGGATTTCTCGGAAGGCGTGCTGCTCCGTGTTCAGATGCGCCGCCGTGGAAACACTCGTTCGCATCGCGGAGGCCCTCGGACGCTTCTCCGCGCGCTTCGTGCCCAGCTCGTTCGCCATCGCGGTGCTGCTGTCACTGCTCACCATGGGGCTGGCGACGGGTTGGGCGGACGCGCCGCCGGGGAAGGTGGTGGACGCATGGGGGGGAGGCTTCTGGGAGCTGCTCACCTTCTCCATGCAGATGGCGCTGGTGATGTTCACCGGGTACCTGCTGGCGCTCACGCGGCCGGTGAGGGCGGTGCTGGAGCACCTGGCGGGACTGGCGCGCGGCCCCCGGAGCGCGGTGGTGCTCATGGCCTCGGTGTCCATGGGGCTGGCCTACATCAACTGGGGCCTGTCCCTGGTGGCGAGCGCCATGCTGGTGCGCTTCGTGGTGCGGAGACAACCGGACGTGGACTACCGGCTGCTGGTGGCCTGCGCGTACTTCGGCCTGGGCGCCACGTGGCACGCGGGCCTGTCCGCCTCGGCTCCGCTGCTGGTGGCCACCCCCGGCCACTTCCTGGAGAAGCAGCTCGGCCTCATCCCCATCGACCGCACGCTCTTCTCCCCCTTCAACCTCGGGCTCACCGTGGCGGTGGTGGGCGGCCTCACGCTGCTGGCCTGGGCGCTGCACCCGCGGCCCGGGGCGGCGGTGCGGGTGGACCCGGCCATCCTGGAGCAACTGAAGGACTTCGAGCCGCCCGTGCGTCCGCGCGAGAAGAGCGCCGCGGTGTGGATGGACTTCTCGCCGCTGCTCAACGTCGTCTTCGGCGCGCTGGGCCTGCTCTGGTTCGGGCGCCACCTGTGGCTGCACGGCGGCTGGAAGGCCATCAACCTCAACGTGGTGAACTTCCTCTTCCTCACGCTGGCGGTGCTGCTGCACGGCACGCCCGCGCGGCTGCTCAAGGCCAGCGAGGAGGCCGCCAGCGTGCTGCACGGCATCGTGCTCCAGTTCCCGCTCTACGCGGGCATCTACGGCATCTTCAAGGCCACCGGCCTCACCGAGCGCATCGGCCAGCTCTTCGTCTCGCTCTCCACCCAGCAGACGTTCCCCGCCATCGTCTACCTGTACAGCGGCGTGGTGAACTACTTCGTGCCCTCGGGCGGCTCCAAGTGGGCCATCGAGGCGCCCTATCTGCTGGAGGCGGCCCGGACGCTCGGGGTGGCGCCGGAGAAGGTGGTGCTCGCGTACGCCTGGGGAGACATGGCCACCGACCTCATCCAGCCCTTC
Organism: Archangium violaceum Cb vi76; assembly: GCF_000733295.1. Classification (GTDB taxonomy): domain Bacteria; phylum Myxococcota; class Myxococcia; order Myxococcales; family Myxococcaceae; genus Archangium; species Archangium violaceum. The sequence continues at coordinate 48,853 of NZ_JPMI01000168.1, read as the reverse complement.
TGGGCCCTGCCCCTGCTCGCGGTGGCGCGGCTCGACTTCAAGGACATCCTCGGCTTCCTGCTGGTGGCCTTCTTCGTGTACCTGCCGCTCGTCACCCTCGCCTTCTTCCTGTGGTAGACACTCGCCCCCAGCGGGCCGGCCGCGAGGGCTGGCCCCTTTCAGCCCATCGAGGGGGAGACACCATGGCAGGCAATCTGAAGAAGCTGGCGATGTGCGCGGTGGTGGCGTTCAGTGGCGTGGCGATGGCCCAGGACGCGGTGGAGAGCGCCCCGGCCCAGGAGCCCGTGAAGGCCCCGTCCGCCGACGCGGTGAAGAGCACCTGGGAGTACTTCTACAAGGGCCAGGGCCAGGGCCCCGTGCTCGTGGACGCCAAGCTGTGCACCGAGGTGGCCAAGGAGGGCCCCAACAAGTTCGAGTGCATCGCCGAGGCCAACCCGGACTCCGTCAAGGCCGGCACCAACGTCATGCTGTGGCAGTCCTACCTGGTTCCCCAGGGCGACACCATCGAGGATCTGATGATCCAGGTGAAGCAGGGCAACGTGGTCCGCGAGACCAAGGACGTGAAGATCAAGGGCGAGGGCTGGCGCTCCCGCCAGTGGACCGGCGTGCGCCTGAACAAGGCCGGCGAGTGGACCGTCACCGTTCTCCGCGGCGATCAGGAGCTCAAGAGCATCAAGGTGAAGGTGCTCTGAGACGCACTCCCTCGACGTCCTCCCTCTCCCTCTGGGAGAGGGTTGGGGGTGAGGGTCTTCAGCGAGAAGATGACCTTACCTGTGGGATAAGGTTCAGCACGAGAGGAACAGGGTGCAACACCCTCACCCCGCCCCTCTCCCAGAGGGAGAGGGCTGAACCCGGAATTCGACTTCCGCACCGGGGCCGTGGTACACGCGGGCCGCCTTCAGGCGTGCTCTCTGGCCCTGAAGGGCGAGGCTGTGCTGAAGCGTCGGCGTGCGGACCCCCCGCCCGCAGGCGGCCAACCCCTCGACACCCCCTCTTCTTCCCGGCGAGCGGAGGCCGAGAGCGCCGCCCGCCACAGATGATGAGCTTTTGAGGAGTTGAACCCCATGAACCCCACTTCACGGATGGACGCTCTCCGCGCGAGCGTCACCGGCACCGCAGTCAGGGTCCTCGGACTCCTGGCCGTGCTGGCCTCCGGCACCGCCCGCGCCAGCGAAGCGGACCTCGTCCTCCCTGACTTCAGCAGCGTCTCCTTCGTCGGCGGTCTCAACGGCCGCGCCCTGCTGATGGCCGGCATCGCCGTCTCCATCTTCGGCCTCGCCTTCGGCTTCATGCAGTACACGGCCCTGCGCAACCTGCCGGTCCACAAGTCGATGCTCGAGATCTCCGAGCTCATCTACGAGACCTGCAAGACGTACCTCGTCACCCAGGGCAAGTTCATCCTCATCCTCGAGGCGCTCATCGGCGCCGTGATGGTGGTGTACTTCGGCTTCCTGCAGCACATGGCGCCCGTCAAGGTCGTCACCATCCTGGTGTTCAGCCTCGTCGGCATCGCCGGCAGCTACGGCGTGGCCTGGTTCGGCATCCGGGTGAACACCTTCGCCAACAGCCGCACCGCCTTCGCGTCGCTGCGTGGCAAGCCGTACCCCACCTACGCCATCCCCCTGCAGGCCGGTATGTCCATCGGCATGGTGCTCATCTCCACCGAGCTCCTGCTGATGCTCATCATCCTCCTGTTCGTCCCCGCTGACTTCGCCGGCCCCTGCTTCATCGGCTTCGCCATCGGCGAGTCCCTGGGCGCCTCGGTGCTCCGCATCGCCGGCGGTATCTTCACGAAGATCGCCGACATCGGCTCGGACCTGATGAAGATCGTCTTCAAGATCAAGGAAGACGACGCGCGCAACCCGGGCGTGATCGCCGACTGCACCGGTGACAACGCCGGTGACTCGGTGGGCCCCTCGGCCGACGGCTTCGAGACCTACGGCGTGACGGGCGTGGCGCTCATCACCTTCATCCTCCTGGCCGTTCCGCCCGCCTTCCAGGTCCAGCTGCTCGTCTGGATCTTCATGATGCGCATCGTGATGGTGCTGGCCTCGCTGGGCTCCTACGGCATCAACGGCATCATCCAGGGCGGCAAGTACAAGAACGCGGACCACATGAACTTCGAGCACCCGCTCACGTTCCTGGTGTGGCTGACGTCCATCGTGTCCGTGGCGCTGACGTTCCTGGTCTCCTACCTGCTCATCCCCGACCTGGCGGGTGACACCACGCTGTGGTGGAAGATGTCGGCCATCATCACCTGCGGCACCCTGGCCGGCGCCATCATCCCCGAGGCCATCAAGGTCTTCACCTCCACGGAGAGCCGCCACGTGCGCGAGGTCGTCACGGCCTCCCGCGAGGGTGGTGCGTCCCTCAACGTCATCTCGGGCCTGGTCGCCGGTAACTTCTCCGGCTACTGGATGGGCATCATCATCGCGGCGCTGATGGGCGGCGCCTACTTCTTCAGCCTGGACATCCCCAACACGCTGATGATCGCCCCGGCGGTGTTCGCCTTCGGTCTGGTGGCCTTCGGCTTCCTGGGCATGGGCCCGGTGACCATCGCGGTGGACTCGTACGGCCCGGTGACGGACAACGCGCAGAGCGTGTACGAGCTGTCCCTCATCGAGAACGTCCCCAACGTGAAGGAGGAGGTCCAGAAGGACTTCGGCTTCACGCCGGACTTCGAGAAGGGCAAGGAGTACCTCGAGGAGAACGACGGCGCGGGCAACACCTTCAAGGCCACCGCCAAGCCGGTGCTCATCGGCACCGCCGTGGTGGGCGCCACCACGATGATCTTCTCCATCATCGTCATCCTGGTGGGCATCACCGTGGGCGCTGACGGCTTCCGCTCGCTCAACGCCGCCAACGCGGCCAACCTGTCGCTGCTGCACGCCCCGTTCCTGCTGGGCCTGGTGACGGGCGGCGCGGTCATCTACTGGTTCTCCGGCGCGTCGATGCAGGCCGTGTCCACCGGCGCCTACCGCGCGGTGGAGTTCATCAAGGCCAACATCAAGCTGGAGGGCGTGGAGAAGGCGAGCGTGGAGGACTCCAAGCGCGTGGTGGAGATCTGCACCCAGTACGCGCAGAAGGGCATGCTCAACATCTTCCTGGGTGTGTTCTTCAGCACCCTGGCCTTCGCGTTCCTCGAGCCGTACTTCTTCGTGGGCTACCTCATCTCCATCGCCATCTTCGGCCTCTACCAGGCCGTCTTCATGGCGAACGCCGGTGGCGCGTGGGACAACGCCAAGAAGCTGGTGGAGACGGAGCTGAAGGCCAAGGGCACGGACCTGCACGCGGCCACGGTCGTGGGCGACACGGTGGGCGACCCGTTCAAGGACACCTCGTCCGTGGCGCTCAACCCGGTCATCAAGTTCACCACCCTCTTCGGCCTGCTCGCCGTGGAGCTGGCGGTGGAGCTGGCCGCGTCCGGTCAGCGCACCCTCACCACGGTGCTCGCGGGCGCCTTCTTCGTCGCCTCGATGGTGTTCGTGTACCGCTCGTTCTACGGCATGCGCATCGAGACCCCGATGGCCGCCATCGCCGGTGAGAGCAAGCCGGGCGTGAAGCCGGCCTAGTCATTCCAGCCCCCACGGGCTGACGTGACATGAGCGGCGGGGAGCCTCGGGCTTCCCGCCGCTTCGCTTTTGCGGGCTCCGCGAGTCAGGCACTCAGCGGATGCGGAACGCGGGCGGGTCGATGCGAGTGGAGCGGCACTCGGGGCAGGAGCCGGGACGCGTGAGGCGCTTGCGCTCCTTGAAGACGAAGCCACAGGCGAGACACTCGGAGGGAATCACCTCGAGCGCGGCGCCACCGGCGCGCAGGGACTTCTCCAGGTGCTCCAGGTGCCCGGCCACGTCCTTCTCGGAGATGCCCACCCGCGCGGAGAGCTCCTTCGCGGTGAGGCCCGTCTCCGGCGCCGAGGACAGCTCGGCCTCCAGCGCGCCACGCACCGTGGCGGCCCGGGGTTGGGGAACAGGGCTGGGACTCATCGGCCACGACCTCCCACGTCGAGAGTAGTCATTCTCAGCCGCCGAGGCGTTCGCCGGCGCATGCCTGCTCGGACAGCGCGAGTCTCGCCGCTTCCGGAAACGGTTCTGGCTGTCCCATACTGGGCCGGTTTATAGCCCCGGGACAACCATGACCCCTCGCTACGCAGCCGACTACCGAACCCTCCTCTGGTGTCTCTTCATGCCGGTCGTCGCCCTGGCGCAGTACGCACGGCCCGAGCTCATTCCGTACCTCAGCCCGCTCGGTTGCTATCTGGCCCTGGCCGCCGGAGTCATCGCGCACAACCACAACCACTGCCCCACCTTCAAGAACCGGCGTCTCAACACGCTGATGGGCCTGTGGATCTCCCACTTCTACGGCTACCCCACCTTCGCCTGGGTGCCCACGCACAACCTCAACCACCACAAGCTGGTGAACAAGGCCGGCGACGCCACCATCACCTGGCGCCACACCAACAAGAACAACTGGCTGGTGGCCTTCACGTACTTCTTCGTCTCCTCCTACTGGCAGAGCGATCCCATCAAGCAGTACATCGCCAAGGCGCGCCGCTCCAACCCCGCGCTCTACCGGCAGATCATCCTGCAGTACGTGGTGTGGGCGGGCGCGCATCTGGCGCTGCTGGGCGTGGCCATCGCGATGCACGGGCCGGCCCTGGGCTTCAAGGTCTGGACGTTCGCCTTCCTCATCCCGGCGCTCTTCGCGCTGTGGACCATCATGTTCTTCAACTACATCCAGCACGTCCACACGGACCCCTGGAGCGAGCATGACCACTCGCGCAGCTTCGACGGCAAGCTCATCAACTTCTTCCTCTTCAACAACGGCCTGCACACGGCCCACCACGAGATGGCGGGCGCGCACTGGAGCACCCTGCCCGAGCTGCACGCCAAGATTGCCCCGAACATCAACCCGGAGCTCGTCCAGAGCAGCTTCTTCGGCTGGTGCATCCGCAACTACCTGCTGGCGCCCTTCTTCCCCAGCCTCGGCACGAAGCAGATTGGCCGCGCGCCCTTCGATCCACCCTCGGGCGAGTCCGTGCAGCTGACGTCCGAGGAGGTGGACGCACTGGAATCGGGCATCAACGCTGCTCGAACCTGAACACTTCGAGGGATGTACCCTCTCGACATTTAGGAATAGAAGGACTACGCCTTCAACCCCGGCTCAAGTCCGAGCCGAAAAGGCGGCATGTTCCGCCTTGTAACGAAAGAAGAACGGTTCATGGCAACTGGCACTGTCAAGTGGTTCAATGACGCGAAGGGCTTCGGATTCATCACGCAGGACGGCGGTGGCGAGGACGTGTTCTGCCACCACACGGCCATCAACATGGATGGCTTCCGCACCCTGGCCGAGGGCCAGCGCGTGGAGTTCGAGGTGACGAAGGGCCCCAAGGGCCTGCAGGCCCAGAACGTTCGCGCCGCCTAGTCCGCCAACCCGGACGAGGCCTGGAGCCTGACCTCGCCTGGGGTCGGGCTCTTTCTTTTTCATGGCCATGAGACTGCCGCCCCTACCCCGAGTCGCGGGCTTCGATGATGCGCCCTTCACGAAGCGCCCGGGAGCGAGGGTGCCGCTGGTGGGCGTGGTGTGCGCGGGAACGCGCTTCGAGGGGCTCGTCTGGGGAGGGGTGCGCAAGGACGGGTGGACGGCGACGGACGAGGTGTGCCGGCTGCTGGTGGGGGGCAAGTTCCTGCCGCAGCTGCACCTGGTGCTGCTGGACGGCATCGCCTTCGGGGGCTTCAACGTGGTGGACCTGCCGAGGCTGGCGGGGACGCTGGGCAAGCCGTGTGTCTCGGTGATGAGGCGGTTGCCGGACCTGGAGGCGATGGAGCGCGCATTGCGTCACCTGCCGAGACCGGAGCGGCGGCTGGAGCTGCTGAAGCGAGCGGGCCCCATCCATCAACTGGGAGGCTTCACGTTCCAGGTGCAGGGAGCGGAGCCGGAGTGGGTGGCCGAGGCCCTGAAGCGCCTGACGGACCGGGGAAACGTGCCGGAGGCCCTGCGATTGGCGCACCTGATTGGCTCGGCGGTGATCACGGGAGAGAGCTCCAAGCGGGCCTGAGTCCCAACCTCCCCTCGCCCTCCGGGAGAGGGACGGGGTGAGGGTGCCACGCGCCCCGAGCTCCCCACCGTGCCCCTACCGGCGGACCTCGGGGGGGACCTGTTCCAACCACCCCACCTCCAGACAAGCCCACAGCCCGAGCAACACCGCCTCCGCCGCGTCATGCCTGAGAGACGTGGGCCGCGGGGCCCCGGACCACTCAATCACGCGGCGAGCGAGCCCATCGGCGGCATCCTTGGCCAGCCCACCGGAGCGCTGCTCGCGGGCGTAAAGAAGCCGTGCGCGCCAGTCCTGAGCGGACACACGGAGCACGGGGAGCGCACGCCGCAACGCCTCTCGCTCCCACACCTCGGCGATGGGCCCGCCGCCCTCCAATACCAACCACGCGAGCATCCCAGCCGAATGCAACACGGAGGGCACGGCGCGCTTCAACCGGGACTGGCTGCCGAAGTTCTGCGAGCGGTACCAGCGCAACCGCCCATCCGGGGCATACAGCGCCAGCCCGGAGCGCAACCCGAGGTCCACCGCGAGCAGCGCCGGGCCCTCGGGTGCGCCAGGGCTCACGCCCCCTCCGTCCAGGAGACACGGAAGGTGACGCTCTCGGCGGTGAAGTCGATCAGGTCCACGCGCACGCCCAGGTCTCCAGGGCGGGCGGCGCGCAGCGTCTCGAGCATGGCGCCCTGGACGACATAGCGGGTGGGCCCGGGCTCGTTCACACACAGCTCCACCACGTTGGCGGCGATATCCGTGTGGCGGACCTCGGTGTAGTTGTTGCCCGAGCGGAAGTTCTGCTCGGTGCGAGCCACCAGGCGCTGGGGGCCGAGCAGCTGGAGGACGCGGAACATCAGGCGCCCGGTGAAGGTCTCCCGGTAGCCCTCCACCATCCGCGCGCCCAGCCACTGGTAGGCCACGGACTGGAGCTCGTTGGGGTAGAGCGCTTCGGCGACGATGGCCACGCACCGGGCCCAGGTGTCGAAGGAGTAGGCGGGCAGCAGCTTGCAGTCCAGGTCCAGCCCGGCCTGGCGCAGCTGCTGTTTCACGGCAGGTGAAATGCGCCTGGCGAGACCCTTCACGAAGAGCCCCTCGACGGTATGTTCGTAGACGAGCCGCTCCGGCATGCCGGAGAGTCTAGCGCGGACGGGAGAAACACTTCATGGGACTGCAAAAAGAGCTTGCGACGCTGGCCATGCGCGCCACCCCCCTCCCGGGTGGGGGGGACAACTTCATGGCCGCCGCCAACATCCCCACCCCGGTGCCCTCGCTGCCGGGCTCCATCGGGGCGGTGGCGCACGAGCCCTTCATGGCCCGCGAGACGCGGCGCTCCTTCGACCTGGTGGTGGTGTTCACCATCGGAGACTTCGCGGAAGCGACGGGGTGCTCCGAGTACTACAACCCGCACAGCCCCTGGTACAACGTGTTCTACGGGGCCTACGGACTGCGCTCGTACGAGCCGGACGGGAGCGCGTGGGGCTTCCACGCGGACGGCAGCCCCAACATCCCCGAGATGATGCAGGTGCCGGAGCTGGACTACAACTGGCTCACCGCCGGTGCGCTCGGGTGCCCGCCGCCGCGCATGTGCTTCCGCGCCGAGGAGGTGACGCCGGGCCGGCACCGCTCGTGGCACGTGCTGGACGTGGCGGCCACCATCCCCAGCGGGCTGCACTACCTGCGGGACGCCGTGTCGCCGGACCTGCGCTACTACGCCGTCTTCGGCCTGCCCCACGGCGACTTCATGGCCGGCGGACGGCAGAGCTACGAGCCGGTGCGGATGCGCGGGCGGATGCTCTACAAACAGGTGGGGTCCAACCTCACGCTCGCCTGGGGCGGGCTGTGTCCGGACACGGCCGAGGGAAAGAGACTGCTCTCGGCCGTGCTGGACTCGATGGACTCGCTCTACCCCGACTGAGCGGCCCTACGGCTTGCCCTGCTCCGCCTGCTCGAGCGAGGCGGCGATGCGGCCCGCGGCACCGGCCAGCTCCACGCGGCGGATTTCCAGCGTGGCGCGGGCCTGGGCCGCGGCGCTGGCGGCGAGGAAGCGCCGCGTGTCCGCGTCCGACATCTCCAGGCTGGTGGACATGCCGGCCCGGAAGGCCGCCGCCACCTGCTTCTGCACCCGGGCCGCGAGCTGCGCCTGGGACTCGGCCTGGGCCAGCGCGGCCTCGGCGGCCTGGATGTTGGCCCGGGCCGCCACCCAGTTGGCGTGGGCACGGGCGCGCGCCGACTCGTACTGCGCCTTCGCCTGCGCCAGCCGGGCCCGGTCCTCCGCCAGCGCCGCGTAGCGCTGCCCGCGGTCGTACAGCGGCATGGAGGCCGCGACGGAGATCTCGTAGGTGGTGTTCTGCCCGGTGAAGCCGGCGTTGGAGTTGTAGAGGCCGCGGGCCTGGGCCACCACGCTCGGCAGCCACGAGAAGAGGTCGTACGTCACCTTGCCCTCGTTGGCCTTCACCGCCAGCGAGGCCGAGCGCACCGCGTACGTGTCCTCCCAGGGGCTCTGGTCCTCGGAGGGGGTGAGCCACTGGGGGCCCCCCGTGGCCTCGAACGGAGCGGGCTGCACCGGCTCGCCCACCAGCGCGCCCAGGAGCGCCACCAGTTGAGCGTACTGGCCGGAGAGCTGCGCGAGCTGCACGCGGGCCTGGGCCGTCTCCGACTGGGCACGCAGCAGCGCCGCCTCCACCGTCATGCCCGCGCCGAGCTGCGCCTTCGCCTCGCCCTCGCGCTGGAGGGCCACGGACTCGGCCTCCCGCGCCGCGTCCATCAACTGCTGGATGCCCTGGAGCCCCAGGTAGGTGCGGGCCACCGCCAGCAGTACCTGCTCGCGCGCCTCCAGGGCGCCCAGCTCCGCCGCCTCCGCGCCCGCCTTCGCCGGGCCGAGCAGGAAGACGCCCGCCGGGGTGAAGAGGGGCTGGGAGATCTGCGCCGTCGCGTACTGCGAGTTCCTCGCCGTGATGACGACGGGCTCCGGGACGAGCTGCGGGTTGACGGGCAGGAGCTGGAACACGCCGGCCACCAGCCCGACGAAGCTGCCGAGGTCGAGCTGGGCCTCGGCGCTGGCGTGGACGTACTGGGCGCCGACCGTCAGCTCGGGCTGCCAGGCCGTCCAGGCGCGGCGGACACCGGCGGCGGCCACGGCGGACTGGGCGCGTGCGGCGGCCACGTCCGGGCTCTGCACCGCGGCCAGGGAGAGCGCCTCGTGCAGCGTCACGGTGCGCTGCGCACCGGGAGCGGGAGCCCCCACCGTCGCGGGCTGCGCGGCGGGAGCCTGCCCCAAGGCGCGCGGGGCGTCCGCGGGCGCCTGGGCGAGCGCACCGAGCGGGGAGAGAGCGGCGAGGAGGACGAGCGACAGGGGGCGCCGGGCGGACCCGGCGGCGATTCGGATGAACATGGGCAGGGACAAAGCGAAGGAGGATGGGGAGAGGGGCAGCGCCCGGACCGCTCAGGCGGCGCGCTGCTCCTGGGACTCCGGGACGGGGATGGGCAGGCCCTCGTCCTTCTTCTGGGGGCGTTTGGAGAAGCCGATGCGCTCCATGGCCGCGAACACCACCGGCACCACCAGCAGCGTGAGGAAGGTGGAGGTGATGACGCCGCCGATGACGGCGATGGCCATGGGGGCGCGGAACTCGGAGCCCACGCCCTCGCCGATGGCGGTGGGCACCATGCCGATGGCCATGGCGGCGCTCGTCATGAGGATGGGACGCAGCCGGCGCGGACCCGCCTTCATGAGCGCCTCGTCCACCGTGGCGCCCTCGCGCAGGTACTGCAGCGCGCCGTCCACCAGGAGGATGGCGTTCTTCGTCACCAGGCCCATCAGCAGGATGATGCCGATCATCGCGCCCATGGACACGTGGTAGCCGCCGAAGACGAGACCCAGCAGCGCGCCCACGAGCGCCAGCGGCAGCGACACCATGATGGTGAAGGGGTGCTTGAAGGACTCGAACTGGCTGGCGAGCACCATGTAGATGAAGACGAAGGCCAGCAGGAAGGCGGTGGCGAAGGCGTCGTTCTGCTCGGACATCATCTTGATCTGCCCGTCGTAGATGAGCGAGTAGCCCGGGGCGAGCGGCTTCTCGGCGATCTTCTGCTTGAGCTGCGCCGCCACGTCACCCAGGGCGGCGCCATTGAGCTGCGAGTAGATGGCGAGCTGCCGCTGACGGTTCTCGTGCTCGATGACGCTCGGCCCGTCGCGCAGCTCCACCTTCGCCACGTCCGTCACCGGGACGAGCCCCTTGGGCGTGGCGATCATGATCTGCCGCACACGCTCGGGGGTGGCGCGGTCGCGCTCGCTCAGCCGCACGCGGATGTCCGTCTCGTCGACGCCCTCGCGCAGCTTGGCGGCCACGTCACCGCCGATGGCCATGCGCATCTGCAGGGCGATGGCCGCGGCGCTCACGCCCAGGTCCTTGGCGCGCGCCCGGTCCACCTCGATGGCCAGCTCCGGCTTGGGCGGGTTGTAGTCCACGCGCACGTCCGCCGTGCCCGGGATGTCCCGGAGAATCTGCGCGATGCGCTCGGACTCCTCGTGGATCTTCCCCAGGTCCGGGCCGGTGATGCGAATCATGATGGGATAGAAGTCGCCACCCAGGCCGTCGATGATGGGCAGGTCCTGCAGGTTGATGCGGGTGGCGGGCAGTGCCGGGCTGAGGAGCGCACGCGCCTCTTCCTTGATGGCCTGGATGCCCCGCTGACGCGACTGCTTGTTGGTGACGATGACCCGGAGGCGCGCCTTGTTCACGTCGCCGTTGTCACCAACGATGGAGTAGATGTCCGTCACCTCGGGCATGCCCTTGAGGACCTTCTCGGCCTCCGCCACGCGCGTGGCGGTCTGATCCAGGCTGGAGGCATCGGGCAGGATGAGCTGCACGATGAACTGCGAGCGGTCCTCGGCCGAAATGAACTCCATGCCCAGACGGCTGGCGGCCCCGAAGGACGCCACCATCACCAGCACGGTGATGCCCGTGGTGAGCCACTTGTGGTCGAGCACCCAGCGCAGGATGTTCGAGTAGACGCGCTCGCTGCCGTCCAGGAAGCGGCGGATGGCGCTGGCCACCGCGTTCTCCTGGTGGTGCTCACCGGCCTGCCGCTGCTTCGCCAGGCGCGCGGACAGCATCGGGTCCAACGTGAAGGAGATGAAGAGCGAGATGAGCACCGCCACCGAGATGGTGATGCCGAATTGCTGGAGGAACTGGCCCACCATGCCGGGCATGAAGGCCACCGGGACGAACACCGCCACCAGGGCGAACGTGGTGGCGAGCACCGCCAGACCCACGTCCTTGGTGCCGTTGGAGGCCGCGCTCACCGGATCCTCGCCATTCTCCAGGCGGTGGGTGATGGCCTCGCGCACCACCACCGCGTCGTCGATGAGCAGACCGATGGCCAGCGACAGCGCCAGCAGCGTCATCTGGTTGAGCGAGTAGCCCAGCGCGTACATCACGAAGAACGTGCCGATGACGGAGGTGGGCAGCGCCAGCGAGGAGATGAAGGTGCCGCGAGGATCCAACAGGAACATCAGGATGATGAGCACCGCCATCGCGCCACCGAAGAGGAGCGCGACCCACACCTCGTGGGCGTTCTCGCGGATGTCCACCGACTGGTCGATGAGCAGCCGGGTTTGGAAACCGTGGCCCAGGGTGGGCACCACGGTGTCCATGGCCTTCTTCACCGCGTCGCTCACCGCCACGGTGTTGGAGCCGGGCTGCTTGATGACCTCGAGGATGACGGCGTCATTGCTATTGAGGCGCGCCGTGGTGCGCCGCTCGGCCGCGCCGTCGGTGATGGTGGCGATCTCCTCCAGCCGCACCTGCGTGCCCGTGCGGCTCTGGGCCACCGGGAGCTGGCGCAGCTCGTCCACGCTCTTGAACTGACCCAGCGAGCGCACCGTCAGCTCGGTGGGCCCCAACTGCAACCGGCCCGCCGGCAGGTCCAGGTTCTCCTGGCCGATGCGCTGGCCGATGTCCATCACCGACACGCCCACCGCGCGCGCCTTGTCCAGGTCCACGTCCACCTGGATTTCACGCACGTCACCGCCGTTGATGCGCACGTCCGCCACGCCCTCCATCTGCGCCAGCGCCGGCTTGAGCTTGTCCTCGATGATCTTGCGCACCGCGCGCGAGTCCACTTCCGCGCTCGCCGCATAGGTGAGGACGGGCACCGCGGAGATGTCCACGCGGCCCACCACCGGCACATCCGCCTCCTGCGGCAGCTTGTTGGTGATGCCCGAGACCTTGTCGCGCACCTCCTGCACCGACCGGTCCAGGTTGGCCGACAGCTTGAACTGGACGATGACCGTGCCCACGTTCTCGCGGCTGAAGGAGTGGATCTTGTCCACGCCGCTGATGCCGGCGACGGCATCCTCGACGGGCTTGATGATCTGGGTCTCGATCTCACCCGGGCCCGCGCCCTTGTAGATGGTGTTGACCACCACCACCGGGATGGAGATGTCGGGGAAGAGATCGGTCCCCAGCCGGGTGTACCCCATCACTCCGAGGACGATGAGGCAGAGGGACATCATGGCCGTGAAGACCGGCCGGCGAATGGAGACGTCGCTGAGGAGCATGGGGGGACGCCCTGGAATCGTGCGGCGGGGATTACTTCACGGAGACGCGCGTACCCTCGGAGAGGGACGGCGTGGGGAACTCGACGACCTTGTCCAGCGGGGCGGCGGCCTTCACCACCACCTCGCGCATGCCACGCTCGAGGACCTGGACGTCCACGCGGCGCACCTCGCTCGAGGCGCCCACCACGAAGACATGATCACCCCCCGAGGAGGACAGCGCGGAAGCGGGCACGGCCTGCGCCTCCTGCTCGTCGCTCAGCGGGAGGAGGACGCGCGCCAGGGTGTTGGCCACGAAGCGGCCATCCTTGTTGGGCACCAGGATGTCCACCGGGATGCGGCGGGTGGCCTGATCCGCCGAGGCGATGACGGTACGGATGACGGCCTCGTCCGTGGAGGCACCACCACCGATGACCTCCACACGCACCTTGGTGCCCGGCTTGAGGCGGGCGCGGACGGAATCGGTCACCGTCGTCTTCAGCAGCAGGGTGCCCAGGTTCTCCAGGGAGAACATCGGCGCGCCCGGGCCCACGATGGCGCCCACCTGCTCGGGCGCGTCCACGACGGTGCCGGAGAAGGGCGCCTTGAGGTCGTGCTTGCGGCGGCCCGCCTGAGCCTGCGCGAGCTGCGCCTTCGCGGCCAGCAACTGCGCCTCGGCCTGCTTCGCCTGGGTGCTGGAGGTGAGGTTCTGCAGGTCGCTCACATTGCCCTGCTCTTGCAGCTTCGCGTTGCGGCTGGCCACGTCGGAGGCCATGGCCGCACTCACCTCGGCGGCGGCCACGGCGGCCTGGGCCTGGGCGAGCTGCGCGTCGGAGATCTCCGGGTTGAGCTGCGCGAGCACCTGGCCTTCCTGCACCGTCTGGCCCTTCTTCACGCGCACCTTGTCCAGGCGGCCACCCACCTCGAAGCCCACCTGCAGGGCCTGGGCGGGGAAGAGGGTGCCCGTCACCTCCTCGCGCAGCGACGTCTTCACCGAGCGCGGGGAGAGCACCGTCACCGCGGGGACCTCCGCCACGGCGGCCTTGGTGGCGGCGGCGGGAGCGGCGTCGGCCTTGCAGCCCGAGAGGGGAAGCGCGGTGGCGGCCAGGCCGACAGCGGCGAGCCCGGCGACAAGCGGCGTCCTGGAGAGTTTCACGGTCATGACCTCGAGGTGCTACGGGGACGGGAAACGGCGCGGGCCTGGGGCCTGCGCGGGGAAGTCTTCTTGGGCGTGGAGGGACGACGCGGGGCGGTGGCGGCCTTCGGGGGCGAGGCTGCCCTCGCGGATGAGCCGGTGGATGGAGCGGGCCCACGCCGCCAGGTCCGGCTTCTGCTCCATCTGGCTCATCTGCTGCGCCAGCAGCACGTACGTACCGACGATGAGCGAGCCGATGACGGTGGGGGGCACGTCCGCGCGGCTCACGCAGTCTTCCTGCAGGCGCTGGAACTCCTGCGACACCCGCGACACCTCGCGGTCCACCAGCCCCCACATGAGCGACTCGAACTCGGTGCCCTGGCTGCCGCGCATCAGCACGTGCACCACGTCACGGTAGGCCCACATGAGCTCCAGCGTGCCCAGATCCGACTCCGTGCTCATCGACACCAGGAGCTCGTAGCGCTCGGAGCGCTCGGCCACGTCGTGCGCCTCCAGCGGACCGTGCTCGGCGTGGAAGCGCTCCATCTCCTTGATGCGCCGCTCGATGAGCAGGTTCATCGCGGAGCTGAACTCGGCCACCACCTCGCCGAAGAGGGCCTCCTTGGAGGCGGCGTGCAGATAGAAAGCGCCCTTGGAGAGGCCACAGGCGGCGGTGATGTCCTCGATGCGAGCACCGCGCAGACCCTTCTTCACGAACTCCGCTCGCGCGGCGGCGATGAGTGCTGCACGAGCGTGTGGATCCGCAGGACGAGCCATGACGGCCGCATTACTAACCCGCTGGTCAGAAACTCCGCCAGGGGATTACTGAATCACGGGTCAGAAACCCCCAAGACTGACTCATCAAAACAATAAACACATCTAATTCAACACAAGAGAGCGTTTCCCAAGTCCTCTGCTCTAGCGTACCCGCCCATGCGGCTTGCACCCCTTGCTCGACGCCTCCCAAATGCGTGTGCCCTCCTCCTGCTTGGGACACTCTGTGCGTTTCCTGGTCCCCTCAGCGCCGGACAGCCGCTCCGTGCTCCTGGTGACTGCTCCGAGGAGGAACACAAGCAGTTGAAGGAAGAAGTGGGGCGCGCCTGCAAGGCGACGAGCATGCGGTGCCACGAGTATCAAAGCTGCGACGAGCTGCTCGCGAACTGGCTGAAGTATCAGCGATGCATCAGCGCCAGGGTGGCCATCATGGACAAGTGCTTCCGAGGGGGAGACGAGAATCACCGCAGGGAAGTCGAGAACTACCGGAGTGGAGCCGCAGAGTGCTCACGGCTCATGAATCTGCAGCGCTGCCCGAAGCAGTGCCGGTGAGTCGCCATGCCAGACTCCAGGCGTGAAGCCCTTCAGAGGCAGATCGAAGCCGCCTTCGCCGACGCCCCCCATCCCGGGGACGATCGCATCGGTTATGACGCCGACGACTGGGAGAGCGCGGAACTGGCCCGCGCCTTCAAGGGGCGGCAGTGGAAGGAACTGTCCCCCGTCGAGCTTCAGTACCACTCCAGCTCCTTCCTGAGCTCGGAGGGATTCAGGTACTACCTCCCCGCCTACCTGCTGGCGGCGCTGGAGGACCACGGCAATCTGATGCCCCATACCGTTTACGGACTGACGCTTCCCCAGGGGTCCTCACCCGAGGAGCAGCGCCTTCGCGCCTGGCAGCTCGAACGATTCGAAGTGCTCTCTCCCACCCAGAAGCGTGCCGTCCGGGCGTTCCTGGAGTTCGCCAGGGACGAGGCCTCGCACTACTTCTCGCAAGGACAGGAGCCGCGTCTCGCGCTCGAGCGGTACTGGGAACAGCAATAGCGAGGGCTACGGGGAGGGCGCGCCGAGCCGCCCCAGGGCGGTGCACAGGGGGCACGCGGCCGGAGCGTGGGGCACGTCGCGGCGGTGGAGATCCAACACCGCGCGGGACACCTCGGCCAGCTCGCGGCGCACCTCGCGGCGGGCCCCCTTCACCCGGGCGATCTTCAGGTTGTCGTAGGCCGTCGTCTGGTGTCGCATCCAGGCGATGACCGCGGCCTCGGCGCGGCGCTCGATGGGAATGCGCTCCGTACGCGCCACCGTGCCGCTCCCCACCGGGGTGGCATGGGCCGATACCGCCACCGCCAGCTTCTTCGCCTGGGCGATGAAACCAGGCGCGAAGGCGAGGAAGCGCAGCACCGTGTTGGCGAAGTCCACCTCGTACTCGGCCTGCTCGCGCTCACGGCGGCGCACATCCGCTTCCCGCTTCTTCGCATAGGCCGGGGTGGCGCGCTCGGTCTCCAGGACCGCCCGGGCGGCGATGATGTGGGCCTCGGGCGCCCAGACCCCCTGGGAAAAAATCTTCCGGCCCTTCTTCTCCACCACCGTCCAGCTGGGACCGGCGGCCTTCACCCGGCGGGTGAGTCCGGCATCACCCGGGGGCAACAGGGCCCAGCCCGGGGGCACGGAGAGGATGGAGCCGTCGGCCGCGCGCACGCGGCGCGGGTCGCTCGTGGGGGAGACGGTGAGGGAGTCGCTCATGTCGGACGCTGGCGCCTATACCGCATGCCGAGTCAGAGGGGGAAGCACCTCCGCGTCAACCTCTGCTAGATGGGACATGTCGCCAGCGCTCGGTCGCGGGCGGGAGGGTCTTCACCCATGGGCAGCGCCGGCATGTCCATTCTCAGGCTTACCTTCCTCGGCACCTCGGCCGCTCAGCCGACGTTGCACCGCAACCTGTCAGGGCTCGCGGTGAAGGCGGACTCGGATCTGCTCCTCTTCGACTGTGGCGAGGGCAGCCAGCGGCAGATGGTCCGCTTCGGCACCGGCTTCACCGTGGATGCCGTCTTCTTCACCCACTTCCACGCCGACCACTACCTGGGAATCATCGGCTTCCTCCGGACCCTGGGAATGATGGGCCGGGAGACGCCCGTGCTGCTCTACGGCCCTCCCCCGGCGCGGCGGCTGCTGAACCAGGCGGTGCACCTGGGCGTGGAGCAGCTGTCCTTCAACGTGGAGTTCCACGAGCTGCGCGACGGCGACAAGGTGGAGCGGCGCGGCTACAGCGTGCAGGCCGTGGCGGTGGACCATCGCATCAACGCGCTCGGCTACGTGCTGCAGGAGGACGAGCGCCCGGGCAAGTTCAACCTGGAGAAGGCCAGGGCCATGGGGATTCCCTCGGGGCCCGTCTACGGCCAGCTCCAGCGCGGCGAGACGGTGACGCTGCCGGACGGACGCACCATCCGTCCCGACGAGGTGGTGGGCGACACGCGGCCCGGGCGGCGGCTCGTCATCTCCGGCGACACCCGGCCCTGCCAGTCCCTGGTGCGCGCGGCGAAGGACGCGGACCTGCTCATCCACGAGTCCACCTTCTCCGACGACGAGCAGGCGCGCGCCCAGGAGACGCGGCACTCGACGGCCCGCGAGGCGGCCCAGGTGGCACGGGACGCGGGCGCCAAGCGGCTCATCCTCACGCACCTGTCCAGCCGCCATGACACCGACCCCTCGCGGCTGCTCTCCCAGGCGCGCGAGGAGTACAAGGGGCCCGTCGAGGTCGCCTACGACGGGCTCACCGTGGAGCTGCCCCTGCGCGACTGAGCGCGGCGGGGGCGGCCCTTCCTGCTTGCCCCTTCCTACTTGATGGTGCTCTCGGCCTCCGCGCGCAGCGCCTTGGCCGCGTCGGGGTCGATGCGCTGCAGCAGCTCCCACTCCATCTCCATGTCCCGCACCAGGTTGGTGGTGTCCGTGCCGAGGTTCTGGCGCTGGCCGGAGCGCGAATCCACCGGGCCCGGGCCGGACTCGACGCGGTTCTGCTTGAAGATCTCCACCTTGCACATGGCCGGGCTCGGCTGCTTGCCGCGCACCAGGTAGCGCACGTAGTTGGTGCCCAGCGTCGAGGGCGCGCCCACCATGTGCCAGTCGGTGGCGATCTCGAAGGCACCCGGGGCCTCGCGCAGCGGCAGGTCCTTCTCCTTCAACAGCATCCGTACCTGCGGCCACACCTCGGCGATGGGCTTGCGGTACACGTACTGGGCCGCCTTGTCCTGGATGTAGGCCTCGCGGCGGCTGGCCGCGCATCCAGTGGCGAGCGTGGTGACGGCGAGCAGCACCAACGACAGGGACCACGGCGAGCGCATGGACGGCTTCATTCGGTTCTCCCCCACGGGTTGATGAGGAGTCGATTTGAAGCACGGCCCCTCCCTGGCGCCAAGCCGCCTCGGGGGCAACACGGCTCCGAGCCAACCATGCAACTGGCCTGAAACACAGCAGCTCGCCTGGAACCCACCCGGGGAGCCGCGAGGGCCCGGCACCCGGGTACACTCCCCGCCCATGAAGGACGGGCCCCTCCGCCGTGTCATCAAACGGCTCGCGCTGGTGCGCTACACCCTCGACCTGGGCTTCACACGGCTGGTGCTGCGGGCCCGGGGAGAGCCGCGCTACCGGCTCAAGGGCTCCTGCAACGGCTGCGGCCGGTGCTGCGAAACGCCCGTCATCCCCGTGAGCCGGCCCGTGTTCTTCCTGCGCTCGCTGCGCTGGCTCACGCTGACGTGGCACCGCGTCGTCAACGGCTTCGAGTTCGTGAGCGACGACCGGCGCCTCAAGCTCTTCGTCTTCCGCTGCACGCACTACGATCCGGTGACGAAGCAGTGTGACTCCTACGACAGCCGGCCGGGCATGTGCCGGGACTACCCGCGCAACCTCGTCTACGAGGCGCTGCCGGAGTTCTTCCCCGAGTGCGGCTACTCGGCCTCGTACAAGAAGAGCGAGCAGATGAGGCAGGCCCTGTTGAAGGCCCACCTCCCGCCGGAGAAGTACGCGGAGCTGGTGCGCAAGCTCCACCTCGAGGAGTGAGGCCGGTGCCCGTCACGCCGGGGGCCGAGGCTCTTCCTGGGCCTCCGGATGGGCCCGCGGCGCCTGGTGCCAGCGCGCCTCCGCGTCCGTCATGGGCCGCCCCGCGGAGAAGTGCTCGAGGAGGAGCGCCGCCACCTTCTCCGGGGCCTCCATCGGCACGAAGTGGCCCTCCTCGGGCAGGTAGTGCACCGCGGGCTTCCGCTCGAAGTACGGCTCCAACCCCCGCGTGAGCTGCTTGCGCAGGGCGGTGTCCCGCTCGCCCCAGATGAGCAGGAAGGGCGCGCGGATGCGCGGGTAGGGCCTCGACCCGAACAGGCGGCGCGGGTCCAGGGCGCGGCGGAACGCCACGCGGTAGTAGTCGATGGCCGCGCGCGCCGCCTCGCGGCTGGAGAAGTTCGCCTCGTACTCCGCCAGCCGCCCCGGGGGGACGCGTGAAGGGTCCACCATCCACTGGCGCAACATGCGCGGCACCAGGGCTCCCCCCCGCGCGGAGAGCAGGAGCTCGGGCAGGAAGGGCAACTGGAAGAAGAAGATGTACCAGGAGCGCACCAGCTGGCCGGGCTTCCAGATCTCCCGTGTCATCCGCTCCGGATGAGGGGCATTGACCACGACCAACCGCTCCACCACCTCCGGGTGCATGGCGGCCACGTGGTAGGCGATGGCCCCGCCCCAGTCGTGGCCCACGAGGTACACGGGCCTGTCCGGTTGCAGGTGCCTCGCCAGCTGGACGACATCGCCCGCCAGCGTGTCGAGGTCATAACCGTCCGCGGGCCGGTCCGTGCCGCCATAGCCGCGCAGGTCCGGCGCCACGGCGCGGAAGCCCGCCTCGGCCAGCCGGGGCAGCACCTCGCGCCAGCTCTCGGACAGCTCGGGGAAACCATGGAGCAGGAGCACCAGCGGCCCATGGGCGGGGCCCGCCTCCAACACCTGCATGCGCAGACCCGGCAAGGAAACGAGGCGAGGGGTGATGGGATTCATGGGGCACAGAGCTAGGGTCGTCCCCTATCGTGAGGAAGCGGCCTCGGGGCGGGGACGTCAGGCGCCGTACAGGCCCGAAGCGCTCCCCCCTCCCCCACCGCTCCACCGTGGACATCTTGGAGCCGTCCGATGATTCCCCTCAGCGACGACAACCCCACACTCCGCACTCCGGTGGTGACCTACCTGCTGCTCGCGGTCATCGGCGCCACCTGGGTGCTCGTGCAGGGGGCCGGCCTGAACATGCTGGCCCTGGTCTCCAGCGTGTGCGACCTCGGGCTCGTCCCGGGGGAGCTCACCGGACAGGCCCCGCCAGGCTTCCGGGTCCGCCTGGGGCCGGGCCTCGACTGCGTGGTGGACAACGACCCCATCAACCGATTCACCCCCATCACCTCCATGTTCCTCCACGGGGGCTGGGGCCACCTCGTGGGCAACTGCCTCTTCTTCTGGGTGTTCGGCAACAACGTCGAGGACAGCATGGGCCGGCTGCGCTTCCTCGTCTTCTACCTGGTCTGCGGCCTGGCGGCGGCGGCGGCGCAGGTGGTGGTGGACCCCTCCTCCCCCATCCCCATGGTGGGAGCCTCGGGCGCCATCTCCGGCATCATGGGGGCCTACCTCATCCTCTACCCGCGCGTGCGGGTGAACATGCTCTTCATCTTCTTCATCATCTTCCGCATCATCCCCCTGCCCGCCTGGGCGGTGCTGCTGTGGTGGTTCGGCTTGCAGCTCCTCACCGGCCTGCCCCAGCTCAACCGGCTCCAGGCAGAGGGAGGCGTCGCCGTGTGGGCCCACGTGGGTGGCTTCGTCGCGGGGGTGGTGCTGGTGAAGCTCTTCGAGAATCATGCGCTCACGGCGCAGCGCAGCCGGTGGCGGCATCGGCTGCATCCGGACCATCCGTGAAGCAAGCGGGCGTCGCGGGAGCAGCGGCGCCGGGAACAGCGACGGCAGGACGACGGTTCGCGTGCGCGTCAGGGGCACGCGGTTTGCTCAGTGACTCGAGTAGGGCTTCGAATCCGTGAGGGTGTGGCACCATGCGTTGGGGGAGGCTGTTCCGGTCTTGCATTCCGCGGCACCCGGCGTTCGCGCTGGGGCTGCTGGCCATGTTGCTGGTGGACTCGCCCCGCGGCGCATCCGCACAGTCCGAGACGGATCCTTTGATGACAAACGGTCCCCAGACCCTCACGCTGCGTGTGCCGCCCCTGCAGACGGTGAACGAGGAGGAGGTGCTGCGCGTCACGGTGCAGGTGGAGGGCGCGCAGGGCGCCACCCGCGTCTTCGTGGACGGGCTGCCGCCGGGAGCGCAGTGGGACGAGGCCGCTCGCACGCTCACCTTCCGGCCGGACTTCATCCAGGGGGGATGGCGTCACGAGGTGAGGTTCACCGCCCAGGACAGCCGGGCCACGGCGCAGACGCGGATGACGATCGCCGTGCGCGACACGGTGCGCCCGCCCGAGCCGCGCATCCTCCAGAGCGAGGAGTTGCACGGCACGCTGCGCCTGACGCTGGAGCAGCCCACGGACGCGTGGCTGGACAGTCCCGGGTACGCCGGGCGCACCTTCGCCGCGGTGGTGTCGGTGCCGCTGTCGGCCTCGGCCGGCTACCCCATGCCGGTGACGGTGCGGCTGCACGGCGTGGGCAACTGGCCCCCGCCCACCCAGGTGTCCCCGGACCGTTTCGTCATCGAGCCGAGTGACCCGAACCTCACGTACTGGTGGGGCTACTCCGAGAGCCTGCCCCGGAGCCAGACGCTGGCGGGGGCGGTACCGCCGTACACCGCGCGCCGGGTGCTGGCGCTGCTGGAGTGGGTGCTGCGCAGCTACCCGGGAGCCGACCCCGAGCGCGTCTTCGTGGAGGGAGACTCCATGGGCGGCGCGGGCGCGCTGGCGCTCGGCCTGCTGGAGTCCCGGCACTTCGCGGGGGTGTTCGCCCGGCACGCGCAGCCGGTGGCGCGGGCCCACCGTCCCTGGCGGCTGGCGCAGCTCTCCTCGCTGTGGGGCATGCCCGAGGAGGAGGTGCCGGACACGGACGGCATTGGCGTCTGGAGCCGGCTGGACCTGACGCGCGCCCTGCGCGACGAGCCCGGAGCGCGCTCGCAATTCCTCTTCCTGGAGCACGGCAAGGACGATCCCATCATCCACTTCGGCTCCGTGGTGGGGCCCAGCAGCCTCACCGGCGAGTCCTTCTACGGGATGCTGCAGTCCCAGCACATCGGCCATGTCGCCGTCTGGGACGAGGGCGGCCACGTGGAGGCGGACCCCTGGCTGGGCCCGCGCTGGTGGACCCGGGGCTGGAACCCGCGCTCGGACGCGCAGACCTTGCTGCGGCGAGACCTGGCCTTCCCGGCCTTCAGCCGCTCCACGTGGGACGGCAACCCGGGCATGGCCGGCAACGGGCGCCAGCCCTGGCGCAACGACTCCGGCTACGCGGGAGACCCGAAGGTGGCCGGAGACACGGGCTGGGATGGAGACGTGGCGGGCATGCTCAACCGCTCGCTGCGCTGGGACACCCTCCAGCTCGTGGACACGCACGGGCGCTTCGTCCTGCCGCTGCGCGCGGTGATTGGCCCGGGTGTCACCGACTCGCCCGTGGTGGACGTGACGCCCCGGCGCATGCAGCGCTTCCGGTGCCTGCCCGGCGAGCGCATCCGCTGGACCTTCGGCACGGCCAGCGGCACCGTCACCGCCGCCTCGGATGGCTCCATCACCGTGCCCCACCTGCGCCTGGGCGCGGACTGGGTGCCGCTGGTGCTCGAGCGCACCTGAGCTACTTCGTGTCGCGGGCCTGGGCCGCGGGGCCCTCCTTCACCAGGAGGTAGCCGCGGTTCTCCACGCTGTCCGGCGTGCGCGTAGTTGAAGTCCACCTCGTGCTTGCTGCGCTCCAGCCGCTTGATGGACTCGGGCTCGGTGAAGGACACGAGCGCCGCCGGAACCGTGGTGGCCTCCCTGGCCAGGGCGGTGAGCGGCGACACGAGAGCGATGCCTCCGCCGAGGAGCAGCAGCGAGCTACGGAGCGTCTTCATGGTGCCTCCCAGCTCGCCACGGGCCTCCACCCGGAAAGAACACTCCCCCCAAGCCGGCTTGACTACAGCCGTAGTCACCGCTACCTTGCTTCTTGACGACACTTGTAGTCACGCAGGTGAGGGGCATGAAGAAGCCAGTAGGAGACCAGGAGTTGGTGGTGCTGCGCTGGGTGGCGGAGCACGGGCCCGCCACCGTGGGCGAGGTGGCGGAGAAGTTCGGCGAGCCGCAGGGGCTGGCGCGCTCCACCATCCTCACGGTGATGGAGCGGCTGCGCGTGAAGGGGCACCTCACGCGGCGCAAGGTGGAGGGCGTCTACCAGTACAGCTCGAGCGTGCCGCTGGCGGAGCTGCTGCGCGGCGTGGTGGGGGACTTCGTGAAGAAGTCGCTGGCGGGCTCGCTCTCGCCCTTCGCCACGTGGCTGTCCCAGGCCGACGAGGTCAGTGACGAGGAGCTGCGGCAACTGGAAGAGGCCGTGGCCCGGCTCAAGTCGAAGAAGGAGGGGGAGGAATGAGCGCCCTGGACATGCACGTGGTGATGGAGCACGGGCCGGGAGTGCTGCGCACGCTGTGGCAGGTGACGTGGCAGGGGGCGCTCTGCGCGTTGGCCGTGTGGGCGCTCACGCGGCTGCTGCCGAGACTGCCCGCGTCCGTGCGCACCACGCTGTGGTGGTTCGTGGCCCTCAAGTGTCTGGTGGGCCTGTGCGCGCCCGGCCCGGTGCGCCTGCCCCTGCTGCCCGCGCCCGAGGCGTCCGTGGCCGTCGTGCGGACGGCGGCCCCGGCCGAGCCCCTTGGCGAGCCCACGCCGGTGGTGCGCGCCCCGGAGCCCACCGACACGCGCACGGACTGGCGCCCCCTGCTGCTGATGGGCGCCCTGGTGGTGTGGCTCGGAGGCATCGCCTGGCAGGGCCGGGAGCTGCTGCGCGGGCTCGTGCAGTTGCGCCGCATCCGGCGGGAGGCCCGTCCCCTGGAGGACGCCTCGCTGCACCAGGCGGCGGAGGTGCTCGGGCGCGAGCTGGGCCTCCAGCGCGTCCCCCGGCTGCTCGTCTCCGAGCATGCGCCGAGCCCACTCGCGATCGGCCTCCTTCGCCCCGAGGTCATCCTCCCGCGCCGCGCGCTGGAGACCCTGTCTCCACAGGAGCAGCGCATGGCGCTGGCGCACGAGCTCGCCCACGTGAAGCGCGGAGACCTGTGGCTCGGCTGGGTGCCGACGCTCGCGCAGGTGGCGCTCTTCTTCCATCCGCTCGTGCGGCGCGCGTGCCGGGAGTACGCGCTCGCCCGGGAGGAGGCCTGTGATGCCGCCGCGCTCCAGGCCACCGGGGCAGGGCCCCGTGAGTACGGCCGTCTTCTCCTCGTCTTTGGTGTCGCCCGCGCTCCGGCTGCCGCGGCGGCACCTGGTGCCTCGTCACACCTCGCAGCCCTGAAACGGAGGATCGCCATGCTGGAACACGCTGGAACCGACTCGAAGCAGCGTTCTCGTTGGCTTCACTGGACCCTGGGAGGCCTCGCCCTGGTGGCGCTCGTGCCCTTCCAGGTGGTGGCCCGCGAGACGCCCACCACCACACCCCGGCTCGCCCTCGCGGCACCTCCGGTCCCGCCCAAGCCTCCCGTACCCCCGAGCGCGGCGGTGGCTCACGAGGAGATGGACGACGACATGTTCGCCTATGTCCTCCTGCGCTCGGCCAACGACGCGACGATGGCGGGCTCGACGAGGGATCTGCGGAGGGCGCGCTCGCTCGCGGGCAATGGGCCGCTGCCCGTCCTCTACATGCGCCAGGACGAGCAGGAGTACCTCGTCCGGGACGCGGCGACGCTGAAGGCCTTCGAGAGCACCTTCGCGCCCGTGGAGGAGATCGGCAAGAAGCAGTCGGCGCTGGGCGAGAAGATGTCCGAGTTCGGCGAGAAGATGTCCGAGCTCGGCGGGAAGATGGGCGAGCTCGGCGGCAAGCAGGGCGAGGTGGGCGGGAGGATGGGTGAGCTCGGCGGCAAGCAGGGCGTGCTCGGCGCGAGGATGGGAGAGATTGGACGGAAGCAGGCGGAGCTCGACCGCGCGCAGGACCGCTACGAGCAGGAGCACGGCAAGAAGTCCCCGGAGCTCGCGCAGCAGCTGGAGCAACTGGAGCGTGAGGAGGACGCCCTCGACGAGCAGATGGATGAGATCGGCCGGCAGATGGACGAGATCGGCCGCGAGATGGACAAGTACAGCGCACCCATGGATGAGCTGGGCCGTGAGATGGAGAAGTACAACGCGCCCATGAATGAGCTGGGCCGGCAGATGGAAGTGCTCGGCGAGCAGATGGAGAAGGCCCACCGCGAGGCCCAAACCCAGGCGCGGGCCCTGTTGGATGACGCGGTGCGGAAGGGCACCGCCGAGCCCGTGAAGCGTTGAGTGGTTTGCCAGGAATCCCTGCCCATTGATACACATTTCAATTGCTGGCATGAATTCCCACGCACACCTGTTATCCGCTTCTTCGCGTGGCTTGAGCCGCAAAAGAACACTACAAAGCCCTTGAAAGACTATCGTCGACTCCTTCACAATGCGTGATGTCTTCACACTTCCTGTGAAGGCAGAGGGGGCTCGATGTATGGAAGACACGCACGGTCCTTGGCCGTGCTGGTGGGTGTTTGTCTGACTTCTTGCGGTGTCTCCGAACAGGAAGAAACGAAAGGGATTGAGCCGGATGCACCGCCATCCGTGCTCGCACCTCCGGGCGAAGGCCCATTGCAAGACAGGTTCAATCCTTCGCAACCCTGGGAACCACCCACCCCTGACGGAGTGCGGAGCCTGATCCCCACGGAACAACGGCTCGCCCCCCATGAGGCATGGGCCGGGGGAGATGGGCTGGGATTCGCCACCGCCACCGCCACCGCGAGCGGGGGCAGCGTCGACCTGAGGCCCAATGTCCTCCGGGGCAAGGGCCGGCTGACGAACACCAACCCCGACATCCTGGCGATGCTGGCGGCGGACCCGTGGCACTCCAATGGCTACGCGAGTGTCTCCAGCACCAGCCCCAGTGGCTACAGCGCCAACACCTACAACGTCACCCACACCAGCCCCACCGAGCTTACCTTCGAGATGTTGGTAGAAGCCGCGGCGGGAGGAGAGGACGGCGTCGTCTACAACGTCTCGGCCTACCGGGGGACCTGGTACTACTACTTCCCGACCGTCTCGGGCGTGAGGGTCAAGCCCCGCAACATCCAGCCGGGGCCGACGGAGGTGGAGCTCACGGGGTGTGTGGGCGTCGTGCAGTTCCAGCTCGGCACGGACGAGACCTGCGCGGCGAGCCCGGACTGGGCGAAGAACGCCTGGGTCAGCGGCGTCAACACCTTCACGTACGGCGGCCGCATCACGACCTACGTACAACCGGGCTCGAGCGGAAGCGGGAACCTCTACTACACCGTCAACACCAGTGGCGGAGCGGTGCAGACCTGGGTGCCGGTGGAGTGGAAGAACGTCAAGTGTGACGAGGTCGTCCGCATCTGCAAGGTGCCCCATATCCCCGACCCGCCGGCCCCGCCTCCTCCGCCTGTCTATGGCGACATCACCGGGCCCTTCGAGATCTCCGGCGAGCCGCTCACGTATTACAGGTACATCCGGGCCCTCTATGGACCATCCGACCTCAGCCAGTCGGTCTACGGCGCGAACGTGACGGCGCCCATGGGAGACCCCACCAAATGGTGGAAGGTGTCCAACCTGCGCGCGGGCGTCTACGACATGTTCGCGGACTCCCACGTGCGGCAGGGCCGCCAATTCACCATGTTCCGTGTGCCCTGGCTCGCATCCTCGACGCCCGGTGGCCGCATCACCGTGGTCGGCGACCAGACGAGCTCGTTGACCAGGGTCATCAACGGAGAGACCCGCTATCCCTTCGTCATGAAGCCGTCCTACTTCTACGGCTCGGTGCGCCTGGCGGACCCGTACGTGCCGCTCCACCCCGGCTCCACCAGCACGCTGCAGACGCTCTATTTCGAGGGCGACCACGACAGCAACGGCGATGGCATCCCCAATGATACCTATATCGACGAGACGCGGATGTATGCGTACTCGGGGAGCGGTTATTCGCTGAGCGGCTTCCCGGGCACGTTCCAGCCGGGCACCGGCGAGTTCGCCTCCAACTACGAGCAGGTGCTGCCCAATCCGTATGACCTGCCCCATAGCTGGAGCCAATCCTCGATGAGGCTGCGCTTCTGGTCCGAGGGCGCCTCCTTCTCCACCCGGCCCGGCCTGTATGACCCCAACCGGTTCCGCAACGGCGTGCTCGAGTTTTCACCCAACGTGACCCGGACGAAGCTGATGGCCCCGGAGGATCGGTTCCGCATCGACCACGAGTACTGCTTCAACGAGGTGCAGCTCTTCTACCGGACGGACCTGGGACGCTTCTACAACCCCACGGCCACCGTGTCGGGCTCCTTCAACGGCACCGACTGGCAGGGCAAGAGCATTTCCTACTCGGCCGGCGGCACCTTCTACGGAGACCCCTACGTCAATGGCTACGGCTCGCCCCAGAGCTACGCGCAGACCACGGGCCTGCTGTCCATGACGCTTCCGCAGGGCAACTTCACGGTGAGCCCGAGCGCCCAGATGGTGAACGCGGCCGGCGACGTGAACACCGCCAACTTCGCGCCCATCAGCGTGGCCCTGGGATGCGGGCAGCGGCTGAAGCTCGTTCCCCCGCTGTCGGTGATCATCAACCCCATCAACCGCTGTGCCTCGGGTGCGAGCGCCCCCGTCAGCGGCGTGGTGAAGAGCTCCCCGGCCGAGGTGGATCGCATCTGGTATCAAATCAACGACGGGCCCGAGGTGCAGCTGTGCACGAACTGCGGCAAGGACCCGACCTTCTCCTTCGACGCGGCGCTGCAGTCCTGCGAGAACACGGTGAAGGTGTTCGCCTACAGCGCGGGCCTGCCGGAGCCGGCCACGGGCTCGCAGCAGGTGGTGTGGGATGACCCGGTGGACGGCCCGAGCTGCCCGGGCACCTACTGCCTCAACCGCCCGCCGGTGGCGCGCTGCAAGAGCGTGACGGTGGCCGCCGACGAGGAGTGCACGGGCGGGTGCGGCTCGGTGAATGACGGCTCGTACGACCCGGACACGGGGGACAGCATCACCTGCACGCAGACGCCGGACTGCCCGTTCGGCATGGGCACGCAGCGGGTGACGCTCACCTGCACGGACAAGGCGGGCAACGCCTCCTCCTGCGAGGCCACCGTCACGGTGAAGGACATGGTGGCGCCCACCATCTCCTGCCCGGACGAGCAGGTGCTCGCGTGCACCGCGGGAGGCGCGAAGGCCAGCTTCACGCCCACGGCCAGCGACCGGTGCGGCGGTGTCATCACCGCGTGCTCGCCGGCCTCCGGCACCACGTTCCCCGTGGGCACGACGGCCACGGTGTGCACCGCCTTCGACGAGGCAGGCAACCGGGCGAGCTGCTCCTTCGGCGTGACGGTGCGTGACGAGGAGCCGCCCGAGGTGACGTGCCCCGAGCCCTCCTCCTACGAGTGCGATGCCAGCAATGCCGTGGTACCGCCCGAGGCCACCGCCACGGATGTCTGCAAGCTGAAGAGCGTGACGCCCTCGTCCACGTCCTTCCCGCTGGGCACCTCGACCGTCACCTACACGGCCACGGACATGGCGGGCCTCCAGGCCACCTGCTCCACCACCGTCACCGTGACGGACACGAAGCCCCCGCTGCTGACGCTCAACGGAGAGGACACCGTCTCCCTCGAGTGCGGCATCGACACCTACACAGACCTGGGCGCCTCGGCCTCGGACGTGTGCGCCGGGGACCTGAGCTCCCAGGTGACGGTGTCCGGCACCGTGAATCCCAACATCCCGGGCAGCTACACCCTCGCCTACTCGGTGAAGGACGCGGCGGGCCTGGAGGCCACGGCCACGCGCGTGGTGGAAGTGGTGAAGGGCCCCACCAACTGCTGCGCGCCCAACGCGGGCCACTTCCAGCCCACCGGAGGCACCCACACCCTGCACCTGCAGCACACGTCCACCGTGCTGGCGGACGGCCGGGTGCTGATGCTCGGCGGCTGGAGCTGGGCGCCCTCGGCGGAGCTGTACTCGCCGGCCACGGGCACCTGGACCCCCACGGGCAGCCCCCACACCAACCACCGCCTCCACACGGCCACGCTGCTGGCGGATGGCTCGGTGCTGGTGGCGGGCGGTGACGGCGCCAGCGCGAGCACCTCGGCGGAGCTGTACGACCCCGCCACGGGCACCTGGAGCGCCACGGGCAACATGGTGACGTACCGCCGCGAGCACCGGGCGGTGGCGCTGACGGACGGCCGGGTGCTGGTGATGGGTGGCACGACCAGCTCCGGTACGCTGCTGGCCTCGGCCGAGGTGTACAACCCGCTCACCGGTTCGTGGAGCGCCACGGGCGGCATGGCCACGGCGCGCCGGGCCTTCACCGCCACCCTGCTGGAGGATGGCCGGGTGCTGGTGGCCGGGGGCCTCACCGACAACGGCGACGAGTGCACGGGCACCAACTGCCTGGTGGGCGCGGAGCTGTACGACCCGGCCACGGGCACGTGGACGAGCGCTGGCACCCTGGGCACGGCACGTGGATTCCACGCGGCCGCGCTGCTGCCCAACGGCAAGGTGCTGGTGTCGGGCGGAGGCAAGGACGGCGCGCAGAGCAACGCCGCCGAGCTGTATGACCCGGCCACGGGCGCGTGGATGAGCACCGGCGAGATGCTCTCTCCCCGGCGGCGCCACTCGCTGACGTTGCTGCCCAACGGGCTGGTGCTGGCGGTGGGCGGCTACGACGCCTCCACGGGCATCCACTCCTCCGCGGAGCTGTACAACCCGCTGACGGGCACGTGGTGCACCACGGGCGCCATGGGCCAGAACCGCTACGAGCACACGGCCTCGCTGCTGCCGGGAGGCAAGGTGCTCATCACCGCGGGCTTCAGCACCGCCAGCCAGTACACGGCCGAGCTGTACGACTTCGGCGGGTAGTGGCGGCGGAGGCTGAACGGCCTCGATGAACAGGGGCCCCGGGCTGGCGAGCCACTCGCCGGGTCCGGGGCCCTCTCCTTTTTCTACCGCCAGGAGTTCGTGACGCCGGCTCCGCGGGTACGGCGTCCGCTCAGCACCAGGAGGGCCAGCAGGGCCAGGCTCGCCGCCATGCCGGTGCCACCACCGCTGTTGCACGAGCACCCGGACCCGGGGACCGAGACCGGCTGGGTGCTGCCCGTGCCATTCACCGCCAGCACCGCATCGGGGGTGCTCTCCCCCTGGAGCATCAAACGCACCTCGCCGCTGGCCGCGCCCGCCTCCTCCGGATGGAAGAGAACGCGGAAGGTAGCGCCCGCGCCCGGTTCGAGGGTGGTGCCCTGGAGCCCTTCCACCTCGAAGGCGGCGCTCGTCGACTGCACGCGCTCCACCGTCCTGGGAGTCGAGCTCACATTGGTGACGGTGAAGGTCCGCGGCTCGCTCCGCGTTCCCGCCTCCACCTCACCGAAGTCCCAGCTCGTGGGCTCGACGGACAAGGCGCTGCCCACCACCTTGCCCGCGAGAGGCACCTCCACGCGGGGCTGAGACGCGTCATCCGACACCACTACCAGCGTGGCCGAGAGGGTCCGCACCTCTTCCGGGGTCGGCGTCACGGAGAGCTCCATGAACGCACCCGGTGCCAGGGTGAGGAGCAGCGAGAGGGGAGACACCAAGAACCGGGCCGCATCCGCTCCGCCCAGCTCCACACGATGAACTGTGAGCGGACCCGTTCCCGTGTTCTGCAACCGGAGGGCAAGCGGCGCGACGGTGTCCCCCAACCGCCAGGTACCGAAGTCCAACCGGCCAGGCGTCACCGCCACCAGCGGCGAGGTGCCTTCACCCACGAGCGCCACCTCCACGGAGTCCTGGGCCGAGCCTTCGAGGCCGAAGGTGGCCCGGGCCTCGCGTGCACCCACCGCTCGAGGAACGAAGCTCAGGGTGAGGGTGACGGTGGAACCAGGGGAGACCGCCACCGGGAAGGAGACCGGCGGGTCGATGCCGAAGTCGAGCGCGGCCGCTCCCGAGAAGGAGAGCGAGGAAATGGCCATCTCCGTGCCGCCCGGGTTGTGGAAGCGGAGCTCCCGCAGGATAGCGCTCGCGCCCACGTTGGACGCGCCGAAGTCGAGACGGGTCGAAGAGATGTCCAGCTCGGGCCTCACCCCGGAGCCGGAGAGTGGAATGGAGACGTTCGGAGCATCCGGGTCATTGGAGGCCAGGGTGAGCGTCCCCGTGAAGGAGCTTTCGGTGGTGGGATTGAACGTCACCGAGATCTCCCGGGTGGCTCCTGGCTCCACGGAGAGGGGAACCGACGTGGGCGAGGCGGAGAAGGCCGCACTGGAGAGAGTGACGCTGGTGAGGGTGAGGACCCCGGTGCCGGTGTTGCGCACC
Organism: Archangium violaceum Cb vi76; assembly: GCF_000733295.1. GTDB lineage: Bacteria > Myxococcota > Myxococcia > Myxococcales > Myxococcaceae > Archangium > Archangium violaceum. Next base: position 17,927 of record NZ_JPMI01000168.1, on the reverse strand, counting down.
GTCACCCGCCTGGCCGCGCTGGTGGTGCCCACGAGCTGCGCTCCGAAGTCGAGCGAGGTGGGGCTCACCGCGATGGTGGGCCTCACGCCCCTACCGGCCAGGGGAACAGAGAGGCTCGGCGACGTGGCCGAGTCGGTGCTCAAGGTGAGCGTGCCCGAGACGCTGCCCGGTGTGATGGGCCCGAACGTCATGGAGACCTCCTGGGAGGCACCTGGAGCCAGGATGAAGGGAGAGGAAGGAGACGACACGGCGAAGGGCGTGGTGATGGAGATGCTGGTGACGGTGACACTCGCGCTGCCGGTGTTGCGGAGCGTCACCCGCCTGGCCGCGCTGGTGGTGCCCACGAGCTGCTCTCCGAAATCGAGCGAGGTGGGGCTCACCTCGACGGGCGTCACCCCCTGGCCAGAGAGAAAGACCGTCACGCGAGCATTGACCGGGTCATTGCTGGTGAAGGCGAGGGTGCCCGTGCTGCTCCCTGCGCTGGTGGGACGGAACACCACCGAGAGTTCCTGGAAGGCATCCGGCGCCACAGTGAAGGGCCCCACCGGTGACACCTCGAAGGGCCCGGTGGTGACGACGTCGCCGAGGAACAGGTCCTCGGTGCCGGTGTTACGCACCGTCACCTGCAGGGGCGCGCTGGTGGTCCCCACCCCCTGCGCACCGAAGTCGAGGCTGCTGGGAAAGACCTGGACGGTGGGCGCCAGAGGGAGCGGTGCCCGCTGCAACGCGTGTGACGAGGGTTGTGGCGACACGTCCTCCGCCGCCGGAGAAGAACAGGCGGTCAGCAGACCGAGAGACACCAAGATTGCCAATGAATGGAGCCGAAGCACGAACCTTCCCCCTTGTGAGTGAATCGCAGCTTCACACCAGACGTTAGGAGGGATCGAGGCCTCCGCCAAAAGCCTGCCCACGCATTCCCACGCGCACGAGAGTGCGCCAGAGTGTGGCCCCACCCACCCCGGCAACCGGGGCAGTCCGAAAGGTGTGCAATGCACGGAATGAAGTCTCTCCTCGGCGCGGTGCTCCTCTTCGCGTGCTCGGCCGGTTGTGCCCGGCATGCTCCCGAGGCTCAGCCAACCTCCTCCTCTTCCACCACCGTGTATGTCGCGCGGCGCGTGCGGACGCTCGATGCGGAGCGCCCCATGGCCGAAGCACTCTCCGTGCGCGCGGGGAAGGTGCTCGCGGTGGGCACCCGGGACGAGGTGCTCGCCTCGGCGGGAGCGGACGCGCGCGTGGTGGACCTGGGAGAGGCCACGGTGGTGCCCGGCCTGACGGACGCGCACGGGCACCTCGCGGGGCTCGGCGCGGGCCTGGCCGGGGTGCAACTGGAGAGCACGGCCACGCGGGACGAGGTGCTGTCTCGCGTGGCCTCCGCTCCCGCCACCGCCTGGCAGGGGGACTGGCTGATCGGCCGCGGGTGGGATCAGAACGACTGGCCGGAGAAGAGCTTCCCCGGCCGGGCGGAGCTGGACGCGAAGCTGCCGAAGACGCCCGTGGCGCTCGAGCGCGTCGACGGTCACGCGCTCTGGGTGAATGGCGAGGCCCTGCGGCGCGCGAAGATTACGAAGGACACACCGGACCCGGCGGGAGGCCGCATCCTGCGCGACGCGAACGGTGAGCCCACGGGCATCCTCGTGGACAACGCGATGGACCTGGTGAACGCGGTGCTGCCGTCCCCCACGGAGGCGCAGCACGAGGCGCGGCTCGCCGCGGCGCTCGCGCGCTGTGCCCAGGTGGGGCTGACGAGCGTGCACGACGCGGGCATGGATCTGCGCACCTTCCGGCTGATGCAGCGCTGGGACAAGGAGGGCCGGCTGCCCCTGCGGGTCTACGTGATGGCGGATGGCCAGGGAGCGGACCGCGAGACGTACCTGCGCGAGGGCCCCTTCCAGGGCCGGATGCTGACGCTGCGCGCGGTGAAGCTGAGCCTGGACGGGGCGCTGGGGAGCCGGGGCGCGGCGCTGCACGCGCCGTACAGCGACGAGCCGTCCCACCGGGGGCTGCTGCTGCTCTCGCCCGAGGAGTACGAGGCGCGGGTGAAGGCCTTCATGGAGCGCGGTTTCCAGGTGGCCACGCACGCGATTGGAGACCGGGCGAACACGCTGGTGCTGGAGACGCTGCTGCGCCAGGCGGAGGCCACGGGGACGCGCCACCTGCGGCACCGGGTGGAGCACGCGCAGATCCTGCGGCTGGAGGACATCGTCCGGATGGGGAAGAGTGGCTTCGTGGCGAGCATGCAGCCCACGCACGCGACGAGCGACATGCCGTGGGCGGAGACACGCGTGGGGCCGGAGCGCATCCAGGGCGCGTACGCGTGGCGCGAGCTGAAGAAGGCGGGGACGCTGCTGGCGTTCGGCAGTGACTTCCCGGTGGAGCGTCCGGACGTGCTGCTGGGGCTGTACGCGGCGCGCACGCGGCAGGACGCCGAGGGCCAGCCCCTCAACGGGTGGTACCCCATGCAGCGGCTGAGCGGCGAGGAGGCCCTGGAGGGCTTCACGGTGGGCGCGGCCCAGGCGGCGTTCGCGGAGAACGAGCGGGGCCGGCTGAAGCCGGGCATGGACGCGGACTTCGTGGCGCTCTCGGTGGATCCGGTCGAGGCGCCTCCGGAGCAGCTGCTCACCGCCGAGGTGAAGCTCACCGTGGTGGCCGGCGCCGAGGTCCATTCGGCCCGCTGAGCCCCCGGCATCGACGCCCCCGTTCCGACGTGTCGAGGAGGGCTTTCGACACGTCGGAACCCGCCTCGTGAGGCCCCACTCCCGGTGAACCGGGCACTGGCGTACCCCTTGCTGGAGCCAGGACGCTTCATCCGCGCGAAGGGGGTCGTAAGATGCTCTCTCATCCCTGGGGGACTCTCGTGAGCAAAGCGTTCGACTCGGAGCTGCGCATGGCCGTGGCCGAGGGCCTCCTCTCCCGGGAAGAGGCGGAGGTCCTGCGCGAGGAGGCGCTCCGCCTGGGACGAGATCCGTTGGAGTTGCTCGTGGAGCGGGGACGGCTCTCCGAGGACTCCCTCGTCTCGCTGCGCAAGGAGTCCCAGGAGCAGACCCGGACCCCGATGACGCCGTCGGACGACACCGTCACGGTACGGAATCCCTCGCACAAGGTCCTCGCCCCGCAGACCACGGACTTCCCGGTGCCCGGCTGGGAGCGCTATCAGTTCATGCGCCTGATCGGCCAGGGCGGCATGGGCCGGGTCTTCCTCGCGCATGATCCCCGGCTGCGCCGGGACGTCGCCCTGAAGTTCGTCCGCGACGACGACCCCGACGCCGCGCGCCGCTTCGTCTTCGAGGCCCGGGCCCAGGCGCGCGTGGTGCACGAGCGCGTGTGTCAGGTGTACGAGGTCGGCGAGGTCCAGGGGAAGACCTTCATCGCCATGCAGTACATCGACGGGCTGCCGTTGAACCAGCTCGCCGGGAAGCTCTCCCCCGAGCAGAAGGCGATGGTGCTCCGGGACGCCGCCGAGGGAGTGCACGCGGCCCACCGCGTCGGCCTCATCCACCGGGACCTCAAGCCCTCCAACATCATGGTGGAGCGCCCCCAGGATGGCGGCCTCAAGTGCTACGTCATGGACTTCGGGCTGGCGCGCGACTGGAAGGAGGGGGTGACGGCCTCGGGTTCGGTGCTGGGCACGCCCCACTACATGGCGCCCGAGCAGGCCCGCGGCGAGGTGACACGGCTGGACAGGCGCGCGGACGTGTACAGCCTGGGCGCCACGCTCTACCACCTGCTGACGGGCACCTATCCCGTCCACGGCAGCAACCACCTGGAAGTGCTCAGCAACATCCCCCTCGTGGAGCCCCGGCCGCCGCGCGCGCTCGACAAGGACATCCCGGTGGACCTGGAGGCCATCGTCCTCAAGTGCCTGGAAAAGGAGCGCTCGGCCCGCTACGACTCGGCGCGCGCCCTGGCCGAGGACCTGGACCGGTTCCTCAATGGCGAGCCGGTCCACGCACGCCCCGCCGGACCCTGGTCCCGCCTGCGCAAGAAGGCCCGCCGGCACCGGGCCGCCGTCACCACGGGTGGGGTGGCGCTCGCCCTGGTCGCGCTCGCCCTGGGCGATGCCCTGCGCATCCGTCACGAGAGCGCCCGGCGCGAGGAGCTGGCCAGCCGCTACACCGCCTGGGTGAAGGACATCGAGAACTACGTGCTCCATGCCCATCTCTCGCCGCCGCGCGACACCCTCCGGGACCGCGAGCGGCTCCGCGAGAAGATGCGCGAGTTGGAATCCTGGATGCACGAGGCTGGCGGCCCGGGCCAGGGACCCGGTCACCATGCCCTGGGACGAGGCCACCTGGCGCTCGGGGACAAGGCGAAGGCCCGCGAGCACCTGGAGACCGCGTGGAACCAGGGCTACCGCCGGCCCGAGGTGGCCTATTTCCTGGGCCTGGTGCTGGGACAGCTCCACCAGGAGGAGCTCCTGGAGGTGCAGCGCCAATACCGGCAACGCCTCGGCAAGGAGCCGGAACCCGGTGAGCTCCCCGCGGACGAATGGCTCGCGGCACGGCGACGGGAGCTCGAGCAACGGTTGCGCGAGCCGGCGCTCGAGAAGCTCCAGGAGCTGAAGGAGCTGAAGGGCCTGGATGATTCCGTGCCGCGCGAATACGTGGGGGCGCTCATCGCCTGGCACGAGGGGCGGCTCGAGGACGCCCTGAGCCAGCTGAAAGACCTGGGCGAAGGCCCCCCCGGGTTCTACGCGGCCTCCCGGCTGCGCGGAGACATCCTCCTGACGCTGGCCTCCCGGCACTGGAAGCTGGGCGAATACGAGCGGGCCCGGGCCGCCTTCGTCGAGGGCCGCCTCTCCTATGCGCGGGCCGCGGAGATCGGCCGCGGAGATCCCGACCTCCATCTCGCCAGGGCTCGGCTCGAGCGCGACTGGCTGGAGATGGAGCTCTCCAGCCATGGCAAGGAGCTCGGGTCCCTGTACGAACAAGGACTCCAGGCGGTGTCACGCGCCATCGAGGTCGCGCCCGACCGCGCCTACGCGTCCAAGCTCCTGGAGGCGCGCTTCCACCTCCTCCTCGCCGGCGACACGAACCTCCCCTGGGCGGAAGCGCGGCGGCTCCTGGACCGGGCACTCGGAACCATCAAGGCCGCCAGCATGCTCGAGCCCGAGAGGCCGGAGGCGAAGCTCGAGCTGGGATGGGTCCTCTGGCAGGTGTCCAAGAGCCTCTATGACCACAAGGAGGATCCGCGCGAGAAGCTCCGCGAGGCCATCACGGCCCTCGAGCGCATTGCCCCCGAGCATCAGGACCCCGCGTTCCACCTGCTGCGCGGCCGTATCTACAAGACCTGGGCGGACCACGAGGCCCAGGCTTCACCGGGCGCGGACGACCTGACCCCCGCGAGCAAGGCCATCGAGGCCTATCACACGGCCTTCAAGATGGACCCGAGCCAGATGAGCGCGCGGCTCGGCCTCGCCACCGCGTATTTCAGGAGGGCCGTGAGCCGCCACTGCGTGGATCCGCGAGGAGACCTGGAGCAGGCCAGGCGGCTCCTCGAGGAAGCACGGGCCGTCAATCCCCACTACGCCGTGCTCTACTTTCATGAGGCGCTCGTCCACAGGACGCTGGCGTCGAGGCTCAGGAAGAGGGGCGGAGATCCCCGGCCCGAGTATCTCGAGGCCCGCGCGCTGTTCCGGCTGGGCGGCGACATCAACCCCGAGTCCTCGCTCTTCCGCTACAACGAGGGCCAGGCCCTGACCGAGCTGGCCCGGGAAGAGCTCGAGCGTGGAGGAGATCCCCGCCCCCTGTTCGAGGAGGCCGAGGCGCTTCTCGGACGGGCCCTCATCGCCTGGCCGCGGCACTACTTCTCCCGCAGCAGCCTGGGCGTCCTCCGGGGCCTGCACGCGGAGTACCTGGGGCTCCAGGGCAAGAACCCGGAGCCGAGCGTGCGCGCGGCCGAGAAGGTCCTGCTGGAAGCCGCCAGCATGGAGCCCAAGCGCCACCTCCCCTGGGCCAACCTGGCCTGGCTCCACTCCACCCAGGCGGCGTTCGAGTTGGAGCACGGAGGCAACCCGGACCCGAGCCTGGCGCGGGGGCTGAAGGAGCTCGACACGGCCCTCGGGCTCAACGCCCATGACGGCTACGTCGCGTTGCAGCACGGCCGGCTCCTGATGGTCCGCGCCCTCACCCAGGCACGTCGGGGACTGGCCCCGGACGCGGACTTCCAGCGCGCGCGGGACGTCCTGCGCGCGGCCATCGACACCGACCCCGAGAACCAGGAGCTGCGGCGGGCCCTCGGTCACCTCGATTGGGAGTGGGCCTCCTGGAAACAAGGACGGAGCCAGGAGGCCAGCCAGCTCCTGGCCGAGGGACTCGCGGTCGCGGAGAAGCTGTTGCTCGAGCGCCCCGAGTGGCAGGAAGCCAGGGTGCTGCGTGCGTTCTTCGTCCTCGCGGAGAAGGACTCCGACTCACCCGAGCAGCAGCGGCGCGCGCTCCGGGCCTGGGAGGAGCTCAACCAGACGCTGGAGAAGAATTCCTCCCTCCAGCGCAAGTGGGAGCGTCACCTCCAGGGCATGAGAAAACGAGTGCCCGCGTCCTGGCGTTAGCCACGCTTCGGCGCCAGTCCCCAGGCATGCGTGAGGCAAGGGCACCACACGGAGCCCGCCAGGGAGACCGTCCCCTCCACGGGGCTCACCGGTACGATTCCCGTCGGGCACTCCGTCTCATTGCCGTTCTCGTCCACGCACTTGAGACCCATGGCCCCGCTGGAGTCCGCCTCGAGCAGCACACGCATCTTGAGGCGCTCGAGGCACGGGCAGTGGCCCGGAGCCTGGGAAGCCGCTCCCTCCACGGAGAAGACCGGCACGAGCGTGGGGCACTCCGTCTCATTGCCGTTCTCGTCCGTGCACGGAGGAAGCATCGGCCTGAGGGCGTCCTGCACCTTGAACACCACGCGCATCTTGAACCGCTCGACGCACGGGCAGTTGTCCGGTGTCTTGAACGCCGACCCCTTCCTGGCCTCGCGCCGATTGCTGCCACCACTCTTCATCATCTCGTGCTGCGACATGGTTTCCCCCTCCAGGAGCCAAACCTAGCTGAGACTCGAAACCTCCGAGGTCCAGGAGGAGCCGCCCCCCTTGCCGCCCGGCTCCTCCCGGTCTCGGATGCCGACAGGCTTGAGCAACGGGCGTGCCGTCCCGCGAAAAGGCCAAGGCCCGATTTCCCGGCCGGTCTCTCTCGAATACGGGGGTGGGGGGAAGGGCTCGACATGTCGAGCGGCGTCGGGTGGAGGGGCGCCCCGGGCGCTCGACGTGTCGGCGGCTACGCGTCGAGCCCCAGTTCATTGATACGGCGGCGCAGCGCCCGCTTGGAGACCTCCAGGCGCTGCACCATGGCCTCCAGGTCGCCCTGGCACTCGCGGTAGCACCGGGTGATCTCCTCCGGAGAGAGGTCTCCCGCCGTGCGGATGTTGGGGCTCTTGTCGATGAGATCGTAGATGGAGGGCCGGGGGATGCCCAACTGGTCCGCGGCCTTCTTGAGGTCCCACGCCTGCGCGCGCAGCACCGCGAGCAGCTCCTGCTCGGTGATGTCCGAGGGCTTGCGGCGAAGCACGACCCTGGGCTCCGTCACGGCCTTGGGCGCGGGCGTGGCCTGGGGATCCGAGTCCACCCCCAGGCGCAGGGGCCGTCCGGAAGGAGTCGCGGCCGGGCCCAGCTCCTTCTCGAGCTGGGGATCCACGCGCAGGTGCGGCTGACCGCGGCTGGCGATGACGAGCTGGCGCGTCAGGTTGCGCAGCTGGCGGATGTTGCCGGGCCAGGAGTAGCGCACGAGCCGGGCCGCCAGCGACGCCGGCAACCACGGCTCGGCGTAGGGGTCCTCGGGCTCCAGACGCCAGGCCTCGCCGAGCGCCTCCATCTCCTCGCGGGCGAAGTGGAAGAAGAGCAGGCCGATGTCCTCGCGGCGCTCGCGCAGCGGTGGCAGGCGGATGTCATAGCCGGCCAGCCGGTGCATCAGCGGCGCCTTGAAGTGGCCCTCGCGGATCCGCTCCTCGAGGTTGGCGTCCGTGGCGGCCACGAGGCGCACGTCCGTGGGGATGGGGATGCTCGACCCCACCGGGAACATCTCCTCCTTCTCCAGCACGCGCAGCAGCTTCACCTGCACCGCGGGGGGCGCCTCGCCCACCTCGTCGAGGAACAGGGTGCCGCCCTGGGCCGCGCCGAAGTAGCCGTCACTGTCCTTGATGGCGGTCGAATGCGCGCCCTTCTTCGCACCGAAGAGCTCGGCCTCCGCCAGCTCCTTGGGGATGGCGCCCAGGTTCACGCCGATGAAGCGAGCGGCCCGGCGGCGGCTGTGCTGGTGGATGGCCTGGGCCACCAGCTCCTTGCCCGTGCCCGTCTCGCCGCGGATGAGCACCGGCACCTTCAGGTCCGCCACCTGGGCGATGTGCCGGCGCACCCGCCGGATGCCCGGGCTCTGCCCCACCATCCCCAGCGTGTCCTGGGCGTCCCCCGAGTCGGGCTCCGCCAGGTGCAGCAACAGCACCACGCGCTCGGCGAGCTCGAGGGGAATGCCCGCGGCCAGCTCCTCGGTGCCGAACTCCCGGCCGCCCCGGATGGGCTCGCCCGCCACCACCTGGGTGCCGCCCTCCTCGACGAGCAGCCGCACCCGGCCGCCTTCGCCGGGCGCGAAGACGATGGGCTTGCGGCTCAGGCAGGGATCCGCCAGGGGCGCGCCCCGCGTCTGGCCGGGCCGCAGGAAGTCCGGCGCCTTCCGGGAGAGCGCGACGTTCTTGCCGGCGAGCAGTTCCTCCAGCAGGAGCCGCTCACCCACCCGCTGGGTGGAGGGATGGGAGATGAGGGTCAGCACCGGAACGAGCCGAAGGGCCCGCTCGCCAGCGCCCCGTTTCGGCAGGGAGACCGTACTGACATCATCGAGCAGCGCTTCACGCATGGCCTGCAAATGTACACCGCCGCTGCTCTCCGCCGAGGGGCCCCGGTGGAGCAACGTCCGGAGCCGTGCGGGAGACGTCCAGCGGCGAGCGCTACGGGGAGGGGAGCAGCCACGGCATGGTTGGAGCCCCTTATGAATGATGGGGAGCGGCTCCACTCCCGGTGTATCAAGTCACACATGCCCATGCGCCACCCTCCCCTTCCCCTGGCCGCCGCGATGCTGGGCGCGGCCCTGACCTTCCTCCCCGGCTGCGAGAGCACGAAAGCGAGCGGCCCTTCGCCTTCCGACACGCAGGCCCGGAATCCCTCCCCCGCGAAGAGTGACACCTCCTCCTGGCAGCGCGCCCGCGTGGGTGACCGCGTTTCCTACGCCTTCTCCGCCAGCCAGGGAGCGGGTGACAGTGCGCGCACGCTCGCGGGACAGGTGGCCGTGGAGGTAGTGGCCGTGCAACAGCCCTGGGTGTGGCTGCGCGTGTCCGTCACCGACGAGGCCGGCCTGCCCCTGGCACGGACGCGGCTGTCGAAGGAGCTGCTCGTCCCCGTGCGCGCGGACACCACGCGCACGCTGGACGTGCCCCAGCAAGGCCAGGCCACCGCGGAGAACGCCTCCGCCGCCGGCCGCACCTGGGAGGCCATGCGCTACGTGAACGATCTGCGCCCCGCGGATGGCCCGCTGCGCACCAGCGTGTACGCCGTCCAGCCGGGCCCGCTCTACCTGACGCGCGGCCTGCTCGAGTCGAACACCACGCTGTCCGGCTTCGGTGCCGTGGGCAACTACCAGCTCCGGGTGCTCGAGGTGCGCGAGGGCACGGCCGGAGCCACCGCCACGCCACCCGCGCTGGAGCGGCCCCTGGGCCCCGGCGCGTACTATGACCGGCGCGTGGAAGTGGGCCCCTCGCCCAGCGTGCAGCGCGTGTGCTTCGCCGCCGAGCGCGGCTTCCTCCTGCGCGCCGAGGGCCCCGTCGACGCCAACGCCCCGCCCTGCTCCGACTTCTCCCAGGCCGAGCCGCGGCCCCTCGAGGAGGCACTGCTGAACCTGCCCATGGACGTGCTGAGCACCGGGGAGTGGCCTCCGACCGGGGCCGCCACGACGGCCACCCGTGGAGCCTTCACCGTGGAGGACCACGACGTGCCCGCCCTCACCGTGCAGCGCACCTCGAACGAGGAGGGCACGCAGCGCATCTACTCGGAGACGTACGCGGCCGACCCGTGGGCGCCCGCGCTGACGGGCCTGCCCTACGAAGCGCGCTTCCAGACGCTCACCGAGAGCACCGAGCGGGTGGGCGCGGGCGGCAAGCGCGAGCCCGAGGGCAGCACGCGGCTCGTCCGCTGGGGCACCTGGCTCCCCGGAGGTCGGAAATGAAGACGGCCCTCTACTCCGTCACCATCGAGGTCGCCCCCGGGTCCGAGGAGGCGTGGAACCGCTGGCACGAGGACATCCACGTCCCCGAGGTGCTGCGCCAGCCCGGCTTCCTGCGCTGCCGCAAGTGGAAGGACACCGCCAACGCCGCGGACGGCTGGGTGCGCTACGTGTGCCACTACGAGCTGACGAGCCTGGAGGCCGTGGAGCGCTACGTGGCCAGCGACGCCGCGAAGCACCTGCGCGCCGAATCGGACAAGCACTTCGGCTATGTGACACGGCCCTCGCGCGCCGTGCTCACCGAGGTGGTCAGCTTCGGGTCGTGAACAGTCCCCCACAGGGGAACCAGGAGCACGCCATGATGAGCACGGGGCATCAACCCGGGATGCGTGGCACCCTCACCCCCGACCCCTCTCCCGGTGGGAGAGGGAGAGGAGGTGGACTCAGGCCACCTCGGACGAGAGCTTCACCTCGATGTTGCCCTGGGTGGCCAGCGAGTACGGGCACACCTTGTGCGCGGCGTGCATCAACTCATCCGCCTCGGCCTGGGAGATGCCCTCGAGCTTGCCGTGCAGCGCCACCGCCAGACCGAAGCCACCCTCCGGCGTCTTGCCGATGGTCACCTTCGCCGTGATGTGCGCGTCCTTGAGCTGCTTCTTCATCTTCCCGGCCACCAGCCGCAGCGCGCCCTCGAAGCACGCGGAGTAACCCGACGCGAAGAGCTGCTCGGGGTTGGTGGAGCCATCGGCCTCCGAGCCCCCCAGCGCCTTGGGCATCGTGAGCGGCATGTCGATCGTCCCATTGTCCGAGCGGACGCGGCCGTTGCGGCCCCCGTGCGAGGTGGCGGTGGCGGTGTAGAGCGGCTGGATGGCGACAGGGGCCATGGGAGACTCCTCCAGAGTGGACTGCGAGGTGAGCGGCCCTTCTAACCCGCTCGCCCCCCACCCGCATGGTGTTCTGGAGAAGCCCCGGCGCCTCAGTGTCGGGAGCATTTCACTTCACCGGCGACCGCGCACCATGCGGCCCTTCGTCAGGTGCGCCACCGCTTCACCCAGGCCCTCCAGCGTCAGCGGGAACATGTCGAAGACGTTCTTCACCGCCTGGATGGTGTTGCCCCGCCACGTCTGCGGAGGCTCCGGGTTGAGCCAGGCGCTGCGCTCGAAGTGCCGCGCCAGCTCCATCAGCCACACCAACCCCTCCTTGCCCTCCGTCGGGTCGTACCGGCCCTCCGAGTTCGTCCGCATCGTCAGCTCGTACGGCGCCATCAGCGCGTCTCCCACCACCACCAGCTTGTGGTGCCGCCCCACCTGCGCCAGCAGGTCCGGCACGCTGATGCCGCCCACCAGGTACGGCGAGTCGAACACGCGCCCGTAGACGCAGTTGTGGAAGTAGTACGTGCGCAGCTCCTTGAAGTGCGTGGCCTGCTTCGCCACCGAGAAGAGCCGGCTCACCAGGTGCGCGTACGGGTCCATGGAGCCGCCCACGTCCATCAGCAGCACCACGCGCGTGTTCGGCCGGCGCGGCGGGCGCGTCACCACCTCCAGCTCGCCCGCGTTCTTCGCCGTGGCCGCGATGCTGCCCTCCACGTCCAGCTCGTCCGCCACGCCCTCGCGCGCGAAGGCCCGCAGCTTGCGCAACGCCACCGCCATCTGCCGCGTGTCCAGCACCACGTCGCCCCGGTACCCCTGATACCGGCGCGCCCCGGCGATCTTCATCGCCATGCGGCCACCACCGCCCTCGGCCCCCTCGCCTCCCACCCGGAAACCCTCGCGCGGATTCCCCGAGTGCCCGAAGGGCGACGCGCCCCCCGTCCCAATCCACTTCTTCCCACCGTCGTGCCGCTCGGTCTGCTCCTCCAACCGCTGCTGGAAGAGCTTCTCCAGCTCCTCCACGTCGAAGTGCTCCAGCAGCGCCCGCTCCTCCGGGGTGAGCTCCCGCCGCTCGCGCGCCTCCTTCAACCACTCCAGCAGCTCGTCCTTCAGCTGCTGCCCCGCGCCCTCCATGCCCTTGAAGTGCGCCAGGAAGGCTTGATCAAAGGCATCCAGGTGCGTCTCCGCGTGCACCAGCAGCGCCCGCGCCACGTGGTAGAAGCCATCCAGCGAGCTGTCGTGCAGCCCCGCCTTCAGCGCCCCCGCCAGCGCGACCGCCTCCTGTGCGCCCACCGGCACCCCGCGCCGCCGCAACTCGTAGAGGAAGGGCAGGAACATGGCTCGCCTCCGCTCAGGCCTTCGTCCGGCGGCCCCGCCCGAAGGCCTCCGCCACCGCCATCAGGTCCTGCTCACGCTTCAGCAGCGCGCCCAGGAAGGGCAGGTTGTCGTCCAGCTTCACGTTCGTCACACCGTTGGCCTTGAGCACGGCGATCCAATCCACCAGCTCGCTCGTGGACGGGCGCTTGCGCAGCCGCGTGAAGTTGCGCAGCTCGTAGAAGACCTTCAGGGCCTGCTCCGTCAGCGACTCGTCCAGCCCCGGGTGGTGCACCCCGACGATGCGCCGCATCAGCTCCTGGTCCGGGAAGTCGATGAAGTGGAAGACGCACCGGCGCAGGAAGGCGTCCGGCAGCTCCTTCTCGTTGTTGCTGGTGATGATGACCACCGGGCGGTGCGCGGCCACCACGTCCTCGTTCGTCTCCGAGATGCGGAAGCGCATCCGATCCAACTCGTGGAGCAGGTCGTTGGGGAACTCCACGTCCGCCTTGTCCACCTCGTCGATGAGCAGCACCACGCGCTCCTTCGAGGCGAAGGACTCGCCCAGCGGGCCCATGCGGATGTAGCGGCGGATGTCGCGCACGTCGCCCTCGCCGAAGCGCGAGTCGTACAGGCGCTGCACGGTGTCGTAGACGTACAGGCCGTCCTGGGCGCGCGTGGTGCTCTTCACGTGCCAGGTGAGCAGGCGCTGACCAAGGCTCTCGGCAACGGCCTCGGCCAGCAACGTCTTGCCCGTGCCAGGCTCACCGCGCACCAGCAGCGGACGCTGGAGCGTCAGCGCGCAGTTGACGGCGGCCTGGAGGCCCTCGCTGGAGAGGTAGGAATCGGTTCCGCGGAATCGAGAAGGAGAGGACGTCATGGCGTGTCCCCTCCTTTAACACCGACCCGCCTCCGGCGCCTGCCTGCCCGCTAGTTGGCGCCGTTGTTCACCACGATCATCGACTCGGCGCTCACGCGGCGGCCCACGAAGGGCAGCGAGGCGCTGCAGTTGGCCACGGGGCACCCGGTGGCCCCGGTGCACTCGTAGCTCAGCGCGATCGTCCCCTCCAGGGTCTCCCCCGCCTTGTCGAGGGTATAGGTGGCGCGCGAGGAGCGGTTCGGGCCGGTCTGCAGCCGCTCGGTGGTGAAGGTCGGCTTGTCCGCCTCGGTGCTCACGATGGCGCCGCTCACATCGATGTCCACCCGGGCATCCCCCAGCGGATAGTTGATGTCGCTCACCTCCAGGTACTGCCCGCCCTCGACTCCGTCCCAGAGGACCCACTGCTCGACCTCCACGGTGTTGCTCGTCCGGTCGTTGGGGGTCGGCGCGGTGCCAGAGCCGTAGCAGGAGCCGGGCATGCTACCCAGGGCGGTGCGGTCGATGGACACCCGGTAGTACCGCGGCTGCTCACCACAACCCATCACACCCACCGTCATCACGGCGGCCACGGTGTACAGCGTCGAACGCAGATTCATGGTCGTCTTTCTCTCCAGGCCCACTGCCGGCCAGTGGGCGGTCCGTATGCTTCCGGGGCAGCCGAGCAACCCCGGTGGCAGCGGAGTATCCGGAGCCGAGGGGGATGCGCAAGGTCCAGGGTGGCTCCCGCTGGGAGCGGAGCGTCCGTAACTTCGAGCGAGCATGGCCCCTACGCCCATACGCATCGTCAGCTACAACGTCCGCTACTTCGGACATGCCCTGCGCGGGCTCGCCAGCACGCTGGGACCCAAGCGGCGGGTCGCCGCGGCGTTGGCCGCGTTGAATCCCCTGCCGGACATCATCTGCCTGCAGGAGGTGGAGACCCAGTCCTTCCGCAGCAACGTGGCCCACCGGCGCGCCCGCCCCGACGAGACGCAGCTGGAGGCCTTCATGGGACGCATGGAGGAGACGTTCACCAACCTGCGCCGCCCCATGCCCTACGAGGCCTTCTACTTCCGCGCCCACCACTACAAGCTGGGCGAGTTCTCCCTCTACACCACCGGGCTGGCCATCCTCGTCAACACCCAGCGGCTCGCCGTGGACACCCACAACGTGGACTCGCCCCACCACATCACCCACCACCACGTGCGGGCCCTGCGCGAGCGCAAGCAGAGCCGCATCTGCGCCCACATGCGGCTGCTGCGCCTGGAAGACGGGCTGCCCTTCCACATCTTCAACACCCACCTGAGCCTGCCCACCCCCTTCTCCCGCGCCTTCTGGGCCACCCGCGAGAAGATGGGCAACGGCATCAACCAGCTCCACGAGGCGCGCGCCCTCGCCCAGCTCGTGCGGGCCCGCTCCAACAGCGAGCCCTTCCTCATCTGTGGGGACTTCAACTCGCCGCCGGCCTCACCCGTCTTCCACTACCTGTGTGACGAGGCCTGTTTCATCGACGCCCAGGCGGCGGTGGGGCAGATAAATCCACGGCATCCCCGCGGCTTCCCCACCGCCGGCTTCATGCACATGCGCATGCACCTGGACCACATCTTCTCCGGGGGCGGGGTGCGCTGGCTGGATGCCGACGAGACGTGCCCCTTCGGAGACGTGCGCAGCCGCTTCCACGGCCTGTCGGACCACATGCCCCTCATCGCGCGCTTCCAGCTCGAGCCGCCCCCCGCGCACGCCGAGCCCTCCGCGCCCGCCGGGGCGTGAAGTCACTGCCTGGCCTCGCGGAAGAGGAACGTCACCCGGCCTGCCCCCGTCCCCACCCCGGCCCAGCGGCCGGGCAACCGCGGGCTGCGGCCCGTCTGCTCCACCATCTCCAACCTGTAGGCTCTAGGAGGTGACCCTCTCTCCGAGGGGAAACATGGCTGGCGACGACTTCAGGGAGCTGATGGACGCCATGGCGGATCCACTCGTGGCCTGCGACGGCGGCGAGCGCGTCCTCTACCTGAATTCCGCCGCCGAGCGCCTGCTTGGCTGGACGCTGAAGGAGCTGCGAGGGGAGCCCTTCACCCGCCTGGTTCCCGAGCGTCTGCGCTCCTTCGACGGGCACTCCTTCCTGCGCTACCTGTTGGGCCGCAGGCGGGCGCTGAGCGGGCGGCCCGTGCGCGTCTTCCTGCTGCGCCGGGGTGAAGCCGAGCTGGAGGTGGAGGTGACGGTGGGCACCTCCATGGGAGTGGAGGGGGAGCGCATCTCCGTGGTGCTGCGGCGCACGCCCGAGTTCCCCGACTACACCGACGAGCCGCTGGAGCGGGTGTCCTCCGTGGTGCACGCGCACGCACCGCAGCCGCCGGGCTCCCCCGGGGAGCGCGCCTACCAGCTCGTCTTCGAGAACGCTCCGCTGGGCCTCTTCCACTTCGACACCGCGCCCACCATCGTCGCGTGCAACGACTACTTCGTGCGCATCATGGGCTCCTCCAAGCGGGTGCTCATCGGGCTCAACCTGCTCACCCTCAAGGACGAGGCCATCCTCTCCTGCGTGCGGGACGTGCTCGCCGGACGCCACGCCTACTACGAGGGAGAGTACCGCTCCGTCACCGCGAACAAGCTCACCCCCGTGCGCGCCCACTTCGCGCCCTGCTTCGGAGAGGACGGCCAGGTGGAGGGCGGCGTGGTCATCGTCGAGGACATCACCGAACAGCGGATCGCCGAGGCCGAGCGCAACCGCCTGTTCCGCGAGGCCCAGGAGGCCATCCGCGTTCGCGACGACTTCCTCACCATCGCCTCGCACGAGCTGAAGACGCCGCTCACCCCGCTGTCGCTGCGGCTGGCCAGCCTGGAGCGCCGGTTGGAGCGCAAGGAGCCGGTGGATCCCACCCTGCTGCGCCACGCGCGCCAGCACCTGGTGCGGCTGGCGGCGCTCATCAATGATCTGCTGGATGCCTCGCGCATCGAGGCGGGCCGGCTCGCGCTGCACTTCGAGCCCACCCGGCTGGACGCCATCGTCGAGCGCGCGCTGACCACGATGGACGCCGAGCGCGGCCAGCACCGCATCGACTACTCGCACCCGGCGGAGGCGGTGCGCATCCGGGGAGACCCGTACCGGCTGGAGCAGGTCATCGCCAACCTGCTGGAGAACGCGCTCAAGTACAGCCCCGCGGACAGCACCGTGCGCGTGACGCTGGACGTGCGCGGTGAGTTCGCGCTGCTGTCCGTGGCGGACGAGGGCATTGGCATTCCCCGGGACCAGCAGGAGCAGCTCTTCGAGCGCTACTTCCGCGCCCGGAACGTCTCCGTCACGTCCTACGGAGGGCTGGGGCTGGGCCTCTACATCAGCCGCGACATCGTCGAGCGTCACGGCGGCCGCATCTGGGTGGAGAGCGAGGTGGGCCGGGGCGCCACCTTCTACGTGGCCCTTCCGCTGCTGTCCGCCGCGAGCCCCACGCCGCCCGATCCGCGGCCCGGCACGGGCTCGCCACACTCGATGCACTGAGCCCATGAAAAAGGCCGGGCCCCACCTCCACGTGGGGAGGCGAGCCCGGCCCGAATCATGCTCCGCGAGCGCTCAGCTCCGGCGGCGGCGGCGGGACAGCGTGAGGAAAGTGCCCAGGCCCATCAGCAGCCACGAGGCGTCACCACCCGTGGCCGAGCAGCCGATGCCATCGCCCAGGAAGGCGACGTCGCCGCCCTCGGCCACGGTCCACGTCCAGGTGGCCGGGGTGGCATCCACGTTGCCGGCGGCATCGCGGGCGCGCACCTGCAGGGTGTGCTCTCCGTCGGCCAGGTCGGTGAAGGTCACCGGGGAGGTGCACGGGGTGTAGGCGGCACCGTCCAGGCTGCACTCGTACGTGACACCCGGCTCGTTCGAGCTGAACTCGAACGTCGCGGTGCGCTCCGGGGTGGTGCCGAACGGACCGGAGGTGATGTTCGTCTCCGGCGCCACGGTGTCATCCACGATGGTGAAGGGGCTCGGCGTGGAGGAGGTGGGGCTGAAGTTGCCCGCCTCGTCCGTGGCGCGGACCTGCACCTCATGCTCGCCCGGCGTCAGCGGCGTGGTGGGCGTGTAGCTCCAGTTGCCGGACGCATCCGTCGTGGCGGTGCCCACCTCGGTGCCGTCAATGATGACGGTGACGGTGCTGCCTGGCTCCGCCGTACCACTGATGACGGGCGTGAGGGTATCCACGACGCTGTTGGGCGCCGGGCTCACGACGACGGGCACCGCGGGCGGGGTGAGGTCCACCGTCCAGGTGTAGGTGGCCGGCGTGGGGTCCACGTTGCCCGAGGCATCCCGCGCGCGCACCTGGAGCGTGTGGGTCCGCTCATCCAGACCCGTGAAGGTCTCCGGATCCGCGCAGGCGGTGAAGGCGGCACCGTCCAGGCTGCACTCGAACGCCGCGCCCGCCTCCGAGCTGAAGTCGAACGTCGCGCTCGTCGCGTTGGTACGCGCGGGCGGGCCCGACACGATGGTGGTGTCCGGCGCAGCGCTGTCCACCGTCCAGGTGTAGACCGCCGGGGTCGGGTCCATGTTGCCCGCCGCGTCCACGGCGCTCACCTCGAGCCGGTGCTCCCCGTCACCCAGGGCCGTGAAGGTCTCCGGGTCCGAGCAGGGAGTGAACGTCAGCGCGGCATCCAGCCGGC
>NZ_JPMI01000167.1 GCF_000733295.1 Archangium violaceum Cb vi76 | reverse complement strand
CGTCCAGGCCCGTGAACGTCTCCGGGTCCGCGCACGCGGTGAAGGGCGCACCATCCAGGCTGCACTCGAACGTCGCCCCCGTCTCCGAGCTGAAGTCGAACATCGCGCTCGTCGCGTTGGTGCGGGCGGGCGGGCCCGAGACGATGGTGGTGTCCGGCGGCGTGAGGTCCACCGTCCACGTGTGGCTGGCCGGCGAGAGGTCCACGTTGCCCACGGAATCCTTCGCACGCACCCGCAGGGTGTACGACTTCTCCGTCGTCAGATCCGTGAAGGTCACCGGATCCGTGCAGGAGGTGAAGGGGGCACTGTCCAGGCTGCACTCGTACGTCACGCCCGGCTCCGCCACCACCACGTCGAAGTCGAACGTCGCGCTCGTGGAGTTGGTGCGCGTGGGAGGACCCGAGACGATGACGGTGTCCGGCGGCGTGAGGTCCACCGTCCACGTGTAGCTGGCCGGGGAGTCATCCACGTTCCCCGCGGCGTCGATGGCCCGCACCTCGAGGGTGTGCACGCGCTCGGTGAGGTCGGTGAAGGTCACCGGGTCCGTGCAGGTGGTGAAGGCCGCACCATTCAGGCTGCACTCGTAGCGCACGCCCGGCTCGCTCGCGCTGAAGTCGAACATGGCGCTCGTCGCGTTGGTGGGAGTCGCCGGACCCGAGTCGATGAAGGTGTTCGGCCTCGTGACGTCCACGGTGAAGGTGTTGGCCGCGCTCTTGGAGCTCTGCACACCCTCCACCTCGAGGGCCGCCTGCACCGTATAGGTCTTCTCGGCGAGGTCCGCGGGCGGGGAGAAGACGTAGATGCCGGAAGAGTTGGACGTCGCCCGGCCGACCTCGACCCCGTCGAGATAGATGACCACCGTGGAGTTGGGCTGGGCCGAGCCCCGGATGTCGGGCCTGCGGTTGCTGGTGGAGGAAGCGTCGGCCGGCGCGGTCACCGTGGGAACAGGCAGTGAGGTGGGGAAACCCGTGGTCAACCGGGAGAAGACGCCGTCCACGCCCGACTGCGCGCCGTAGGTGCCGCCACCGGGTGCCGATGGATCCTGCTGCGTCCCCGCTGCGGCACGACCGACGCTGCTGGAACTGATGGCGCAGGTACCGCTCGCGGACTGGAACATGATGCGGCCACCACCGCCACCGCCGCCCGGCCCGACCTGGACCAGGCCCGAGTTGCCACCAATGCCACCTCGCGCACCGATGAGGTTGGTATTGCACGCGGCCGACGCGGCGAAGCGCAGATAGAGCGTACCGCCCGCGCCACCGCCGCTGGAGGCATCGTTCGCGGCCACGCCGACGGACTCACCGTTCGCGAAGATGGTGCCCGTTCCAGCGAGCTGGTTGGCACGGATGAAGACGATGCCACCGCCCTTGCCTCCCGCCACGGTGCTTCCCGAGTCGCCATGACCCGCACCACCACCACCGCCGAGCGTGAGGCGGGTGAGCAGGGGGGAAGTGCCGGTGTTATCGACCGCCGCGCCGCCCAGGCCACCCACGGGCCTGTTGCCATCCCCCGAGTTACCGCCAACGCCACCCGCGCCACCGTTACCACCACCACCACCACCGGACTTGTAGCAGACGCCTCCGCCACCACCATTGGCCACGTTGCCACGTCCGGTGTGCGTGTTTCCATAACGGGTGATGGCGAACCCCTCGCCCTTCTGCGCCCCCTGGGCAGCGGCCTTGTCCAGATCAGTGTCCAGGCACCCCACCTCGCCGCTCTCGTCGTCGACGAAGAGGCCGCCGCGGAAGCCGATGGAGGTCGCGTTGACGTTACCGTTGTTGGTGAAGGTGTTCTGGGCCAGGAAGGCGATCACGCCACCCGTGCTCCCGTTCCACGCGGGCGCGGTGATGCTACGGGCCGCGTTGATGGTGACGGACGTGTACTCGGGAACCCGGATGACCTGGGTCACGTTGGCGGCGTAGTCGTGGATGAGCGGCGCCGTCAGCGTCATCGAGCCCGCGGTCACGGAGGCCAGCCGCGCGAACTCCCAGCGGCCCACCTCCTTGTGCGTGACGTTGAGGTCGATCGGCGTGGCGTCACCGGAAGCGGGCTCGGGCACGAGGCCCGTCGTCTGGAGCACCAGCACCAGGTCTCCCGCCGCGAAGCAGGACGCCGCCCCCGTGCACGTACCCACCGGAATGACGGTGTCTCCCGCGGCCAGCGGTCCCGTCACCTGGGCATAGCTGTTGACGTAGTTGGTGCCAGCGGTCGAGACCGTGAGCTCGCCGTTGCGCCCGGTACCCAGGCCGAACGTATCCGGCTCGGCCAGCGCCGCCGTCGAGCCGAGGGCCAGCGTGCACAGCACCGCCGTGAGCCACTTCTTGAAGAGTCCGTTCTTCATGTTCTTCGTTTCCTTCAGCTACGGCAGCTCGCGCTCGGGGGTGACGATGATGAACTCCACGCGCCGGTTGGCCGCGCGGCCCTTCTCCGTCTTGTTGGAATCGATGGGCCGGTCGGGACCGAAGCCCTTCGCCTCCAGGCGCGACGGCTCCACGCCCTTTTTCACCAGGTAGCCCTTCACCGCCTCGGCCCGCGCCAGCGACAGCTTGCGGTTGGCCTCCGCGTTGCCGCGGTCGTCGGTGTGGCCCTCGATGACCATCTGGTCCACCTCGGGGTGCTGCTGGAGGATCTTCGCCACCTGGTCCAGCATCTTGAAGGACCGCGGCTGGATGATCGCCTTGCCGGTGGCGAAGAACACCTGCTCCTTGATCTCCAGCTTGCCCTTCTGGATGGCCACCATCTGCTTCTGCTGCACCGGGCAGCCCGCGTTGGTCGGCACACCCTTCTCGGCGGGGCAGTTGTCCAGGTGGTCCGCCACGGTGTCACCATCCGTGTCCTTCGCCGGGCAGCCGCGCAGCTCCGGCAGGCCCGCCTCCGTGGGGCACTTGTCCGCGGCATCCTCAATGCCGTCCTTGTCCGCGTCCCGCACCGGGCAACCCTGGCGATTGGCCGGGCCCGCCTCCGTGGGGCACTTGTCCGCCGCATCCTCGATGCCGTCCTGGTCCGCGTCGCGCACCGGGCAACCCTGACGCTCGGCCAGGCCCGCTTCCGTGGGGCACTTGTCCGCGGCGTCCTCGATGCCGTCCTTGTCCGTGTCCTTCACCGGGCAGCCCTGGCGCTCGGCCGGCCCCGCCTCCATGGGGCACGAGTCCTCGCCATTCACCACGCCATCGCCGTCATCATCGCGGCGCGAGGTGTCCGCCCGCTCGCCTCCGCCCATGGCCACGCCGAGCAGCACGCGGAACGTGGGCGTGCCCGGCGCATTGCCGAAACCGGGGCCGCCCAGCGCGTAGGCCTCGAGCGACTCGCTCAGGGGCAACCTCAGGCCCGCCAGCACCTCCAGGGAGCCCTGCTCGCGGGTGAGCGGCACGCTGCCGCGGACGTTGAGCTCGCCACGCAGCCCGTCGCCCGTGGTGGCCACCACCGCGCCCAGGCGCACCTCGCTGCCCAGCTCGTCCTGCACCTCGCCCACGTCCCCCAGGACGACGGAGGGGCGGATCAACGCTCCGGCCTCCACGCCCGCGCGCAGCGCGCCGAAGTTCCGGCCCAGCATCACCTTGGGCGAGAGCCGGACGACGCTGTCGCGCGAGAGCGTGTCCGCGCTGCCCACGGGCAGGCCCACGCCCAGCTCGAGCGCCAGGTCCACCGGCGCATCCCGCCGCTGCGCGAGCAGTCCCAGCCGCACGTGCGCCATCGGCGTGGACAGGCCCGTGGTGGCCGGGGACGCGACGTTCTGCGCGCTCAGGTCATCCCCGCTCTGCCAGAGCACCAGCGGGAGCTGCAGACCCAGCTCCAGCCACTGCATCGGCGCCCAGGCCGCCAGCAGGTGCCCCGTCGCCCGGTTGCCCACCACCGAGCCCAGCCGGGTGCCGTTCCGATACATCACGAGAGGATCGTTCTCGTAATGGCCCGCGAGCGAGAGGCGGAAGCCGCCCTTGGGCAGCAGCTCGCCGGTGCCCATCAGCAGCGAACCGCGGCCGTTGGGGTTGAGTTCCAGGCGCTCCAGCTCGAACGACGGCAGGCCCGAGGGCTGCGCGAGCGCGGCCGGGCCGAGCAGGAGGGTGGCAACGGCGGACAGGAGGGACAGCTTGGTGTGGCTCATGATTTTTCCGTGTCGGGGCCCCTGCGGGTCCGTTTCTGGCTGGACCGCCCCTCGGCACTGCATCCCAGGTGAAGAGCGAGGTGGGGAGGACTCTCCGTACGACCCTGGATGACGCCGAGCGCATACAGACCCGAGATGGCGCGAGGTGTCCAGACATCGTTCAGGGTGTGGCGCACGCCAGCCTGTCCTTCGGGGAACCGCGATTCCGGCTTCCAGTGCCTCTGGAGAAGTCTCGCGCCCGCCTGCTCTGTCCTTCAGTGAACCCGTGGTTCGTACTCCCAGTAGCACCCGAGGGCAAACAAACGTTGCCGTGAAGGCAGCAGGTGCGCACCGTGGGGCACTGATGAGCGTCCTGGGGCGAATCGGTTGCGGCCTGGGCCTCGGGCTGGCCGGGTTGTTGCTGAACCTGGCGGCCCTTGAGGTATTGCCCGGGGTGCATCTGCTGCTCGGGCCGCTGCTGGTGCTCACCGCCGGGGTGCTGTGCGGGCCTGTAGCCGGAGCGCTGGCGGGAGCCGTCTCCGGCGTGAGGACGCTCTGGCTGTGGGGCCACCCGTGGGGCTGGCTCAACATCGCCCTCGAGGGCCTCGTCGTGGGCGCGCTGCGCCGGCGCCTCACCCCGGTGGCGGCGGACGCGCTGTATTGGATTCTCAGTCCGTTGTACTTCCTCGCCACCTACTTCCTGCTGGCCGGTATTCCCACCCCGGCCATCCTGGTGGCGGGGCTGAAGCAGGCGGTGAACGGGCTGCTGGCGGCGCTCATCCTCCAGGTGGTGGTGCTGCTGCCGCCCGTGCGCAGGCGTCTGCGCGCCCTGCTGCCCCTGCCGCTGGCGAACATGTCGCTGGGCCGGGTGTTCGGCTCGGCGCTCACGCTGGGGGCCATCATCCCGCTGCTGGTGCTGGGCGGCGCCGAGGGCCGCGAGCGCTACACCTCCGAGGTGCGGCAATTGGACGAGGCCAACCTGCATGCCGCGCGGGTGGTGGCCAATGAAATCGAGAGCAGCCTCGCGCACGCCCGGCATGGCGTGTCGCGGCTGGCCCGCACGCTCTCGTCGAGCCTCTCGGCGGAGGGAGCGCTGCCGGGCCCCCATTTCCTCGAGGGAGAGCTGGACGCACTCGTCACCTATTCGCCCGAGGTCATCAACGCCTACGTGGGAAGTCCGGCCGGGGTGGCGCTCGCGTTCTCCCCGAGGACCGACGCGGCGGGCCGTCCGCTGGCGGGCACGGACTTCTCGGACCGCGCCTATGTGGAGGAGGTGCGGCGCTCGCGCGGGCCGCTGGTGAGCGACGTCTTCCTCGGGCGCGGAGGAGTCACGGGGCCGTTGGTGGTGACGCTGGCCCCCATCCGCCGCGACGAGCGGTACGCGGGGTACGTGCTGGCGGCGGTGGACCTGCCTCGGCTGCGCCGGCACGCCCAGGCGCAGATTGGAGATGGGCAACGGCGCATCCTGGTCGTCGACGCGCGGGGCGGGATCATCTTCGACTCGTCGGAGGAGGAGCCGGGGCAGCTGCGCAGCATCATCAGCTCGGCCCTGGCGCGGGCCCTCGAGGAGTCGGGCTCCAAGGGCACGGGCACCTACGAGGCGGAGCCGGACGCGGTGATGCTGGTGCGGATGGGCACGCTCCAGCACTTCGGCGTGGTGGAGGTGCCGCCGCTGGGCTGGCGGGTGGTGGTGCAGCAACCGGGCACGCGGCTGCAGCGGGACGTGGAGCGCTCCTATTTCGGGCTGCTCGGGACGCTGGGATTGGCCACGGTGTCCGCGGTGCTGTTGGCGCTCGCCTTCTCGCGCACCATCGTCGCCCCGGTGCAGGGGGTGTCGCGCGCGGCGGCGCGGCTGGCCGCGGGAGAGCGCACGGCCCGCGCCGCCGAGGCGGCCGAGGACGCACCGCGCGAGCTGAACCAACTGGCGGAGACGTTCGACCGGATGGCGTGGCAGCTGTCGCGGCAGCTGGAGGCCATCGAGCGCACCAGCCGGGAGAAGGACGCCTTCCTCTCCATCGCCTCGCACGAGCTGAAGACGCCGCTCACCGCGCTCAAGGCGCAGGTGCAGTTGTTGCGGCGCAAGCTGGGGGACGAGCACGCGCAGCGGCTGGACAACGTGAGCCGGCAGGTGGACCGGGTGACGCGGCTGGTGAACCAGTTGCTGGACGCCTCGCAGCTGGGCCTGGAGCAACTGCCGCTGCAGCGCACGCGGATGGACCTGAGCGAGGTGGTGCGGCGGGTGGCGGAGACGCTGGTGAGCACCTCGCCGCGGCACACGCTGGAGCTCGAGACGGAGCCCGTGATGGGCGACTTCGACGAGCTGCGCCTGGAGCAGGTGGTGCACAACCTGGTGTCCAACGCCATCAAGTACAGCCCGACGGGGTGCGCCATCCAGGTGTGGATGCGGAGGCGGCCGGAGGGCGAGGCGGAGCTGGTGGTGGCGGACCGGGGCATCGGCCTGCGCGTGGAGGACGAGGAGCAGCTCTTCGGACGCTTCGAGCGGGGAGACCGGCGCGAGCTGACGGGCATCTCGGGGATTGGGGTGGGGCTGTACGTGTCGAGGGAGATCGTCCGCCGGCACGGAGGCCGCATCTCGCTGCGCCCGCGCGAGGGAGGTGGCGCGGTGGCCACGGTGCGGCTACCGGCGGCCACGGAGCCGGAGCGCAACCGCCGGGACTCGTCCGCGCATCAGGAAGAGGGGCGGGAGTAGAGCCTGCCCTCTCCTCTCAGGCCGACTTCACCCGGGCGAGCCAGTCCTGATACTCGTCCCCCAGGTTCATGATGAAATCGAAGCGCCCGGTGTCGAGCATCTCGACGAGCCGCCTGTCGCGAGCAATGAGCTCGGGAACTCCCGAGGGAAAGTCGACCCCTCGCATCCCATCGAGCCGATACCCCTCATCCCCTACCAGGATGTCGAGGTAGCGCGAGAAGGTGTCGAAGAAACGATCCACATCCGAGGCAACGGGCAGGACATATCTCTCCGCATAGGCGTTGATGTAGATGACGGGCTGAAGTCCCCGTTCGTCGGCCAGACCCGGTACCACGGCGAAGTAGTAGGCGAGGTCCGGGATGCAACCGAAGGCCACGGAGGAGTGAAAAGGCTCCTGCGTGCCCCTCCGCCGTGCGCCCGTGGCGAGAGCGAGCCCATCCACCTGGTCATCAAGACGATGCAGCAGCAATTCGCCGTCCTTCCCCGCGATGCGCAGCCCTCCCATCCGCCTGTAGACGGTGGCGAGAACCGGGTCGAAGGGATGACCCGCCACCACCTCTCCCGCGGCTGGAATGGAGCGCCCAGGCGGCGGCGACTCCACGGAGAACCCGTGCTTCCGACACACGTCCAGCAACCGCTCGAGTCCCGGCAAAGAGCGTAGCGTCCCACGAACGTGTCTCGTCATGGGCCTGTATTGCCGGCGGAGATCCGTAGAACGCCTTCGCCGTTGTCAATCGCGCCAACAGGCACGAATGTCTTGTGCTGTCTCCGGGTGACGACCCCGCTGAAGCCACTGAAACTGTAGACGGCGCAGGTGCCGGGTGCGTCCATGGAGAACACCAGCACATCGTGTTCCCAGGTTCTTCCAGTCGTCTGATTGAGAAACAAGGTCGGATGCCAGATGCTGGTAACAGAAGGCTGTAGCCCGGTGGGCCCTCCCCCGAGGACCAGCAGTGCGGTCGATGTGGGTTCGACCGGATCCATAGGAAGGCGGCAGGAACGCTCCAGTTCGTTCGTGACGCCGATGGGCGAGATGTGTGCAATGAACCACTTCTCTCTGGGAGACGGCGAGTCGACCAGGGGCGCGTGGAAGAAAAGCGCACAATAGCCAGGCGAGATGGGCCCCTTGTCAGCGACTTGAGACTTCATGTGCTTGCATGCTGTGTCGACAAGGGTGCTCAATTCGTCATAGGGGCCCGCGAGTGGCCCTTCGTACCGCACGGCGCCAGTTGGCTCATCGTGCACATGAATGGCGAAGCTGGCAGGCCGAGCCGCGCAGCCCCAACCCCCGACCAAAAGAATGAGCCCCAACACGGCGGACAGCCGCATGTTCCCAGCCACCTCAACGCACATCGAGTACACGGCCCCTACCGTCGATTGCATACGTTGCTCCCCCATCCAGAATCTCATCCTCCAGGCCACAGCGTTTAAGGTTTGGGATGAATCTGACGAAGAACAGATCGTCACTGGATTTCATGAGCAGGATTTCGTAGGAACTCCTGCGGGAAAGACAATTCGCCACCCGTTTATCGGAGTCGTTGGTTGTGATTCCCGAGCCAGGTGGGAGGAACTCATTCATGGCGACCTCAAGAGCAACAGCCATTGGTCCCGGCACATGGGTTTCATTCTCAAAAGAGGCAGGAAACTTGATTCCCGCAGCCTCCTCTGGAGGTGCTCTTTCCGCATGTCTCCGCAATTGAAACCCAAGGAACGAGCAACCGCTCAGCATGCAGGAAAGCAGGACCGCGGGGATGAATACCCTCATGTGCGAATCTCCAAAGTACGAGCCATTCCCGGCGCCAGATATGTATTCATTTCGATGGTAGCTCCCAATCTTGCCCATCAAAGGCCTTGAAACTCCCCCAGTACCCCTCGGCCTTCCCAATTGGAATCCATTTGCCTTCTCTCAAGGCAGCCACGACACGGTTGGCGTAATTGTAGCTAAAGGCATGACACTTTCCGCCGGTGTCCCGGTAGAAGGCGTAGAGCTGGCGGTCCCAAACGCGTTTGGTGGTCTCATTGAAGAACCGAGAAGGTCCAAGAGGAGAAAAACCCTCGGCTCTCCCAGCTCCCAAGTCGATGTGGGACATTTCCATGTTGATGGAATGGGTATGGCCGGGACCAAGAATGATGACCTCTCCCTCCTTCAGGTGGTGGAGAGACGTCGGTACCGTGCAGTACTTCGAACCGCCTGCACCATCGCCTCCGATGTCCGACAAATAGGAAAGGTAATAGGCGGCGTCCTCCACTGAGTAATAGTGAAGCGCGCAGTACTCCTTGCCGTATTGGCCGTAGCGCGCATCAGCTCCGGGCTGACGACTCATCACCTCACACGCGTGGGCAGCCAGTTCCTCTGTCTTCTTGAAGGGGCCTGCCAAAGGGCCCTCAACCTGAAGCTGGCCATCAGGCAGTCTCCGCACCCTGATGTAGGGGTTACTGGCTGAGCATCCCAAAGAGGGTTGCCAGCACCCCTGCGGTGATGAGCCGCAAGCGGCTTGGAGACAGGTTGCACGAGATCATTTGGGAAGCTCCACCTCGCCCCCAGCGGCCTTGATGAAGAACACGCCTTCAGGCGGGCTATCGCATTATCTCGTTCAGCAACCGAGAGTTGCCTATCCTGAAATCAGGGGGGGAGAGGAGCACCTGGAAAGCCGTGGTCAAGGGCGGGCAAGCAGGGCTCTTACTGCGAAATCATCACCCATGAAGTAGGGCCGTGAGTGGTGAACGATGGGGCGTGTGCAGACCGATGAAGTAGGCGTTTTCTCAGGCGCTTTTCGCTCAACATTCCCAAGTAAAGAACGGCTGGAGTAGCTCGCTCAAATGAGGCGCGGACGCGGATGACGCGTCACCGCATCCTATAGGAAACGACCTCTGGAGTCATACTCCAAATGCCACCTTGGACGTCTGTTTCATCGAGCACGTCAGGACGACACAACGCAGCCGGGTAGGCCGATGTGGGAGGTTGGCTGAAAACGCTTGACTCACACTTGATGCCGACTCAAGAGCATGCTGGCTGATGGTGGCCACGCCACGTGCGGGGAGTTGGAATCCGAAGTGTCGCACTGCGGCACCGAACAAAAGGCTCCCACGCAATCCCCTGCTCACCCCAGCACGCCCAGCGCGTGTGCCAGCCGCCAGGCCACCACCAGCAGGTGCGCGTCGTGCACCGTGTCCAGTTGGCCCACCAGCACTTCCAGCGGCAGCCAGCGCAGGCGCGAGTCGCACGCCGCATCGGCCTCGACCTCCACGGCGAACGGCCAGACCAGCTCCGGGGTAACGCCCGGCGTTGCATGGTACGAGCCGCCGAGTTCCCAGGTGCGGCGCACCGTGATGGAGAACTCCTCGCGCAGGCGCTCGGCGATGAAGGCGGGCACCTGACTGAGGTCGCCGAGCGTCCGCGGCAGCCGCCAGGCCGGTGTCACCGCGAGCGTGGCGCTGCCCGTGAAGTGCTGCACCGCCGGCAGCTCCCGGTGCTCGATGCCCACCCGGATGCCCTCCTTCGTCCGCACCACCGGGAGCGCCACCGCCGTGTTGCGGCTGGCCTCGCGCGGCACGAGGTACTCGCGAGGCACGCGCGCCAGCACCCTTCCCTCCGCGTCGTGCTCGGAGAAGGTACCGGTGCGCAGATCCAGGTAGCCCACCGTCCCGTCCTCGTACACCGAGAACACCGCGCGCTTCGCGGGCGTCAGCGCGTCATCGGCCCACTTCGGCCCACCGGACTGCTCGGAGAGCTGGATGGGCGCGCCGATCCACGGCCCGGGCGAAGTGCTCAGGTGGCGCAGCAGGCGATGGATGTTGAGCTCCAACCGGGCATCCACCATGCCGCCCACGTGGCAGGCGCGCAGCACCTGCCGCGCGTCCAGCTCGCGCACCGAGCCCGAGCTGGTGAACGGGGCATAGTCAGGGACTGGAAGGCCGCTGGCCGGAGTCACCTCCACCAGCCAGGCGGACACGCGCTCGTTCACCCCGCCGGGCGAGGTGAAGTAGCGCACGGGCTCGGACAAGGCGCGGATGCTGTCGGCCCCGAGCCCGGCCCGCTCTCGAAGGATGCGGGCAATCGCCTTGTCCGGAGCCTCGCCGGCATGGGTGATGGCGGCGAGCGGCTCGGTGACGTAGCCGGAGAGCTCCGCGCCCCCGAGGTTGGGATGGTCCGCGCACGCGTTGACGATGGGCCGAGGGAAACCCTTCTTCGCCAGCACGAACACCTGGCCGTCCTGGCGGAACCAGGGCAGCACATCCATCGTCCGCCCCGGGCGCTCCACCAACTCCCAGACGCGGCCGGTCTCCTCGTGGCGCCACGCACCGAGGGACAGGAAGCGCGGCGTCGCGAGCGGCTCGCTGTGCTCCTCGCGCAGCTCGACGCCCGCCCCGGGAGGCACCTTCTCGCCCACGATGAGGTAGTTGGTGGGCGGGTACGGCAGCGGCCTCCCATCCAGCCCCGACAGGTGGAACTGGCCCTCGTAGCGGTTGGCGATGATCCACGGGTTGCGGATGGGCATCGAGCTGACGATGCGCAGCCCCCGGCGCCGGAAGGCGGCCTCGAACCAAGCCTGGGAGTAATAGGTGTACTCCTCGAGCAGCTCCACGTCCCAGTCGGTGCGGTAGTCCTTGCGGAGGATGAACTCGTTGGCGGCGCGCAGGGTGAGCCGGTAGCGCACGTGTCCCCGGTGGGGCGAAGCCAGCCGCGTGTACGGCACCGGGCCATCCCGGTTGACGCTGCAACGGAAGTCGCGCGCGAAGCGCTCGAAGAGCGCGGCGGTGGACAGACCCTGGACGGGACCCTCGGCGGCGCCATTCGTGGTGGGAAGGTCGAGCCACACCTCCGCGGGCCCGTCCGGGACGAGGAAGTCACGGATGATGATGACGCCGCCGGTCCGCAGCGCGCGCACCTGGTTGTCCAGACACGTCTCCAGGCGGGCGAGCGAGAAGCCGTTGAAACTGGTGACGTGGTGGAGCACCGACGAGTCGAGCACTCCATCCAGGGACTCGGGAGGGAAGACGGGGTCGGCGATGTCGCCCGCGACGAAGCGCAGGTTGGGGCGCTGGTAGGTGGCGGCGGCCATGTCCACGGACACGGGGTTGATGTCCACGCCCACCAACTCCAGGCCGCCATAGAGACAGGCCAGGTCATGGGTGCCGCGGCCCGAGCCGCTGCCCATGTCCGCCACCCGGCCCCGCGTGGGGAAGTGCGCGGTGGTGAGGGCCACCTTCTGCTGCATGGAGGCATCCATGCCCGCGAAGTAGGTGGCGTAGTGGTCCGCGTCACCGCGGTGCTGGGCGGCGTACGTCTCGGCCGTGCTCGTCTTGTTGCCCATGGGCCCGGCACTCTAGCAGCGGAACGAAAACCTCCGTGTTAGCGTCCAAGGGGTATGCGTCCCGTCCCCGAGCCGCCGCCGATGTCCACCCGTGCGCTGCTGGCGTGCCTGGTGCTCGCCGCCGCGGCCAGCCTCTTCCTCTGGCAGACGGTGTGGCTGTACCCCTTCCGGCTCCTCGTCACGCTCATGCACGAGAGCGGACACGCCCTGGCGGCCTGGGCCGTGGGCTCCCACGTGAGCAGCGTCACCATCAGCCCGGCCACGGGCGGTCTCACCTACCACTCGCTCACCGGCTCGCTCTGGAGGGAGCTGCTCATCGCCTCGGGCGGTTACGTGGGCTCCTCCCTGGCCGGGGCGCTGCTGCTGGTGGCCGCCGGGCGCATGCGCAGTGGACGTGCGCTGCTGTGGGGACTGGTGGTCTGGATGGTGGGCGTGGCCGTGCTGTGGGTGCCGCTGCTGCCGCCGGACCCGGGGGCCGCCCACGCGCTCGCCACCGGCTCGTCGCAATCGGACGGTCTCTTCACGCTCGGTTTCATCGCCGGCATGGGCGCCCTGCTGGGACTGGTGGCGTGGAAGGGGCCGGTGTGGATGAGGCGCGGGCTCGTCGTGTGGATCGCCGCCCTCTCGTGCCTCCTGGCGCTGCAGGACATCAAGGGCCTGTTCGGCTACGGCCTGGAGGTGGGTGTCTCCGACGCGCACGCCATGGCGCAGCTCACCTACCTGCCCGCGCCCTTCTGGGCCGCGGTGTGGATGGGGGTGTCGCTCGCGGCCATGTGGCTGGGACTGCGCTCCATCGTCCGGCGCCGGCGGCTGGCGGCCTCCCGCGGCCCCATGATGTCGGAACGGCTGTCCATGCGCTGACGGCTCAGAGGGTCAAGGTGGAGCGGCCCTCACGGTGGTCCCGGAAGAACCGCCGCACCTGTTGAACGACGGGGTGCTCGGCCAGACAGCTCACGTCCACGGACTCCAGGCGACGGCATAGTTCCTTGTCGAGGCGTATCTCCTTGAGCCCGAAGACCTCCTCCAGAACCTGGAGAGGCTCGGTCTGGCCTCTATTCCATTCCACTCCCGTCGGCTCCCGCCCGAGCACCTGACACAGCACGCCCCGATTCTGGAAGAGCATCACCTCCGTGTCCGGCACCACCAGGACCACCTTCCACAAGTCCGGACATTCAATCTGGACCAACGCATAGACGAGGAAGCGGTGCAGCTCGCGAATCTTCTGGAGCTCGGCCGAGCGAGTCCCCGCGACCAGCGCCACGATGGCCTTGCGATTGCTGAGGACGGACCGCGCCAGGGAGACACTCTCCGAGAAGAAGTCCGTTCCCAGCACCTGGAGCGCGTGCCCGAACTCTGGTTCGAGCAGCCTGCGAAGCACCAGGGCATTCGCCTCTCCTCGCACGACGAGACACGGAATCATCGAAGGTCCTCCGCCTTGAGCTCGTAATCCACCTGGGCTTCCTCCACGGCCTTTCGCCATTTGGCCCCGAGAGCCGCACGCATGCCGCCTCTCAAAGCCAGAGACACATCCCTGCCATGCCACAGCAGGACATTGCGCAAGGGTTGCGCGTAGGCTTCCCGCAGGGCGGGCTCCGTGAACCCCTTCACGCTGAACATCAAACCCAGAGCGGCCGGCGGCCGCCGATCCACCCGGACCTTGAATTTCGCGATCGGGCTGAAGTCGACGGGTTCCTGCCAGTGCTTGCACTCGACCAGACACGAGGCCTCCCCCACTTCCATGCCCCACCTCCCGACCCCCAACCCCGCCCGATCCTGCTCAAAGGCTAACGAGCCCCTCTGACACGCGTGGTGATCCAACGCACTCGCCATTCATTGCCCACGCACCCGCCGTGCACGTGACGCGCACGGCAGTATCCGCCGTGAGAACCCGTCACGTCAAGTTGGCTTATCTACCTGTCCGGTCACCCGCTCGCACGTGTCAGGGCAGAGGCCGGACACAGGACGCGGGGAGTCCTACCGCAGCCCGTCCTGGACCAGCCCGCGTTGAATGAGCCCGGCCATCTGCGCCGCGTCGTGCGCCACCACGAGGTTCAGCTCTGGCGTGGTCCGCCGCAGCTCATGGAGGTAGCGGAGCTGGTTCGCCATCGCCTCGCCGTCCTCGCCGAGCAGCCAGTTCACCAGCCTCGGGTGCATGCGCGGCAGCAGGATGTTGTCCTGGTGCCACGCGATGTCTCCCACCAGGAGGAACTCCCGGCCGTCCGCCAGCCGCACGTAGACCAGTTGCGTCCCCGGCGTGTGGCCCGGCGCCCGGACGAGCACCACGCCCGGCCGCAGCAGGTGCATCCGCTCGTAGCGCAGTGGCTTCAACTGGCCCACCACCTCCGCGGTGAAGCCGGCTCGCTCGGGCTCCCGCCCGTGGAGCTGCGCCTCCGTCAGCATCGCCCGGGGAGCCACCTCATCGAGGTACGGTGAGTGCGCGATGCCCGCGCTGTGGTCGAAGTGCTCGTGCGTGAGGACGATGGCGTCCGCACGGCGCATCGCCTCCTGGAGCCGGGCTTGGTTGTCCGCCTGGAGGCGGGAGCCGGGCATGTTGCGCTCCAGCGTCTCCGCGTCACTCCCAGCGTCGACGATGACCGTCCGCCCATCGCCGTAGAGAACCTGGTGCGACTGGTACACGGCCACACGTGTCCCGAGGAACCGCCCCGCCACCAGGGCGAGCTCCGGCATGGTGCCCTCGCCCACCACGATGCGGCGGAACTCCGTGGGCAATGGCTCGCCCGTCGACGTGGCGAGCGCTCGCAGCTCCGAGAGGGATGGGCCGAAGTCAGTGCGCTCGGGGACGGGGACCGCGGTGAGCGCGATGGCCAGGAACAGAACCATCACCGCCACTACCCCAAGCAATACCTTCCAGATCCGGCGCACTGGTTTCTTCATGGCTCAGAGCTTCTCCACCGCCACCGTGTTGTCGTCCGGCTTGCGGTCGATGAGCTTGTTGAGTGGATCCAACCCCGCCTTCGCCGGACGCTGGTCCACCAGCGCGGTGAACTCCACGTCCGCCTTCGTCACCTGCACCTTCTCCAGGTAGAGCGGCTTGCCGTCCTCGTCCAGCACCCCCACGTCCACCCAGTCCGCCAGCTTCAGCTCCGACTCGGTGCCCGTGCCGTTCGCCTCCACCTTGCGCGCCTTCGCCGTGACCTTCACCTCGAACTTCCCGCCCGCCACCTCGGTGTACGTCGCCTTGAGCGCCCGGTTCTCGTACAGCGTGATGCGCTCGAAGAAGTCATGCAGCACGTACTGCAGGTGCTCGGGCGTCACCGCGCGCAGTTCGGCGAGCAGCTCCGGCGAGTTCGTGAACGGCGGCTGCTGGAAGGCCACCTTCTCGCGGTACGCCGCCAGGGCCCGGTTGAGGTTGTCCTCGCCGATGTAGTCCTGCAGCGCGTACATCACCAGGCTGCCCTTGTTGTAGTGCACGTACTGCTGGCCCTCCACGAGCAGCAGCGGCGTCTCCTTCTTGCGCTCGAAGGCGCGCCCGCGCAGGTAGCCATCCAGCTCGTAGCGCAGGAAGCGGCCCATGCGCGCCTCGCCGTAC
This sequence comes from Archangium violaceum Cb vi76, assembly GCF_000733295.1. Lineage (GTDB taxonomy): Bacteria > Myxococcota > Myxococcia > Myxococcales > Myxococcaceae > Archangium > Archangium violaceum. The sequence goes on along the minus strand of NZ_JPMI01000167.1, from coordinate 11,389 downwards.
TTCTTCTTCATCACCATCAGCGCCGAGTACTGCGACAGCGTCTCGGACATCAGCGTGGAGCCCTGCACGTTGCCGCCGATGACCTGGTGGGCCCACCACTGGTGCGCCACCTCGTGGGCCGTCACGTAGTAGGGGTAGTCCACGTCCTTCGGATCATCCACGTCCACCTTCGCGATGAAGCCGATGCCCTCCGAGTACGGAATCGTGTTGGGAAAGGCCTGGGCGAAGGTGCCGTACCGGGGGAACTCGAGGATGCGCACCTGCCGGTGCTGATAGGGCCCGAAGTTCTTCGTGTAGTACTCCAGCGAGTCCTTCACCCCCTGGATCATCCGGTCGATGTTGTACGTGTGGGACGGGTGGTGGAGCACCTCGATGGCCACGCCGTTCCACGTGTCGCGCTTCACCGCGTAGCGCGCGGAGAGGAACGAGTAGAAGTTCAGGATGGGGCTGTCCATCGTGTAGTGGAAGTAGCGCCGCCCGTTCTCCGTCCACTCGCGCTGGAGGTAACCGGGCGCCATGGCGATCTGGTCCGGCGAGGTGCTCACCGTGGCCTCGAAGGTGATCCAATCCGAGTCCGAGGTGATGTACGTGTTGCGCCGGGCCTCCAGGTCGTTCACGTCCGCCATGCGCTCCTTGGGCTCGAGCCCATGCTTCTTGCGCGCCTCGTCGTCCTCGAGCTCGAAGTCAGCCACGTAGCCCAGCCGCGGCAACAGCGTGCTGTGGAGGAAGGTGCCGTTCTCCACGAGCGCCGTCTGCGCGCCCTTGTTGCGGAAGCCGCGCGGCTCCAGGCCCAGCTCGAATTGGAGCTCGGCCGAGGCTCCCGGCTCCAGCGGCGTGGGCAGGGTGTACGTGTGGAAGCCCAGCCGCGTGTCCTTCTCGGACGCGGACCCGGCGCCCGCCACCGCCAGCCGGTACACCTTCATGTCCTCGGGCAGGTTGACGTACACCGTCTTCACCGGCTCGGCCGTCTTGTTGACGAGCCCGAAGGTGCCCCGGGCCCGCATGCGCGGCTCCTCGGGGAAGAGGTCCACCTGCACCTTCGCCGAGACGATGCGCGGCTGCGCCACCTTCGCCAGCGGCTTGTACTTCTTCTCGTAGTCGGCGAACTCCGCCTGCGCCTCGTGCTCCGTCCGGAAGATGTTGAGGCGGTTGGTGTTGTGGAAGATGAAGGCACCCACGGCCACGGCGCCCACCACGGACAGCGCCAGGCCCACCCGCACCGGCAACGAGGCCCGCGCGCCGGCCAGCTTCGTCCGCCACCGGGCCTGGACCTCCGTGCCCCGCACCCAGAACAAGTGCGAGACGAAGACCAGCGCCACCGCCACCAGCGCCCAGTACACGCGGAACCACACCATCTGCCCCACGAACGGCCCGTAGCCATTCATGTCCGAGTACGTGGGATTGGGCGCGCCGCCGTAGTTGTACAGGCCGTGCTCGAAGCCCATCTCCGAGGCGAAGGTGCTCGACAGCAGGTAGAGCACCATCGCGAAGTGGCCCAGGTACTTGTTGTCCACCAGCACGTGGATGAGCACCGCGAGCATGCACAGCAGCCACAAATCCACCAGCCGGTAGCCGAAGAGCTCCGTGACGTAGAGGCCGAGCTCCAGGTGGGTATAGCCGTTGAAGAGCTGCACCAGCACGCCGCAGACGAGCAGCATCGCGTTGAGCAGCACCTGCACGCCCATCAGCGCCAGCAGCTTGGAGAGGAAGGGCAGCCACCCGGGCACGGGGAGCGCGTCGGAGAGCTGGTTCATGCGCGCGTCGCGCTCGCGCCAGATGAGCTCGCCCGAATAGAAGGTGATGATGATGACGTGGAAGAGGCCGAAGCCGCCGCCCACCAGGTCCAGCACCAGGTACGTCACCGGGTAGACCGGGGTGCCGAACATGAAGCCGAGCGTGCGCGAGGCTCCGAACACCATGATGATGCCGGCCAGCACCATCACCAGGAAGTAGACGTTCTTCACCGTCTCCTTCAGGTCCAGCCACGCCAGGCGCGGGAGCATCCGCAGGAAGGTGCCGTCCCGGAAGTCCCGCGTGACGGAGGGCACCGTGAGCGGCGCCCGGCTCGCCTCGGTCTCGGCGGGGACCTCCACGCGGCCGCCCGCCAACGCGTGGGTGCGCTGGAAGCGCAGGAGCGTGTAGCCGAGCATGGCGGCGCCCAGGCCCACCCAGATGAGGCGGTTGAAGAGGAACCAGCCCTCGAGCGGAACGAGGACGGTGTTCTTCTCCGCGGGCGTCCAGTACTCCGTCACCAGCCGCGTCGCGTGCATGCCGAACGGATCCACCAGCGCGGCGATCCACTTCGTGTCGAGCCCGCCCAACAGGCTGCTGCCCATGAGGTAGCCCACGAGCAGCACCACGCTGGCGACATAGACGGGGAGGATGCGGCGGGTGAGCGCGGCCATTCCGAAGAAGAGCGCGCCGGTGAAGAAGAGGTTGGGCAGGATGCTGACGAGGTAGGGCCGCAGGTACGAGCCCGGCACGGTGGGACCGATGAGGCTCTGCTCCAGCCAGGGCATGGAGGCGCCGAAGCGGGCCCCCAGGCCGATGCTCGAGAAGATGATGACGAGCGTGAGGAAGCCCCCCAGGAAGCGGCCCAGCAGGTAGCGGACGCGCGAGATGGGAGCGGTGAAGAAGAGCGTGTGCGTGCCGTGGGCGAAGTCCTGGTAGACGGCCTGGCCCATCACCCCGCCGGTGACGATGACGCCGGAGAAGCCGAGCAGGGAGAGCAGATTGCTCAGCGTGTAGGGCGAGTTGGCGAACACCTTTCCGCCAGTGCTGCCCACCATGATGCTCTTGAAGGCGCCTCCCGCCGCGTTCATCGCCAGGCAGGCGAGCAGGAAGAAGACGCCGAAGTAGACCCAGGTGGACAGCAGCTTGAGCCGCTGGCGCAGCTCGAAGAGCGCGATGGAGAGCATGGTGGGTGGCTCCTCAGCCCGCGATGGCCTGGACGCCGGCGGCCGGCTCCTGCGCGAGGTGTCCCTTGATGGTGGCGAAGTAGGCGTCCTCGAGGTCCGGCACGGCCGGCACGAAGGACGCGTCCGGAGCCGCGGCGCTGTAGACGTGCACGAGCGTGCGCCCCATCAGCAGCCGGTGGGAGATGACGGGCAGCTCGGCCTGAAGCTTCGGCAGCTCCGCCTTCTCCACGAACTTCTTCCAGATGCGGCCCTCCAGCCGGGCGATGATGTCCTCGGGCGCGCCGGTGAGCAGCACCTTGCCCGCGTTGAGCACGGCCATCTGCGGGCACAGGTCGCGCACGTCCGAGACGATGTGCGTGGAGAGGATGACGATGACGTCCTGCCCGATTTCACTCAGCAGGTTGTGGAAGCGCACGCGCTCTTCCGGGTCGAGGCCCGCGGTGGGCTCGTCCACGATGAGCAGCTTGGGGTTGCCGAGCAGCGCCTGGGCGATGCCGAAGCGCTGACGCATGCCACCGGAGAAACCGCCGAGCTGCTTGCGCCGGGCGTGGTGGAGGTTCGTCTGCTGCAACAGCGCGTCCACCACCTGCTTGCGCTCACGCGCGTTGGAGATGCCCTTGAGCGTGGCGAGGTGGGTGAGGAGCTCCTCGGCCGTCACCTTCGGGTAGAGGCCGAAGTCCTGCGGCAGGTAGCCGAGCACCCGGCGCACCGCGTCCTTGTCCTTCAGCACGTCGATGTCACCGAGCGAAGCGCTGCCGCTGTCGGCCTCCTGCAGGGTGGCCAGGGTGCGCATCAGCGTGGACTTGCCCGCGCCGTTGGGCCCGAGCAGCCCGAACATGCCAGGCTTGATGGTGAGCGTGACGTCCTGGAGCGCCTGGGTCCCGTTGGAGTAGCGCTTGGACAGGTTCTGGATGCGGAGCTCCATGAGCCCTCCGAGAGAAGAGGAGGGCATCATGTCACGTCATGGGTTGAGGCGGACGATCTCCTCGTTGAGCGCGCCGGCGAAGCCTACCCACGCCAGGTACGGCACCATCATCCACGCCGCGCCCGTGTCCACCTTGCGCGTCACTGCGGTATACGCCGCGAGGCTCACTCCGAGTGCGGCGATGTCCGCGAGTGCCTCGCGCTGGCGATGTTTGCCGAAGAAGAGCGGAGACCAGAGGGCGTTGAAGCCGAGCTGCAGGCCCCACAGCGCGAGCGCCCACGAGCGGCGGGGGCCCGCCGGCCGGTTCCACACCCGCCACGCCGAGAGTGACATCAGCCCGTACAGCGCCGTCCACGCCGGCCCGAACACCCAGGAAGGAGGCGTGAAGCCGGGCTTGCGCAGCCGCTTGTACCAGAGCTGCCCGCTGTTCGAGACGCGGCCTCCGAGCAAGGCCGTGCCGGCGGTGAGCGCCCCGATGGTTCCCAGGGCAACGAACGATTCCTTCCTCAAGGACGGGTTGCGCAGGGCCGGGTTGTCCGGATTGTGTTGCTCCAACATCGTCACCACCTCCATGGGCACTCTTCGTGGGAAGCTGAGCGGCGGGTGCTAGAAAGGCAACCCCAGGAGGCAACCATGGCCAGCGTGGACGACATCCTCTCCTTCTGGTTCGGCCAACCGAGCGAGCCGGGCTACACGCAACCTCGCGGACGTTGGTTCGAGCAGGATTCCAGCTTCGACGCCGAGTGCGCCCGCCGCTTCCTCGCCACCCACGAGAAGGCCGCCGCGGGCGAGCTCCAGGCATGGCGCGACGAGCCTCGCGGCGCCCTGGCCCTGGTGCTCCTGTTGGATCAATTCCCGCGCAACCTCTTCCGCGACTCGGCCCGCGCCTTCGCCACCGACGCCCAGGCCCGCGAGGTGGCGCGTCACGCGCTCGCCCGCGGCCTCGACGTGCCCCTGCCCCCTGTGTGGCGATGGTTCTTCTACCTGCCCTTCGAGCACAGCGAGGAGATCCACGACCAGCGCCTCGCCGTGTCCCTCTTCGAGGCGCTCGTGCCGCAGCACCCCACCGGTGCCGGCGTGCTGGACTACGCCCGGCGCCACCACGACATCATCGCGCGCTTCGGGCGCTTCCCCCACCGCAACACCTGGCTGGGCCGCGAGTCGACTCCGGAGGAAGTGGCCTTCCTCCAGGAGCCGGGCTCGTCGTTCTAGCGAGGGAAGACCCTCACCCCAACCCTCTCCCAGAGGGAGAGGGAGTGTCTGCTATGCCGGGGCTCCCGCGGCTTCCTCGCCGACCCTCGCCTCCAGCTTCGTTCCGGCCGCGATCCAGGCTCGCACCAGCGCCAGGTGCTCCTGTTCCACGTCCAGCGCCCTCTGGAAGTCCTCGGCGATCTCCGTGTGCCCCAGCTCGCGCGCCAGCTCGATGAGCAGCTCCCAGCTCGCGTTGTCCACGAGCTCGGCCGTCAGCAGCCCCTCCAGCGACTGCAGCAGGTTGACGCGCGGGTCCACCAGCATCTTCGGCACGCCCTCGGACAGGTTGGCCTGCAGGTTCGCGGCGGGCGTGACCGCCGTGGGGTCTCCCCCCAGCTTCTCGATGGTGCGCTTGACGAGCGCGAAGTGCGACAGCTCATCCAGGCGGATCTTCTCCAGCTGCTCCCGCGAGGGCCCGCCCTCCCACGTGCCGAACACGTCCAGCTTGGACAGGGCCGCCTCGTAGATGCGCACCCCGGTGCGCTCGAAGCCGGCGCGCTGGCCCAGCTTGTCCATGAGGACCGTGGACCGGCCACCCTTCAGCAGGTCCATGGCCGCCTTGGCCATCCCCTTCAGGTTGGGAGGCGGCACCGTGCCCAGCCCGGACGCCTCGCGCGCGAACGACTGGCGCTCCTTCGCGATGGCCGAGGCATCCCCCGGGCTGCTCGGAGCCGCCTTCTCGGCGCCCTCGATGGCCTTCTTGCCGTGCACCGGATGCACCGAGATGCCCGTCCGGTTCATCCCCATCTCACTCGCCTTGCGTTCCATTACTGCATCCTCCCCTCGGACAGGGTGCTGATGCGCTCGGCCTCGTCCGACAGCTCGGTGCCCGGACGCCAGTGGTAGCCCGCGGCGGCCGTCTCCGACGGCGAGCCCTCCGAGTTGAGCTGCTCGCGGTAGAGCCGCGTGCGCTCGGCCTCCTCGGTGCGCGGCACGAAGTCGGTGCCCTTGGCGCTCAGGTGCACCTCGTCGCGCAGCACCTTGCGCACGAACTCGCGGTGGCTGTCGAAGCGGATGGGCTCCGGCAGCTCCCTGGGCAGCACCTCGGCCGGGTCGCGCCCCTCCAGCCGCTGGAAGAGCTCCATCACGTAGTGCAGGTGCCCCAGCTCGTAGTCCACGAACCGCTGCCACACTTCCTTGATGCGCGGGTTCGACTCGTAGCGCAGGCAGCTGTAGTAGTTGTAGACCTCGACCGCCTCGTGCAGCAGCCACTTCTCCAGCCACGACTCGCTCGGATCCATCAGCGACTCGTATTGCGTGACGTGCTGCTCCTCGATGGAGGCGATCTCCGCGTAGAGCTGGCGCGCCACCGGGTCGGTGAACATGGGCCCGATGGTCATGTAGAAGTCGTGGGTCTGGTGCTCGGCCGCGGTGATGGTGAGCGCGTGAATCTTGGTGAGCGGCGCGGCGGTACGCGCGTCATAGGGCCGGCGGATGTCGTCCAGCGGATGACGGTGCTCGATGGAGGTGGGCCGCCCGGGGATGATGTCCGAATAGCTCTGCACCAGGTAGTTGGGGTCCTTGCCCTCCAATCGGTCGTACAGCGCCGAGTAGCGGTACAGGTGATCGAAGTCCTCGAGCATGCCGAAGCGGTACGCCTGGGCCAGGTACGGGTCCGGCTCGTGCTGGGCCACGCTCGCCGTCACCTCGATGGCCACCTGTTCGAAGCCGACCGTGGTCTCCAGCGGAGACTGGTCCGCCGGGTTCATCCAGTTGACGAGCGTCTGCTGGTGGTGCTCCACGCGGCGGATGATGGCCAGGGGCTCGCGCAGCTCCCGGTTCATTCGCGCACAGGCATGACTGAAGCGGAGGGCCTCCGATTCGATGCCATTCATCAGGATGACGCGCACCCGGGTGAAGGCATCATCATCCAGCTTGCTGTAGGTCCGCCGTGTGAGGTCCTTCCAGGTGAACCGCTGGCGATCCAGGGGGACACCCTTCTCCTTGAAGAGGTCTAGAGCCACGTGGCACTCCTTTGAGTATCTCGGGGAGAACCGTGGAGCGCTCGGCGCACACCACCCCCCGGGTTCGCCGGTAAAGCTCCGACGCCCTCCCGGGTGCGGCAACCCACTCTGGCTCTCCGCCTGCTCTCCAAGGCTCCAGACGCGAGAAAGCCCGCGAGGTCACGAGGACCTCCGGGCTTCGGCTCCGCGAGGAAGATATGTACCCGGGGACTAGCGGGAAACCGCCTGGCTCAGGGCGCGGTGCACGGCCTCGAGTGCCTTGCGGGCCTCGAGCAGCTCGGCGCGCTCGGCGGTGAGCGAGGCCACCTGCTGGGCCAGCACATCGCGCTCGCCCTGGAGCGTGTCCACGGTGCGGCGGAGCGCGGCGGCATCGTCCTTGGCGGACTCCAGCTCTCCGGCGAGCCGCTCCTCCTCGGAGAGGCTGTCGGCCAGGGCGCGCTTGGCCTCGGCGACGGCGGCCTCCAGGGTGGAGCGCTCCTGGGCCTGGGCCTGCATGGCCTGACGGGCCTCTTGCAGCGACAGCAGGGCCTCGTCGCGCTCGCCCTCCAGCGCGGCCAGCTCGCGCTCGAGGTCACCGAGCAGCTTCACCCGGCCCTCCATGTCGGTGGCGAGCCGGCGCGCCTCGTCCATGCGCAGGCGGGCCTCCTCGGTGGCCTTCTCCGCCTGGCGCCGCGACACCTCCAGCTCCTGGGTGAGCGTGAGGTTGAGCGCCTTCACCTTGGTGAGCTCGGACTGGAGCGCCGAGATGCGCTCCACCGCACGCATGCCCGCCTCGGCCACGCTGGCCGGCAGGGGCTCGGGACGCGGGTTCTCGCGCACCGCCTTGAGGCGCTCCTTCAGCCGCTCGCGGCGGGCCTGGTTGTCCAGGTCCTCCTTGGGCGAGGCGGGCGTCTGCACCTCCACCTCGTGCTCGGGCGCCTCGACGCGGGCCACCGGGGCGGCGGGCACCTCCGGCGGGGCCTGGACGGAGGGGGCGCGCAGGGCGGCGTCAATCACCTCGGCGGCGGTGGGACGCGGCGCGCGGGCGCGCTCGACACGGGCGCGCACCTCGGCGGACAGGTCGTGGGCGGCGGACGTAGGAGGCTCGGGGGCCGGCTCCGGCTCGGGAGCCGGGGCCTGGGGCTCGGGCTCCTGGGCCAGGGCCTGAGGGGGCTGCTCCTGTGGCTCCTCGGGCGCGGCGGGATCGACGACGCCGGTGAATGCACCCAGACGGAGGCGCGGCTTGGCGCGGGACACGTTCTGTTCGAAGGCCTTCTTCATGGACGCGAGCCTGAGAAGCGGGAGAGGAGGGGGGTTATACGTCAACCGGCCCGCTGCGCACCGCTATCATCGGTACCGGGTGCCGAGCCCGCCCGCAAGCGCGGAAGCACATTCTGGATGAGGGCCTCAATGTCCGTGGCCCCCTTGGAGCCCGGGTCCGCCACGAAGACGGGCCGGCCCTCGCTGGAGGCCTGGGCGAACTTGGTGCACTGCCGGATGATGGTGGGCAGCAGGTACTCCGGGTAGTGCGTCTGCAGCGCCTCCAGCGCCTCCTTGGCCAGCTTGAAGGTGGCATTGAAGGAGTTGACCACGATGAAGACGTGGTCCAGCACGTGGTTGAGGTCCTCCTCCAGGCTCTGCACCGTCTCGAAGAGCAGCTTGAGGCCGTGGAAGGAGAGGAAGTCGGCCAGCACCGGGACGAACAAGTCGTTGGCCGCCATGAGCGCGTTGAGGTTGAGCAGGCCGAAGGAGGGCGGCGCGTCGAAGACGATGATGTCGTACTGCGCCTCGACTTCCTTCAGGGCGTTGCGCAGCTTGAACTCGCGTCCCGCCATGGGCATCAGCGCCAGGTCCACCGTGGACATGGTGAGGTTGGAGGGGACGAAGTGCAGGTTGGGCAGGGAGGACTTCTGGATGACCTCCGACATGGGCGACTTGCGCACCAGGACGTTGAGGAGCGTCTTGTCGAAGTCCTCGCCCTCGAAGCCCAGGCACTTGGTGGCGTGGCCCTGGCTGTCGAGGTCGACGATGAGGACGTTGTAGCCCAGCTCCGCCAGGCGCCAGGCGTAGGAGGTGGACAGGGACGTCTTGCCCGTGCCGCCCTTGAAGTTGAGGAAGAGCTGCTTGCGGCGGCCAAGCGACGGCGGGAACGCGCCCAGCTGCGCGCGCAGGGCCCACACCTCGGCGCCCGTGTAGCTGTCCTGCTTCAGCGCCGAGGCGATGGACTTCGGTGGCAAGCCGAGCATCTCGGCCACCTGCTTGGAGCTGTACGTCGGCGCATCCATGGAAGACCCTTCAGAGAACCCTTCGTCGAACCGGGCGGCCCCTACCTTGCCTCAAGCGGCGAAGTATTTGTGACCCCGCCGGATGATCGCCCCCCTGGCCACCAGGAGGGTAAGCGCCTCCTCGGCCAGCTCGGGGGGAGCGGAGATGCCGGTGGCCAGCTCACCGAGCGAGCGGCCCCGGATGGCCGCGCGAATCTCCGACATCAGCGGCCCACACAGGGCCTCCACCGGGGACACGGGCTGGCGCGCGGCGGGACGTGACACGGGCTGGGCCTGCGGGGCCGTGGGAGCCGCGGCGGTCCGCACGGCCTGCTGGGCCACGCCCCGGGCCGGTGAAGCGGCGGCCGGCACCGCGGCACGGTGGGCCGTGGACGGAGCGGGGCTGGGACGCGCGGGAGCCTGGACGGCCGCCGGGGCAGCGGGAGCGGGAGCGGCCACGGGCGCGGCGGCGCGGGGAGCCGGCTTCGGGAGGAGCGAGGCGCGCACGGGCTGGACGGGAAGCGTGGCGAGGCGGCGGATCTCCCGGCGGCGCCGGCCCTCGTCCATGTCCACCACGGCGGAGACGTCCTGGCCGAGGATGCGCGAGAGGCTCTGCGCGACGGAGCGGCGCACGCGCACCTCGTCGTCCTTGAGGGCCTCGAGCAGCAGCATGCGGGCGTCCTCCCCGCTGCCGGCCCCGAGCGCCAGGGCGGCGAGGCTGCGCACCTCGGGGTCCGGATCGTGGATGGCCTCCTCGCCGAGACGGCGCGCGCCCTCCCCTTCCAGGCCCAGCGCCAGCAGCGAGGCGCGCCGGCGCACGGAGCGGTCCGGGTCCTTCACGGCCTGGGCGAGGTGCGGCGCGGCCTCCTGGGGCGCGATGCTCAGCAGCGCCTTGAGGGCGGCGATGCGCACCTCGGGAACGGAGGAGGCCAGCAGGGGCGACACCACGAGGACGCCCTCCTCCTTGCCCACCTCGGCGAAGGCGGCCAGCAGGGCCACCTGGACGGTGGGGTCCTTCTCCGCGTGCAGCGCCGTGGCCAGGGCGGGCGCGGCGGCCGGCTGGCCCAGGGCCTTGAGGCGCTCGGCGGCGCGCACGCGCGAGGTGGCGTCCGGCGCCGACAGCTCGCGCACGGAGAAGCCGAAGAGGGTCTCGTCGCCGCCGCCCGAGAGCTCCGCCATCTGCCCGGGGCTCACCGCCAGCCGCCCCTCCAGGAAGAGGCGCTGCGCGTGCTGCATCACCGGGGAGACTCCCGCCGCGGACGCCGCCACCACCGCGAGCGCGGGCTGCTCCACCTCTTGCGGGCGCTGCGGCGGCGGCTCGGGCTGGGAGGGCCACGGGTAGGCGGGGGCGGACGGCGCGGACGCGGTCACGGCCGGACGCTCGAGCGCCTCGCTGCGCAGCTGGGAGATGAACGAGGCCAGGTCGATGCCCAGGCCGCCGTCGTCGTCCTCCTCGCGATCGCGCCCGTCCGAGGTGCGGATGCGGCTGGCCTCCAGCAGCTTGCCGAGCAGCTGGCTGCGCTCGGTGCGCAGGGCCTGGTTGAGGCGGGTGAGCTCCTCGCGCTCGGAGGCCATGCGGCCCAGGCGGACCTCCAGCCCGGCCACCTCCCGGCGCAGCGCCAGCTCGCGCTCCTCGGCCTGGGTCAGCTCGCGCCGCAGGTGCGCCATCTCCTCGCGAGTGGACGTCAGCTCGTGGTTGAGCTGCTCGGCACGCGCCTCGAAGTAGACGATCTTTTCGAGTGCGCTCTTGAGCAGCGCGTCCGGACGCTCGTCGCTCACGGCCTGAACAGCCCTCCCTCACCGGGGCACGCCAGGAGCCCGCCGCACCTGGGAACGCGGGGACTCCGGTACCCGGGGACACCCGGGAGCGCGCCACCATATGTCAGACCGTCATGCGAGGTAAACCCCTGAAATGGTTGGGACTTTTCCGTCCCGACCCACCTCGGGAGTTGACAATCGCGCCGGGGCCGATTTGTCGGGCCTCCGCGCGATCAGGGAGGGGTGCGTCCGAGGGTTCCGCATGCTCCCTCTCCCTCTGGGAGAGGGCGGGGGGTGAGGGTCGTCGCCAAGGGGGTCCGCGATCGGAAG
>NZ_JPMI01000166.1 GCF_000733295.1 Archangium violaceum Cb vi76 | reverse complement strand
ACCCTGACCCTCTCCCAGAGGGAGAGGGGACGAACTCGACTTCACAGGTTCGGCTCGCGCGGATTCGACCCAACCCGATTGGTCAGCCCGGTATGTTAGGAGTCTTTCCCGGGAGGACACCCCATGAAGAAGCAAGACGAGAAGGAAGACATCCACCCGAACGATGGACCCCCGGAACCCTACCGCGTTCTCAAACGCTACCGCGCCATCGGTGGCGGACTGGGCCGGCTGTACGAGGCGCGCAACAACGAGACGGGCAACCCGGCCCTGGTGCTCATGCCCGGACCGAAAGGAGATCTGCGCGCGGAAGAGGACTGGCAGGTGCGCGCCACCGCCAACGTCACCCCGCCCTACCTCGCGCTCGAGGTGGAACGCGCGCCCGCGAACGGACAACTCCGGCAGCTCACGTGGATGCTCGAGCGATGGGCCGTGACCCTGATGCGCATCGACACACGGCCGGAAGCGCGGGCCCACCTGACGGCCGGCGCCCAGAAGCCCTCCCCGCCACGCTCACGCGCCCCGAGCGGAGTCCTGGTGGCCCTGCTGCTGGCGCTCGGGGTGACTCCGTGGACGCACGCCACACCAGGGCCCCTCACTCCGGCCACCGCGCCGCCCGTGCTCACCCTGGACAGCCCGGAGCCCGACTCGGCGCTCTATACGAGCGGACCGGATGTCATTGCCCATCCCATGCCCCAGGGGCCCTTCCGGGGTCAGAACCGCCCGCCATGCAAGTCGCGGCACGAGGTTGTCATCCGCGGTGGATGCTGGGTCGAAATCGCATCTCGTCCACCCTGTGAGGATGCCTACGAGCTCGAGGGCAAATGCTACATGCCCGGGTACAGCGCTCCGCGTCCTCCGCAGGCCTTGCTCCCCTGACGCATGTGACTTGACAGGTGGGGCTGCCAGACTCAAGCTGAAAGGTAACACGAAACACGCGAGTCCTTCTGGGTAACGCCACTGGTCGGCTCGTGCAGGGACACGGTGCGGGTGACACCGGGCCCCTGTCAGCACCCATGAGCATCAGTTGGGAGGAGCCACGGCTTCTTCCTTGGTGCCTCGAGAGGCTCCCGGCACGTGCCACCAACACGTGCCGGGGGCCTCTTTCCTTTCGTGCGTCACCTCACAACCCACTTTCAAAGTCGCCGCTGACACATGACTTCTGGAGTCATATAAGCCAGCGAGCAGTCAGGACGGAGCCATGGCGTCGAAGACTACTTTTCAAGTCCCCCCCGAGCAGACCCCTTCCCCTCCCCCCCTCCGCCCCCGCCGGAGCAAGCGCGAGGCGAAGCTGAAGCTGTCCAAGGCCCTGGGAGACGCGGCCCGGGAAGCCCGGCTGAAGGCCAGTTTGACGCAGGCGGACGTGGCCGAGCGCATCGGCGTGGCCACCGAGGTCTACGGCCGGCTGGAGCGGGGGCTGCTCATGCCGAGTGTCCCCACGCTGCGCCGCATCTGCCTGGCCCTGCACCTGTCCGCGGATGCCCTGCTCGCGCTCAGCTCGCCCCACCCCCCCATCTGGGAGGAGCCCCCGCCCCCCTCCTCCGAGCAGGAGCCCCCGGCGATGCGGCGGCTGCTGCGCAACGTGCGCAAGCTCAACAGCACGCAGATCCGCGCCCTCTCCCTGATGGCCTCCACCCTCCGCCGCGAGGGCGAGGACTGATCCACCGCCCATCAGAGGGGGGAGCGGGAACGTCCGGATTTTCGCGCTGGCGCAACCGATTGGCGCTTGCAATGAAGCAGTTCACACCCCGCGTGCGTACATCGAAGGGGCCATGCCCCTCCGCCCCTCCGCCCTCCCCACCCTCGATGTGCCCCACCTCGCCGTCCATGGCCTCTGGTGCACCTGGCTCGCCGCGTTGTTGGTGAGCTGGGACACCCTGCCCATGACGGGCCGCGTCACCCTGATGGGGGCCGGCTTCCTCCTCCTCTTCTGGAACTACGCCGTCCTCCACAACCACATGCACCAGCCCATCGCCCGCCCCCGGGCGCTGCGCTGGCTGGTGTCACGCACGCTCGGCGTGGCATGCGGCTTCGCCTACCGCGGCTACCACATCCACCACTTCAACCATCACCGGTACAACGATGGAGAGGGGGACTGGGGCCGCCGCCGCTCCGGCGAGGGCGCGCTGAGGTACCTGGTGCGCTCCACCCTCACCCCGTGGTTCTGGCCCCATGGCCTGCTGGCCAACGTGTGGAAGGTGGCCGGACAGAGGAAGGGCCAGCGCGCCGAGCTGGTGCTCGACTTCGTCCTGCTGCAGGGCTCCCTGGTGGCGCTCGCCCTGTGGCGGCCGTGGCTGGCCCTGTCCTACTTCGGGATGATGCTCGCGGGGCAGCTGTCCATCCACGTGCTCAACCTGGCCGCCCACCACGAGACGGACGCCACCCGCCGGGACTCGCTGGCCGTGACGTCCACTTCCCGCCTGTACAACCTCCTGTGCTTCAACGCCGGCTACCACCAGGCCCACCACCTGCGTCCCCAACTGCCCTGGCGGGAGCTGCCAGCCCTCACGGAGCGTCTGGCCTCCGAGGGGTTGATTCGTCCAGCACTGCAAACCCCGCTGTCCCCCATCCATCCGTCCTGGGTGGCGCGGCTCCTCAAGCGCTATGCTGCCGCGCCGTGCGCCCCGCAGAAGGACTCGACGACTACCTCCGAGACCCCATCGGCCGCTATCTGACGGGAGAGAACTTCTTCCACTGGTACGCCACGCCCGAGCTGTGCGGGTTCACCGTGTGGGGTAGGCCCGGCGAGGCCCAGATTCAACGGCTCACCCAGGTGCTGGACGTGGAGCTGGCCCCCGCGGCGCCCCACCTGTCCCTGGTGGACGCCAGCCGCGTGGAGGCCCCGGACGCCAGCGGCCTGTCCGTGCTGGTGAAGTACATGGCGCCGCGCATCTCCGGCTTCTCCCAGACGGTGAAGCGACAGGCGCTGGTGCGGCCCGAGGGCATGGCGGGCGCGGTGGTGGGCGGCTTCTACAGCCTCGTCAGCTCCGGCTACCCCACGCGGGCCTTCGCGGATGCGCACGAGGCGCTCGCCTGGCTGGGCCGTCCCGAGGACGAGTCCCGCGCCCTGATGAACGAGCTGAACGACCTGGTGATGCAGCAGATGGGGCAGTCCCCGCTGCTCGGCGAGCTGCACCGGGTGCTGCGCCACCGGCTGGTGGACGCCAACCTCGCGGACGTGGCCCGGGAGCTGGGCATGTCCGAGCGCACCCTCCAGCGCCGCCTGCGCGAGGCCGGCACCTCCTTCCAGTCCGAGCTCAACACGGTGCAGGTGCGCACCGCGCAGACGCTCCTGCTCGAGAGCGACGCCAAGCTCACCGCGGTGGCCGTGGAGGTGGGGTGCGCGTCCCTCCAGCACTTCAGCAGCCTGTTCCGCAAGATGACCGGCGAGTCCCCCAGCGCCTGGCGGGCCCGGCACCGCAAGACACCCTAAGCAGGTCGCCAGAAGTTCCTGAACGAATTCGGAGCGGAGCCAGCAGCGAAAGGCCCTTCATTCGTCTTGGAACTTTTGGCTACCTACTTAGTGGCAAGTGGAACACCCAGTACGCCACATGCATCGCGAGTCCGCCTGAAGCAGTAGGGCGGCCCGGTAGCGACAAGCTCGGCTGTTTGAGTCGTTGCGCCGCATGGGGTAGTTTTGCCCCCGCGAGGGCGGAAGACGTTCCCCCCCTCCACGTTGTCCATTCAGCGCCCCGTCCTCGCGTTTCACGGAGGGGGGAGTCTTCATGAATGGCTTGTTGTCTTTGCACGCCAGCGGAGTCTCCCCCGTGAACGCATTCTCCTCGAGGGGACGTACGTGGAGACGTGCGCCGAGGGCGTCATTCGCCTCCGGGGCGGCCCGGTTCGAATCAACCAGGGGGGCGGTGTCATGGTGTTGCTGGACGTGCTGGAGGAGTACCTGGACGAGGCGACCTTCCGGTGGGTGCAGTGGGAAAGGGCCCTGGTGGCACCGGACTTCACGCTGGCGGAGACGACGGAGCGCGAGGAAAGGCTGCTGGCGTGCCTGGAGGGGCTGGAGGACGAGGACGCGCTCGACACCGTGGTGCGCCTGGCCTTCGACTCAGAGGACGCGCCGCGTATTTCGGCCGCGGCCCACGCACTGCTGGCGCAGGGGGAGGTGGAGGAGGTACTGGTGCGGTTGCGAGGGGCGAAGGCGCCGGCCAGTACCGCCATTCTCCGGGCGTTGGAGGTGAGTGAAGCCCCGTGCCTGGGCGCACGCCTCCTGGAGTTGCTGAAGCTGGAGGACACAGCCTTGCAGGCCGGAGTGCTGGAGGCTCTGGCCTTCCGCCAGGAGGCGCCTGCCGAGGCGCTGGTGCGCTTCTTCAGACATGACGAGCAACGGGCGCGGGTAGCGGCCCTGCGCGGGGCGCTGCCGCTGCCGGAGGACACGGTGCGCGGGCATCTGCCCGGGCTGCTGGACTCGGGGCACCCCGGCATTCGTGCGGCGGCCATGGAGGTGGGACTGGCCTCCGGCGTGCGTCTGGCCTGGGAGGCCTGCCGCGAGGAGGTGCAGTCGCCCGGCGCGTGTGCCCGGGAAGCCATGGTGCTGCTGGCCCTGGGCTGCGACGAGGCGGAGGCCTCTCTCCTGGTGGACTGCCTGGAGTCCCCTGGGTTGCGTGCGGACGCCCTCTGGGCCCTGGGCTTCAGCGGCCGGGTGGCGGCCATGGAGGCGTGCGTGCAGTACCTCGAGGTGCCCGAGGTGGCGCACCTGGCGGCAGAGGCCCTCTCGGCCATGACGGGGCTGCGGCTGGAGGGCGCCCAAGCCCTGCCTCCGGGCGAGCGGCCCGAAGGCGCGCCGGTGCCGCCGGAGGAGCAGGAGGGTCTGGACGCGGACCTGGAGCCGCGGCCGGAGGACGACCTGGCCTGGCCACATGTGGCCGCCGTCAGGGACTGGTGGGCGCAAGCGCGCACCCGCTTCGCCAAGGGCACGCGCTACCTGCGGGGCCAGCCCTTCAGCGGCCCGGTGCTGCTGGACGCCCTGGAGTCCAGCCCCATGCGGCGCCGGCACGTGCTGGCGCGGGAGCTGGCCATTCGCACGCGAGGGCAGCATGTCATTGCCACCCGCGCCTTTACCCGCCGCCAACGCGACGCCATCGCCCGGGCCCGGGGCGCATGTGCCCGACTGCGGAGCACGCCCCTGGCCTCCACCCTGCGCTGACGTCCCATGCCCGCCCTCCAAAACCTCACGCCCTTCGCGGCCACCGACTTCCTCTCGCTCACGAAGGAGGGCGACGAGTGCCTCGTCCTCGTCGTGGCCGGCAGCTTCGTCCTGCCCCCGGCCGGGCGCTCCACGCACGCACCGCTGGCGGTATGCGAGGAGCAACCGCAGCCTGCCACCACGGACACGTATTGGGGCGAGCCGGAGAAGTCGAGCCTTCGCCACGAGTCGCCATCCGCCTACACGCGGCCCGGTACCGACGTGCTGCTGCACGGCCAGGCCTGGGCGCCCCGGGGCCGCAAGGCGACGCGCACGCAGGTGGCGGTGCGGGTGGGCGCGCTGGAGCAGCGGGCCGTCGTCTCGGGCCCCCGCGTCTGGTACCAGGGCCTCGCCGGACTGAGCGCCTCGGACGCGCTGCCCTTCGAGTCCCTTCCGCTGCGGTACGAGTACGCCTTCGGCGGCACCTCGGCCTCGGGCCACGAGGCGCGCAACCCCGTGGGCCGGGGCTTCTACGCCAGTGCGAAGGAGGCGCTGGAAAAGCCCCTGCCCTGCATTGAAGCCCCGGAGTCCCTCGTGCGCGGCTGGGCGGACAGGCCACCGCCCCGCGGCTTCGGCCCCGTGGCGCGGCACTGGCAACCGCGCCTGGGTTGGGCGGGGACGTACGACGCGGCGTGGGTGGAGAAGCGCGCCCCGCTCTGGCCCGTGGACTTCGACGAGCGCTTCTTCCACGCCGCCCCCGAGGGCCTGCGGGCTTCGACTCACCTGCGGGGCGGAGAGCCGGTGGTGCTGGAGGGCGTCTCACCCGACGGGCCCCTGGCCTTCACGCTCCCCACGCACCAGTTACTGGCCCGCTGCACCTTCGCCGGACGACGGGAGAAGCGGCGCATGGTGTTGGACACGGTGCTGCTGGAGCCGGAGGAGCGCCGCCTCGTCCTCACCTGGCGGGCGACGTTTCCGGCGCACCGGCAGCTGGCCACGCATGAGGTGAGTAGCGTGCGGCTCTTGGAGTCCGGGGAGGACGTGCCATGAGTGGAGCGCAGGTAGTGGGGCTGGGACTCTGCACGCCCATTGGCACCTCGACGCACATGACGCTGGCGTCGCTGCGCGCCGGCCTCGTGCGCTTCACACGGACGGAGGTGCTGGACGAGGTAGCAGAGCCCGTGCGGGCCTCGCGGCTGAGTCTCCTCGACGACTCCCTCTCTCGCACCCAACGCATGGCGGCGCTGGCCCGGCAGGCCCTCGCCGGAGTGCGGCCGCTGCTGGCATCCCTCCCCCCAGGGCGAGTGCCGCTGTACCTTGGACTGCCCGAGGCGGGGCTGGGCGCCCGGGTGGAGCAGGAAGCGCTGGTAGCGGCGCTGCTGGCCGAGACGGCGGGACGGCTGGAAGTGGTGAAGGTGCACGAGGCCGGGCGGGCCGCCTTCTTCGAAGCCCTGGCCTCCGCCCAGAAGGACTTGCACTCCGGCCGCGCGGGGGCGCTGGCCCTGGTGGGCGCGGTGGACTCGCTGGCAGACGGCGCTTCGCTGGAGGCATTGGCAGCGGCACGGCTGCACCTGGGGCGCCGGAATCCGGACGGGAGGATTCCAGGGGAGGCGGCGGGCTTCGTCGCCCTGGCCCGGCCGGGCGCCGCCAGGTCTCTGAAGCTGGAGGCCACGGGCGTCCTGCTGGGCACAGCCCTCGCCGTCGAACCGAAGCCCTTCTCGCAGCGCGGCCCCAGCCTGGCGGAGGGACTGACGGAAGCCCTCCATACCCTACGGCGAGACGCGGTGACGGGCGCACGGCGCGTGGATGCAGTCCTGGCCTGTCAGCCAGGAGACTCTTTCTGGGGCACCGAGTTCTCCCGCGCCTACCTGCGCAACGCCTCCCTCATGCCCGAGCCCTTACGCGTGTACGTCGCGGGCGAAGGGCTGGGGGACGCAGGGGCTGGTGCCGGCCCCGTCATGCTGGGCGTGGCCCTGCACCGGGCGCGCTGGCGTGGGCCCAGCGCTCGAAGGACACTCATTCATGGCAGTGCCGACGGTGGGCGCATTGGGGCCTGCGTCGTGGAGATGATTCGAAGTGCCAAGGAGGAATCATGAGCAAGGTCTTCGCCAACGGCCGCTCCATCCTGCACAAGGGGAGCGGCAACACGCACACCTCGGCCGCGCCCGACGTCTGCAAGGTGCCGACGCCGGGAGGGCCGGTGCCCACGCCCTTCGTCAACTCGGCCCAGGACTCCATGCTCACCAAGGGAAGCAAGAGCGTCACCATCAATGGCCACCCGGTGGCGCTGACCGACTCCGAGTTGAGCACCAGCTCGGGCGACGAGCCGGGGACGGCAGGCGGCCTCATCTCCTCCAAGTTCAAGGGGAAGATGGCCTGGGGTAGCGGCAGCGTGGACGTGAAGATTGAGGGCAAGGGCGTCGTGCGCTTCCTCGATGTCACCCTCCACAACGGCAACTCGTTCAACACCGCGTTCATGTCGGCTGGTGGGACGGGATTCGCCTACGGGGACGACTTCGAGGGGGCGTGTATCATCTGTCAGAAGGATCCGGACAGCCACGCGGCGCTTGAGCTTCCAGAAGGGAGCCTCGACATCGCCAACAAGATTCTCAAGGACCTCAAGGCGCGCGAGGACGAATGGGCCAAGGTCAACCAGGAAATCGCAATGAAGGTCGCCGACCTCGGACGCATTCAGCGTCAAGACCCCCCACCCAAACAGACGACCTTGGATGAGCGGATGGCCTATATCAAGTCACTTGAGAGGAAGCGCGATGGGCTTGAGAATCATCGTCGCGAGAAATCTGGCGCGTACATGTTCGGGGTCTTGGTATGCCTCACCGGCAAGAAGTTCGCCGCAGTATCGGGTAACGAGGTGCCTCCCGGGTTCAAAGCCATCGCCGAGTCTCACGGTTGCACAGTCCTTGGGGAGGCCGCCACGCTGGAGGACTTCATGGCCATCAACCCAAGATGTGCCGCAGGAGACACCGAGGCGATAGAAAAGATGAGCGAGCAGTGGAAGGAAACGGTAAGAAAGTCCGACAGCGGAGAGGAGGGATACAATAATCGCCCTGGGACCTGTGCAGGCGCCAAGCTCATCGGCAAGAGTGGCCACGTCGCGCACTCGATGACCGAGATTTACTTCTCTTTCTCTTCTGACAAGAAGGGCGTGAAATTCAAGACATACTATCGCGGGCCCATCGACGATGCTCCAGATGCTCCATCTAAGGCTAAGGGGCCTTGGACGCCTCCGAGCGCCGACGATATCAAGGCTGGAAAGGGCGGAGCGCGTGTCGAGGAACACGTTGACATGCGACGCAAGAAGGAGGTCACTGTGCTTTCCTGCCAGTCGTGTCAGGACACGCTGTTCATGGCCCGGTGCGACCTCGAAAAGCAGAGTTGCGAATGACTTGGTCAAAGTTTCTAAAAGCCCCCCCTCCCTTGTCGATAACGGGCTTGCTCGCGTTCATGGAGCGATGGAAGCCTGGGAGCACTCATGGCTTCGAACCGGCCACAGCCGGCCAGATTGCTGCCCTGGCCAAGTCCCATGGAGGGCTTGACGCGCTGCCTCCCGTGTATCGCGAGTTCCTCGCTACCATGGGCGCATCGACCGGCGGCTTGCGGTTGAAGTTTGGCACGACCTCGATCTCGGTGCTGCTCGAGGATCTCAAGGACCATCAACGAGAACGGCCCGATTCTCGCCGCCACCTCAAGTTCGCCATCGGCGAGGACGACTACAACGGCCGCCACCCGGACGACTTCTTTGATCTCTCCCGTCCGACACCCGACGGACGTGACGCGGCGATCCTCCGCATCCACGAAGAAGACCTGGTGAGCGGCAAGGTTGCAGCCGAGCGGCCCTTCCCGACCTTCTCCGACTGGCTACGTTCGGTGATCGTATCCAGAGTCTGCTTGGAGGTCGGCCCGAAGCAGCATAGGCGATACTACGACCTTGGGCCGAAACCCGAGGCTCCGGCCAAGGCCTATGAGTTCTTCACACGCTTGGGATTCTCGCTCACTGAACTTGGGGCCTCGTCGGAGGTCATTCCTCTCGAGCACCCGGAGCGCGGTGCGATCGCCCTTATCAGCGCGCCTTCGACATCAATCCCAAGTACTGGCCTGGAATTACACGCGCGTGATAAGGCCCAGCAGTTGCTCCTCAATGAAGTAATCCAGGACCACAAGCACGAGTTGAGAGGTGATTGACGAGGGTCGCCGTTCATATGGTCTGGCGAACTCAACATGCGACGCAAGAAGGAGACCACCGTGCTTTCCTGCCAGTCGTGTCAGGACACGCTTTTCATGGCCCGGTGTGACCTCGAGGTGCAGACGTGCGGATGACCTGGTCAAAGCTTCTCGAGGCCCCCCCTCCCTTGTCGATGACGGGCTTGCTCGCGTTCATGGAGCGATGGAAACCCGGCAGCACTCAGGGCTTCGAAGCGGCCACGGCCGACCAAATTGCTGCCCTGGCCAAGCCACATGGAGGGCTCGACGCGCTACCTCGCGTATATCGCGAGTTCCTCGCGACAATGGGCGCATCGACGGGCGACTTGCGGTTGACGTATTACGGCACGACCTCTGTTGCGGCGCTGCTCGAGGATCGCAAGGACCCTCAACGAGAGCGGCCCAATTCTCGCCGGTATCTCAAGTTCACCATGGGTGAGGAGGGCAACGAAGGACGCGACACGGACGACTTTTTCGAACTCACTCGTCCGACACCCGATGGACGTGACGCGGCAATCATCCGAATTCACGAAGAGGACCTGGTGCGCGGCAAGGTTGCACCCGAGCAGCCCTTCCCAACCTTTTCCGACTGGATACGAGCGGTGCTCGTATCCAGGGTTGCCTTTGAAGCTGAACCGGAGAAGCAAACGCGGTACTACAGCTTGGGGCCAAAGCCGGAGACCCCGTCCAGGGCCTACGAGTTCTTCACACGCTTGGGATTCTCGCTCACCGAGCTCGGGGCCTCGTCGGCGCTCATTCCTCTCGAGCACCCGGAGCGTGACACGATCGTCCTTATTATTGCGCCTTCGCCGTTGCTCCAAAGCACGGGAGTGAAGGTGCGCGCGCGTGAAAAGACCCAGCAACTGCTCCTTGATGAAGTAATCCAGGACCACAAGCAGGAGTTGAGCGGCGATTGACGAGGGGCGCCATTCGCAGGCCAGTCTGTCCCGGCGAGCGGGCCTCACGCCGCGGCGGAGGCCGAAGCGGAGACGGGCTCGCCCGCCGCCGGCAACCACATGACGAAGCGGGCGCCGCCCTCGGAGCGGTTCTCCGCACGCAGCGAGCCCTCGACGCGCGAGACGTACTCGCGGCACAGCGCCAGCCCCAGCCCGGTGCCCTTGCCCGGCGGCTTGGTGGTGAAGAAGGGCTCGAAGAGCCGCGCCAACACGTGCTGGGGAATCCCCGGGCCGTTGTCCTCCACCTCCACCCGCACCCCGCCCTCCAGCTTCCGCGCCCTCACCGCGATGGCCGCCCGGCGCGCGGGCTCCGCGTCCTCCACCGCATCCGCCGCGTTCACCAGCAGGTTCAACAACACCTGCACCAGGTGCCGCTGCCCCAGCCGCACCGGCGGCAGCTCCGCGTCGATCTCCAGCGTCACGTCCCCCAGGCCGCGCAGGCGCACCGAGGCCAGCCGCCTCGCCTCGTGGATGGCGTCCTCCGCCTGCCCCGCGTCGCCCTCGTCGATCTCCCGCGAGAAGCGCCGCAGATCCATGACGATCTGCTGGATGCGCAGCACCCCATCCTGCGTCTCGGCGACCACGTCCCGCAGCTCCCCCACGTCCAGCGCCCCACCCTCGGTGCGCAGCTCCCGCTCCAGGAAGCCGAGGTTGGACTTCACGAAGGCCAGCGGGTTGTTCACCTCGTGGGCCACCCCGGCCGCCAGCTGCCCCACCAGCACCAGCCGGTCCACCTCCGCGCGCTCGCGCTCGGCCTTCAACCGGCGGCGCTCGCTCTCGGACAGCTGATCCAGCGCCACCAGCCGCTCCTGCTGCGCCGTCTTCTCCGCGTCGCGCATGCTCCGGTACGTCCGCGTCCCGGCGATGGCGATCGCTCCAATCAGGCCGAAGCACGCCCCGTGCGCCAGCAGCTCGCGCGGCGGCAGGCCGGCCAGCACGTCCAGCACCATCACCGCTCCCAGCATGCCCCCACAGGCCACCACCGTGGGCACGCGGGTGTCCGGCGTGTAGATGGCGATGGCGAAGGGGATGGCGCTGAGCATCGGAAAGCAGGGGCTGAGCGGTCCTCCGGTGTGGTGGATGAGCACCGTCGCCGCCACGAGCGACACCGGCCCGGACCACATCCCCGCCGACTTCACGGCAATCCACCCCGCCCCCACCGCCACGCCAATGACCAGGAAGCTCGCGCTCCACCCCCCGTACGCCAGCACGAGCGCCGGCGCGAAGGCTCCCGCGCTCAGTCCATGGGCGATGAATCCCCCGAAGAGGAGGGCCGCACAGACGAAGTAGTTCTTCCGCTTCACCCCGCGCAGGGCCTGCATCCCGGAGGCATCAGGCATCATCGGGGGGCGATTGTAACATTCCGAACAGCTGGATTGTACGGACCCGCAGTGCCGGGCTAGCCGCGCCCGCGCACCAGGCGTCGCGCCTGGCCCAGGCGGATGCCGCCGGGAGACTCCTTCTTCGCTGGCCGTGCGCTCGCGGGGAGGATGGGATCCGGACACACCGCGCGCAGCCGGCAACCGCGGCACTCCGCCCCGCTCCACACCGACTCGTAGAGCGCCGTCACCCGGTCGATGACGTCGAAGTCCTCGGTGACGAAGCCCATCTCGAAGTTGCGCACGTCCTCGCCCTTGGCCCCCAGCCCCGCCCCGGTGAGGTTGGCGCTGCCCAGGTACGCCCACGCCCCATCCACCAGCACCGTCTTGAAGTGCACCCGCGGGCACACCTTCAGCTCCAACCCGCCCCGCACCAGCCGCGCGCGCTTGTCGAACTCCGCCCGGAAGGGCCGGCTGGGCATCTCCGCGTGCAGCAGCCGCAGCGCCACCCCGCGCGCCGCCAGCCCGTCCAGCACCTGAAGCAGCGGCACGTAGCGCCCCGCCTGCTCCACGTACATGGCCTTCACGTTCGCGGTCGCCATCCACACCGACTCGCGCGCGTGCGCCAGCTTGCCCAGCACCACTTCCCGGTACAGCGCGCCGCCGTCGAGCAACTCCGCCTGGATGGGACGCATACCCACATGCTCGCACATCAGCCGGGCCGCCGCGACTTTCTCCGCCCGTGAACAGATGACCCAAGGTCACTTGACAGCACAGACACCGCCTCTTACGAAATGACTCATGGTCAGCAACACGGCGAAGCGGGTGCCGCCGCAGCGGGCGAGGAAGGAAGAGGACAAGGAGGCGAGGCGGCGGCAGCTGCTGGACGCGGCGTTGGAGCTGTACCGGGCCACCTCGTACGACGAGGTGAAGATGGCGGACGTGGCGGAGCGGGTGAAGCTGGCCAAGGGGACGGTGTTCCTCTACTTCCCGACGAAGGAGGCGCTCTTCCTGGCGCTGCTGGAGGAGCAGCTCTTCGCGTGGTTCGCGCGGCTGGAGGAGACGCTGGAGCGCGGCGAGGGGCGGTGGACGGGGGCGCGGGTGGCGAGCACGGTGGCGGAGACGCTGGAGGGGGAGGAGCCGCTCACCCGGCTGCTGGCGAGGCTGCAGACGGTGTTGGAGCAGAACGTCACGGTGGAGCAGGTGCGTGGCTTCAAGGAGCGGCTGCTGGAGGCGGTGGTGCGGGCGGGGACGCTGGTGGAGGAGCGGCTGCCCTTCCTGAAGGCGGGCGAGGGCGTGCGCGTCTTCCTGCACGTGCACGCGCTGGTGGTGGGGCTGCGGCAGATGGCGGACCTGGCCCCGGTGGCGCGCGAGGCCCACGCGGCCGCCCCGCACCTGGAGCCGCTCCGGGTGGACTTCACGCGCGAGCTGACGGACGCGCTCACGACTTCACTGCGCGGGCTGGAAGCCCGCTGAGTCAAACAAACCCCGAGGAGATGACACGATGCGCGTGGTGAGCATGGAGGAGCAGGGCCGGAAGAATCCCTTCCAGGAGCGCTTCGAGCGGCTGCGGGCGCGGCGCTGGGAGCTGTCGAGGACGAGCGCGAGGGAGCGCGTCGAGAAGCTGAAGAAGCTCAGGCGCGCCGTCGTGGAGCGGCGCGAGGCGCTCTACCAGGCCATCCACGCGGACTTCCGCAAGCCGGCGGCCGAGGTGGAGACGAGCGAGATGCTGCTGGTGCTGATGGAGCTGGACCACGCCATCAAGCACCTGGCGAAGTGGATGAAGCCGCGCAAGGTGGGCACGCCGGTGCTGCTCGCGGGCACGCGCAGCGAGGTGCGTTACGAGGCCAAGGGCGTGGTGCTCATCATCGCGCCGTGGAACTACCCCTTCCAGCTGACCCTCTCCCCGCTGGTGGCGGCGGTGGCCGCGGGCAACTGCGTGATGCTGAAGCCGAGCGAGAAGACGCCGCACACGGCGGCCTTCATCGCGCAGCTCGTCCGGGACGTGTTCGATCCCTCCGAGGTGACGGTGGTGGAGGGAGGCGCGCAGGAGAGCCAGGCGCTGCTGGAGCTGCCCTTCGACCACTTCTTCTTCACCGGGGGCCCGAAGGTGGGGCGCAAGGTGATGGAGGCGGCGGCGAAGCACCTGGCCGGGGTGACGCTGGAGCTGGGCGGCAAGTCGCCCGCGGTGGTGGACGAGCACGCGGACGTGAAGGCGGCGGCCGAGCGCATCGCCTTCGGCAAGTTCCTCAACGGGGGCCAGACGTGCGTGGCGCCGGACTACGTGCTGGTGCACGCCTCGAAGGAGGAGGAGTTCCTCTCCAGGGTGCGCGAGACGCTGGAGCGCTTCTACGGGAGGACGGAGGAGGCACGGAAGGCCACGCCGGACTTTTGCCGCATGGTGGATGACGCGCAGTTCGCCCGGGTGAACGGGCTGCTGGAGCGCACGGTGGCCAGCGGGGTGCGCGTGGTGACGGGCGGCGTGGTGGACGCCACCAGCCGCTACATCTCCCCCACGGTGCTGGCGGACGTGAAGCCCGAGGCCCCCATCATGGAGGAGGAGATCTTCGGCCCGGTGCTGCCGGTGCTGCGCTACCAGCAACTGGACGAGGCGGTGCGTCACATCCGCGCGGGCACCAAGCCCCTGGCCATGTACATCTTCAGCCAGGACAAGCGCTCGGTGGAGCGTCTCGTTTCGGAGACGTCCGCGGGAGGCACCTGCGTGAACACGACGGTGGTGCACCTGACGAACGCGGACCTGCCCTTCGGCGGCATCGGCGAGAGCGGCGTGGGCAACTACCACGGCGAGTACGGCTTCCGGACCTTCAGCCATGAACGGGCGGTGTTGCGCCAGGGCCCCATTGCCTTCCTGCAGACCTTCTTCCCGCCGTACACGGACAAGGCGAAGAAGATGCAGCGCATGGCCACCCGCCTCTTCGAGTAGAAGGACGCCGTGCTCACCGTCGACTCCCATCCCCTCTTGGACACGGTGGCCTTCGAGGCCACCTTCCCCAAGCCCCTGTCCGAGCAGCCCTCGCCCGAGTGGCTGGTGGCGCTGCTGAAGCTGGACGCTCCGGCGCCGCTGAGCGCCGATGACGCCGTGCGTGGCGCGGTGCGCGACCTGCTGCGTCATGGCGGCTTCAAGCCCACGGGCCGGAGCAAGCCGGCCTCGGAGTACCTGGTGCGGGCGGCGGGGGATGGGACGCTCGGCTCCATCAACGCCGCGGTGGACGTGTGCAACGCGGTGTCGCTGCACAGCGGGCTGCCCATCAGCGTGGTGGACCCGGAGCGGGCGAAGGAGCCGCTGCGCATCGGCGTCGCCCCCGCGGACGCCTCGTACGTCTTCAACGCCTCCGGGCAGAGCATCGACCTCGGGGGCCTGCTGTGCCTCTTCGACGCGGAGGGCCCCTGCGCCAACGCGGTGAAGGACGCGCAGCGCACCAAGACGCACGCCGGCACGCGCCGCACCCTCACCGTGCTGTGGGGCACCAACGCCCTGCCGGGACGCACCGAGCGGGCCTTCACGTGGTACCGCGAGCTGCTCGAGCGGCTGGGGGCGACGGTGGAGCGGCGGTCCTGAGCCCGCCGGACCTCACCTCCCTGTTGGCCCACGGGGCCCGCGCGCTGTCCTCGGCCTGGGGCCGCCCGGTGCTCCTCGGCGCGCCCGAGCTCCTCAAGACGGAGTCCCGCAGCGTGGTGGTGCGCGCCCAGGTGCGCGGCGGCCCGGTGCCCGCCATCATCCTCAAGCACTTCCGGGATGACCCCGTCTGCGGGCTCGATGACCAGGCCGGCGCGGACTTCCTCACCCGCCAGGGGCTGGAGTTCGGCCCCCGCCTGCTCGCGGCCGACGTGGACGCGCGCCTCTTCGTGCTGGAGGACCTGGGACGCGGACGCACGCTGGAGGAGCTGCTGCGCGGAGAGGATGCCCGCGCGGCCACCGGAGGGCTGATCGCCACCGCGCGCCTCGCCGGACAGCTCCACGCGCGCACCCTGGGCCTCCAGTCCGAGTACGAGCTCGTCCGTCAGGCGCTGCCTCCGCGCCCCCAGCGGGTGCGGGTGGAGAACGCGCGCTTCCTGTTGGACAACGAGGAGCGGTTGCTGCGCTGGCTCTCGGCGGTGGAGGCCGAGGCGGCGCCGGGCCTGCACGAGGACCTGCAGGACGTGGCGCGCACGCTCGCCAACCCGGGGCCCTTCCTCGCCTTCACCCACGGGGACCTCGCGCCGGGCAACGTCCTCTTCACCGCCAACGGCCCGCGCCTGCTCGACTTCGAGTACGCGGGCATGCGGCACGCCCTGTACGACGCGCTGATGTGGCTCGTCACCGTGCCGCTCCCGGACGAGCTCATCGCCCGCGCGGACATCACCTACCGCATCACCCTCTCCTCGCAGTGCGAGGCGGCCCAGGCGGACTCGGCGTGGGTGCGCGCCCGGGCCACGGTGGCGCTGGCGCGCACGGTGAACCTCTTCCAGTGGCTGCACCCGCGCGTGCTGGAGGAGGACCGAGAGTGGGCCCCGGGCCTCTCCGAGCGCGCCGCCCTGCTGCACCACCTCGCGCGCTGCCGGGCCCTGCTCGCCCCCGCGGACGGCTTTCCGGGACTCGCCCGCACGTTGGAGACGCTGGAGGCCCGCCTGCGCGAGCGTTGGACGGTGCCGCCCTTCGTGTGGCCCGCCTTCCGCGAGCTGGACGAGTTGGAGTGACGCTCAGGGGGCCGGCCGCGGCCCCAGCTCCCGGAGGAGGGTGGCCACCAGCGCGTCCGGAGCCGCCGTGGCCTCCACCACCAGCGCGTCCTCCGGCACCTCCAACGCCGCGAGCTGGCTGTCGAGCAACACCGCCCGCATGTAGTGGCCCCGCCGCGCATTCAACCGCTCGGCGAGGAGCTCCCGGGGAACCTTCAGGTACACCCACCGCTGCCGCGCCGCGTCCACCGTCAGCCGCTCCCGGTAGGCTTCGGGCGGCGGCGCTTCGGCGGCGAGGAGCGATGTGCGGGGCAACAGGCACGCCGTCATCAGGGCAGCGCGCAGCAGGAACGCAGCGGCTCGACTCATCGGGAGGAGTGCATGCCCGAGCAGGGGGGCTGGGAAGATGGGCAGGACGACGTGAGGTTATTGGGGCATGCGTGGAGCGCTCAGCCATTCCAGATAGGGCGCTGCCGGCTCCCCGGCTGCGGCGCGGAGAGCGTGATGGGTGGGATGAGGGGGTACTGAGAGCGGGTTCGCAGTCCCCGGGCTCTTGCCAACCGGACGAAGGCAATGCCCTCGACGAACACGTTGGCATCCGTAGCCAGGGCAAGCGGGTTGGCCATTCCCGATTTGCGCTGCCGGTCCATCCGGGACTGGTAGGCCTCGAGCGCCGCCAGCAGGCCCTTCTCGAAGGCAGCGGAGTCGCCCTGCACCAATGCCTTCAACACCTCGAACCGCGGATACTCGGCGCCTTCGAGCACCCGCTCCATATGGTCCAGCCCATCGAACAACTCCGTCCGGGTCGTGGCGGCGGACGCGAGCATGGGCAGCAGCGAGAAGAACCCGTGGTCCTCCGGGTACTCCAATGCATCGTGCCATTTCTTCTCCGCGCGCTCATCGATGCGCCGGACCAGGTCCGCATTCCCGATGGCCAGCGCATCCAACAGGGGCTCCGCCCGGCTACGCGCCAAGTAGTACAGGTCCATGTCGGGCCACAGGTGCCTGCGCTCGAGCAGTTGGAGGTAGGAGTCCGCGGCCAAGTACAGGTGCTGGAAGAATCCCTCGGCATCGTATTGGGCGAGCAGCCGTCCACAGGCCAACCGCCGGTAGAGCAGGCACACATCGAGCACGTCCTTGGGGTGCACCACGCCCGTGCGCAGCATGTCCAGCCGCAGTTCGGTGAGTTGCTCGATGTTCTCGTTGGTGAATTCGAGTTCCTTGATGCCCATGGCCATCAGCTTTTCTTGTCGAAGGTCTGGACCGAGATGCGCGGGGTCGATCCATCGGCCCCCAACAGTTGCTTGCGCTGGCGTGCCACACGGCCTCGGGGTTGGATCCAGAGCGTTCCCCCGCTGCGGAGGGCCAATTCCAGTGCCAGGACATGCCGCCGCCGCATGGACTCGTGCTGGAGCGCCAGGAGGAGCGTCCTGGCAGCGAAGGGCTGTCCTCGCAGGTAGCGCCCTCGCGGATCGAAGTGCTGACGGGCGCTCCGCCACCATTCGGTGATGGCGTCGACGGCCGGCGGGGTGAGTTGCTCCTCGGGCTTGGGAACCAGGTCCGCGTCGAGCTCCTCCTCCTCGAGGGGCGGGAGCGGCTCGTCTTCCGCCGGAGGCGCTCCCACGTAGCGGCCCTCCAGACGCAGGCCCGTGATGGCGGAGAAGGCCTCCGCCGCCAGGGCCGAGTTGGGGGCGGGCCCCTCCTGCATGGCCCCGAGGCACGCGTCCGCTGCGGCCACCCGTCCGCTGAAGCCCAATGCCCACAGGGCCTGCGCTCGCGAGCCAGCCTCCTCCAGGCCTCGAAGAACGGGCTCCAACTCCTTCTCACCTCCGCCAAGCGCCAGCAGCAACCACGCCCTCGCGCGCTCCGCCGAGGAAGATTGGGCAAGCGAGAGGCAGGCCGACCAGGCGGCGTGAGCGCCGCACTGTAACCCCAATTCGATACCCGCCAGGCGGACCGCAGGCGCTGTCGCAACGAGCGCAGCGGGAACGAAGCCCGCGCGGTACGGCTCGGGGAGGAACCGCACGCACCGCAGGGCGGCGACCCGCGTCCGGACGTCCCCGTCCATGACGGACCCAGCCAGCAGGGAGGTGTTCGGTGCCTCGCCATGGAATGCCGAGACCTCGAACGCCAGCGCCCGAAGCCCGGGGAGGGGAGAGGTCAGCAACGGCTTCAGTTGCTCGGCGCGTTCCGGCCCCTCCCACAGCTCCAGCGTCCGCTGGATGGCTGCGTGCCGGGCCTCGTCACCTTCTTCCAGGGCCTTCAGCACGCGCGGGTAGGCGTCGGCACCGGACTGGGCGAGCAGCGCGTACGTGGCCACGCTGATGCGCTCCGGCTCGTCTCCCTCCAACGAGGGCTCCACGAGCCGCCCGGCGACCATCTTCCCCCCTTCGGCGAGCTCCTCCATGTGCGCCAGCAGGCGCTCCTCTTCCCGGCCCGTCTCCTCCAGGGAGTACTCCGGCGAGACCAGGCACCGCTCACGCCGGGCCCACAGGAAGGCAGCCTCGTCCAGGTGCTCCTCGAAGATGTCCCAGCGGGGGAGAAGATCCTCTCGCAAGCCCATCGGTCAGTACTTCTCCTCGCAAGTGGGGCACTCCTTCTCGCCCGGAGCGCCGCCCGGGGCGATGACCGGTGGTTGGAGCACCGGCGAGGGAGGGGTGTTCTTGTCGTTGTGGAGCATGAGATCCATGGCCCGGGCGACGTTCTTGCCCTCGATCTTCACGTCGAAGGAGTAGTTGACGAACTCGGCCTTGCCCTTGGTCTTGCTGGAGGCCACACCGCCGCCAGCGGTGCCGCCCTCGTCACCGGTGCTGGTGCTGAAGTTCGAGTCCTTCAGGCAGGGCGGGTTCCCCTCCACGGTCACCGTCTTGCTCGCCTGGGCCGTGTCCGCCGAGCGCGCGATGTTGGGATAGGGGATGGGGATGGGGCCGCCCGGGCTGGGCGTCTTGCAGACGTCCGGAAAGGCCACCGAGGTGCCATTGCTGTCCTTCGTCACCACCGACATCTTATTCACACCCACCGTGTTGCCCATAGGTTCACCTCGAGGATTGCCGCGGATGGGTGCGCGGATTGGAGTGGGCCGCTCGTTTCCAGAGCGGCTGCCGCCGGAAGGCCTGGCGTGGAGAGGACAGAGCCGCGGCGGGAATGAGGCGGTACTTCTCGCGGATGCGCAGACCCCGGACCCTGGCCACCCGGACGAGCGCGACCCCCTCGACGAACACACCCGCCTCGGGCCCGGCATAGGGGTTTCCCAGTCCCGAGCCGGCTTCGCGCTTCCGTTCGGCCATCCAGGCCCCGGTCAGGTCCTTGAGCGCCCGCTCGAAGCCCCTGGCGTCCTCGCGGGCCAGGGCCAGCAGGATGTCATAGCGGGGATAGGAGATTCCCTGGAGCGCCTGCTCCATCTGATCCAGCCCGTCGAGCACCTCCAGCCCCTCGAGGGCCTCCCGCTCATCCGCCCCGGCGGACGCGAGCTTGGGCAGGAGGGAGAAGAACCAGAAGTCCTCTTCGTACTCCATGCCCTCGCGGTACGTCGTCGCGGCAAGCGCGTCGATGCGCCGGGCCAGCGCCACGTCCCCGATGGCCAAGGCATCCAGGAGCGGCTCGGCGCGGCCCCGCGCCATGTAGTACGGGTCCAACCCGGCCCCGCCGGAGTGGCGTTCGAGGAACTGGAGGTACAGATCGGCCGCCCGGTAGAGGCAGGAGAAGAAGCCGCCGGCATCCTTCTCGGAGAGCAGCAGTCCACACCCCAGGCGCCGGTACATGCGCGACAGTTCGAGCACGTACTGAGGCTGCTCGTCCCCGTTGCGCAGCTCCGCGCGGCGCAGGCCGATGAGCTGCATCAGGTTGATGTTGAGCCGCACTGTATCCATGTCTCTCGGGCGGAGCCCCCGTCAGTCACCACGTGAACTTCTCGCCCTGCTCGCAGAAGGTCAGTCCCGTGAGCTTCTCGGCTCTGAGCCGCTGGGCCAGATCCAACCGGACGACGTGGACCCTCGTGTACTCTCCCAACCGGAAGAGCTTCGCCTCGTTGGGAATCTTCTTGGGCTCGACGGTCAATTTCCTGACCGAGAGGATGCGTCCATCCTCGTCGCTGTCGACGAACTTCGATTTCTCCCGGTTCATGCAGGGAATCTTCTGCAGCGGGTTGGCGACGTAGAACTCCCCCTTCGTCGGGCGCCCCCGCTTGTCCTTCAAGGTGAACGGGAGATACTCGATGACGTCTCCCGTCACGCCCTCCGCTTCGAGCACTTCCCGGGCCCGGTTCGAGACGATCAACACGCCCGAGGTGTTGTCGACCAAGTCGCCCAGCATGTCTCCGCCGTCCTCGGACAGGCTGAACGTATTGGCCTTGGAGATGACCTTCTTCAGGCTGACGCCCTTCGTCATCTTCGACTTGTCGGACACGTTGCCGCCGATGTCCTCGATGTAGGCCAACCTGGGGTCAGCGGATCCGGAGAGGAGCAGGTAATTCCATTCATTGCTCATTGCGCATTGCCTCGTGGCGCGGTGGACTCACTTGATTTCGTGGAAGCCCTTGTCGAGGAGTTCCTCCCGCTGTTCCTCGCAGTGCTCGCGCATCAGCTTCGTGAAGTCATTGGCGGCCTGCTCTTCCACCTTGTGCCGCTCCTTCTTGGGCTTGTCCTTGCAGCGCTTCAGTGCAGCGTCGAGGTGGTCGCGAACCCCCTCCAGCTTCGTCTTGAGTTCTCTCGAGTACGAGGAATGGTCGGCCCCCATCTGCCAGGGAATGTGCGCGGCGAGGTCCAGGATCCGCGCCGGATAGACTTCACTGGGCAGCAGCATCATGTTCAGCTCGTCGTGGATGTTCCACGAGCCCTGCATCACGATCCGGGCCCGCGACATGTAGTTGAGCAGTGGAGGGTCCTCACTCAGCCCGTTCAGCACATACTCCTGGAAAGCACTCGGGGGAATCATGTGGTGATGCTCGTGCTCGTACGGGTACCACGCGCCGAACCCCTTGGACTCATTGGTCTCTACGATGTGGAAGTTGATCGGCCCCTGGTAGGTCCCTCCCGAAGCGCTGTCTTTGGAGAGCGTCTTCATGACGTCCAAGCTTTTCTGGGTCGCGCCGTAGACGGCCTTGGAGTCCCGGGAGTCTAGGTTCATCTGATACTCCACGTCCCAGGCGTGTGGATCCTGCGCCAACCTGCCCAACGCGCTCCCGTATCGCCCCCTGTAGGCGGTCAGGAATCGATCCCCCTTGCCAGGCTTCGAGGCGTTCTTCCGCTTGGCGATATCCACGGCGATCGAGACATATTCCTCCATCTTCGTACTATGGCGCAGCTGGTTCGCCCGGCGGTCCAGCACGAGATAGCCGAGCTTCTTCGCCACTTCCTGGTTGTTGTCGCGGGGCTTCTCGGGCTTCACGCCCGGGATCCGGCGGGTGTTGTAGACCTCCGTTGACTTCTTGGCCTGCTTGATGCCATTGGCTTGGTAGTGGCACGGATGGGTGTCGTACTCGCCCTTGGGAATCTTGATGCACTCGCCACTCGAGGTGCCGTAGCCGTGCTTCCAGAAGCACGCCTTGCCCGGGTTGTTCTCGTGAAGCTTGCTGAGCGCCCTGGCATCGTCGATGTGCCGCTTGTTCGGGTCGTTGGCGTTGTCCTTGGCGTTGTCCTTGGCCGCCGCAGCGGGCGAGGCCGCCGCGCTGGGCTTGGGCTTCACCGAACGGCCCTCCGGGCTCGGGGACGCAGAACTCTGCGTGGGCTTTCCCGTGTCGCCTTTTTCTTTTTCAGACTCATCGGCCAACCCCATGTGGAGGTGAAGAGGAAGAGGAGGACTCGGCCCGGCAGAGGAGCGCGGCGGCCACCTCGCCCGTGTCGGCACTGGACCAGAGCAGCACATCGCCCCCGGAATAGCCGCGCCAGAGGGCGCGCGCACCGGCCACCACCGAGATGGCGCCACTGGCGGCGCCCGTGTCCCCCAGGGAAGCGGCGGGCCAGAGCTGCGCGGCGGTGGAGAAGTCATGACTGCCGGACAAACGCACGAGTGTGTTGCCCCACTCCTCCGCCCGGGCATCCTCGCCATTCAGGTCGCCGTAGATGGAGCCGGGTCTCCGCCCGGGAGGGACAGCCCTGGTGATGACCTCGGACAGGGCAATACCGGCGGAGCGCTCCCCAGCGGCCCGCGACGCCGGCTCCTGCCCCACGGCGAGCCCCTCCAGTGTGCACAGGATGCGAGCCTTCCGGCTCCGGGCTCCCGTCAGGGACTCGATGAGGAACGCGCCCGCGCCCTCTCCGGGCATGAGCCCGCGAGGCGTGACATTCGTCTTCAACCGCCTCTCGGCGTTGAGCAGTTCCAACGTGTCGCTCTCGAGCAGGCTGTCCACCCCGACGATGAGCGCGCGCTCGATCTGCCCCTGCTCCAGCGCCAGCGAAGCCTCCCGCAGTGCTCCGAGCACCGCCGCGTGCCCCTGGAAGCTCACGCGCCGGCGCTTCTCCGGGATGGGCAGTTCGAGATGCCCCGCGAGCTCGGCCGTGAGGTTCCCTTCGAGAATCTCATCGTAGAAATCGATCTCCTCGTTCCTCGTCCGCGACAAGCCCACGTAGAGACCCGCGCCCTGCCAAAACCGGGCCCCTTCCTTCGTGAGCCGGGCATCGTGCAGCAGCTCCTCGACGGCGTGGACCCCCATGCGGAGATAGCGCCCGATCCCTTGAAAGCCATCGGTGATGCCGCGCAGCGGATGGGCGGTGAGGAGCACGTTGCCGTTGCCTCCGTCCGCGGGCACCTCGAACTCGACGGGCCAGGGCCTCGTCATTCCGCAGCGGAGGGCGCCACACGCGGTCACCACGTCGTGCCCTACTGTCGTCACCAGGCCAAGGCCCGTTATCGCCAACTGCATCATGACAGCCCCACCGGGGTGGACGTGGAGATCGAGAGCTCCAGCACGTCATCAGGGCCATCCTTCAGGACGACGCTCCCCCGCCACAGGAGCATGACACGCTCGATGTCGGTGTCGATGATGCAGGTATCGAGTTTCATCTCCACCCAGCTATCCCCCGCGAACGCCAGGACCGCCTTGACTTCTGGAGACTGGGTGGGCAGGGCGAAGGACAGCGGACGGGGCGAGGCATTGAGCACGGTGACGGGCTCGCCGCCCTTCAGATAGCCGGGGGCGACCAATCCTGGCGAGGCCGCATTGAAGTAGCGCCGGTCGAAGTCCTTCGGCAACCTGGGCATGCGTTGCTTGCGCCAGGCATCGTCGTAGGTCCCGGCGAAGGCGGTCCTCGGCTGCCAGTGTGGAGAGATGAATCCGAAGCCCGCGGGGGGCACCACCTGGCCGAATTGCCGCACGGGATGGTCCGGCTCCTCCAGGTTCGGCAGGCGCAGTTCCTCCTCGAAGTTCCGTGGACTCGCCCGGAAGCCCACCCCCACCGGATTGCGTGGCTCGAAGGTGTGCCGAGCGGGCTCCGGGTGGCTCCGATCCCATCCTCCGAAGGCCCTCTCGTAGCGCAGGGGCAGCTTCTCGAAGACGAGCGGCTGGGTCATGGAAATGGAGCCCATGCTCTTGAACCACACGCGCTCGCCCACGACACGAACAGATTTTTGCAGCGTCCCCACCTTCAACGAGACCAGGAGCGAGGTGGTGTTCTGCTCGGCCGCATGGGCGTGCCCCACCAACACGACATCCGTTGCCGGCTTGAAGAGGGCGCACTCCGGCTCGTAGCGGTAACTGGACTCATCGGGTTTGCCCCAGTACTCGCCCGCGATGTTCACGGGCACCTGCTCATCCGCCAGCCGGAGCGGCCCGGACCCGAGGACGTAGGTCGCCTTGACGACGACCAGGAGGAGAGGCCGGCCCTCTTCATCCGCCAGGGCCAGCGGCTCACAGGCGAAGGGAGTCTGATTGTCAATTGGGTTCCGCACGAGCTCGTAAGACCGCTGGAGGTTGGAAGTCCAATGCCCGGGAAATCATCATGCCATACGGTTCAGGGCTCCTCCAGCGCCAGACCGGTCGCTCTGGCACCTCGCCCGAGGTGACTCCATTCGCGCGAGTCAGAACGCCAAAGTGCTCGTGAGCGCTCGCCGCCATCGTGGTTCGTTCCGGTGGCCGGCTGCGGATCACCGCCTGTGACGTGTCGCTGGAGCTGCACGTGCGCGCGTTCACGGCCGCGGGGACCGGGCCTGTCGATCTGCTCATCAACAACGCGGGCGTGAGGAGCCGGAGGCGGCCGGGACCAGGCTCCATCGGCACTACTCGTGGGCCCGCGAGCCTGCGGCATCGCCCTCACGCCAGGGAACGGACACCGGGGAAGATTCGCGCGCGTCTCACCTTTTGCGCATAGGCGGAATAGAGGCCGTGTTGAAGGTGGGGGCTGGAGCGGAGGGACCGAGGAGGGCTGCTGACAGGGACCGCCCGAGCAGTGAGCCCGGGGCATAGGCAGCATAGCAGCCCTGTCCTCGCCCGAGCCCGTCGTGACGTGAGCGGGGGGACGTGAGCATGTCCATGGCCGAGAAGGAGACGGCAGCAATGGACATGAAAGAGCGGGCAGAGAGATTCCGGCAGCAGGTACTCGAGCGAGGCGGAGTGGGGCCGCGTGCGCACTACACGCAGGAGCAGCGGCGGGATGCAGTGGCGTACGAGAGAGAGAGGCAGCAGCAGGGAGCGAGCAGCGAGGAAGCAGCGAAGGAGTTGGGCATGAGCACCTGGACGATCAGCCGCTGGGGCAGCGCGGCCCGGCGAGCCCAGGAGGAGCCCGCGCGCACCAGTCTGGTGCTGGTAGAGGTGAAACCGGCGCGCAGTGCGGACAGGGCAGGAGCGTTGGTGGTGCATGGGCCCGGAGGAGTGCGAGTGGAGGGCATGTCCATCGAGGATGCGGGGAAGTTGCTGCGAGGGCTTACGTGATTGGCTCCACGCGCCGGTTGAGTGTGTACGTATACGGGCAGCCGTGCGACATGCGTAAGAGCTTCGACGCGCTGAGCGGGCTGGTAACGCAGGCGCTGGGGCGCGACTTCCTGTCGGGCGACATCTTCCTGCTTCTAGTCCGAATACGAGCTCGTCCGTCAGGCGCTGCCTCCGCGCCCCCAACGGGTGCGGGTGGAGAACGCGCGCTTCCCGTTGGACAACGAGGAGCGGTTGCTGCGCTGGCTCTCGGCAGTGGAGGCCGAGGCCGCGCCGGGCCTGCACGAGGACCTCCACGACGTGGCGCGCGCTCGCCAACCCCGGGCCCTTCCTCGCCTTCACCCACGGGGACCTCGCGCCGGGCAACGTGCTCTTCACCGCCAACGGCCCACGCCTGCTCGACTTCGAGTACGCGGGCATGCGGCATGCGCTGTACGACGCGCTGATGTGGCTCGCCCGCACGTTGGAGACGCTGGAGGCCCGCCTGCGCGAGCGCTGGACGGTGCCGCCCTTCGTGTGGCCCGCCTTCCGCGAGCTGGACGAGCTGGAGTGACGCTCAGGGGGCCGGCCGCGGCCCCAGCTCCCGGAGGAGGGTGGCCACCAGCGCGTCCGGCTCCGCCGTGGCCTCCACCACCAGCGCGTCCTCCGGCACCTCCAACGCCGCGAGCTGGCTGTCGAGCAACACCGCCGGCATGTAGTGGCCCGTCCGTGCCATCAACCGCCTGGCGAGGAGCTCCCGGGGCACTCGCAGGTACACCCACCGCTGCCGCGCCGCGTCCACCGTCAGCCGCTCCCGGTAGGTGCGCTTCAGCGCCGAGCACGCCAGCACCAGCGTCTCGCCCGCCGCCAGCGTGTTCTCCACCAGCTCCCGCAGCACCGTGAGCCAGGGCGCCCGATCCTCATCCGTGAGCGCGAGGCCCGCGGCCATCTTCGCGATGTTGCCAGGAGGGTGGAACTCATCCGCGTCCCGGAACCGGCACCCGAGCGCCGCGGCGAGCCGCAGTCCCACCGTCGTCTTCCCCGAGCCGGACACCCCCATGACGATGATGACCACGCGTGTGTGCCTCCACGGGCTCCCCGTGCTTTTTGCACATCCACCGCAGCCGGGCAGCGAGAGCAGAAGATTCATGCAAACCCGGGAAATGTGGAAGTTTTGATCAATCCTACCCGCGTCCAGCTGAACGAATTGAGCACGGCTTCCGGCGGCCCGCGGGGCGTGCGCTGGTGGGCAATGCAACGCCTTGATTTTCCGCCACGCCCCACCTCTCGCGACACCGCTCCGGCCCCTTCCGCCCACGTCTGTCAGGAGCATGGCCCTTGCAGGTGTTGGGTATCCGCCATGCACTGCGAGCACTGCGCATCAGAACATCCCGTCAGCGGCCCGTGTATCGAGCAGGTCACCTGGACGGGGGCCGAGTCGTCGGACCAGGTTCCGCGGACGATTCCCGCCCTGTTCGATTTGCGGGGACGCACGCTCGGGCACTACCGGCTCACCCAGCTGCTGGGCAGCGGGGGCATGGGCACGGTGTACCTGGCCGAGCAGACCATCATCGGGGCCCGGGTGGCGGTGAAGGTGCTGCACCCGACCATGGCCCAGGACGACCGGCTGCGCGCGCGCTTCTACGCCGAGGCGCGCACGGTGAACCTCATCGGCCACCCCAACATCGTCCGCATCTTCGACATCAACGAGTCCGAGGACGGGCTGCACTACTTCGTCATGGAGTACCTGGACGGCCTGCCCCTGTCGCGGCTGCAGCGCCCCGCGGAGCCGGAGCTGGTGGCGTGGCTGCTCGCCCAGGTGTGTGACGCGCTGGAGGCCGTCCACCGCAGCGGCGTGGTGCACAGGGATCTCAAGCCGGACAACCTCCTCATGATGGAGCGCCCGGGCGAGCGGCCCACGCTCAAGGTGCTCGACTTCGGCGTGGCCAAGGCGCTGCACGGCGCCGGCACTCCGGAGCAGACCATGGTGGGGCAGGTGTTCGGCACCCCCGCGTACATGGCGCCGGAGCAGTGGGCGGGCCAGGCCGTGGATGGGCGCGCGGACGTCTATTCCCTGGGGGTGACGGGCTACCTGCTCCTCACCGGCCAGCTGCCCTACCCGCGCGGACAGATGGCGGAGCTGGTGTTCTCCTCGGAGCCGCCGGCCCCGCTGCGCGCGCCCCACGAGCTGGCGCCCCACGTGCCGGAGGCGCTCTCCCGCGTCCTGCTGCGCGCCCTGGCCCGCAACCCCGCGGAGCGCTTCTCCAACGCGCTCGAGTTCAAGAAGGCCCTGCTCGCCTCCGTGCAGCCGGAGCCCGCCTCGCGGCCCCATGCCACCCGGCTGGCCCAGGCCGCGCAGGTGGCCTCCGAGTGCGGCAACACGCCCATCCCCGCGCTCCCGTCGCTGCCGGATCCGAACGATCCCACCCCGCCGCCCACCTGGACGGCCCGGGTGCGCCGCGCCCGGGACGCCGGCTCGGTGGTGGTGCATTGCAGCGAGCTCAGCCGCGGTGGCCTCTTCATGTGCTGCGCCGAACCCTTCCCTCCACTCTTCACCCGCCTCGAGTTCACCCTGCAGATCGGCGGCGAGGAGGTGGAGTGCGTGGGCGAGGTGGTGCGGCACGTGGACTCGGCCCAGGCGCGGACCTGGCGCATGTCTCCGGGCGTGGGCCTGCAGTTCATCAACCCCTCGCCCCGGCTGCGCGAGCTGCTGATGCGGCTGCACACGCCGCAGCGGCCGTCCGCGGCTCCATGCGCCACGGGCCTGAAGGAAGCCCTCGCGCAGCTCTGAGAGGAACTCCCGGGTGTCCGCTTCTCATCAGTCCACGGAGCGGGAACGTCCAGAGCTCGACGGGGACGACTCCAGGACAGGCCCTGTCCTGTGCGTAATGAATACCCTCATGTGTGCCATGATGCGTGCACCTGAGACGGCGACCCGGGGGGGTTGGAAGCTGGTGCTCGTGTGCGCCGTGTTGCTGTTGGGTGCGTGCCGGGAGTCGGGCACGGCCTCGGGCACGGCGCTCTACGTCACCACGGAATTCGATCCCACACTGTTGCTCACCCAGGTCCGGGTGTGGGGCGAGGTGCAGGCAGGAGCCCCCTTCGGACCGCACGTGCTTCCGGAGCAACCGGTGCGGGTGCTCTCCAGCGGGGAGACGTTGCGCGTGCTGCTGGAGGACGGCGTCACCAACGGCGTGCACGCCAGGGTGTACGTCGAGGGCCTGCGCGACGGGAGCGTGGTGGCCCGGGGCGAGAGCAGCGTGCAGCTCCGCGACGGCTACGAGGTGGACGTCACGCTGCGGCTGGAGCCCTCCAGCCCGGACACCTTCTGCCTGGGGTGCGACGGTTGCTGCGAGGACGGCGTCTGCACCCCTTCCTCCCGGACGGCGTGTGGCACGGGCGGCAACACGTGCGTGACGTGCGATCCCCAGCGGACGGACACCTGCGATGCCCGCGGCGTCTGCGTGTGTGGCTCCAATCCCGCCTGCAGCGACCTGACGGTGGACCGGTGCGTGGGTGGGCAGTGCAAGTGTGGAAGCAGTGGCCCGTGTGCCCAGGGACAGGAGTGCGTGGACGGGACGTGCCGGTGCACCAGCAACTCGTGCTCGGGCTGCTGCTCGGGCACCACGTGCGAGCCGGGCAACACGAAGGACAAGTGTGGCAAGGACGGTGGCACCTGCCGCAAGTGCAGCAGGAGCTGCAACGCGGACCGGAGCTGCAACTGAGCGTCTTCACTTCACGGTGAAGGTGCGCGAGGTGCCCCGGTACGGGCGCACCCGGCCATCCCAGCCGGACTTCCAGTCGCCCTCGTGGACGATGCGGTAGGTGCCGGGAACGGCATCCGGCGGAATGGCCCACTCGATGAGGACGTGCGAGCAGGCCAGGGTGGGCATGCAGTAGCTGCGCCGCCACGTGTACTTCGTCTCCCAGTCCCAGTCGTAGGCCACGTCCTCCCAGAGGAGGCCCGCGCGGCGCTGTACGCGCAGGAAGGTGCCCTGGGGGCGTGGATCGTTCTTCGGATGTCCGCCCCAGAAGGTGACGCGCACCGCCTCGCCCCGTGCGTAGGACGCGCGCGCGTCGGAGAAGACGCCGCCGAAGCGCGCCCACAGCGGCTTGTCATCGAGCAGGACCCCGGGCCGCAACCGGCTCTGCTGCTGGCACAGGTCGCGCGGCGTGGGCCCCGGAGGCACGGGCGAGCCCTCGCGCAGGGCCCGTGCCAGTGTGTCGAATTCCTGCTGCAGGGCCGCGAGCGTCCAGGGCCCGAAGTGGGTGGAGGCGCCCTCGTAGTCCTGCCGGGTGTACTCCTCGCGCGTGGCCACGTAGCCGGAGTAGGCGTTGGACAGGCCGGCGATGACCACCTCCGTCACCCCCGCGGGCTCCAGGTGCGCGCGCACCGTCTCGCGCAGGCGGCGCCCCGCCATGGTGGTCAGCTCGAAGGGCACCGCCACCAGCGCCACGTTGCCCAGGGTGACGAGCTGCAGCGGCAACACCTCGGGGCTCCACGGGAAGGGCTTCATCCCGCCCATCTCCAGCACGATGGGCTTCTCCGCCTGGCAGGCCGTGGTGGTGGTGGTGCAGGTGAAGGCGCTCCACAGGTCATGGATGGCGGCACACGTCGCGCCCTCGCCGCCCCCCACGCCCGGCCCGTCCTCCGCGCCCGACAGCATGGAGAAGCCAAAGGCCGCCGTGCAGGTATGCGCCGGAGGGCCTCCCGTGAAGGCGGACCGCACCTCCACGTCATCCATCTTCACGTGGACGTGCCTGTAGTCCACGCCACCGGTGAGGGGCGTGGTGGCGCTCGCGTAGAGGGAGGCGGCGCGCTCGTACTGCTTGCGGCCGGAGAGCGCCGTGCTCTCGAAGTCGTCCCGGCCCCCGCCGTCCTCGCCGCCGAAGATGTTGGGCGTCACGTCCCCCTCGTTGGCCTGCGCGAAGGCCGCCACGAAGGTGTCCCCGGTGGCGTCGTAGCGCGTGCCCTTCTCCTTCTCGAAGAGAGAGGAGGCGTAGCCCTTGTTGTCGCCGCTGATGTACCGGTTCTCCTGCCCCATGGACGTGGTGTGCACCGCGAACCAGTTGATGAGCCCCACCTCCACGCCCGGCTCCTTCGTGAAGCGCAGGAGCGTCATCCGCTTGTCCGTGTCGTACGCGTAGCGCGCGCGCTCCTCGGGCGGATTGAGGTGGTAGGCCTCGGGCGAGCGGTTGCGGCTCGCGTCGAGCAGCTCCCCCGCCGCCAGGGTGATGTGGCCCGGCGCCAGGTGCTCGTGCGCGCGGACGATGGACTGGTAGATGCCCTGGACGATGACCTCGAAGTTCTTCGGCTCGAAGCCGAACGTGCTCAGGTTGTAGAGCGCGTAGTGCGAGTAGCCCCCGGGCCCGCTGTGCGTGTGCGTGGCGCTCAGCAGCACGTTGTCATCCGCGTAGAGCGGCCCGAAGGTGGCCTTCAACCGCCGCACCACCTCCTGCTTCACGCCCTGGAACACCATGCCCAGGTCCGCGCTCACGAACACCACGCGCTTGCCATTGCACGGCGAGGCGATGACGAAGGCGCGCGAGCGCAGACGCTGGTGGATGCCGGCCGTCTGCTGCTCCAGCTCCACGTACCCCATCATCCCCACCTCGGCGGCGGGGCCGGTGATGTCGTGGATGCCACTGCCGATGAGGAACGACCGCTGCCCGGCACAGGTGCCACCGAGCCCCTGCCCGCCCCTCCCCATGGGGAGCCCTCCGTCCGTGCCGGCCTCCCGCGAGCCGCGCTGGCCGCAGGCGGCGAGCGCCAACATCAGTGCGAGCACCCCCAGACGGATGAAGGACGGCACATCCACCTCCAGGAAGGGCCAGAGCACGGCCCCTCACAGGAGGTTAGGAACTCAGGAGGCCATTGGCAGCGTCACGCGGAAGACGGTCCCCCGGCCCACCACGGACGTCACGGTGATGCTTCCACCGAGCCCCCGGACGATGTCCCGGCACACCGACAGCGCCGGCCGGGCCTCGCGAGAGGTGAAGCCCGGCTCGAAGATTTGCGAGAGCTGCTCGGGGGGGAAGCCGGCTCCGGTGTCATGCACCTCGACCACCACGGAGCCGCCGCCCGCCTCGCGGGTGACCAGGCGGACCTCGTTCTCCTCCGTGTCTCCGCCATCCTTCAGCGACAGCACGGCGTGGAGCACGAGGTTGAGCAGGGCCTGACGCAGCCCGCTCTCACTGCCAGCCACCTCCGCCCGGGCCCCGTAGTCGCGCACCAGCCGCCCGCGCGAGCGCAGCGTGCTGGACACCATCTGCCCCACCGAATCGAGCAGCGTGTTCAGGTCCACCGGCCCCTGGGACTCCGAGCGGTAGCTGCGCAGGTGGCCGATCAGCTGCCGCAACCGCTCGGCGCCCTCGCGCACCTCGCCCACCGCCTCACGCCACTCGGCCACCTGCGAGGCCGGCGCGGACCCGGCGATGTCCCCCATGCTGGAGAGCAGGTAGTCGAGATTGGCCAGCATGAAGGCCAGCGGGTTGTTCATCTCGTGCGTGAAGCCCGGCACGAGCATCCCCAACGTGGCCAGCTTGTCCGACTGCTGCAGCCGCGCCTGGAGCTGCCGGCGCTCGGTGACGTCCGTGAGCGTGCCCAGCACCTCGCCCTGGCCCGTGGGCGAGCTGTGCGCGGCCAGCTCCACCCACCGGGGGCCACCGGCCGCCAGCAGCTTGAGCTCGAGCCGGAAGGAGGCCTGCACCCGCGCGGCGATGGCATCCAGCAGGGCCTGCACCCGCGGCCGCTCCTCCGGGTGCACCATCTCCGCCAACGGCTGGCCCAGCACATCCTCCACGGCCAGCCCGGTGAGGGCCGTCCACGTGGGGCCCAGGAAGGTCAGGTTCCCC
Organism: Archangium violaceum Cb vi76; assembly: GCF_000733295.1. Classification (GTDB taxonomy): domain Bacteria; phylum Myxococcota; class Myxococcia; order Myxococcales; family Myxococcaceae; genus Archangium; species Archangium violaceum. Next base: position 55,997 of record NZ_JPMI01000166.1, on the reverse strand, counting down.
TGGCCATCCAGGTGGAAGACGACCTCGCTGAGCTGCTCGGCCAGGAAGTGGTAACGCAGTGCGTCCGCCGACAGTCCGGAGCGGAGCCCCTCCGCGAGCAACCCCATGCGGGACAGCGCACTGCGCGATGGGCTCTCGTCCTCGAAGGTGATGACCTGAGAGAGCTGCTGGTACGCCATACCGCGCTCCTTTCCCCCGGGGAGCTGCTCAGTCGGAGATGGGCCACAGCATAAGGCTCACGAATGAAAGCGCGTCAATTCGCCGTCATCCCCCAGCTACAGGCCTGTCACGAGTTGACAGAATTACCGGAAAAAGTCCGGTGGTTATTGTTCCGAATCGTCCGGTGGTGACCAGGAGGCGCTGGGAGTGCCGGAGCGGCGGCGCTCGCGGCGATCACCGATGACCCGTGCGGGGACGCCCGCGACGATGGCCCAGGGGGGCACATCGCGGGTGACGACGGCGCCCATGCCCACGACGGCGTGGTCACCCAGGCGCACCCCGTCGGTGATGCCCGCGTTGGCGCCCACCCACACGTCCTTGCCGAGCACGATGCCGCGGGAGGTGACGGGCTGCTCGCGCACGGCCCTGTCCGGGGCGAGGCCATGGTCGAAGGCATAGAGGGTGGCGCCGGTGGCGATGCGGCTGCCCTCGCCGATGTGGATGCCGGAGGCGCCTCCATCCAGGCTGACGCGCGCGTTGAGGCTCACACCGGCCTCCAGCACCACGGGCCCGTGCACGAAGGCGTTGGCGGCGATGCTCACTCCGGGGCCGATGATGCGGATGGGGCGGCCCGGCTCGGCGAAGAGGTGGGCGTCCGGGGAGATGAAACAGCCCTCGGCGATCTCCACCGTCTCCAGCTCGCGCAGCTGGTCCTGCACCTCCTTCTGCCAGGCCTCGGCCCAGGCGCGGTGGCGCGGCTTGAGCGTGAAGTAGAGCCACGGCATCCAGGACAGGCGCTGCTTGTGCTGCTCACGGCGGCGGGCGTCGAGATCGTCCACGGCGTTTGACTACCACGAGGGAGCACCCATGCAACCAGGCCCCATGCCGCACGAGCCCCGGGCGTCGGAGCCCTCGCGACCGTGACCGTGCGGGTTACAGGGAAACCCGCCTGGACACTCCCGTCGGGGAGCTCACGCCCCAACCCCGCGAGAACAGGCACGCGCGGACCCCGGCACGCGCCGTGCTTTGCCTGGGAGCGAATCCTCACCCCTCCCGGAGAAACCACCGATGAAGACCCTTCTGATGGGAGCCCTGACCGCCCTCACCCTCGCCGCCGCCCCGGCCAACAAGAGCGGCGTCCGCACCGTGGAGATCTCGGTGACGTCCAAGGGCTTCGAGCCCGCGAACGTGACGGTGAAGGCGGGACACACGGTCCGCCTCGTCATCACCCGCAAGACGGACAGGACGTGCGCCAAGGAGATCATCCTGGATGACCTGGGCATCAACCAGCCCCTGCCCCTGGACACGCCGGTGACCCTGGAGTTCACCCCCAGCGAGTCGGGCACGCTGCGCTACGCCTGCGCCATGGACCACATTGGCGGGATCGTCACCATCCAGTAGCCCGCCGTGCCGCGGCCCGTCACGACCGCGGCTTGAAGTCGTCGGAGCGGATGCTGTAGCGCTTCAGCAACCGGTGCAGGCTCTCGCGCTCGATGCCGGCGTGCTCGGCGGCGCGGGTGACGTTGCCCTCGAAGTCGCGCAGCAGGGCCGTGAGGTACTCGCGCGAGAAGCGGTCCCTGGCCAGGTCCAGCGCGTCCCGGTAGGGCAGGTGCTTCGCCGCCCCACCCGGCAGGGTGCCTTCCTGACGCTCGCGCACCTCGGGCGGCAGGTCGCGCTCCGTCACGGAAGGCCCCGTGGCCACCGCCACCGCGCGCATCAGCGCGTTCTCCAGCTCGCGCACGTTGCCCGGCCACGGGTAGCCCACGAGCGCGCGCAGCGCCTCCGGGGTCATCCCCTCCAGCGTGCGCCCCATCTCCTTGCAGTGCTTGTCGAGCAGGTGGGCCGCCAGCAGCGGAATGTCCTCCTTGCGCTCGCGCAACGGCGGCAGTTGCACCGGGAAGACGTTGAGCCGGTAGAAGAGATCCTCCCGGAAGCGCCCCTGGGCCGCGGCCGCACGCAGCTCCCTGTGCGTGGCGGCCACCACCCGCACGTCCACCTGCACGGGCCGGGTCTCGCCCACGCGCCGGACCTCCCGCTCCTGCAGCACGCGCAACAGCTTCACCTGCGCGTTCAGCGGCAGCTCCCCCACCTCGTCCAGGAAGAGCGTTCCGCCATGGGCCTCCTCGAAGAGGCCCGCCTTCGCCTGGGCCGCGCCGGTGAAGGCGCCCTTGCCGTGGCCGAACAGCTCGCTCTCCACGAGCTCCGCCGGCAGGGCCCCACAGTTGACGGCCACGAAGGGCTTCTCCCGCCGGGCGCTGTTGAGGTGCACCGCCCGCGCCGCCAACTCCTTGCCCGTGCCCGTCTCGCCCGTCAGCAGCACCGTGATGTCCAGGCGCGCCGCCTGCGCGAGCAGCCGATGCGCTTCCTGCATCGCCGCGCTGCGGCCCACGGCTCCGGCGAAGGCGAAGTCCGAGCCCGGAGCTTCCGGCCCCAGGCGCTCGGCCTGGAGGCGCAGCCGCCGGCGCTCCATCGCCCGCGCGACCAGCTCCACGGGAGCGTCCGGGAGGAAGGGCTTCTGGAGGTAGTCGAAGGCGCCCGCCCGCATGGCCTCCACCGCGTCCGGCACCGTGGCGTAGCCCGTCATCATCACCACCTCGGTATCGGGGGAGCGGGACTTGACGGCGCGCAGCACCTCGAAGCCGTCCGCCCCGGGCATGCGGACGTCCGACACCACGACGTCGAACTCCTGCGCCGCCACCAACGCCAGCGCACGCGCGCCGTCCTCCGCGCACGTCACCTCATAGCTGTCGCCCAGCAGCCGGGCGAAGAGCTTGAGGATGTTCTCCTTGTCGTCCACCACCAGCACACGTCCGCGCGTCTCCATGCCTCACGCCCTCCCCTGCGACGTCGCGGGCAACCACACGGTGAAATGTGCGCCCGGCCCCGTTCCCGCGGCGGCCTCCAGGTTGCCCCCGTGCGCCTGCACGATGCTCTGACTGATGGCCAGCCCCAGCCCCGTCCCGCTGGGCTTGGTGGTGAAGAAGGGCTCGAAGAGGCGCTCGCGCGCCGTGACGCTCAGGCCCGGGCCCGTGTCCTCCACGTGCACCTCCGCCCCCTTCTCCGTCTGCACCAGCCGCACCCGCACCCGCCCCGTCTCTCCGCACGCATCCACCGCGTTGCGCATCAGGTTGAGCACCACCTGGCGCAGCTTCGTCAGGTGTCCCGCGGTCCGCGCCTCGCCTTCCACGTCCACCGTCACGGCGCCCAGTTGTCCTCCCTGCCTCAACCGCTCCACCACCTCTTCGCACAGGGCTCGCAGATCCACGGGCTCGGGCTCGGCCGGCAGGGGTCGCGAGAGCGCGAGCAGATCCTCGACGATGTCGCGGCTCCGCACCGCCTCGTCCTCGATGACCTGGAGGTCCTCGCGCAGATTCCCCTCCGCCTTCTTCTTCATCATCCCCACATAGCCAAGGATGACGGTGAGCGGGTTGTTGATTTCATGGGCCACCCCCGCCGCCAGCCGGCCGATGCCCGCGAGCTTCTCGCTCTGCACCAGCCGCTCCTGATGCTCGCGCAGCGCCGCCGTCATGGCGTTGAACTGGCGGGCCAGCTCGCCGAACTCGTCGGGGGTCGTGATGTCGATGCGCGCGTGCATGTCTCCCGCCGCCAGCCGCGCCGCGCCCTCGCGCAGCCGGGCCACGGGCCGCGCCACGGAGCGGACGATATAGACACCCACGCCCATGGCCAGCAGCGGCGCGCCCACCAGGAAGAACAGGGTCCACTGGAAGGCGGAGCTCTGGAGCTCGGCCACCCGGGCCTCGGCCGCGTCCACCGAGTGGTTGAAGTGGCTCACCAGCCGGTCCGTGCGCTCCTCCATCTGGGACACGAGCCCCAGCGCCCGGCCATGCTCGCGCTCCATGTCCTCCTGCCGCCCCGCCAGCACCGCCGGCAGGAGCGCCTCGCGGAAGAGCGTGTCCAGCGAGCGCTGTGCCCGCTCGATGTCCTCCACCCAGGCCCGCTCTTCGGGCCCCAGGGCCTGTCCCTTCATCTCCTCCGTCAACCGGCTCACCCGGCTGGCCGCGGTCTCATAGAAGTGCAGGTGGCTGTCATTGCCCAGGATGAGGGTGTGGGCCTGGTGCGCGTAGGTGTCCCGGATGGCGCTGGCCACCTCGAGCGCCGAGCGGACCGCGTGCTGCCGCGCCTGCATCTCGACCATGCGGGCATGAATCTCCCGCATGTGCACGAGCACCAGGACGGATGACACCACGAAGAGGGAGACCAGGGCGGCGAGGGCCAGACTGAGACGCCGGGCCGTGCCCGAGGGGACCTGCATGGATGAGCGCTCCTCCACCACCAGTACTACGCAAGCCCGATGCCAACTGCCCGCCCCAGCCTAGGCCAGTGGGAGCAGGTTCATTCAAGGGCACTCTCGCGGGAAGGCACGGGGCGCCTTCCGGCCGCGCGGCGCGCCAACTGGTCCAACAGTCGGACCAGTTGCTCTCCATCGCCGCCGGAGCGCCTCTCCCCCCCTGACAGGACCTCCTCCTGGCGCAGGCGGGCGTTTCACCCGGGCCCATGTGATTCCCCCGGTTACACCGTGACGCCCCGGGTAGCTGTCGCGCCGATGACTCCGGGCCTGGAACCCGTCGCGCCCCTCTGTCCGCCTCGCCCTGACGAGGATGGGCCCGTGGCACACCCCCTGCACAACCCCTCCTCGTGCGAACCCCTCACGCTCCCTCCCAGCCAGTCCCCACCCCAGGCGGGCGGCGCCATGTGCTCGGGCAGCTCGCCCTCGTGCTGGCGCTGTGCTCGCCCGTGGTGGCGTTCGCGCAGACGGAGACTCGTACGCCTCCCACGCAGGCGGCCTCCGTACCGGCACTGCCCACGGACCCGACGCTGGAGCAGCTCCTCACGGAAGCCCTCGCGAACCGCCCGGAGTTGCCCCAGGCCGAGGCCCCGGTCCGGGCCGCCCGGGAGCGCGTGCCCCAGGCCAGTGCCCTGCCAGACCCGGTGCTGCAGGTGGGCATCCAGAATGACGGTTTCAACGGCTTCATGATTGGCGAGATGGAGACCAGTTACTTCAGCATCATGGTCTCCCAGTCCCTGCCCTTCCCCGGCAAGCGCGAGCTGCGTACCGAGGTCGCGCAGCTCGGCGCCAGGGCCGCGTCGACGCAGGTGGCGAGGGTGCGGCTGTCCATCGAGGCCGAGGTGCGCCGGGGCTACCTGGACCTGCTGCTGACGCGCGAGCGGCTGATGCTGCTGGAGCGGCTCCAGACGCTCTGGAAGCAATCGGCCGACGTGGCCCGCATCCGCTACGAGACCGGCGAGGGAGCCCAGTCCGACCTGCTGCGCGCCCAGCTCGAGCTCAACCGGCTGCGCCAGCGTCAGCTCGCGTTGCGCGCCGAGGAGCGCGTCCGGGTGCAGACGCTGAACCGGCTGAGCGGCCGGCCCCTGGAGACGCCCCTGCCCACCACCATGCGCGTGCGCGACATGGGAGTGCCCGAGCCCGGCGACGTCGAAGCCGCGGAGAAGGACGCACTCGAGCGCAGCCCCGAGCTGGCCCAACAGCGCACGCTGGTGGCGCAGGCCGGTCAGCAGGTGGCACTGGCTCGCCGGGAACGCCTGCCCGACTTCACCGTGAGCGCCGGGGTGATGCCGCGCGGCGGTGCCTTCCCGCCCATGTGGCAGGCCAACGTGGGCGTCACCCTGCCCGTCTTCTCCGGGAGCAAGCAGGACCGCGTGGTGGCCGAGCGCGGTGCCCAGGCCGAGGCCTCGGCCCGCGGGGTGGAGACCCTGGAGCAGGTGCTGCGCCTGCGGGTGCGCGAGCGCCTCATCGCCCTGGAGGCACTGCGCGACACGGTGGCCATCTACCGGGACGGTCTGTTGATGCAATCGGCGGCGACCGCCGAGAGCACCCTGACGCAGTACCGCGTGGGCCGCGCCTCGTTCGCCTCGGTGCTGGAAGCCAACACCGGCATCATCCGCGACGAGGAGGACTACCTGCGCACGCTCGCCGACGCGCAGCGCCTCGCCATCGCCCAGGCCGAGGTGAGCCTGGAGCCCGTGGCCTCCATGGGCGGCAGTGCACAGTCGGCGGGCGGCATGCCCGGTACGGGGAGCACTCCGTCCGCTCCCGCGGGTGGCGCCGCTCCAGCGGGTGGCTCGCCGGGTGCCCCCGCCTCCTCTTCCTCTTCCTCCATGTCGGGCATGTAGCCCTGGAGAAACCATGTCTCTCGAGACTCCCCCACTGCCCCCCTCGCCACCGCCCTCGCGCCGCCGCTTCGGAGCCGCCGCGCTGGCCGTGACGGCCCTGGGCAGCGCTGTCCTCGGCGGTGGCGCCGTGCACCTGCTGGCGCACAGGGACGCGGCACACGAGGCCCACGCACCCGCCACGACCACGGCCACCTCCGAGCCGGCGGCCACGAAATACCAGTGCCCGATGCACCCGAGCATCGTGCAGGACCACCCGGGCAAGTGCCCCATCTGCGGCATGGACCTGGTGCCGATGACGCCCGCGTCGGCATCCGCTGGCGACCCGGGTGCCCCCGCGGTGGAGGGCCTGGCACCCGTCACCATCGACCCCTCGCGCCAGCAGCTCATCGGCCTGCGCACCGCGCCAGTGACGGAGGGCAAGGTGGGGGGAACATGGCGGACCAACGGCCGCGTGGCCATGGACGAGACCCGCGTGCGCCGCGTCACCCTGAAGGTGCCCGCCTTCGTCGAGCGCGTGTACGCGGACTTCACCGGCAAGCCGGTGCGGCGCGGCGAGCCGCTCTTCTCCGTCTACAGCCCCGAGCTGCTCGCGGCGCAGGAGGAATACCTGCTGGCCCTGCGCACCCGTCAGGCCCTGGGCCAGTCCGGCGGGATGTCCGCGGACGGCGACGCCCTGGTGGCCGCGGCCCGGCGCAAGCTGCAACTGTGGGACGTACCGCAGGCCACCCTCGAGCGGCTCGCCGAGACGGGCGAGGCCACCCGCTCCCTCACCCTGGTGTCGCCCATCTCCGGGGTCATCACGAAGAAGGACGTGGTGGAGGGCGCACGGCTGGAGGTGGGCGCCACGCCCTATGAGATCGTCGATCTGTCGCGCGTGTGGGTGCTCGCCGACGTGTATGAGAACGAGCTGCGCCACGTGAAGGTGGGCATGCCCGCCACGCTCCAGCTCAAGGCGTTTCCGAACCGCATCTTCGCCGGGAAGGTGGCCTTCCTCGACCCGGTGCTCGACCCGGCCACGCGCACCGTCAAGGTCCGCCTGGAGTTCCCCAATCCCGAAGGCGACCTGCGCCCCGAGATGTTCGGCGAGGTGGTGCTCCGGGGCACGACCCGCGAGGGGTTGAGGATTCCCGCGGATGCCGTCGTCCCCACCGGAACCACCCAGGTCGTCTTCGTGGCGCTCGGCGGCGGCCGCTTCCAGCCCCGCGAGGTCCGCCTGGGCGAGTCGGATGGAAAGAGCGTGGAGGTGACGTCGGGCCTGAAGGCGGGTGATGAGGTCGTCACCGGCGCCAACTTCCTCGTCGACTCCGAATCGCGCCTGCGTGCCTCGCTGGCGGCACTGGCCGCGTCCTCCTCGGGCGGTGCCACGGCGCCTCCTCCCGCTTCGCCCCCCGCGGCGACTCCTCCCACTCCCTCCGGCCACGGAGGCCACTGAGGCCATGATCCGAGCCATCATCCGCTTCTCGGCGGAGAACAAGTACCTGGTCATCGCGGCCACCGTGGTGGCGCTCATTGGCGCGTGGTGGACCATGCGGAACACGCCGCTGGACGCGTTGCCGGACCTGTCCGATACGCAGGTCATCGTCTACGGGCGGTGGGACCGCAGCCCCGACATCGTCGAGGACCAGGTCACCTACCCCATCACCACCGCGCTGCTGGGCGCCCCGAAGGTGAAGGCGGTGCGCGGCTTCAGCGACTTCGGCTTCAGCTACGTGTACGTCATCTTCGAGGACGGCACGGACATGTACTGGGCGCGCACGCGGGTGCTCGAGTACCTGTCGAAGATAACGCCCCAACTGCCATCGGACGTGAAGGTGGAGCTGGGCCCGGACGCCACCAGCGTGGGGTGGGTGTTCCAATACGCGCTGGTGGACAGGAGCGGCAAACACCGGCTGGACGAGCTGCGCTCCTACCAGGACTGGTTCCTGCGCTATCAGCTTCAAAGCGTGCCGGGTGTCTCCGAGGTCGCCACCGTGGGCGGACAGGTGCGCCAGTACCAGGTGACGGTGAATCCCAACAGCCTGACGAGCTATGGGCTGTCACTGGACGCGGTGGTGCGCGCGGTGCGCCAGGGCAACAACGACGTGGGGGGACGGCTCGTGGAGGTGGCCGGGCGCGAGTACATGGTCCGTGGCCGGGGCTACGTGAAGAGCGTGGAGGACATCGAGAAGCTCGTGCTCAAGTCCCAGGGCGGCACGCCCGTCACCATCAAGGACGTGGCCACCGTGACACTGGGCCCCGAGCTGCGCCGCGGCGTGGCCGACCTGGACGGCGAGGGCGACGTGGTGGGCGGCATCGTGGTGATGCGGCAGGGAGAGAACGCCCTCAACGTCATCGAGCGCATCAAGGCGAAGCTCGAGGAGCTGAAACCCTCGCTGCCCGAGGGCGTGGAGATCGTCACCACCTATGACCGCTCGGACCTCATCGAGCGGGCCATCGACACGGTGACCTTCAAGCTGGTGGAGGAGATCCTCATCGTCTCCCTCATCATCCTCATCTTCCTGTGGCACATCCCCTCGGCCATCGTGCCCATCGTCACCATTCCGGTGTCGGTGGCGCTGGCCTTCATCCCCATGTACGCGATGGGGCTGAACGCCAACCTCATGTCGCTGGCGGGCATCGCCATCTCCATCGGCGTGCTCGTGGACGGCGCCATCGTCGAGGTGGAGAACGCGTACAACAAGATCCACCACTGGATGAAGGATGGGAAGAAGGGCGACTTCCACCAGGTGCGGCTGGAGGCGCTGATGGAGGTGGGACCGGGCGTCTTCTTCAGCCTGCTCGTCATCGCCGTGGCCTTCATGCCCATCTTCACGCTGGTGGACCAGGAGGGCCGCCTGTTCCGCCCGCTGGCGTACTCGAAGAACCTCGCCATGGCCATCGCCGCGCTGCTGGCCATCACCCTCGACCCGGCCATGCGGATGCTCTTCGCCCGCGTGGAGCCCTTCCACTTCCGCCCGAGATTCCTGGCGTCGATGGCGACGCACGCACTCGTGGGCAGGTACTACTCGGAGGAGCGGCACCCCATCAGCCGGCTGATGCATCGAATCTACGAGGGCCCCTGCCGCTTCGTGCTGCGCCACGCGAAGGCCACCCTGGCGGTGAGCGCGCTGCTGGTGGCCAGCAGCATCCCCGTGTACCTGCACCTGGGCAGCGAGTTCATGCCGCCGCTCAACGAGGGCACCATCCTCTACATGCCCTCGGCGGTGGAGCCCGGCATGTCCGTGGCCGAGGCGCAGCGCGTGTTGCAGGTGCAGGACAAGCTGCTCATGCAGTTCCCCGAGGTGGAGCGCGTCTTCGGCAAGGCGGGCCGCGCCAACACGTCCACCGACCCGGCGCCGTTCACCATGATGGAGACGACGGTGCTGCTGCGCCCCGAGTCCCAGTGGCGCGAAGTGCCACGCTGGTACAGCGGTTGGGCGCCCGAGTGGCTGAAGGGGATGCTGCGTCCGTTCTGGAGGGATCGCATCACCCAGGCCGAGCTGGAGTCGAAGATGAACGCCGCGCTCCAGTTGCCGGGCATCTCCAACGCGTGGACCATGCCCATCAAGGGACGGCTGGACATGCTGTCCACGGGCATCCGCACGCCGGTGGGCATCAAGATCATGGGCGCGGACCTGGCCACCGTGGAGCGCATCGCCCGCGAGACGGAGGCGGTGGTGGCGAAGGTGGAGGGCACGCGCAGCGCGTTCGCCGAGCGCGTGGCGGGCGGCTACTTCCTGGACTTCGTCCTCAAGCGGGACGAGCTCGCCCGCTACGGCCTGAGCGTGGACGACGCGAACATGATGGTGATGACGGCGGTGGGAGGCGACAACCAGTCCACCACCGTGGAGGGCCGCGAGCGCTACGGCATCAACGTGCGCTACGCGCGGGACTACCGCGAAGACCTGCAATCGCTCAAGCGCGTGCTGCTGCCGCTGCCGGACGGCAAGGGGCAGATTCCCATGGAGGCCATCGCGGACGTGGTGCTCGCCCATGGGCCCTCGATGATCCGCAACGAGAACGGGATGCTCACCGGCTACGTGTACGTGGACTTCGACACCGCCAGGTACGACGTGGGCCGCTTCGTGGATCGCGCCAAGGAGGCGGTGACGGCGAGCGTGAAGATGCCGACGGGCTACTCCATGACGTGGAGCGGGCAGTACGAGAACATGCTGCGGGTCCGGGAGCGGTTGAAGCTCGTCATCCCGCTCACGCTCGTGCTCATCTTCGGGCTGCTGTACATGAACACGAAGTCGGCGTTCAAAGCGGGGCTCGTGATGCTGGCGGTGCCCTTCTCGGCCATCGGCGCGGTGTGGCTGCTCTGGGCGCTCGACTACAACGTGTCCATCGCGGTGTGGGTGGGGATGATCGCCCTGATGGGCCTGGACGCCGAGACCGGTGCCTTCATGCTGCTCTTCCTCGATCTGTCGCACGACGAGGCGAAGCAGCGCGGGCGGCTGCGCACGGTGGGCGATCTGGAGGAGGCCATCATCCACGGGGCGGTGAAGCGCGTGCGGCCCAAGGCGATGACGGTGATGGCGGCGATGCTGGGTTTGCTGCCCATCATGTGGTCCACGGGAACGGGAGCGGACGTGATGAAGCGGATTGCCGCCCCCATGGTGGGCGGACTGGCCACGAGCTTCCTGCTGGAGCTGCTCGTCTATCCGGCGGTGTACTTCCTGTGGAAGCGCCGCGAGGTGGTGCCAGGTCCGGCCACTCCCGAGGCGGAGGGCCCTGGCACCGTCATGGCGTGAGCGCTCCAACCCGCGTGTCGAGCCGCCCCGCTGCGAGCAGGGCGGAACATGCGTTGAGCCAGAGGATCCACCGTGCTAACCGCGACGAGGCACTGTCCACTGTCCTCCGCCCCCCGCCCGAATGACTCCAGCAAGACCCATCGTCCTGTTCCTCTGCGTGCTGCTCATCTCGTGCAGCACTACCCGCCACGGCGCCGCGCCTACTGCCGAGGAACTGACCCGCTACGTGCTCGTCCTCGAGGAGTCGCCCGGCGGCCAGGTCACCGAGCACTGGCGGTACGCCGAGGAATTCGACCTCTCGTGGTACCGGTTTCCCACGAGCGCCCGTGAATCGACGTACGGGCGCATCGTGCGCGTCGCGAAGACCTACCAGCGCGACTGTGATGCGGAGAACAACCAGTGCATTGAGATGTGCATGAGCCGCCCCCTGCCTCGGGGCTTCGGACACATCAGGTCCGGAGGGCGGAAGATGGGTGGAAAGGATAAGTGGTGCCGCGAGCAATGCCAACAAGCCTACGATGACTGCCGGGAGTTGGAGGGTCGTCAACGCCAGGAGTTCTCGGCTGTGGACGAAGCCGTCGACTGGTTGAAGCGCCATCACCAGGGCCTGCTGGTGGGCAGCATTGTCGTCATCGCCGGAGTTGCCTTCGTCACGGTTTCCGCCGGAACGGGGCTCGTCGTCCTCGCACCCGCGGTGCTCCTGGCAGCCTGACGAGCCCTGCTCGGCTCCACATCACCGAGGCACCCCATGAAACCCCAAAGCCCCGTCTTCGAAGCCATCAATCTCCTTGGTTTGATTCATGAGAAGACCGAGTCCGCGGAGGAGAAGGAGTTGCTTCTCACCGCAGCCGATGCGCTCGACTTCATCATTACGACGGGCCAGCGGTATGAATTCGACGACTACCGCCAGGAACTCAGAACCGAGGGACCCGAGATGGTCATCGCATCCTTCGCCACGCGCGAAGAGGCGGAAGCGTGGCTGAAGAATCAGCCCAGACCGCCCTACATGGCCCTCGTGCTGATCGCGGACCAGTACCACGTCGTCAGGTATGACCGGGATAGCAACTTCCGCAAGCTGTCCTCCACCCACTCCATCGAGTACCACTTCGAGGAGATGATGAAGGACTGCCGCCCTCCTCAGGCGGTGGCCAGCTTCGACACCCGGGAGCAGGCCCGGGCCTGGTTCTACAGTCTGCCCGAGCGGCCCTCACAGGCCGTCATCCAACTTGGGGGCGAGCCCTATCTCGCGGCGTACCATCGCAACATCGACCACCTCGCCTTCCACCCCTTCTCCCTCTTCGAGCGGTTCGAGCAGTGGCGCAAGACGCTGGACGAGAAACAGGAGCCCGAGGATCCCGAATCACAGTCCTGACCTTCGTGCTCCCTCATCCGCCGGACGGGCCACGGGCGGACGGGCGGGCCACGGACGAGGTTTGACACCTTTCTCAAGTCCGACAGCTGGCTAGTGGAGTGGCGCATAGGGTAATGCCCGACGCGCAGGCCTCAAGTCGAGGTGGAGGACCCGGCTTGCGCGTCCCCAACGGGATTTGAACCCGACAGGGGGCCGCTCCGTTCTCAGCTCATGAAGGTGACGGCGGACCGCTAACCACCAAGCACGGAGAAACCCGGGGCGCAGGTGGGCGATCCACCGTGAGCAGGGCGGAACATGTGTTGAGGCAGGGGATCCTCTGTGCTACCCGCGACGGGGCACGGTCCTCCGGACTCTGCCCCCACTCAATGGCCCCAGTAAAACTCATCGCCTCGCTCCTCTGCGTGCTGCTCGTCTCGTGCAGCGCTACCCGCTACGGCGCCGCCCCCACTGCCGAGGAACTGACCCGCTACGTGCTCGTCCTCGAGGAGTCGCCCGGCGGCCAGGTCACCGAGCACTGGAGGCATGCCGAGGAGTTCGACCTCTCGTGGTACCGGTTTCCCACGAGTGCCCGTGAATCGACGTACGGACGCATCGTCCGCGTCGCGAAGACCTACCAGCGCGACTGTGATGCGGAGAACCGCCAGTGCATTGAGATGTGCATGAGCCGTCCTCTGCCTCGGGGCTTCGGACACATCAAGTCCGGAGGACGGAAGATGGGTGGAAAGGAGGAGTGGTGCCGCTTGCAATGCCGACAAGCCTACGATGATTGCCGGGAGGTGGAGGGCCGTCAGCGCCAGGAGTTCTCGGCCGTGGACGAAGCCGTCGACTGGTTGAAGCGCCATCACCAGGGCCTGCTGGTGGGCAGCATTGTCGTCATCGCCGGGGTTGCCTTCGTCACGGTTTCCGCCGGAGCGGGGCTCTTGGTCCTCGCACCCGCGGTGCTCCTGGCATCCTGACGAGCCCTGCTCGGATCCCCATCACCGAGGCATCACATGAGACCCAAAAGCCCCATCTTCGAGGCAATGAATCTCCTCGGCTTGATTCATGAGAAGACCGAGTCCGCGGAGGAGAAGGAGTTGCTTCTCACCGCAGCCGAGGCGCTTCGATTCATCATTACAACGGGTCAGCAATATGAGTTCGATGACTACCGCCAGGAGCTCAGGACCGAGGGACCCGGGATGGTCGTCGCCTCCTTCGCCACGCGAGAAGAGGCGGAAGCGTGGCTGAAGAACCACCCCAGACCGCCCTACCTGGCCCTCGTGCTGATCGCGGACCAGTACCACGTCGTCATGTATGACCGGGATAGCAACTTCCGCAAGCTGGTCTCCACCCACTCCATCGAGTACCACTTCGAGGACATGATGAAGGACGGCCGCCCGCCTCCGGCGGTGGCCAGCTTCGACACCCGGGAGCAGGCCCGGGCCTGGTTCTACAGTCTGCCCGAGCGGCCCTCACAGGCCGTCATCCAACTCGGGGGCGAGCCCTATCTCGCGGCGTACCATCGCAACATCGACCACCTCGCCTTCCACCCCTTCTCCCTCTTCGAGCGGTTCGAGCAGTGGCGCAAGACGCTGGACGCGAAACAGGAGCCCGAAGACCCCGAGCCTCCCTCCGGCTCATGAGGGCGCGGTGTCGCCCCGGGACTCCTCGCGCAGCCCAGGGCTGCGCCGCTTGACCCCACGGGCCATCACCGCCGTCAGCAGCGCCCACGCCAGCCCCGCCATCCACCCGCCCAGCACGTCCGTCGGGTAGTGCACCCCGAGGTACACCCGCGTCAGGCCAATCAGCAGCGTGAGCGTCAGCGCCACCCCCACCAGGTACGCCCGCAGCCACCGCCGCTCCACCAGCTGCGCCAGCAGCGCTCCCAGCGTCAGGTAGACGATGGCCGACAGCATCGCGTGCCCACTCGGGAAGCTCTCCGACAGCACGTGCGTGAGGTGTGGCACCACCGTGGGCCTCGGCCGGGCGAAGTGGCCCTTGAGGACTCCATTCACCGCCGCCCCGCCCACCGTCGAGCCCAGCACCAGCGCCAGCGTCCTCCAGCGCCGCACCAGCACCAGGAAGCCGCTCACCGCGCACACCACCAGCGTCAGCACCGACACGCCGCCCAGCGCCGTCACGTCCCGCGCCGCCTCGGCCAGCCACCGCGGGCCTCGCGGCACCTCCGGATCGTCCGCGCGCCTCAGCGACAGCAGCACCCGCTCGTCGAAGTGCTGCGTCTCGTTCTCCCGCACGTCATCCGACAGCGCGATGAATCCCAACCCCACCGTCACCAGCAGCAACAGCGTGGCCAGCAGTCCGATGCCGTCGGCTCCCAACCTTCCGTGAAAGCGCTCCCACAGCGCCCTCGATGTGAGTCGCATGGTCTCACTATGGCCGCACACCCGGTGCGCTCCTACCTTCCCGGTGCCTTCGCCACTCCTCCTCCCTCCAGCACACCACGGATGCGTGTGCTCCCGGACACTGTGGCCCCCGGATTCGTGCGCTCGACGGCAGACGGCGCGGGGTGCACTTGGGCTTCGGAGTCTCGATCACCAGATTGACCGCACCAAGTCGTGATCGAGCCGGGCACGTCAGGCGCTCGGAATACCTTTCCGAGGGCCTTCCCGGCCCGCTTCCTGGGAGTGATGGTCCCATGACCGCTTTCGCTACCGCCGTCTCCGCTCCTCCGAACTACAAGACGGGCCTCATCAACAAGGTCTTCTTCATCCGCTGGGAGCAGCCGCCCAGCCCGCAGGATCTGTTCGTCGTGGACAAGCGCTTCCGGGAGGCCTACGAGGCGTACCGGCAGCAGCTCTCCGTCGTCGTCGTCACCGGGTCCAAGGCCCGGGTGCCCAACGGCGAGCAGCGCAAGGGCCTCTTCACGCTGCTGGAGAACAACCGCAAGTACATCTGCGAGCTGCACCTCCTCATGGAGGGCAATGAGCTGCAGCACAACCTGCAGCGCATCATCGCCTCCGCGCAGCTCATCGTGACGCGCATCTACGACAACAACTACGCGCGCCTGCACAAGAAGGCGGATGACATCGCCCCCTTCCTCACCAGCCGCCTGAAGGTGGACGGCAACCGCATCATCCACGACGCGCGCCTGCTGGGACTGGTCGCCTAGTCCCGGGCCCGTGCCTCGGGAGTCCGTGCCGGGCGCCTCGAGCACCTGACGCTCCGGCCAGGCGCCCGGGAGGAGGTATTCGCACCGGACCGTGGAGCCTGAAGCACGGCTCACCGGCCGTGGAGACCAGGAGAGGCGCCGCCCTCCCGGTCCCGGCCCCGTGGGCTAGCGCGCCATGCAGACGTAGTAGTTCTCGCCGTAGTAGTCGTCGCCGTCGGCCGCGAGCGCATGGGAGAAGCCCAGGCCCCGCAGCGTGTCCACCAGCGCCTCCGGCTCGAAGAAGGTGACCATCTCATTGGGGTCGGTGACGAGCCTGCGCGTCACGTCGACGTGGTAGGAGGTGGCGGCCTGCAGCGGCGCGTCCCAGCGGCCCTCCGCCTTCCACTCCTCGATGGAGTTGACCATCACCTTGCGCAGGTCCGGCCGCTGCCGGGGACCGGTGGCGATGAGCACGCCGCCCGGCTTGAGGTGCCCGAGGCACTGGCGCAGCACCTGCTCCGGGTCGCGCACGTAGAAGAGGACGTTGTTGAGCAACACGGCGTCCGCCTCGCCCGGCACTCCCCGGGGAAAGGTGCGCACATCCCCTTCCAGCACCTTCCAGCGCCGGCGCGCCTCCTCCGGCGCCCGGGCCTGCTTGCCCAGCGCCAGCCCGAGCATCGCCGGGTTGTTGTCGAAGCCCACCACCGTATGGCCCCGCTCGACGAGCGGCTGGCTCAACAGCCCCGTGCCGCACCCGGCGTCGATGACGTACTTGCGGCCCACCGTGTCGCGGAGGACCTTCGCGGCCATGCGGCGGTAGCAGTTGAGCTGGGAGCAGATGGCGTCGTAGCTCCTGGCGAATTCGGTCCAGATGTTGTCGACCACGGGGGTCCTCGCTCTGGCCCGGGCTCATCCCGGGCGCGGGCTCACAATCTAAGGAGCCGGGCAAGGGCGGGGAGTCCCCCCGGAGGGGCGCGGGGTGCTCCAAAAAAAACGGGCCCCGCGTCTCCGCGAGGCCCGGGCATCGGGGCGACGGCAACGCCCCGGCGCTCAGTGCTTCTTCATCCACTTGTAGATGGGCTCCCACACGGCCGTCTCGGCATCGCTGGCCAGGAACAGGTCCGCATGGCCGTAATCGGCGACGCGGGGCATGCCCGGCTTCTGCACCAGGTGGACGCTCACGTCCTTGCTGCCCAGCAGCTTCGTGCTGTGCGCGCCGTAGCTGCCGAAGCCACCCGCGGCGCCCACGTACAGCACCGGCACCTTCACCTGCGCCAGGTGGTCGTCATACGGCAGGCTCTCGTCGCCACACATGAGGCGATCGCTCTCCACCATCTCCGTGAAGCTCTGGAAGGGGTGGGCGGTGCTGAGGAAGTCGAAGAACGGCTGGGGCTGCACGTACTGCAGGGCCACGGGCAGGCCGTCCGCGCCGAACGCGCCCGCGGTGAAGTGGTAGAAGGGCACCGACGGCTGGATGCCGTACGCCTCGTTGGTGAGGAGCGAGAAGGTCGCCGCTCCCACGACGATGCCCAGTTGCTGGTAGGTCATCGGCGGCAGCTCGATGCCCGGAATCTGCGCGGGCTCGTTCGGCAGGAATCTGGCCGCCTGCCCCACCATCTGGATGGCCACGCCCGCGCCCGGCCCGGACAGGTTGCCCTCGTAGCGCCCCGAGCCCAGCACCATGCCACCCACGGCCGCGCGCACGCAGGCCCACTGGCGCTGCTCCTCGGCCTCCGGCCCGAACTTCAGCACCATGTCCACCGGGATGAAGCCGCTCACGTGGCGCAGGCCCTGCGGCCGCTGCGTCTCCGCGTTCATGTAGGCGTAGGCCACCGTGGCCCCGCGGCTCCAGCCCAGCAGGTTCATCTTGCCGCCGCCGCTCCCCGTCAGCGCGCGCACCGCCCGCGCCACCGTCAGGCCCGTGCCCACGTCCTTGGCGTGCGTGCCCAGGTTCCAGCCCTTCATGAAGGAGAAGTCCTGCGTCCCCTCGGGCACGTGCGTCCAGCGCAGGTCGATGCCCCACACGTCCACGTCCTTCTTCGCCAGGTACACGGCGATGGACTTCTTGTCGTCCACCACCTCCGTCAGCGTGCTGGACATGAAGGCGCCCTGGAAGTCCCAGGCGTCGCCGTGCACCATGAAGACGGACTCGGGGGCGCGCGCCGGCCACCACGGGAGCCGCTCGCGCACCACGCGGTGCAGGGTGATGACGTCGTTGGCCGTCCCGCCCACGCGCAGGCGGATGCGGTAGTGGTAGATGTCATCCACCACCCGCTCGCGCTCGAAGCCGCTCGAGAAGCTGGCGCCCTCCGTCCCCACCAGGCAGCCCGGGCAGTCCGAGGAAAGCTGAAGCATGGAGCGCGCCTGCCCCAGCTCCTCGGCCGCTACGGGCACCGTCTCGGAGACGGGAGTCTCAACACCGCACCCCACCAGAGAGAGCAGGGCGACCGGGACGATGTGGCGGAGATTGAAGCGCATGAGTTCCTCAAAAAAGAGTTTCTACAAAGCCGGAGAAGCAACGTTGCTGCCACCCCTCCGGTCCCACTTGCACGCGATGAAGAGCAGGAACCGCGCCAACCCCTCAAGCCCGCGAAAATACTGGAACACCCTCACAGGCGTACCGTCATGGCTGAAACATGACGCCTATATTAAACAAAGGAAAGCCTGATTTTCAAAGGGGACGGAGATAACGCGTCGAACTTGAAACTCGTGCTTCAAGATTGAATCAGAAATCCTGCGATAGCGGATATCCACGACATCCGTGTCCTCTCTGGAGGACTTCGCCCCCTGACACCGCCGTCCGGAAACCGCGTGCAGGTGTGAACGGGGGGCTGCACACGTGGCTTGTCGCCCTCGGGAGGCCGGGCCCACACTCCGCGCCCCTGGAGGAAGGCCCCATGAGCTTCGCCACCATCGATCCCACCACCGGTAGGACACTGCGCACCTTCACCCCCCACACGCCGGAGGAGGTGGAGACGCGGCTGCGGCGGGCCGAGGAGACGTTCCACACCTTTCGCCACACCCCGCTGGCCGAGCGCGCCCGGTGGATGAAGCGGGCGGGGGAGCTGCTGGAGACGGAGGCGGACGCCTACGGGCGGATGATGACGCAGGAGATGGGCAAGCCGCTGGAGGCGGCGCGCGCCGAGGCCCGCAAGTGCGCCACGGCCTGCCACTACTACGCGGAGAACGCCGAGCGCTTCCTCGCGGACGAGCCGGTGGACACGGCGCCGGACACGAGCTTCGTGCGCTACCAGCCGCTCGGGCCGGTGCTGGCCATCATGCCGTGGAACTTCCCCTTCTGGCAGGTGGTGCGCTTCGCCGCCCCCGCGCTCATGGCCGGCAACGTGGGGCTGCTCAAGCACGCGCACAACGTGCCCCAGTGCGCGCTCGCGCTGGAGGAGCTCTTCGAGCGCGCGGGCTTCCCGCGGGGGGTGTTCCAGACGCTGCTGGTGGACGTGGCGGGGGTGCGCCGGCTGATTGAAGACCCGCGCATCCGCGCGGTGACGCTCACCGGCAGCGAGGGCGCCGGACGCGACGTGGGCCAGCGCGCGGGCCAGCAGCTCAAGAAGGTGGTGCTGGAGCTGGGGGGGAGTGATCCCTTCGTGGTGCTGCCGGGCGCGGACCTGGACAACGCGGTGGAGACGGCGGTGAAGGCCCGCCTCATCAACAACGGCCAGTCCTGCATCGCCGCCAAGCGCTTCATCGCCACCGCGCCCATCTACGAGGAGTTCGAGCGCCGCTTCCTCGAGCGGATGCGGCGCGCCGTGGTGGGGGACCCGTTGGAGGCGAAGACGGAGGTGGGGCCGCTCGCCATGCAGAGCATCCGCGACGGGCTGCACGACCAGGTGGAGCGCAGCGTGGCCGCGGGAGCGAAGCTGCTGCTGGGGGGCAGCAAGCCCTCGGGGCCGGGCTTCTGGTACCCGCCCACGGTGCTGGCCCATCCTCCGCCGGGCTCTCCGGCCTATATGGAGGAGATGTTCGGCCCGGTGGCCGTGCTCTTCCGCGCGAAGGATGCCCGGGACGCGCTGCGCATCGCCAACGACTCGCCCTACGGACTGGGCGCCAGCGTGTGGACGCGCGACGAGGCCGAGCAGCGCTTCTTCATCGACGGGCTGGAGGCCGGCACGGTGGCCGTCAACGGCATGGTGGCGAGCGATGCCCGCCTGCCCTTCGGTGGGGTGAAGGCCTCGGGCCACGGGCGCGAGCTGGCGCGCCACGGGCTGCTCGAGTTCCTCAACATCAAGACGGTGCGCCTGTCGAACCCCTCGGCCCCGGCGCCCGCGAGCACGCGGGCCCAGGCCAGCGAGTAGGGCCCGCGTCCGAAATTTGTCACCCGGGGGCGCGCGAAACGTCACCCCGCCTGGTGGGCAACCGGGAGGCCGCACGGATTCCGGGAGCTTGGAGCACGCCGGTTCCTGGCATGCCCGCTGCTTTGGCGCCGGGGCACGCGGTGGCGTGTCCCCGGAGGGATGATGCGGCAACGGAGTCGTGGAGCCTGGAGTGCCTGGCTGTGGGTAGTGCTCGGTGCCTCGTTGATGGCCGGCTGTGGTGGGGGGCGGCCCCCCGCGGAAAAGCCCACCCCGGGAATCCCTCCCCCACACCCGAAGACGGTCACCCGGCGGGTGCTCGGCACGAGCAACACCCACTCCCTGATGGTGCGCGCGGACGGCACCGTGTGGGCCTGGGGCGCCAACAATGAAGGCCAGGTGGGGGACGGGACGAAGACCACGCGTCACGCGCCCGTGCAGGTGCCTGGGTTGACGAACGTGGTGGCTGTCGCCGCCGGCGGCTATCACTCGCTGGCGTTGCGCCAGAACGGCACCGTGTGGACCTGGGGCTCGAACATCTCCGGCCAGCTCGGAGATGGAACGAAGAGCGCCCGGTTCACGCCCCAACCCGTCCCCGGACTCACGGGGGTGGTGGCCATCGCGGCCGGCGGCTATCACTCGCTGGCGGTCCGCCAGGACGGCACCGTGTGGGGCTGGGGGTCGAACTCCTCCTTTCAGCTCGGAAGCCCGTCCAATCCCGAGCCACTGAAACCGCGCAAGGTCCCCGGTCTCACGGGCGTGGTGGCGGTGGCCGCCGGACTGATGAACACCCTGGCGCTGCGCCACGACGGCACCGTGTGGGCCCTGGGTGACAACGCCTTTGGCCAGCTCGGCGATGGGACGGTGACGGGCCCGCGGGCCACGCCCGCTCAGGTGCCGGGCCTCTCGGACGTGGTGGCGCTCGACTTCAGCTTCCAGAGCGCCGTGGTGGTGAAGCAGGACGGCACCGTGTGGACCTGGGGCGACAACCGCCGGGGCGAGCTCGGCGATGGGACGAAGATCTCCCGGGCCACGCCCGGGCAGGTGCCGGGCCTCTCGGACGTGGTGGACGTGAGCGCCAGCACCCAGGGCCACCTCCTGGCGCTGCGCGGCAACGGCACGGTGTGGAGCTGGGGCAACAACGCCTTTGGCCAGCTCGGCGATGGAACGGACTTCCCCCGTGCCGCGCCCGCGCAGGTGCCAGACTTCACGGGCGTGACCGGTCTCGCTGCGGGGGGCACCCATTGCCTGGTGCTGCGCGAGGACGGTTCCGTGTGGGGCTGGGGCCCGAACCACGGCGGCTGGCTCGGAGTGGGCTCGGCGCGGCGGCCCACGCCGGTGCGGGCGTCCGGGCTGCCGGGCGTGGTGTCAGTCGAGGTCGGGGTGGGCTTCTCGCTGGCGCTGGACACGGAGGGGCGCGTGTGGACCTGGGGCAGGGGCATCCGTCCCGCGGGCCAGGCGCTCCCGGCCGCTATTTCACCCGTGCAGGTGCCGGAGCTCTCGGGTGGGGTGGCCATCGCGGCCAGCGGCTACCACGGCCTGGTGCTGCTCGGGGATGGGACCGTGTGGGGCTGGGGAAACTCCCAAGGCATCGTCCCGGGCATACCGGTGCCACGGCAGGTGCCGGGGCTCTCGGGCATCGTGGCCATCGCGACCGTCTACGCTCAGTCGGTGGCGCTGCATTCGGACGGCACGGTGTGGCAGTGGGAGCATACGTTCGCCCCCGGAAACGGAAACGTGGAGCCGGGCCACCGCAGCACGCCCTTCCAGGTGCAGGAGCTCACGGACGTGGTGGCCATCGCCGCGGGGGACTCTCACTTCCTGGCGCTGAAGAAGGACGGCACGGTGTGGGCCTGGGGCTCCAACTTCCATGGCCAGTTCGGGGATGGGACGACGCGAAATGAAATCGTGCCGGTGCCGGTCCAGGTGATGGGGCTCACGGGGGTGAAGGCCATCTCGGCCGGCGGCAGCCACTCCGTGGCGGTGCTCGAGGATGGCACCGTGTGGAACTGGGGCGCCTATCGCCTCGGTGTGACCGACGACGGACCGACCATCTCACAGACCCCCGTGCAGGTACCGGGGCTCACGGACGTGGTGGGCGTCTCGTCCCGCTACCACACCTCCCTGGCGCTGCGCGGCGATGGCACCGTGTGGACCTGGGGCGAGAACGAGGACGGGACGTACGAGCCCGGCTTCGCGCCCAAGCAGGTGCCGGAACTCACGAACGTGAAGGCCCTGGCCGCTGGCTCCTCCGTCCATCACTCGCTGGTGGTGCTCCCGGACGGCACCGTGCGCGGGTGGGGTGACAACTACTACGGGCAGCTCGGGGATGGGACGTCGGGGCAGCATTTCACCCCGACCCGTGCGCTGCTGCCCTGAGGAGCGCGGAGAATCACCCTCAGGAGTGGGCCGCCTTCTTCACCCGGGCGGTCCGCTTCCGGGTGCCTGGGTGGGAGGAAGTCCCCGAGCCGTCCAGCACCTCGGAGAGTCTCTCGGCGTGCAAAGCCCGCTCGAACCACCGGTCGAGCGTAACCAGATCCGTGCAGCGAAGGATGCGCCGTCGAGATACGTCCCCCACGCGCACGCCCCGGGCCGAGAGGAGCCGAAGCACCGCTTTGGCCAACCCTTTGGCCAGTCCCTCCACCCGCCCCTCCGCCCGTCCGACCCGACGCCCTTCCGCTCGGAGCCGCTGTCCCTCCGTCCACATGAGTTCCTCCACTCCTTGTTCCCGCATCACGCAACCTAACACCCGTCGGGTGACTTCTCCAGTAGTCTTCGTCCCCCGCTCCCGGAGGTAGTAGACGACCGCCTCCAGCTCCTTCCTTCCCTGGGGCGAGCCGTCGACCTCCTTGAACAGGTCTACCTGGTGCATCAGGCGTCTGTTCAACGCCCGGGTGCTGGTCAGGCGCAGCAACACCAGGGTCAGTCTCACCAGTGGCGGACAGGGGAGCGTCTTCAGTTCCCGCTCGCTCCGGGCCATCAGGTCGAACAGCACGTACTCCAGACGCACCACGTGCTTCAGCCACCCCTCCCGCCGCGCCTGCTTGAGGGGAAGCTCCAGCAACTCCTCGAGCCGCCGGGGCGCCGTCCAGGGACCTCGTGGCCCGTGGTAGAGCACACGCCGGGCCAACACCGCCCAAGAGGGAATCGGCGGAGCGCGACCGTCCACGCTGGTGGAAACCGTCTCCGCCGCTACCGGGTCGGCACCCGCGTCCGGGGCGGCGCGTCGCGGTGGACCTCTTCCATCGCCTCGGCCACCGCGTCCATCTCCAGGCCCAGTTGCTCCACGCTGCGGCGCAGGCCCGCTCCCGCCACGTCCGCTCCCGCCGCGTCCGCCGAGCGCACCCGCAGCACCTGCGTGTAGAGATTCTCCAGCGTGTAGTACAGGCGCATGTGCTCGGCCTCCAACCGCGAGGCCGCCGTCGCCAGCTCCGCCCGCTGCTTGCGCTGCTCGTCCAACAGCCGCAACGCCCCCTCCAGCCGCTCCTTCACCACCTCGTCGCGCTCGGACTCCACCCGCGCCGCCAGCCTCGCGC
The DNA here is from genome assembly GCF_000733295.1 of Archangium violaceum Cb vi76. GTDB lineage: Bacteria > Myxococcota > Myxococcia > Myxococcales > Myxococcaceae > Archangium > Archangium violaceum. Next base: position 32,649 of record NZ_JPMI01000166.1, on the reverse strand, counting down.
GCTCCTCCTCCAACCGGCGCTCCTCCTCGGGCGGGCTCAACGCGCGCAGCTCCCGCTCCCGCCGCGCCAGCTCATGGCAGCTCTTGCGCAGCCCCTCCACCGTCTGCTCCGGCTGGTGCACCACCTCCCGCAGCACCCCCGGCCCCGCGCGCAGCTCCGCCAGCAGCTTGTCGCACAGCGTGTCCACCCGAGCCGTCCTCGGATCTTCCACCTGCCGGGGCGCCTCCGCCTCGGTGGAGCGCTCGGGGGCCTCCTCCCGCGCTTCCTCCTGGGCCTCCTGCCCCGTCCCCAGGCCCTGCTTCTGCCCCTCCTGGAGCCGGAGCTGGTGGACGCGGCCGAGAATCCCCGCCGACGCCGCCCCCATGCCCAGCGCCACGAAGATGAGCCACCACAGCGTGTGGACGTTGATGATGGCCATGACCGTCATCACCACCGCCGCCAGCGCGAACACCCACCCCATCATCGGGTTGGCTTCTTCCAACTCCCGCTGCCGCCTGAGCGCGCGCTGCTCCTCCTTCCACCGCTCCCGCGCCATGCGCCGCTCCCACTTGCGGCGCTCCTTCTTGTCCTGGTGCTCCCCGCCCAGCGAGCCCATGTGCTCCGCCCACTTCTCCACCCCCTGGGCCCACCGCTCCACCCCCTGGGCATGCCGCTCCGCCCACTTCTCCACCCCCTGGGCCCACCGCTCCGCCCCCTTCTCCACCGCCTCGGCATGCCGCTCCGCCCACTTCTCCATCTCCTCGGCATGCTGGCGCTCCCACATCTCCTTCCACTGAGCGTGGCGCTTCTGGCCCTCGGCGAGGGCCTCCAACATGCGGCGCAGGTGCTTCTGGAGGGGCAACTCGGGCGGCGGAGGGGGCGGTTGCGGAGCCATGGCTGTCTCCCGGCGGCGACGGCGTTACGTCCCGGTGTTACACCGGGCGCACCCTGTCTGCCCACGATTCGATGACGCTCCTTTCCCTACCCGGGATGGATGCGGGGTGCCCGCCTGTTCGCAGGCCCACAGCAAGGTTTGCCCTTCACCGCCAGATGAACGAAGAAGAGAGGACGGTTGGGGGGCCGCAAGGGGACGGCCGTGTCGAGGAATGAAGCAGAAGCATTGGGGCCCGAGGCGATTCGCGCGCTGCGCGGAGAGCAGAGCCGCGCGGCGTTCGCCCGGCAGCTCGGCGTCACCCCCCTCACGGTGTACCGCTGGGAGCTTCCGGAGGCCGCCGCGCAGGCCCGCCGTCCCCGGGGCCGCGTCATGGAGGCCCTGCGCCAGCTCGCCGGGGGCGGCCAGCCCGCCCTGCCTTCCCTTCCCCGCCCGTCCTCCAGCCTGTTCCGGCAGGACGTCTCGCGCGAGGAGCGCGCCCGGCTGTCTCCCTGCCTGACGCTGCTGCAACGGGCCGACTGGCGCGACGCGGAGGACACGCTGCTGGGGTTGCTCACCTCGGGAGCCCTGCGCACCCCGGCCGCGCGCGCTCTGGCGGCGGGGGGACTGGCCTACGTGTACCGCTGGGGCTTCGAGGACGCGCGGCGCGCCTTCACGGTGCTGCTGCCCCACCTGGACGAGGCCGAGGCGGGCACGCTGCCCGATGCCGCCGCCGCCCATGTGCATGCCATGGCCGCCAACCTCTTCGCCTCGCCGGACGGCCGCATCTTCGACGCGGGCAAGGTGAACGTGCACGTGGCGCGCGCCGAGGCCCTGCTGGGCCCCCACGTCTTCTCCAGCGGGGAGGTGCGCTGCCACCTGCGCGTGGCGGAGCTCGCCGCGGCCTTCTACCTGGGCACCCCCGAGCTCATCATCCGCCAGTACGGGCGGCTGGAGGAGGCACTGTTGGGGGTGGCGGACCCGACGCTGCGGCTGGTGGCCTCGGACGGCGTGGCCCACGAGACGGCCTTCCGGGGCGAGGCCTCGCTGGCCACCCGGCGCTTCCGCGAGACGGCGCAGGCCGCGGCGCGCGTGGGCTATGCCTTCCTGGAGGCGCGCAACCTCGGCTTCCTCGCGCAGCGCCGGCTGGACGAGGCGTGCGAGCCCGACGAGGCGCTCGGCCTGGTGCGCCGTGCCCGCGAGGTGGCCTGGAGCGGGCGGCTGCCCCGGGGCCTCTCCTTCGTCTTCGCCGCGCGCGCGGAGGCGGACGCCCTCATGCGCCTGGGCCGCTTCGCCGAGGCCGAGACGGTGCTGAACCAGGCGGAGGCGGTGACGGAGGAGCTGCGCTGGACACCGCACCACCTGGTGGGGCAGCGAGCCCGCCTGCTGTACCTCACCGGCCGCTACGCGGACATCCGCGAGCTGGCGGCGCGCATCTCCCGCTATGACGGCCCCGTCCAGCAGCACCTCACCCGCGCCTACGGCTGCTTCGCGGAGGCGCTAGCGGACTGGGCCGAGGGCAACGTGCAGCGGGCCGCGGAGGGCTACGCCAGCGCCCACGCCCGGGCGCTGGAGGTGGGTGGCTGGCCCTACCTGCGGCGCGACTCCCTCATCTGCGAGGTGGGGACGCGCGCCGCCGCGTTCCAACTGCCAGAGGCCCGCGCGGCCCTGCGCCGGGCCCGCTCCATGCTGGAGCAGTTCCCCTCCGCCTGGCACACCGCGCTGCTGCACCGCCAGGAGGGCCTGCTGCTCATGCGCGAGGGCCGCTGGCGCGAGGCGCGCGAGAAGCTGGAGGCCTCGCTGGCCACCTTCTCCCTGGCGGGAGATCTGCCCGAGGCCGCCCTCACCCGCCGCACGCTGGCCCTGACGGCGCGTGCCCTGGGAGAGGCGGGAACCGAGACGTCGCTCGCCCAGTGCGAGGAGGAGCTGCGCCGCTACGGCATCACCGCGCCCCTGGACTTCAGCGCGGACCTCCCCCCCGCGCAGGAAGCCCCCGCTCCGGAGGTGGCGCCCCGGCTGGGAGCCGAGTCGCTGGTGGTGCCCTTCGAGCGGCTCGCCGTGCGCGGCATGGGCGCCCCCCTCATCCAGCGCGAGCTGGTGGCGGTGCTCGAGGGGCTCTTCCCCGGCCGCGCCCCGCGCCTGGAGGAGCTGGACTCGCAAGGCCGCGCCACGCCGCTGCTGGGGGAGGCCGGCGTGCCCGCCAACGAGTGGGTGGAGTTCGGTGACGGCTGTGGCCGCCGGCTGCGCGTGGGCGTGGAGGGTCCGCTGCCCGCGGATGGACGGGCCCTGCTCAGCGCCCTGGCGCGCCTGACGGGCTTCGCGCTGGAGGTGGCCGTGCTGCGCGGCTTCGCCCACGCGGAGCCCCCGTTGCGCGAGCCCGAGAGCGCGCCCGAGGTGCCCGGCTTCATCGCCGCCTCGCCCGCCATGCGCAAGCTGAAGACGGAGCTGGCGGGGCTGAGCGGCTCGCGCGCCACCGTCATCGTCACCGGCGAGTCCGGCAGCGGCAAGGAGGTGGTGGCCCGCGCGCTCCACCAACTGTCGGCCCGGGCCGAGCGGCCCTATGTCGCCTTCAACTGCGCCGCGGTGCCGCGCGAGCTCTTCGAGGGCCAGCTCTTCGGCCACCGGCGCGGCGCCTACACGGGCGCGGCCACGGACCACCCGGGCGTCATCCGCGCCGCCCACGGGGGCACGCTCTTCCTGGACGAGATTGGAGAGCTGCCGCTCGAGGTGCAACCCAAGCTGCTGCGCTTCCTGGAGAACGGGGAAATCTTCCCCCTGGGCGAGACGCGGCCGGCGCACGTGGACGTGCGCGTCATCGCCGCCACGCACCGGGACCTGGGACAGTTGGTGCGCGAGGGCCGCTTCCGCGAGGACCTCTACTACCGGCTGCAGGTGGTGCCCGTGCGCGTGCCCCCGCTGCGCGAGCGGCGCGAGGACATCATCGCCCTGGCGCGCCACTTCGTGAACCAGCTCAGCCCCGAGGGGCGCGAGCCTCCCCAACTGGGTCCGGACGCGCTGGCCGCGCTGGTGGCGCACTCCTGGCCCGGCAATGTGCGGGAGCTGCGCAACGTCATCGAGCGCTCGCTCGCCTTCGGCTCGCTGCCAGCGGTGCTGGGCGCGGACAAGCTGCGGATTACCGGGTGAAAAGAACACCGCGGGCCAGGACAGGGGGCGAACCCGACCCGCGGTGCATGGCTACGACTACAGCCGTGAAAAGATGCGCTCGTGGGCCGAAGTGGGGGGCCTCCGACCCACGGAGCGCTTCGGGCACCAAGGCGCCCGAACTCGAAATCGTTACCGAGCGGACATGTAGCAGGGGGCGTGCCAACGTTTTCGAGCCCTGGGAAGCCGTTTGGAAATCATCCAGGAGGCATCCGAGAGCAGGCAGGCACATCCAACGCCCTATCCAGGTAGGGATGAGGGGGATTCGGATACCCGCTGGATATGGATGGTGGTGAAGCGGGCGAGTAGCCAGACGTGCGGAGCGGAGGCTCGCGAGGCGGCGGCCGGAGACGAAGTGGGCTAGGGAGGGGGCGACGATGAGCGCTTCCGTGTCCTCCCGAGGCTTCCGAGTCCTGAGCTGGTCCACCCTGGTCTACACGCTGGCCGTGGTGCTGTGGGGCGCGTTCGTGCGTGCCACGGGCTCGGGGGCGGGGTGTGGAGACCACTGGCCGGTATGCAACGGCGAGGTGGTGCCGCGCGCGCCCACCCTCCAGACGCTCATCGAATACACGCACCGGCTGACGAGCGGGCTGGCGATGGTGCTGGCGGTGGTGCTGTGCGTGTGGGGGTTGAGGGCGCACGCGAAGGGGCACCCGGTGCGCAAGGCGGCCGTCTTCTCGCTCGTCTTCATGCTGACGGAGGCGGCGGTGGGAGCGGGGCTGGTGCTCTTCAAGATGGTGGCGGACAACGAGTCGCTGGCGCGGGCGTGGTGGATGGCGGCGCACCTCATCAACACGTTCCTGCTGGTGGGGGCGATGGCACTGACGTGCTGGTGGGCGGAGGGCCGGGAGCGGCTGACGTGGCGTCAGCAGGGGCTGACGGGGTGGCTGCTGGGCGGAAGCCTGGCGGGGCTGCTGGTGCTGGGGGTGAGCGGGGCCATCGCGGCGTTGGGGGACACGCTCTTCCCGGCGTCGAGCCTGGCGGAGGGATTCCGGCAGGACATCTCGCCCACGGCGCACCTGCTGCTGCGGCTGAGGGTGCTGCACCCGGTGCTGGCGGTGGTGATGGGGGCGCTGGTGGTGTTCTCGGCGGCGACGGTGGCGAGGCTGAGGCCCTCGCCGGAGACGAAGCGGGCGGCGGCACAACTGGGCGTGCTCTACGCGCTGCAACTGGTGGCGGGGATGGTGAACCTGCTGCTGCTGGCGCCGGTGGGGATGCAGCTGGTGCACCTGCTGATGGCGGACGTGGTGTGGATCGTCCTGGTGCGGCTGAGCGCGGCGGGGCTGGCGGTGGGAGCACCCAGGGTGGACGAAAGCCCGACCCCCGCCCCATCACCGACCTGAGGTACCAATCCCCTTCCGCGCATCCACTCCCTCGCCCTCCGGGAGAGGGTCGGGGTGAGGGTATCGAGTTCCCCTTCGACCTTACCCAAGATTTGAAGCCCGTAATGCCCGATGCAGGCCATCGAGTACGGTTATTTGTTGTGTCGGCTTCCCGTTGGTAGGCGTGCCCCCTCCCCCCTACGAAACGAGGAATGGAAGATGAGACCGAAGGCCGAAGTGAAGATGAGGCTGAACATCCCGACCCCGGCTGAGCTCAAGGTGCAGCTCAGCAGCGGCAGGGAGGTCACCATCCCCGCCAGGGAGGAGGAGGTCCCATCTGCCATTGAGGGCCTCGCCCTGTCCTTGGAGGAGGCGGAAGAGCTCAAGGGGCTGATCAACCGCGGTGCCGTCAGCATCGTCTGGTCGTAACACCGGCGAGCACCCTCACAGTATGAGCCTCCCCGGGAGTTGGCCCAGCCGCTCCTGGCGGAGGCTTTTTCGCGTCATGCGGGCCACGCCATGTGCCGCGAACGGCGCGACACCGGTGGAGCTGTTGCAAGTCGTGCGGGGCGACAGCAAGCAGGTGGAACGCATCGTCGCGAGCTTCAAAGCATTCGGCCCCGTGCCCGTATATCTGTACTACCGGTTGCTCAAGGGCATCGGAGAGCTTCTCCGGGTCACCATGGATGATGGCCCGTGAATTCGGTAATGGCTCTGTTATCAACTGCTCATCGCGGAGGCTTGAATGCGAGAATGATGTTATTTGCCTCTTCGCTGGTGAGCGCCATCTCTCTTTCGAGCTTGCTCTGTGCCTGGGCCCGCAACTTTGCAGCCTCTTCTTCCAGTTCCCGCGCTCGCTTAAATGCTTCAACGGTGGATTTGCTCAACTCCGCTGTCGGGCGTGGTACGCGCAGTTGGAGGAGCACTGAGGAATCAATCCGGTGGCGGCCATGGCCTGAGGTACTTGCGAGCATATCTGCCCTGACTTCTGGGCTGCGCAGAATGGCCCAGAGCGCATGCGCACTCATGCCCTCCTTCGGTGTCAGTACCGTGTACTCAGGCGATACAACGCTCCCATCGAGTTCCGCTGGGAGAACGCAGATAGCACCGTGGACCGCGTTGATGTGTGAGGCGACGAGGTCACCAGCACGAGCGACGTAAAGGTCCTTGCCCTTCACGGTGTCGCGTTCTTTCTCTTCCGCGACGGCGTGCCCGTCATACGTCACCGACAGCATATTTACGGTTTCCGAGGGTTCGCCGGACCACAACTCCACTCGCGGCAATACCCACTGGGATAACGAGGCAACTTCCAGCCCCTTCGCTTCCCAGTCCTTGGCCTTTCGAGAGAGCCGCACTACGCACGATTTGACGTCCAGCCGGTCGCCTATGCGAGAGGCGGGGACGAGGTGGGCCTTGTCCTTCCCCGCCTGCGCCTTCCGAAAGGCCTCAACTACACGGAAGATTTCCTTCGTCGCTTCTTCGCGGCGCACTGCATCTTCGGGCAACACGCGTTGTCGCGCGGAATCGTCCACGCCGATTGCAGTGCAGTACCACATAAAGACAGCTGGCTGCTCCTCGTCGGCAGATTGCCGTCGAGTGAGGTAGACGATGGACGTCTTCACGCGCGCCCCCGAGCGCTGGAAGGCATCCCCAGGTAGCGAGATGACCGCACGGACGATGAAGTTGGCACGGATGAAATTTCGCACATGTGCGAACGAATCGCCGGCCAGGAGGCTGTCATCGACGATGGCGAGCACTTTTCCGCCCGGGCGGGCAAGGTCTCGGTAACGCTCTAGAAAGAGGGCGTTGGACTTCAGCTTCTTCTTGGCTGCCGCCCCCTGCGCGAGATCGTATTCACGCAGAATACTGCGCTCGCTGGCGACTGCCGGGTCGTACTCCTTCGAGAAGGGTGGATTTGTTATGATAATGTCGAAGAGGCCCTCCTTCTCCGACAGCTTCCGCTTGAGTTCGCTCACTTCCGCAGCGAGTTCGGGGGACATGTGGCTCTGCGGGCCGACTCCCTTGTCGAGCGCCTCCGCGATGTAGATGCGGCTGCCGCCGTCACCATGGAGGTACATGTTGATACGTGCAATGCGCGCGATGGGTGGCTCCTGTCCCACATCAATGCCAAACAGGGCACGCTCGCGGATGAACTTACGGAGCTTGTTCTTCTCCGCGTTCGACAAAGTGTCGTTCTCGCTCACAGCCCGTTCGAGAACTGCCATAGCTTCGATGAGAAAACCCCCAGTGCCGCAACATGGGTCAATGATGCGATCAGTCTTGTCCCCGTGAACCTGAGGGTCCGCAAGGCGCGTCATGAGTTTCACTGCACTACGGGGAGTAAAGTACTGGCCGAGTTCGCGCCCGCGCATCGTCGCGCTGAGGAACGCCTCGAAGAGCCGACCATTAAGGTCCTCGTCGATTCCGAAGAGGTCGTAGTTTTGGAGCCGACGCACAACCTCTTTGGCCGTATCCGGGCGGAGCTTGATGCGCTCACCCTTATCAAAAATGCGCTTCTTTGTGCCGCTGATCACCTCGCGTTCGAGATCTTCAAGCAGCTTTTGGAACTGGATGTCCAAAGGATTGGGGTGCTGGTCCTTCAGACTTTCAAGCCAAGCGACAGAGAAAACGACGTCCTTAACCGGCACGGGAAGTCCCTCCCGCATTTCGTCGGAGTATTTCCCGTGCAGTTCGCGATCGGCTTTGATTTTGAGGAAGACCACCTTTACGAACTCATGAAAGGCGGCTGCGGGCGAGATGTTATCGTGTTTGTAGATGTAGTTGTTGCACTCTGCAAACACGCCGTTGATGACGTTCGGTGTGGGGTGCACAAACTTCATCATTCGCTCGCCAGACTGGTCTCGTTTCGACTCCTTCCACGCCTTGACTGCGTCGGCCGAGAGTAGCGCTTCAAGTTGCTTGAGCTTGGAATTACCCTTTAGGCAGTCCTCGAACTGGAGCACCAACAGGGGCTCGGCCTTATCCCAAGCGTAGACACGGCTTTCCAAGCCGTTAGTGAGCAGGAAGTAGAGGACACGATTCTGGCCGGCTTTCAACCGGCTATTGATGGCGAGGCAGTAACTGGCGCACTGCTCAACCCAATTGTCGAGGTTCTCAGAAGGAGCCTTTGCATCAATGATCCATCGCGGGGTCTTTCCCACGAGGAGCATGTAGTCAGGCTTGTAGTGAAGCTTCTTGGACCCCTTGCCGATAGGCAGTTCATCGATGGAGGTCTTCGGGAGTACCTGCTCATCAGCGTAGCCAAGGTGCTTGAGAAGCCGATCGGTGAACAGCCGTTCCACAGATGCTTCGTTCTTCAGGTCGGTTCGAGCGCAGAACAGATTGGTGGTCAGCTTGTTGCTCACAGGCAGCTCCCGCACAGCGTGTGCTTGCGTACGCCCATCCTGTTTCAAGTCCCACATCTGTCCACATTTTGAACTGGGGCACGCAAGTGTCCGTCAGCTAGCACAGGGCATGCCGCCCGCATAGCCCCATCCGAAACCATTGACTGAAGTACCCCGTCGTAGCTCCAGGGAGACCTACGCCATCAGCAAGGAATCAGGGCCAGCGCCAGAGTACTCACCGGCACCTTGCGCGGCAGCACGGCTACAATCGGCCTTAGAGCCAAGCATCTTGGCCTATCGCCCATCAGGCCATTCCACGAGGGTGCACAGGCACTTGGCGATCGTCCAGCAGCAGGACCTGGGTATAGGGCCGTGGACTGTACCCCAGCTTTTGCTTGAGCCCAGGTCCGAGCGACAGCAGCGCTCTTACGGCCAGCGCCAGACGGCCGCCACTGGCAACTCCCGTTGCAGTCGAACGGCCCCAGGCTCGGAGCCGGGCAGCTTGCGCCAGCGACCCTCCGGCCCGCCCAGGGCGACGCATACCGGCAGCTTGCGACCGTCCGGCAGCAGCGCCTCGGTGTAGCGCCCCAGCACGGCCTCCTCCCCATCCCGGTTCTGAATCCCAGAGCCCGTCCAGAGCTTCCCGTACAACAGCGTGCCACCAGGTAGCTGCGGTGCAGTCCCCTCGCGCTGCACCACGCGGCCGACAATGGGGCCGTCGCGGTAGATGCCCTCCTGGTACGGGTCCCCAGGCTGGTTGATGTCGACGATGGCCTGGAGCCGCATGCCCTCGTCGAGCTTCATCTCCTCGAACATGGTGTGCCGGGCCTCGGGGGAGCAGTCCTCTGGCTCCGGCCTCACCTGGGCGGCGGGACAGCCCAGCCCAGCAGCGGTGCACAGCCACACGGCGAGGACTCCGAAGCGTGAGCGGCTGGAGGGAGTCGAGTCCTGGGGCGTGGTGAGAGGGGGCACGGGCGCACTTCCTTTCTCGGGGGAGCCGGATGAGATGGACTCCGACATGTGGGAGCGCGCGAGTGTGGATCGCACCAGCCATGAGGCAAGGAACAGGCCGGCGAGGAGAAGCAGACCCAGCATGGCGAGGCGCCCCACTCGCCACGTGCGGTGCTCCTTGGCGGGAGCCTCCTCACGAGCGCCCGCCGACGGCCTCATATCCTCTGGAGGAGGAGTTGCTTCACCCGCAGGTGTTGCTGGCTGGGGCTGGGCCACCTGCTTTTGTTCCGTCTGCTTGGGCGGCGCCTCTGCCGGGCTCCTCTCCGGCGCGGTGAGGGGCACCCGCCAAGCGGGGGACTTTCTCTGCTTCTCGCTGGCCTGCTCCAGTGCCTTGAGCAGGGTTTCGGTGTTGGGGTAGCGGTCCTCTGGCCGCTTCTCCAGCAGCTTCATGGCGATGTCGCTGAGGGAACGCGGCACCAGGGAGTTGAGCAGATGTGGCGCGGTGGGCGGGACGGCGGCGATGGCGGCCAGCAGTTCCTTGTCCGGTAGCTCCGGGTCGAAGGGGTGCCTGTCCGTTTGACCCTGGTAGAGCAGCACGCCCAGTGCGTACAGATCCGCAGCCACCCCGCCATGGAAGGGCTCACCCCGCTTCCAGGCCTCGGTGCGCGTGTAGGCCAGGAGCTCGGGGGGTACCAAGTGCAGGACGCCCTCGGGCAGGCCCAGTGTCTTCGTGAGGGCCCCTGGGATGCGCGCGGTGCCAAAATCAATGACGAACGGTCGGCCGTCCTTCTTGCGGATGAGGATGTTCTCTGCCTTCAAATCCCTGTGGAACACACCGCGTGCATGCAGCACACCCACGGTGCGCACCACACTGGAGAAGGTGTTCACCAGCTCGATGGCGTGAAGGGGCTTGCGCCAGCGCCTCTCGTGCCAGGTTTCCCCGTCGATGAAGTCCATGACGATGAAGGGGTAGCCCTTGGTGGGGTGGGGCCAGAAGTCCACCGCGTACACGCGCAGCAGGTTGGGATGGGAGGAGTAGGTGAAGAGGGTCGCAGCCTCTCGCGCCAGGCGCCGGTAGACGCTCGTCTCCTCCACGTACTGCTCTTCCGTGAGTTCCTCCGTGGATTGGGTGAGGGGCAGTAGCGCCATTTTCAGGGAGTAGGGCTGGCCATCACGCTCCACCTTGAAAACCCGGGCGGAACCTCCACGGCCCAGCACCGCGACGATGCGCCAGGGCCCCACCATGTGGCCGGGCTCCAGGTGGTCCGGGTGTTGGGCGTCAGTCGTCATGGGCCGGCCCTCCTAGAGTTCAACCTCGGTGATGGGCAGGAGCCGCCCGCCCTCGGAGTCCACCAACTCCAGCCGGAAGCGGACCTCGTTGGAGGCGGGGGGCTCCACCATGATGGCCACGAGGGCGAACTCGCCCGGTTGGAGCTGGGGCTTCTCCATGTGCACCGAGAGCACCTTCACCGGCGTTCCCTTCACGCTGGTGAGCCGTGCCGCACCGGGCGTCCAAGCAGGCTGTCCCGGGAGGTTGCGCACCTTGACAACCACCATGGCCCAGCGAGTGCCCCGGTAGCCGGTACCAAGCCCCGGCTCAAGACCGCCCTTGTAGCCGGGAGCCGGCTTCCCGACGAAAAGCTTGGCCCGGACGTCCTTCGAGTCGAGCACCCCGGAGAAGGCGAGGTTGGGAAGTCCGCTCTGCGCGCACTGGGCCTTCAGGGAGACGAGCTCGGCTTCCACGTGGGACAGCCTAGCCTCCAGCGCCTCGACGGTGCGCGGGCGGCGCACCACCTCCACCTCCTTGTCCACCAGCGTGGGGTGGGAGACGAGCGCGAGGGCCGCGTACGACGGGGTGCCGCCGTCCTTGTAGCGCACCCGTACGATGAGGCGCTCTCCAGGGGCTGGCTCGACGGAGGGCTCAAGCGCGAGGGTGTACTCGCCCGGGTCCACCAGCTTGAAGCGCGTTGTCCGCCCCTCCACCTCCACCGAGGCCCTATCGATGGAGGCCCCGAAGCGGAAGATGGTGAGGGTGTTGGCCGCCACCCGCGCCTCTGGCACGGGCTCGCCGGGACCGGGGACGACGACTTGCCGCTCCTGCCGCTCGCGGGCCGGGGGCTGGGTCTGGGCCGCAGAGGGCGTCCCAAGGGTCAGGGTGATGAGAACGAGCGGGGCGAGGGGTGATAGTAGTGCCAGGGTGGATGACCTCTCCGGTCCACCCTAGCAGATGTCCCACCCAGCGCTGCCAGCACCTACCGTGCGGACGCCCCCACGCGGAGCGCGTCCTCACCGGCCGCCTCTGGGCCTGGGCTCCCCTTCCCTCCGAGGGCCCTTTCTCTCTCGGAGAGGCCCTTCAATTTCTGGGTAAGGTCGAAGAGGTCCCCGGGTTGAATCCCGGGCCGCGTCACCCGCGCGCCATCTCCGCTTCAATCCCCCGCAGTGCCTCCAGGGCACGCAGGGGCAGACCGATGCCCCCCGAGGGAACCTCGGGCTCACGCACGTTGATGCGAATCAGCGTCCCGTTCCCCGCGGCGGTCACGCGCTCGCAGAAGTGGCGCACCGAGGGAATGGCCGTGCCCGCGCCACACTCGACAACGGCCAGCGAACCAGGCTTCACGGCCTCGAGCCACGCCGAGAGCCGCTCCTCCTGGGCCTCGGTGCGCGAGGAGTCCCATCCCCAATCACCGAACATGAGGATGTTGGGCCGCACGAGCGAGCCGCAGCGCGGACACGTGGGCAGGGGTGGCTCTGCGCGGAAGGACTCCGGGTCCACCGCCACGGAGTACGGAGCGGCGGAGGCAATCCCCTGACAGGAGCCGAGGCACTGCACGTGGTGGATGGAGCCGTGGACCTCGAGGACACGGTCCTCGGGGAAGCCCGCCTTCTGGAACTGGCCGTCGACGTTGGAGGTGAAGACGAAGGCGCCGTGCCGCATGCGGGAGGCCCAGGAGCGCAGCAGCTCGAAGCCGGGATGGGGATTGGTCGCGCGGTACAGCCCGAGCCGGTGGCCGTAGAAGCCCCAGGCGAACTCGGGATCCTTCCGGAACCACTGGGGGTTGGCCATGGAGGCGAAGTCGAGTCCGAGCTTCGCGTAGGCGGGGTAGGCGCGCCAGAAGCCCTCGGTGCCGCGGAAGTCGGGCAGGCCCGAGTCGACGCCCATCCCGGCACCCGCTCCAATGATGAGGGCCTCGGCGGAGCGGAGGACATCGGCGGCGCGGCGGAGTTCCTGGCTGTTCACGGTCACCGCTCTCGCTCCTGGCTCGGGGTACCCCAGCCTCAATCTTTCTTAACGAAGACGCAAAAGAGACGACATGAGCCGGGTGTTTCATGACGTCATGGAACTCCAGCCACTGAACACGTGGAGCACCCCCCACACCCGGACGAACAGCGTGCCCCACCGCGCCCTCCGGCGCGAGCCCGTGGTGTTCGGCCATGCCCTGGAGACCCTGATGGCCGGGACGCTCGGGCCGCGGGCACTGGAAGCGCTCGCCGGGCTGGGACTCTCCCCTCGGGAGCCCTTGCGCGCGGCATACCCGGGCGTGGTGTGGACGGGCGCCATCCATGTCCTCTCCAGTGTCCTCTACCCGCACCTCTCCGCGCCCAGGGCGGAGTTCATGCTCGGGCGGCGGTTCATGGAGCACTCGCTCGTGACGAGAATGGGCGCGGCGATGCACGCCCACGCCCGGGCGGTGGGGCCGGAGCGCACCCTGCTGCGGCTGACCCACAACCTGCGGACGTTGAACAACTTCATGGGCGCCGCGGCGCGTGAGCTGCCCGGACAGAGCGGCTGGGAGCTCGTCATGCGGCCGCTCCCCGAGTTCCTGCTGATGGCCGAGACCCATGGAGAGCCGCCCCACTTCACGCGGGGGCGCTCACCACCGCCTTCCACGCCGCGGGCGTCTCCAGCTTCCGCATGGAGGTGGTGCGCCACGACGAGCAACTGGGCGCCTCCACCTTCCACATCACATTCTGAGCGATTCCACACGGGCCGTACGCCTGGGAGTCACCGCCCCCCGGTATGTTGGCGCCCCATTTCAGGAGGAGCGCCATGCCACGTTGGATACTCGGTCTGTTCGTTCTCACCTGGCTCGGATGCGCCACGACGCGCCCGGCCGCGCCATCGGGCCAGGAAACATTCACCTCCGTCGAGGGCGGGGCCGGCAAGCTCCGCGTCTCCGATGGAGGGCGCGGCGGCACGCCGGTGGTCTTCGTCCACGGGCTTGGCGCGGACCTGGAGGTCTGGCGCGCACAGCTCGACCACGTCCGGGCCTCGCGCCGGGCCGTGGCATATGACCAGCGGGGCCACGGCGACTCGCGGCCCGCGAGCGACGGCGTCTACACCATCGAGGTGCTCGCGGAGGACCTGGACCGCGTGGTGAGCGCGCTGGGCCTCGAGCGCTTCGTGCTGGTGGGCCACAGCATGTCCGGCAACGTCATCTCCGCCTACGCCGCGCGCCACCCGGAGAAGCTGGCCGCGCTCGTCTACGCCGACGCGGTGGGCGACGTGAGCCAGGCGCCCCAGGAGATGAAGGACTGGTTCAACAAGCCCCCGGAGAACTACGGACCCACCCAGGTACAGGAGGAGTTCGCGCAGATGCTCGGCCCCAAGGCCCGGAGCGGAACGCGCGAGTACGTCCTGGCCTCGGTCGGCCGTGTGGAGCCCACCACCGTGGTCGCCCTGCGCCGCTCCATGGGCGCGTTCTCGCCTCGCCCCGGACTGGACCGCTACACCGGGCCGCGCTTCGCCATCGAGGCCGAGGGGGCCGCGGAGGAGAACCCCTTCACCGCCTCGCGCAGCATCCCCGGCGTGGTCACCACCACCGTGCCCGACGTCTCGCACTGGCTGATGATGGACGACCCCCAGGGCTTCAACCGGGCCCTCGACGCCGTGCTGAGCCAGGTCCCCTGAAGCCCCTGGGCGCGGGCCGGTCAGGAAGCGCGCCGGCCCCGCCACGAGCCTTATGCAGAGGAGCGCATGGTTCTTTACTGCTTAGCTAGGCAGCCGAGCGAGCGTGGACTTTCCGCTTCTGTGCATTGGCCGCGTATAATACCGGCAGCCCCCTATCGTGGATTGAAGCAGGGGTCACCCGAGGAGGGAGTCGCACGTCACAAGTGGTTCACGTGGTTGGCTGGCGCCGTCGCCATTCTTGCACTCATCAGCTTGAAGGCGTTAGGGCTCATCACCGTTGCTCTCGTTCAGCCGGAGGTTTCCATGGGGATCATCAATAACGTGTTCGCACAGAAGGTCATGTTCGTAGCTCTCATTGAGACGGCATGGTCGATCGGCGTGAACCTCGTGACTAACGCGACCTCTGCTTGAGTCCACGATCTGGGGCAAGCCCACGTCGTCACGGGCGAGGCCGCGCGGACGTTCGAGCACGGCCTGGAGCACTACCTGAAGCTCGCCCAGGGCTTCTACACGGGCACGCGCAACCGCAAGGAGGGCATCGTGGTGCGCCCTCTCACCGAGCGGCACTCGCCCACGCTCGGCGGCAGGCTGTCGTTCAAGGTCATCAACAACGACTTCCTGCTCAAGGACGAGGACTGAAGGAGAAACGCGGCGCCCGGCTCAGAGCACCTCGCTCGAGACCAGGGCGCCGCGTCCCGCGTCGGTGCACGCGTAGAGCTCGCTCGTGGCGTGCAGCCCCTTCCCGTCGGCGAGCACCCGCAGCACCCGCTCCTGCTCGCTGCCGTGGTCGCCGCACGGCGTCTCGACCGACTCGATTCGCGCCGAGCCCCGCAGCATCGCCCAGGTCTCCGGCTCCAGCACGAGGGGCGTGTCGGGATGCTCGGCGGTGCCCAGCGCGCGCACACGGCCATCTCGCCTGTCGACGCCGATGAGCACCGCCTCCCGCAGTCCGCACCCGTGGGCCTGCGTCTGCAGCACGAACTCGCGCGCCTGCCCATCATGGTCGTAGTCCCCGAGCACCATCGCCCGCACGCGCTCGCGGCGCTGGAGCGCCTGGCGCCGCGCACCGGGGGCAAGCGCCTCATCCCCCTCGGCGGGTGCCCACCCACGCAACATCGCCAGGGGTCGCGCCTCGCCCTGCACGGGAGGCCCGAACAAAGGTGAGAGCGGGAGCCGCTCCACGGGCCCGCCCGGACGCGAGCGCACGAGCTCCAACTCGCCCCGCTCGCCCTGCGCGAAGCCCTCGCAGGGACACGTGACGCCCTCCGTTTCGAAGCACGCGAGCCCGGGAGGCGTCCGCCACTCGAGCCGCCAGCGCTCGGTGACACCGTCCACCGTCACACGGACCTCCTCACGAAGCACGGCTCGGGAGCGCGCCACACCCGCTCCCGCCACCAGCACCGCGCCCACCGCCAGCCATGTCCACAGCCGCATCCGAGCCTCCTTCCACGTACCCACGCGTAGGCCGGGCCATACCGTACCAGCCAGGTTGCGTGGAGGGGTGGGTCTGACATCCCAGGTCTGGTGCGAGAAACCCCCTTCCGGAGCCACGCCGGAGCCCGGGGAATGTCAGACCCATTGGGTATTTCCTACGCATGGCCGCCCGAGAGGGGGCCGAGCACTCCCACCGCCACGGCCGGGCCCTACCTGAGAGGACCCGGACCCAACCTGGAGCATCACACATGGCTACTCGCACCGCCGCCCGTAAGGCCTCCCGCAACCGCACCACCGAGCAGACCAAGGCCGCCTTCGAGGAGCTGGCCCGGAAGAACCGCAACAAGCCCGTGGTCTCGGCCAAGGAGCAGGAGGCGCGCACCACCCACGCCAAGAGCGTGCTGACGGATGTCTCCAGCCTCACGGCGGAGTCCGCGGTGAAGAAGGTCACCGAGGCGGGCCTCACCATCAACCGCACGCTGGCCGGCATCAACGAGCAGGTGATGGCGCTGGTGGAGGAGCTCCAGCAGCTCGACGAGGCCATCAAGCTCAAGACGGAGGAGCTCACGGCCCTGCACGGCCAGGACATCGCCGCGAGCGCCATCGACGTGCTGGTGGCCGAGTACGACCGGAAGAAGGAGGAGCTGGAGGCGGAGATGGAGCGGCTGCGGAAGGAGATCGCCGACACGCGCACGAAGTTCGCCCAGGAGCTGGCGACGGAGCGGGACTTGATGGAGGTGGCGCGCAAGCGGGCCGAGGAGGAGTACACCTACGGCATCGTGCTCTCGCGCAAGAAGGAGCAGGACGCCTTCGCCGAGCAGATGCGGGTGCAGGCCGCGGCCGAGAGGGATCGCAAGGAGAAGCTGGAGAAGGAGTGGGCGGTGCGCGAGGAGGCGCTGAAGCTGCGCGAGAAGGAGCTGGAGGAGCTGCGCAAGCAGGTGGCGGACTTCCCGGTGGTGCTGAAGAGGGAGACGGGCGCGGCGGCGGCCATCGCGGGCAACCAGGTGAAGTCCGACTGGGAGATGAAGTTCACGCTGGCACAGAAGGACGCCGAGACGGCGCAGCGCGTGGCCAGCATGGAGATCGCCTCCCTGAAGGAGACCAACGCCAAGCAGTCGCAGGCCATCCTCTCGCTGCAGACGGAGCTGAACGAGGCCAAGCGTCAGGTGCAGGCCATCGCCGAGAAGGCACTGGAGTCGGCCTCGGGGGCTCGCGCGCTGGCCGAGGTGCAGGGCGTCATCGCCAGCCGGGACTACACCAAGGGCAAATAGTGGGAGCTCCAGGTTCCGAGGGAGCAGGCAGAACTTGCGCCTTCGGACGGCGCGCCCCCAGTTTGGAGGACGGGGGCCGCAGGAATTGCGCACCGGGCGACAGTGGCTCGCCCTGAAGTACGGCTGGCACGGCAAGTGCTGCGACTCCCGTCGCGTGGTTTCCACGCCCTCTCACGGAGTTGCACACCATGCCCCGCCGCGCCCGGAAGACTCCGCCCACCAAGAATCGCCGCCGCACCCGCCCCGAGCCCCGGCTCGCCCGTGCGCCCAAGGGCTCCCGCACATCCAAGACCTCCCGCACGTCCAAGGCCTCGCGGGAGAAGTGGGTGTACCTCTTCGACGAGGGCCGCGGGGACATGAAGGAGCTGCTGGGCGGCAAGGGGGCCAACCTCGCCGAGATGACCCGCATCGGGCTGCCCGTGCCGCCCGGCTTCGTCGTCACCACCCGGGCCTGCAACGCCTTCCTCGCCGCGGGCAACCGGTTCCCCGAGGGCCTCTGGGAGCAGGAGCTCGCGGCGCTGCGCAAGCTGGAGAAGCGGGCGGGACGCTCGTTCGGGGACCCGGAGAACGCCCTGCTCGTGTCCTGCCGCTCCGGCGCGCGCTTCTCCATGCCGGGGATGATGGACACCATCCTCAACCTCGGGCTGAACGACGGCGTGGTGGAGGGCCTCGCCGCCGAGACGGGGGATGCGCGCTTCGCCTATGACGCCTACCGTCGGCTGGTGCAGATGTTCGGCACGGTGGTGCTGGGCCTGCCCCACGAGCCCTTCGAGCACGTGCTGGAGGAGCACCGTCGCCAGCGGGGCCTGGAGAACGACGCGGCGCTGCCCGCCGAGGATCTGAAGGCCATCACCCGGGCCTTCCAGCGCATCATCCGCGAGAAGACGGGGCGCGACTTCCCCCAGGAGCCCATCGAGCAGCTGCGGCTGGCCACCGAGGCGGTGTTCCGCAGCTGGAATGGCAAGCGCGCGGTGGACTACCGCAACGCGGCCGGCATCGCGCATGACCTGGGCACGGCCGTCAACATCGTCACCATGGTGTTCGGCAACCGGGGCGAGGGCTCGGGCACCGGCGTGGTGACGACGCGCAACGTGTCCACCGGAGAGCGGGAGATGGAGGGGGACTACCTCTCCAACGCCCAGGGCGAGGACGTGGTGTCGGGCACGCGCCCCACGCTGCGCATCTCCGCCCTGAAGGGGCTGCACCCGAAGCTCTATGCGCAGCTGGAGCGGTACTGCGAGAAGCTCGAGCGGCACTTCCGTGACGTGCAGGACGTCGAATTCACCATCGAGCAGGGCAAGCTGTGGATGCTGCAGACGCGGGATGCCAAGCGCACGGCGCAGGCGGCGGTGCGCATCGCGGTGGAGCTGGCCCGGGAGAAGCGCATCACCCGCCAGGAGGCCGTGCTGCGGGTGAAGCCGGAGCAGATCGACTTCTTCCTGCACCCCCAGTTCGCCCCGGCGGACAAGCAGGCGGCGAAGGAGCGGGGGGAGCTGCTGGCCACCGGGCTGAACGTGTCGCCGGGCGCGGCCAGTGGCGTGGTGGCCCTGGACGCGGACACCGCCGAGCGTTGGAGCAAGGAGGAGAAGAAGGCCGTCATCATGGTGCGCCCCGAGACGAAGCCGGACGACGTGCACGGCATGCTGGCGGCGCGGGGCATCCTCACCAGCCGGGGTGGGCGCACCAGCCACGCCGCGCTGGTGGCGAGGCAGTTCGGCAAGCCCGCGGTGGTGGGCGTCTCGGCCATGGACGTGGACTGCGAGCAGCGGCGGCTCACCATCTCCGGACGCGTCATCCGCGAGGGGGAGACCGTCTCCATCGACGGCACCACCGGCGAGCTCTTCGTGGGCAGGCTGGAGACGGTCATCCCGGACCTGAAGGACGAGTACATCCTCGAGCTGCTGCGCTGGGCGGACGGCTTCCGGGAGATGGGCGTGTACGCGAACGCGGACTACCCGCGTGACGCCAGGAAGGCCCGGGAGCTCGGCGCCGAGGGCATTGGCCTGTGCCGCACCGAGCACATGTTCTTCGAGAAGGACCGACTGCCGCACGTGCAGCGGATGATCCTGGCCCGGAGCGACACGGAGCGGGACGAGGCCCTCGCGGCGCTGCTCCCCTTCCAGCGCGAGGACTTCCTCGGGCTGTTCCGGACGATGGATGGGCAGCCCGTCACCATCCGCCTCATCGACCCGCCCCTGCACGAGTTCCTCCCCAACCACGACGAGCTGCTGCACGACGTCACCGAGTTGGAGACGCGGCTGGAGCTGCTGAAGGGCAAGCCCGAGGCGGAGGGACTGGAGGAGCGGCTCGCCCGGAAGCGGAGCCTGCTGGAGGCGGTGGAGTCGATGCGCGAGGCCAACCCCATGCTGGGCCTGCGCGGAGTGCGGCTGGGCATCCACCTGCCGGCGATCGTCCGCATGCAGGTGCGGGCCATCTTCGAGGCGGCGTGCCAGTGCATCCGGGACGGCGTGCGCGTCTTCCCCAAGGTGATGATTCCGCTCATCGCGCACAGCAACGAGCTGCGCGTGGAGAAGGAGCTGCTGGAGACAGAGGCCCGCGCGGTGATGAAGGAGCAGGGCGTGAAGGTGGCGTACCAGCTCGGGACGATGATCGAGATTCCCCGGGCCGCGCTTACCGCGGATCAGATCGCCCAGGACGCGGAGTTCTTCTCCTTCGGGACGAACGATCTCACCCAGACCACCTACGGCATCTCGCGGGACGACGCGGAGACGGGCTTCCTCAGCGAGTACCTGCAGAAGCGCATCCTCCCGGAGAACCCCTTCGCCACGCTCGACCAGCGGGGCGTGGGCTCGCTCATGGAGATGGCGGTGAGACTGGGCCGGGGGGCGCGGCCGAAGTTGAACATCGGCATCTGCGGCGAGCACGGTGGAGATCCGAAGACGATCGCCTTCTGCCACCGCATCGGGCTGGACTACGTATCGTGCTCGCCCTTCCGGGTGCCCATCGCGCGTCTGGCGGCGGCCCATGCCGCGCTCAGGTCCGAGACCTGAGGCAAGGTGATAGATAGGGGGGCCATGGGTGCCATGACCTCCCCGACCGACCGACCTTCCCCGCGCCTCCGGTGGCTGCTCGCCCCGCTGGTGCTGCTCACGCTGACTGGCTGCTTCGATCTGCTCCAGGAGATCTGGATCCTCCCCGATGGCTCGGGACGCGTGGTGCTCGACGTGGGCCTGCCGAAGTCGTTCCTCGACCTGGCGCGGACGCAGGGGAAGGACCCGCTCGAGGGGATGCGCGCGGACGCCCGGGCCGCCGAAGCCGAGCTGAAGAAAGACCCGGACGTGACGAAGTTCGAGCTCCGGGAGTACGAGGAGAACGGGCAGCAGCACCTCGTGTACGACCTGACGGTGAAGGACGCCACCCGGCTGGGCGAGCTACAGAAACGGGCGATGGAGCTGAGCAGCACGGCGAAGCAGGCGAAGCAGGGCAAGGGCAAGGCGGACCTGACCTTCCAGATCGAGAGCCGCGGGTTCGGCGAGTACGTCTTCGTCCAGCGCTTCGGCGATCCGAAGAACGCGCCCGGTGCCACGGACGGGGCGGGTGATCCCACGGAGCGGGCGGCCAAGGACTTCGGGATGCAGATGGCCCGGGCGCTGATGGGCAACCACTTCTACGTGGTCCGGGTGCACGGCCAGACGGTTTCGGAGACGAACGGCACGCTCAACGAGAAGAAGGACACGGTGGAGTGGAAGTACAGCCTGGTGGACCTGTTGGACGAGGCGGGCAAGGGAGGGGAGTTGCGCGCGGTGGTGCAGGCGGCGCCTCCGCTCTGGCTGTGGCCGGCGGTGCTGGGCGTGCCACTGCTCGTGCTGGTGCTGGCGGTGATGGCGGCCCGGCGGCAGCGGACCCGGCGCGCCGTCTGAGGCAGCAGCCGTCCGACACCTGCGCTGACAATTTCCCCTCTCCCCCCGGGAGAGGGACGGGGTGAGGGTATCAGTCCCTGTTCTTCAATCTGTGGCCCACATTGTGGACAGGGGGTTCAACCCGAGATTCGTGGCACCCTCACCCTGACCCTCTCCCGGAGGGCGAGGGGTCGTAGCCACGTTTTAAAGCCGCAACCCCCGGGGCACCACGAGCCGCTCGACGAGCTCGAACAGGCCGCTGACGAGCAACGCGAGCACGGCGGCGGGCACGGCCCCCTGGAGGATGAGTGAGGTGTCATCCAACCGGATGCCGGTGAGGATGGGCTGTCCATAGCCCCCGGCGCCGATGAGGGCCCCCAGCGTGGCGGTGCCCACGTTGATGACGGCGGACGTCTGGATGCCCGCGAGGATCGACGGCGCGGCCATGGGCAGCTCCACCAGCCGCAGCCGTGCACCGGGCGGCAACCCGAGCGCCTCGGCGGACTCGCGAACCTCGGGAGCGATCCCGGTGAGCCCGGCCGCGGTGTTCCGCAGGATGGGCAGCAGGCTGTAGAGGAACAGCGCCACGATGGCGGGCCGCGCGCCAATGCCGAGCAGCGGAATCATGAACACCAGCAGCGCCAGCGAGGGCACCGTCTGGATGATGCCGGCCAGCGCGAGCACGCCCTGTCCCAGCCTCGGCCGGCGCGCCACCAGCACGCCCAGCGGCACCGCCACGGCGATGGCCGCCAGCAGGGACAGCCCCACGAGGAACAGGTGCTCGCGCGTGTGGCGCCACAGGCTCGCCCCCATGCTGTCGCCGCGCACCGTCACCGTGAGCCCCAGCTCGCGCTCCAGGAACGCGGCCGCGACCTGACGCTCGGGCACCCGCTGGAGCTTCGCCCGCGCGTTGAGCTCCACCATCTCCGGCTCCGAGATGCGGCCCTCCAGCCGCCCGAGCGCCGACACCACCTCCGGGGCCCGCCCGCCCAGGTCTTCCCGGTAGAGCAGCACCGCGTCGTACGTGGGGAAGTGGCGCAGATCATCCTCGAGGACACGCAGGCCGTAGTACGCGATCTCCGCATCCGTGGAGTACAGGTCCGTCACCTGGATGGCCCCACTCTCCAGGCCCCGGTAGGCCAGGTCGTGGTCGAGCCCCCGCACGTCCCGCTGGGGCAGCGCGTAGCGGGCGCGCAGGGCGGGCCAGCCGTCGCCACGGTCCATGAACTCGTTGCTGAAACCGAAGCGCAGCTCCGGGTGCTCGCGCAGGTCCGACAGTGTCCGGATGCCCAGCCGCTCGGCCTCGGCCTCCTTCATGCCCAGCGCATAGGTGTCGTTGAAACCCAGGGGCGCGCTCATGCGCAGGCCCTCGGCGGCGAGCGCCTGGCGCAAGGACTCGTCATCGGGCAGGGCGCGGCCGGCGAAGATCTCCTGACGCAGGGTGCCCGTGTACTCCGGGTAGACGTCGATCTCCCCGCGCCGCAGGGCCTGCCAGAGCACCTGGGTGCCACCGAGCTCGCGCCGGTGCTCGGCCCGCGCGCCGGTGCTCCGCGCCAACTGCGTCACCATGTCGCCGAGGATGACGGACTCGGTGAACTTCTTGGAGCCCACGCGCACGGGAGCCTCCTCCGAAGGCGCACCGGAGCACGCGGCGAGCACGAGCCAGACCCCGATGATGAGCGCCCTCATGCGTGGCCACCCGAGACAGGAAGACGCTGCGCCTGGAAGAAGCGGGTGACGAAGGGATCCGCGGGAGCACGCTCCAGCTCGGCGAGCGGGCCCTGCTGGACGATGCGTCCCTCGCGCATCAGCACCACCTGGTCGCCGAGGAAGGCGCCCTCCCCGAGGTCATGGGTGACGAGCACCACCGTCTTGCCGAGCCGGGAGAAGATGTCGCGCAGGTCTCCCTGCAACTCGTAGCGGATCATCGGGTCCAACGCGCCGAGCGGCTCGTCGAGCAGGAGCACATCCGGGTCGAGCATCAACGCACGCATGAGGCTGACGCGCTGGCGCTGTCCCCCGGAGAGCTGGCCGGGGTAGCGGCCGAGGGCGTCCGGCGGAAACCGGGTGAGCTCGACGAGCTCGCGCAGCCGGGCGTGGACGCGCTCCGAGGACCACTTCAGGTAGCGGGCCATGAGGGTGGCATTGCCCTCGGCGGTGAGATGAGGGAAGAGGCCACCGCCCTGGAGCGCGTAGCCCATCCGCTGGCGGACGGTGAGCAACTCCTCGTCGCGCAGGGGCTGTCCCCGGAAGAGGACGCGGCCGGTGTCGGGCCGGAGCAACCCGTTCATCAAGCGCAGGAGCGTGGACTTGCCACAGCCACTCGGGCCGAGCAGGACGGTGGTGCGCCCTTCGGGCACGTGCAGGTCCAACGGCTGCAGCGCCTGTGTGCCTGCGAATCGCTTGGACACCTGTTCGAGCTCGAACACGCAACGCCCTCCCCACCCCGTACGCGGGCGGTCCCCGAGTCATACCGCGAGGAGCGGCGGCTCGGGGCAACCCTCGGGGAGCTACCCGGCCCGCTTGCCTGGCGGCACCACCACGTTCTCCCCGGGCTTCCCCGCGGGCAGCGGCCCCACCAGCGGCATGGCCGAATCCGGGGTGAGAGTGGCCTCGGTCCGCAGCATCGGCACACCATGCGGCTGGCGCTGCAGGAAGGCGATGAGCTTCTCGCGCACCAGACAGCGCAGATCCCACTGCTTGCCCGCGTCCGCGGCGCTCACCAGCGCGCGCAGCGTCATCGCCCGCTCGCTGCACGCCGTCACCTGCACGCCCTGCGCCTTGCCGTCCCACAGCTCACGGCCCTCGTTCTGGAGGATGCGCACCAGCTCGACCCGCACCGCGGCCACGTCCGTCTTGTAGTCCGCGTACAGCTCCACCGTGCCGAGAATCTCCGGCGACACCTTGCTCCAGTTCTGGAAGGGCTTGTCGAGGAAGTGGCTCATCGGCACCACCAGCCGCCGCAGGTCCCACACCTTCACCACCACGTAGGTGAGGGTGATTTCCTCGATCCACCCCCACTCGTTCTCGACAATCACGGTGTCGCCGATGCGCACCGGCTGGGTGATGGAGAGCTGGATGCCCGCCAGCAGCGTGGAGATGGACTTCTGCGCCGCCAGGCCGATGACGAGGCCCGCGAGACCGGCCGACGCCAGCAGCGACACGCCCACGTTGCGCACCGCCTCGAACTGCAACAGCAGCAGCGAGATGGCGATGAAATACGTGGCCGCCTCGATGATACGGCGCATCACCACGAGCTGGGTGCGCAGCCCCCTCACCCGCCCCACGTCCGCGCCGGAGTTGCTGACCACCTTCTGCTCGAGGAAGTGCGCGGACAGCTTGAGGAAGCGCAGGATGAACCACGCCATCGACACGATGGCCAACGAGCGGGCCGCCAGATCCACCGCGTGCTGCGCCGGCGGGGGCAGCAACAGCACCCGCGAGCCCAGCGCGGCCATCACCGCCAGCAGGGTGAGGCGCAGCGGGCCCTCGCCCGCCGCGAACACCTGATCATCCCAGCCGGAGCTCGTCAGTCGCATGGCACGCGCGCCCACCCGCAGGCCCAGCTTCTCCAGCAGCCGGCTCGCCGCCGCCGCCACCACCACCCCCAGCACGAGCCCCAGCCACTGCCACACCTCCAGCACCCAGAACGGACGCATGAGCAGGAAGGCCGGGAGCGACTCCTGCAACCGCGAGCCGTGCTCCTCGAAGAGCGCGTCGATGGCCCGCACCGTGTCCTCGCTGAAGACCCAGACGGGCTCGCCCCCCGGTCCGCTCACCTTGCGCAACCGGATCTCCCGCTCGCCCCGGCCGAGCGCCACCCGCCCCAGCGTGTCATGGAGCGCGTCCGCCGCGTCCCCCTGCGGCTCGTGGCTGAGGCGCGAGAAGTCGAACCACAGCGTGCGGTCCAGCACGAACATCAACCGCAGCGCGAGCCGCTCTCCCGCCTCCCGCTGCTTCTCCTTGGGCAGGTGCGACAGCCACAGGTAGTGCGGCATGCGGGCGCTGTCCCGCGCATGCGTCGCCTCCAGGAAGCCCGCCACCGTGGCCGCCGGGGTGCGGCGATCCACCTCCACCGGAGGCTCCCCCAACCCCTCGTTGAGAGCGGAGCCGAGCGCGAGCCCGGTGGACGGCGCCAACAGGAGCAGCAGCGTGAGGACGAGGTTTCGAAGCATCCCTTGTCCCTTAAACTAGTTTGAGTTCAAAATAAACGATGGAAGACTTCATTTCCCTGGTCCCCAGGCTGGCGAGCGGGCGCCGGGCGCGGAGCGGGCCGGTGGGCCCGTGGCTGCTCGTGCTGGTGCTGCTGACCTCCGTGGAGGCGGCGGCGCAGATCGTCAACGTGCAGGCACTCTTCGACGAGGCGGCGTCGCCCATGGGGGTCTCGGGGGGCGCGGAGCTGTCGCTGGACTGGCGCACGGGCAGCAATGAGATGGTGGTGGTGCGCGGGGCGGTGCTGGGCCAGTGGCGCACGGAGAAGCACACGCTGCTGGGCGTGGTGCGGGGCGAGTACGGCCATGCCCAGGACACGCTCATCACCAGCCGGTTCCTGGAGCACGCGCGCTACCGCTACCGCTTCACGCAGTGGCTGGCGGGAGAGACGTTCCTCCAGCACGAGCTGGATGCCTTCCGGCGGCTGCGGCTGCGGGGGCTGGTGGGCGCGGGGCCGCGCTTCACGCTGTGGAGCACGGAGGCGGCGTCGCTCATCCTCGGCGTGGCGGGGATGCTGGAGTACGAGCAACTGCGCAACGACGGCGAGCCCGACGCGGGCCAGGAGCGGTTGGATCCCCGGCTGAGCAGCTACGTGATGGGCCGGGTGGAATTGATGAAGAACATGAATCTCGTGGAGACGCTGTACGTGCAGCCACGGCTGACGCAGTGGTCGGACGTGCGGGTGCTCAACGAGACCCTGTTGACGGTGGAGCCCAACGAACGGTTCATCTTCAGCATGGGCTTCGTCCTCACGTACGACGCGGCCCCGCCCGCTACAGTGTCGCGGTTTGACACGCAACTGCGCTCCTCTGTCGGCGTGAAGTTCTGAGCAGGCACCTCCGGGCCCGGAGACGCGGCGGGCGACGTTTCATTGCCAGCGGGCTACAAGAAGTTGATACGGAGGGAGCATGAGCCACGTGCGTCTATCCGCCGTCGCAACCTTGTTGCTGGCCTCGGCCGCGCTCGCCCAGCCCGCGAGCGTGCCGGCGTTCGAGCTGGAGCGTCTGGAGTTGAACCCCAATGCCCGGGGCTCGCTGGTGATGGGAACCGGTGAGCTGCTGCCCGCGGGCGGCTTCCGCCTCTCGCTGCTGGGGCATTACGAGAAGGATCCACTGGTGTTGTACGCGGACGGCAGCCCCGTGGGCGCGCTGGTGGGGCACCGGGCCACGGCGCACCTGCTGGCGGCCTGGGCCCCGCTGCGGTGGCTGGAGCTCGGCGCCCAGTTGCCCATGGTGGTGTGGCAGAGCGGGGATGACCTCGGCGCCCAGGGCCTCGCGGCGCCGGCGACGACGGGACTGTCCACGCCCTCGGCGTACGTGCGGGTGGGACTGCTCTCGCAGCGGCGGGAGAACCCGTTGGACCTGGCCGTCGAGCTGGGCGTGGGCCTTCCCGTGGGCAGCGCGGAGGCACTCGCGCGCGACTCCACCTTCCGCTTCTCGCCGAAGGTGATGGCGGGCCGGCGCTTCGGCCTTCTGCGCGCCGGTGTGGAGGCGGGCGTGCTGGTGCGGCCCACCGCCACGCTCATCGCGGACGAGAACGTCCAGGACGAGGTGGGCAACGAGGTGCGCCTGGGCGCGGTGCTGGCCACCACGGGCAGCGGGCTGCGCGGAGAGCTCAACGTGCGGGGCACCGTGCCCCTCACCCGCCAGCCGGGCTCGCTGGAGCTGCTCGCCGGCCTCCGGATGCCGCTGGGGAAACTGGGCGAGGTCTACGCGCTGGGAGGACCCGGCTTCGGAGACACGCCGGGCACCCCGGCGTTCCGCGTGCTGCTCGGCGTGGCGCTGGGAGGCACCGAGACCGAGGAGCCCCTCACCGCGCGGGATGATGACGGCGACGGCGTGAGCAATGACCAGGACAAGTGCCCCAACGAGGCGGGCCCGGCCGCGAGCCAGGGCTGCCCGGTGAAGGACACGGATGGGGATGGCATCGTGGACTCGGCGGACCGGTGCCCCAACGAGGCGGGCCCGGCCGAGAACCAGGGCTGCGCGGACGTGGTGAAGGGGAAGGACTCGGACGGAGATGGCATCCCGGACTCGGCGGACAAGTGCCCCCAGGACGCGGGCTCGGCCGACAACGGGGGCTGCCCGACGAAGGACCGGGATGGAGATGGCGTCCTGGACGCCGTGGACAAGTGCCCCCGCGAGGCGGGCCCGGCCGCGCGTCAGGGCTGCCCGGTGAAGGACACGGATGGGGACGGCGTGGTGGATGACCGGGACAACTGCCCCACCGAGGCGGGACTGGTGGAGCTGCGCGGTTGCCCGGCACGGGACGGCGATGGCGACAGCGTGGCGGACCACCTGGACAACTGCCCCAAGGAGAAGGGCGAGGCCGCCAACCATGGCTGCCCGGCCAAGGACGAGCAGCTCGTGGCCATCCAGAAGGGCAGCCTGGAGATCAAACAGGCGGTGTTCTTCGCCACCGGCAAGGCCATCATCCAGAAGCGCTCCTTCCGGATGCTGGACCAGCTCGCCTGGGTCATCAACCAGCACCCGGAGATCGAGAAGATCAACATCGAGGGCCACTCCGACAACGTCGGTAACCCGGACGCCAACCGCAGGCTGTCGCTGGCACGGGCCCAGTCGGTGAAGGACTACCTCGTGAAGAAGGGCGTGGAGGCCTCGCGCCTGGAGGCGCAGGGCTTCGGGCCGGATCGGCCCCTGATGACCAACAAGACCGCCAAGGGCCGCGCGGCCAACCGCCGCGTGGCGTTCACCATCGTCACCCCCGGGAACGAATGAAGACTCCATTCATGAAGACATGGCTCTCGGCCGCGCTGTGCGTGCTGGCCCTCGGCTCGAGTGCGGCGCTGGCGGAGGCCGACACGTTCGGGGTGGGCGACGGGCACAACGGACCGCTCGTGGTGGCGGGGCCCAACACCGTCATCAACAGCTATGCGCCCGTGACGGCCGCGCTGGTGGTGGGCAGCACCTCCATCCCCATCGGAGCGTGTTCTGGGGAGGCCTCCTGCTTCGCGGCGGATGACCTGGTGCTGGTGCACCAGACGACGGGCATCACACCGGTGCCCGCCTCGGGGGCGCCCGATGCGGTGGACCTCAGCACCCGTCCGGTGGGCCGCTGGGAGCTCGCGCGGGTGGACTCGGTAACACCGACGACGCTGGAGCTGACGGCGCCGCTCGTCCACGAGTACGCGGCGAACGTGACGCAGGTCATCCGGGTGCCCGAGTACACCAACGTCACCATCGCCGCGGGCCGGAGCATCACGGCTCCGCCCTGGGATGGAAGCACCGGAGGCATCGTCGCGTTCCTGGCCGATGGCACCGTGACCAACGGCGGGCAGATCAACGCCAGCGCCCTCGGGTTTCGTGGGGGCCAGTATGTGAATGATACCACCGGGGCCACGGGCTGCTCGGGACTGTCGGCACTGGAGCAACCGGCGCCCTCGGGCGCGCAAAAGGGCGAGGGCATTGCCAATACGCGCTACGGCGACACCCAGACCGGGCGTGGCAACGTGGCCAATGGCGCGGGCGGCGGAGTCTGCTTCAAGTCGGGCGGTGGCGGCGGTGGCCATGGAGGAGCAGGAGGCCAGGGCGGGCGCTCGGAAGACACCGGTGGACGGGACGTGGGCGGGCTGGGAGGCACGGCACTCACCTACCCTGCCCTGACCCAATTCACCTTCGGCGGTGGCGGCGGGGCCGGTCATGGCTCCGACGGCACGGGCGTGCCCGGAGGGCGCGGAGGCGGCGCCATCTTCATCCGGGCCGGTCAGCTCACGGGCTCGGGCACCCTCACCGCCTCGGGTGGTCTGGCCAGCGCCGCGGCCTCGGATGGAGGCAGTGGAGGTGGCGCGGGTGGCTCCATCTACCTGCGCTTCGTCAGGACGGCCGATTGCGCGGCGCTCTCCGTCACGGGCGGCCTCGGTGGGAACGTGAATGCCATCCGGGTGGGCCCTGGCGGCGGTGGTGCGGGTGGGCGAGTGCTGTTCCAGGCAGCGGGAGGCACCTGTCCCATCATCGCCACTGGCTCCGCGTCCGGCGTCCAGCAGGAGTCCTCGGAACCCGCCTACGGAGCCCAGCCGGGTACCAACGGGACCTCCGACGTGCGGCTGAGCGGCTTCGTCGTGCCCGAGCCCCCCACGATCATCACGCCGCCCAACGGCAGCGTCACCAGCAACCGCCGTCCCCCCATCACCGGCCAGGCCCTGCCCGCAGGGGCGGCGATCGAAGTCATCCTCTACATCGATGGCAACGAGGCCGGCAGGGTGACGTCCGACGCCAGCGGCAACTACACCTTCACTCCGACCACGGACCTGTCCGATGGCCCGCATACCGTGCAGGCCGTCTCGGAGGTGCTGGCGGTGCGCAGCCTCCGGAGTGCAGTCAACACCTTCACGGTGGACACCACTCCACCGGACACCAGCATCGTCTCCGGCCCCTCGGGCTACACCCGGCAGACCACCGCGACGTTCGAGTTCAGCGCGACGGAGCCGGACGTCACCTACGAGTGCAATCTGAACGACGCGGGCTTCACCTCGTGCCCATCGCCTGCCACGTTCAGCTCGTTGGCCGAGGGGGCATACACCCTGCAGGTGCGAGCCCGGGATGCCGCGGGCAACGTGGACGAGACCCCAGCCACGCGGAGCTTCCGCGTCACCGGCGCGGACCTCGCCCTGCTGGGCAGTGGCTGCTCGGCCACGGGAGGGGATGCCTCATGGTTGCTGCTGGGCCTGAGCACCTTGAGCGCACTGACCCGCCGCCAACGCCGGAGGTCTTGCCGTGCCCTCTCGTGAGACCATGAAGGGTCCAGCCCATCACGCGCTCGAAACGCTGCATGCCGCCCATCCCAACCTCGCGACCAGCGCGGCACGCGAGTTGCTGACCATCGACGTAGACTGGGCCCTGCGACCGCCGCCGGCCCTCGACACGCCAGTGTGGCAGCCGGAGCAGCCCTATCTGGTGGTGGACGGCTCCCTGACGACCCAAGCCAACGTGCTGGTGCGGACCGGCCGTCACGACAACGGCGCACTGATCGTACTGGGTGATTTGCGCTGCCACAACCTGATGGTGTCGTGGGGCTTCGACCTGGTGGTGACCGGGTCGTTGCTCGTGGAGGAAGTCGTCATCACCGCGCCGGCCGACTCACAATTCGTGGTCGGCGGCGACCTTCGCGCCCGGCTGCTCGCGTCCGGAACGCCCACCTGGGTCACCCTGGCCCATCCCCGTCATCAGCAGGCCCAGCACACCTCTGGCTATGTGATGGCGCCGGACAAGCCCTCGAGACCCTCCACCCAGGCGCCGCTGACCACGCTGCTGCTCGCGGAGGTGCTCGACCGCGAAGAGTGGGATGCCATGGACGAGTCCGAGCGGGCCAACGAAGACATCAACGATATCCTGCGCGTGGACACGAAGGCCGCCCACCAATACCTGGCAGCCGGCCGCTCGCTCCTGCGTTGAACGGTCTCCAGGTCCATCCCGCGCGGCGGTGCCCCTCACCGTCCGCGCCTGCCGGGCGCGCTCTTCACGAACTTGTCCAACTGTCGGACAAGTCTGGCGAGACCGTGCCCGGAGGGGTCCCTCCTGCTCTCGAGCTGAGAGCAGACCCCTGTACGGACTTTCTTCTGATGGCTTAGCGACCCCAGCGCTTCGTCGTCATGGCGAGCGGCTGGCCGGTCTCGAGCAGCGACTTGAGGCTCGAGAGGATGGGCGGCCAGCCCTGCGAGATGCCCTTCATCATCGCGCCGCCCTCGACGAGCTCATCGTGCGTCACGGTCAGGCGCACCGAGCCCATGAAGGGCTCGATGAGGAAGGTGACCCTGGAGGGAGGCTCGGCCCCAGGACGTCCCTCGGGCCAGCCCCAGGTGAGGACGAGCTTCTTCGGCGGCTCGGCCTCGAGCACCTGGCCGGTGACGCGCACCTCGTGGGTTTCGTAGTCCTGATGCGTCCAGCGGGAGCCGGGCTTCCAGTCCGAGACGTTCTTGTGCAGGCCCCAGAACTGCCGGGTCATCTCGGGGTCCTGAAGGGCGGCCCAGACCTTCTCCGGCGTCGTCTGGATGTACGTGACGTAGACGAACTGCGGCTTAGGACTCGTCATCTTCTTCCAGCCTTGTCTTGAGCGTGTGCAGCGCGTGCAGGCGCTGACGCTCGAACTTCCCGATCCACCGCTCGTAGATGTCCTGCAGCGGCACGGGATTCAGGTAGTGCAGCTTCTCTCGGCCCCGCCACACCACGGCGACGAGGTTGGCCTCCTCGAGCACGGCCAGGTGCTTGGTGACCGCCTGACGCGACATGTCCAGGTGCTCGCAGAGCTCGCCGAGCGTCCGCCCGTTCTCCTGGTACAGCAGATCCAGGAGCTGCCGGCGGCTCGAGTCCGCGAGCGCCTTGAACACGATGTCCATGTCCATCTATCCCTATCAATATGCAACCTGCGGGTTGCATGTCAAGGTTGCATGAGGACCGGCGGGAAGAGCGGTTCAATACAGCAAGGAGCGAATGGGCGTATCCGCGTTGGAAAGCGAGCCAAAGCCTAGCTGGCCGTAGGAGCTGTCGCCCCAGGCCCACAAAGTGCCATCGGAGCGCACCGCCATCGAATACGTCTCGCTACCAGCGATGCTCACGACCCCCGCCATATCCGCCACTTGAACCAACGGGCTCCGGAGGACCGTTGTACCAGTCCCCAACTGGCCAAACTCGTTGGAGCCCCAGCCCCACATAGTGCCATCCGAGCGCATGGCCAGCGAGTGCCAGAAGCCTGCGGCCACGGCCACGACCCCACTCACTCCTAGCGCCTGCACCGGCAAGAGACGGGTGCTCGTGGTCCCATCCCCCAGCTGGCTCAGGGAATTCATGCCCCAGGTCCATACGGTTCCATCGGAGCGCACCGCCATCGAGAAGGCGTAACCGGCGGCGACGGATACCACCCCGCTCAGACCCTGCACTTGCACTGGCAAGAAGCGGGTGGTCGTGGTGCCATCGCCCAACCGACCAATGCCGTTGGAGCCCCAAGCCCATAGGGTGCCGTCGGAGCGCACTGCCAACGAGTGGAGGAGGCCCAGTTTCACGGCCACGACCCCGCTCAGCCCTTGCACCTGTACCGGCAACAAGCGGCTGCTCCGGGTCCCATCCCCCAGTTGGCCGAAGGAGTTGGAGCCCCAGGCCCACACGGTCCCATCGAAGCGCAACGCCATCGAGTGGGCAGAACCCGAGGCCACCGCCACCACTCCACTCAGTCCTTGCACCTGCACCGGCAACAAGCGGTTGATCCGGGTCCCATCCCCCAACTGTCCCTCGGCGTTGTAGCCCCAGGCCCACACGGTTCCGTCAGAGCGCACCGCCAGTGCGTAGTTAGAACTCGAGGCCACCGTCACCACCCCGCTCAGT